>VGDM01000014.1 GCA_016869715.1 Alphaproteobacteria bacterium
CTCCGAACCCTTCACAGATTGGCTGACCAAAGTCGGCATTAAGCCGATCCGGATCTATCCCGGGTCACCCTGGGAAAACGGCTATAACGAGTGGTTTAACGGAACACTTCGCAGAGAGGTGCTCAACACTGAATGGTTTAGCACACCCCCCAGGCCCAAACTCTCATCAATCAATAGCTCAACCAATATAACCATATCCGGCCCCACCACGCCCTCGGAATGCGGCCGCCGGCACCCGAAACATACTTAGTAAATCCACAAATCACTGGTACATAAAAATGGGAGCGGGACACCTCAGACCCAAAGGGCGCCACTGCCGCTTCCAGCGCGGCGGCGAGCAGCGCCGGGTGCGCGTCCAATATCGCCTGCTTTGCTTCCTCTGGCGCTTCATCCGGCAACGGGTGATCGCGGCGCCAGAAGCGATCCGTCGCCACATAATCCGCCAGGATTTGCTCCCACGAAACGCCAAGCGCGGTCAGGATCAGCGCGGCACCAAGCCCTGTTCGGTCCTTCCCTGCTGAGCAATGAAACAACAGCGGCCGGCGGTCATCCTCCAGGATCAGATCACAAAGCTGTCGATAGACCGGCAATTGCTCAGTCGCGTATTTCAAATAGGCAATGCCGAGCAGCCGCGTCGTCTCCGCCCGCGTCGCCGCGCCATTGGCCAAAAGATCACGGAGAGATGCACCAATGCGCGGTTCAATCGGCAGCGGCACGGCCCGCGCACCGGGCGGCAGGCGGAAAGGGGCGACGGCGGCTTCATGCCTGCCGCGCAAATCGCATAAGGTGCTGAGGCCCGTCGCCTCCAGCGTCAACAAATCCTGATCGGTCAGCCGGTGCAGCGCATCGGACCGGAACAGCACCCCATGGCGTAAAGCCCGGCCCTGATGGCCTTGCCAGCCCCCCAAAATCCCGGAGGTTGGAAGCACCTTCCAGCAGCAAAAGCCGGGGCAGAAGCCGGGGCAAAATCTGGGTCATGAGCGATTTATGTCACAAAGCATGGCGCTGGCCATGCGGCGGGATTGTTTCACGCGGGGCAAAACTATTTTAGAAGGCAGGCGGCTTTTGTCATCTTTGGGAACAAAACATGGGCACTGCCCTGGAAATTTTGATCATCCTGCTGCTGGTAATGCTGAATGGCGCCTTTGCCATGTCGGAATTGGCCATTGTGTCGTCCCGCCGCTCCCGGCTGATGGCCATGCAGAAGCGTGGCGTGCGCGGCGCGGATACGGCGCTTGCCCTGGCCGAGGACCCAAAGCGTTTCCTGCCGACCGTGCAGGTGGGCATCACGATGGTCGGCATCATCGCCGGTGCCTTTGGTGGTACGCGCCTTTCCGGCCCCGTGGCTGCAGGCTTGGAAATGCTGCCCTTCACCATGCCCTTCGCCCAGGAAGTCTCTTTCGCGCTGGTGGTGCTGGCGATCACCTATCTAAGCCTGATCCTGGGTGAGCTGGTGCCGAAGCAATTGGCCCTGCGCCAGCCCGAGAAAATCGCCATTCTGGTCGCGCGACCCTTGGCGCTGCTGGCGCGCCTTACCGCGCCAATGGTCTGGCTTTTGGGCGCTTCTTCCGCGCTGGTGCTCCGCTTCTTTGGCCCGGTGCGTGCTCCCGATCAGGCTGTGACAGAAGAGGAAGTTAAGGCCGTGGTTGCCGAAGGTGCCCAGGCTGGCGCGCTTGAGACCGAAGAACGCCACATGATCGAACGCGTGCTGCGCCTTGGTGACAAGCCCGTGCGCGCGTTGATGACGCCGCGCAATGACATCGTCTGGCTTGACCGGGTCAAGGCATTGGAAAACCTGCCCGAAAGGCTCCGCGGCGCGCATGTAACGCGCTTCATTGTGGCGGATGGGCGGGTCGATAATGTAGTGGGCGTCGTCGCGGCCAAGGATTTGCTGGATCAGCTGCTCGCCGGCGGGCCTATGTCGCTTGATGCTGCCCTGCGTCAGCCCTTGGTGTTGCCCGATACGCTGACCGCGCTGGATGCGCTGGAACGCCTGCGCGGCGATCCGCTCGGCATGGCGCTGGTGATGGATGAATACGGGTCCTTCGAAGGCATGGTGACCGCGTCTGATCTGCTGGAGGCGATCATTGGCGAATTGGGGCCAAGTGAGCCCATGCCGGCGGAAGCCGCGGTGCTGCGCTTTGATGGATCCCTTTTGCTGGATGGCAGCATGCCGTCCGATGAATTGCGCGCGCGGCTCGACCTGCCGGAAATGCCCGGTGCCGGGACCTATCACACCGTGGCTGGGTTGATGCTGGCCCTGCTGCAACGTGTCCCGCGCGAGAGGGACCGGATTGTCTGGGCCGGCTGGCGCTTTGAAATTGTTGATATGGACGGAAGGCGCGTGGATAAGGTGCTGGCGAGCCGGGAGGAAGCCGGGGCCGATGGCGGGGGGTAAGGATTTTTCTTTTCCGGATGGGTTCCGTACGCTGTAAGGCTGCCTCGGAAGGAGTTCCGTCAAGTCCCTGGCCTCTGCCTCTGCTGTCACCGCCCCTGAAGGTGGTCGCATAGAATTCCGCCTGTAGGCTGAGGAAAAGGCCATGCTCGCCCGCACGGCGGCGTTGATGAACATGGACCTGACGGCCTTCATCCTGAGCAAAAATGCTGCCCGAAGCGCGCGCCGTCATCGAAAACGCCGAGCGTCTGGCGCTTTCTGAGCATGATAGCCTGCGCGTCCTGGCGCTTTTGGAAAACCCGCAGGCGCCCAATGAAAAACTCAGGCGTGCCAGTTAGGTGGCCCGTAAGAACACTTGAGCAGCCCCTGGCGGGAGCAGCTGCTTTCCCGTAGCCATGACCGCAAGAGTTTTGATTGCGGCGAACCTGCGCTGAATGAATTTGTGGCGCGCTATGCACGGCAAAGCCATGAAAGCGGCGGGGCCAAGACCTTTATGGTGGTGGACCCTGCCGCACCGCAGGAAACTCTGGGCTTTTACAGCGTCAGATTCGGCGCGCTGGCCTATGCCCGCACACCCGCGCTGCTGACGCGCGGCCTGGGGCGCTATGAGGTACCTGGCTTTCGCCTCGGCCGATTGGCGGTCGAACGCGAATGGCAAGGGCAGGGCATGAGCGGGGCGCTGCTCATCGCCGCCGGGCGGCGCTGTATCGCGGTCGCTCAGGAAGTGGGCGGCGTGGCTTTGCCCATAGACGTGAAATCGAACCGCGCGGCGCAATAGTATGTAGGGTTTGGTGCGCTTCGTCCGGAAGATCCGCCGCTGTCGCTTGTGCTGCCGCTGAGTACCATCGCACAGGCGATGGCGCGGGCGTGATCGTCTGGGCAGGGCGTTTTACCTCACACTGACCCCTTGCGCTTCACCACCAGAATACGTGCCGCACCAATCGGGTGGGCGACATGCTCATCCCCCACATCGGCCACAAAAACATCGTTTGGCCCAAGGCGCACGGATTGTTCGGCGCCATTCAGCCGATACTTCATCTCAACCGCGCCATCGAGTACGACGAAACCCTCGGCCCCGTCATTGACGTGCCAGATTTAGGGCTGATCGGTCCAGTGCAGCCGCACCGTGGCGGCCTCAATTTCGGCGAAATCACAGGCACCCCAAGCACGGGAAGCGGTAACGCTGCGGTCGTCCTGATAGATGTCGGGCTTGAGTCTATCCTTGCTCAAAAGCGAAAACCCTATTTGCCCGCCGATTTCGCAATCGGCGCAATGAATTGCGGCTCCGAATCCCAGGGGAACAGGATCCAGGTATCCTGGCTCACTTCCGTAATGAAGGTATCTACCATCGGCTTGCCGGCGGGCTTGGCATAAACGGTCGCGAAATGCGCCCTGGGCAGCAGGGAGCGCACGACCCGTGCTGTGGTGCCGGTGTCCACCAGATCATCCAAGATCAGCCAGCCTTCGCCATCGCCTGCAGCATCGGGCATTTTCACCACGCGCGGCTCGCCCTTCGTTTCCTCATCATATGTCAGGACCGAGACGGTTTCGATCATACGGCAATCCAATTCCCGCGCCACCACGGCGGCTGGGATCAGCCCGCCGCGGGTGATGGCAACCACGCCGCGCCAGGGGCCGCGTTCCAGCAACCGCCAGGCCACTGCCTTGGCATCGCGGTGCAATTGGTCCCAGGAAACCGTGAAGTATTTCTGCGCCATCAAAACATCCTTCCGCCATTCGGCACGCGTTGATCCGGGGCCAGCAGCACCACGGCACCCGCTTCATCGGGCATGCCGAGGACCAGAACCTCACTCATGAAGCCCGCGATGCGGCGCGGGGCGAAATTCACCACCGCCGCCACCTGCCGCCCCACCAGGGCTTCGGGCGCGTAATGCACGGTTAATTGCGCTGAGGATCGCTTGACGCCGATTGCTGGCCCGAAATCAATGCTGAGCTTGATGGCGGGCTTGCGCACCTCCGGAAAGGGTTCGGCGGTCAGGATGGTGCCGACGCGGATATCAATCCGGTGGAATTCATCAAGGCTGGCTGTGGGTTCCATGTCGGGGATTTAATCCAGATTCGCGGGGGGTGAAACTGCCCGGGGCTTTTCCCCGCGCGCCAGAGGGGGCATGAGAGGGGCCGTAACTGCACCTGATGGAAGCCTGACTTGATGCGTGATCTTCACCTTGCCGGCCGCAGCCCCGCCTATGGCACCCATGGCATGGCCGCAACCTCCATGCCGCAAGCCACTTTCGCCGCGCTTGAAATCCTGCGCGCCGGCGGGAATGCCATGGATGCCGCCATCGCTGCTTGCGCCGTGCAATGCGTGATCGAACCGGAATCGACCGGCATTGGCGGCGATTGCTTCTGCCTTTACGTGCCCGCCGGCAGCAGCACGGTGATTGCGCTGAATGGTTCCGGCCGCGCGCCGGGTGCTGCGACGCCGGAGGCCATTCGCGCCACCGGCACCACGAAGCTCGAAAATACCTCGGCCCATTCGGTTACGGTGCCGGGCGCCACTTCCGCTTGGGAATTGTTGAACCTCACGCATGGCAAGCTGGGGCTGGATCGCATCCTGCAGGCGGCAATCCATTATGCCGAAGAAGGCTTCCCCATCACGCCGCGTGTGTCAGCGGATTGGGAAGGTTCGGTCGGTAAGCTGCTGAAGCACCCCGCATCGGCGCGGCGCTTTTTGGACAATGGCGCTGCCTACAAGCTCGGCACCCGTTTCCGGCAGCCTGAATTGGCCAAGACCTTGCGCGCCATCGCGGCGCGTGGTGCGGAGGCTTTCTATCAAGGCGAAGTGGCCGCCGATATTGTGGCGACGCTGCGCGAAGCAGGCGGTCTGCACACCGAAGAAGATTTCGCCAATGGCCAGAAGGCAGCAGAATTCGTGACACCCATTTCCATCCCCTGGCGCGGGATGGAGGTTTATCAATGCCCGCCCAATGGATCGGGCCTGCATGCGTTGCAAATCTTGGGCACACTCGCCCAGCTGCCAACACCGGAAGGCGGGCCACTTTCGGCCACTCGTTTGCATCGGCATATCGAAGCCGCGCGCATGGCCTATCGGGATCGTGATGCGTTCCTGGCCGATCCAGCGCAAGTGAATGTGCCGGTCGAACAACTGCTGAATGCGGATTACCTGGAGCGCTTGGCAGGCCTCATCCGCGATGACGCGGTGCTGCCGGAATTACCGGCGGCGGGTGAGAGCGATCTGAACAAGCACAAGGATACGGTTTATCTTTGCGTGGTGGATAAGGATGGCAATGCGTGTTCCTTCATCAATTCGCTATTTGAAGGCTTTGGTTCCGGCATCCTTGCAGAAAAATCCGGTGTCATGCTGCAAAATCGCGGTTTCGGCTTCCGCCTGCAGGAAGGCCACCCAAATTGCATCGCGCCCAATAGGCGCCCACTGCATACGATCATCCCCGGCATGGTGATGAAGAATGGCCGCGCCATCATGCCTTATGGCGTGATGGGGGGGCGCTATCAGCCGACCGGTCATAGCTACTTCCTGACGAATTACTTTGAATTCGGACTGGACATTCAGGAAGCGATTGATCTGCCCCGCCTGATGCCGCAGGACGGCAAGGTGCGGGTGGAACGCGGCTTCAGCGGTGCGGTGATTGATCAGCTCAATCGCCTGGGCCATGTCTGCGAAGGCATCGAAAAGCCGCATGGCGGCGGTCAGGCGATTTTCATTGACCATGAAAAGGGCTGCCTGGTGGGCGGTTCTGACCCGCGCAAGGATGGCTGCGCGATGGGTTACTGATTAGCCGCGCAATTTCAAGAAAAACCAAGGAAACGCCGATGACCGAACCCTGTGACCTGACCGCCGTTGAAGCGCGCCGCCTGATCGGGCGGCGCAAGCTTTCCCCCGTTGAATTGCTGGAAAGCTGCCTGACGCGCGTCGGCGAGGTGAACCACGCGGTGAATGCCGTGGTGGCCTTGGATGAGGACCGCGCCCGTGCCGCCGCGCGCAAGGCCGAAGCCGCCGCGATGCGTGGTGATGAATTAGGCCCGTTACACGGCCTGCCCGTGGGCATCAAAGATTTGGAAGAAACTGCGGGGCTCCGCACCACCTATGGCAGCCCGATTTTTCGCGACTTCGTGCCCGATGCGGATTGCGGCATGGTCGCCAATCTGCGCGCCAATGGCGCCATTGTGGCGGGCAAGACCAATACGCCGGAATTCGGCGCGGGCGCCAATACCCGCAACGCCGTCTATGGCGTGACGGGTAATCCCTTTGATCCGATGAAATCCGCTGCCGGGTCTTCAGGCGGTTCGGGTGTGGCCCTGGCCACCAATATGTTTCCGATCTGCTCGGGTTCCGACACTGGCGGTTCGCTCCGCAATCCGGCCGCCTTCAATGGCATTGTTGGCTATCGGCCTTCACCTGGCCTGGTGCCTTCCGAAAAGCGTGCCCATGGCTGGTCTGGTCTGCCGGTGCTCGGCCCCATGGGGCGTAATGTGGCCGATGTTTGCCTATTGCTGTCGGCCATGGCGTCTGATGATGCGCGCGACCCCCTCGCCTATACATTGCACGATGGCTATGTGCGTGAAGAGCCGAGCCTCTATTTCCCCGTGCCGCGTTTTGACCTTGCGAGCCTACGCTTGGCTTTCAGCCCGGATTTCGGCCAGGCGCCGACCGAAAAGCACATCCGCGACATCTTCGCCGACCGTGCCGGCGCCATCGCGCCCATGTTCGGCGCGGCGGAGGCTGCGCATCCGGATTGCACCGGCGGTGACGAGGCGTTCGAAGTGCTGCGCGCGGCGGGCTTCCTGACCTCGCATCAGGAGAAATGCCGTACTCGCCCTCAAGATGTCGGGCCCAATGTGCGCGCCAATGTCGAGGAAGGGCTGCGCTATAGCCTGGATGACTATGCCCGCGCGGCGGCGGCGCAGACCAAGATGTACCGCGCCTGGCAGGAGTTTTTCGCCGCGCATAATGTGCTGATCACGCCGGCCATCACGATCTCGCCCCGGCCCTGGAAAGAACTCTATCCTGCCGAGATTGATGGTAAACCAACCCGGACCTACTTTCATTGGTTGGCGCTTGCCTATTACCCCACGCTCTGTGGCCATCCGGCGATTTCGATCCCGATGGGGCTGGACCGCAACGGCATGCCCTTTGGCTTGCAGGTGGTGGGCCCGCGCGGAGGGGATCGGCTCGTGCTTGCTGTCGCGGCGGCGATTGAGGAAGCTTTTGCCAGTGATCCGCTGCGCTGCCGCCCCGTGCCGGTTTTGGCGAAGCTGAAGGCCGCCAAGCCGGTGAAGGATATGCCGGGCGCGGTGGGGTGGGATTGAGCATAGGGCCTTACCCCCTGCCCCGCACCATTTCCGTCCTAGCATGCGGCCCTTGCTAATCGGATCGGAAATCTATCGCGGCTCCACCTATGGGCCGAAGCATCCGCTGGCGATTCCTCGCGTTTCTACAACGCTTGACCTGATCCGTGCGCTGGATTGGGTGGCGCCTGATCAATACATCGAAAGCCCGCGCGCATCGCCTGAAGAATTGCAACGCTTCCATCATGCCGATTACATCGCGGCCCTGATGCGCGCTGAGACAACCCAAAGCGTGAGCGCCGAGGATCGCGTGCGGTTTCGTATCGGCGCTGATGGCAATCCGGTTTATCGCGAAGTGTTTCGTCGCCCCGCCACCAGCGCGGGTGGTGTGCTGCTGGCGGCGAGGCTCACGGCCTCGGGCGGCGTTGTGCATGTGCCTGGTGGCGGAACGCATCATGGCCGCGCAGATCGCGCTTCAGGGTTTTGTTATGTGAATGATGCGGTGCTGGGCTTGCTCGCCTGGCGCGATCAGGGGCTTTCGCCGCTACTTTACGTGGATATTGACGCGCATCACGGCGATGGCGTGCAGGATGCCTTTCATGATGATCCGCATGTTGTCACGCTGTCGGTGCATGAGGATGGGCGCTGGCCCTTCACCGGTGGCTTGGGTGATCGCGCGGGCGGCCATGCGGCGAATATCCCGGTGCCGGCCGGCTTCAATGACAGTGAAATGGCTTGGGTGCTGCATGAAGCGATCCTGCCCATCGCGCGGCGCCTGAAGCCTGCCGCCATCATGCTGCAATGCGGGGCCGATGCGCTGGAAGAAGACCCGCTAACGCGCCTGGCACTCTCCAATAATGCGCATCGCGCCGTGGTGGGCGTGCTGCTGGGCGTCGCGCCACGGCTGATTGTGCTGGGCGGTGGCGGATATAATCCCTGGAGCGTGGCGCGTTGCTGGGCCGGGGTTTGGGGCTTGCTGAATGGCCATGCCCTGCCCGAACGCCTGCCCGATGCGGCAGAGGCGGTGCTGCGGACCCTCAGTTATCACCGCGCCGCCGGGCGCAACCCGCCCGAACATTGGTTCACCACACTCGCCGATACCCCGCGCCCTGGCGTGGTGCGCGCCGTGGTGCGCCGTGCGGCGGCAGCGGCGCTTGCGGCGCTTGCCGATCCCATGCCATGAAGGTTTCCATGCAAAGACGCTCCCTGCTGGCGCTTGCTGCGCTGCTTCCCTTCGCCGCTGTCGCGCAGCCCGGGGTGGATCGCCCACAGTCGCGCCTACCGACCGAGCCCCTTGTGTTTGAAACCCGCGATGGGCGTTGGCTGACCTTTACGGTGGAAATGGCGGTGCAGCCGGAACAGCAGATGATCGGCCTGATGTTCCGCCCGGAAGTGAAGCCGGATGAGGGCATGTTGTTCGATTGGGGGGGGCCACGCGAAAGTTCCATGTGGATGCGCAATACCATCACATCGCTCGACATGGTGTTCATCGCCGCCGATGGGCGGGTGCATCGCATTGCGGAGCGTACCGTGCCCTATTCACTCGCCAGCATTTCGAGCAATGGCCCGGTGCGCGCCACCTTGGAACTGGCTGCTGGCATGGCAGAGCGGCTCAATATCCGTGTTGGGGATCGTGTGCTGCACCGGATATTCGGCACCGCGCCGTAATACAAGGCTTGCTCCGCACCGCGACTGCCCATAGGGTGCTCGTCGTGCGGGGCGTGGCGCAGCCTGGCTAGCGCGCCTGTTTTGGGTACAGGAGGTCGGAGGTTCGAATCCTCTCGCCCCGACCAGAGTTTTAGTGATGTGACCCGGTTTCGCAGCTCACGTCCGTTGGTGGCTAGAGCATCTTGCGTTCACATGGGTTCACGCAACCCGCTCTAGATCATTGTTTTTCCCGCATCTTCACACGTTCAGATGATTCCATCTAAACGTGATCTGCTATAGATCGCTTGGACTTATGCCCGCCGGATATTCCAGAAAAGCGGTGGCTGACCCTTTAGCATGCCGGTCAGGTTCCGGCGATAGGCGGTGGGCTGGTAATACATGCCCGTCGGCACATAGGGCACTTCGTCGAAAGCGATGCGCTGCATCTCCTGCCCCGCCGCCGCTTCCGCTGCCGCATTGGGGGCGTTAAACCAGGCATCGCGCTGCGCTTCCAAAGTCGGGATGGTCGGCCAGCCCGGCCAGGCATTGTCACCATGGCCGCGTATGGAGGCGTGGCTCGCCGGGTTCCAATGGTCAATCCCGGACCAGAAGGTGAAGAAGCCGGACCAGCCGCCCTGTTCCAGCGGGTTCTTGCTGGCGCGGCGGGCGACCAGCGTGCCCCAATCCGTGCTGACCAGATCAACATTGAAACCCATGCGGGTAAACAAATCTGCGCCTACAAGTGTGGCGGCGTTGATGGAAGAAAGATCCGTCGCATTCAGCAGCACCAAGCGCTGGCCTATCGCACCCGCGGCCTGCAATTCGGCGCGTGCGGCCTGGAGGTTCTTGCGCAGGCGATCCATGCCGATATTGCTCGCCATCGGGCTTTCGGGGGCGAAATAGCCAATGCCTTCGCGGCGAAGATCAGCGCGGCCTTCAACGCCCGAGGTGCCGATCACCGCGGTCATGAAATCAACCTGATTGATGGCAGTCAGCACGGCACGGCGCACGGCCGGGTTGTTGAAGGGCGCGGTCGTGTGGTTCGGGCGGAAAATACCGATCAGCCCGGTGTCATTGATGATGTCCACACGGATATTGCGCGCCGCCGCACCACGCATGAAAAGCGGGAATAGATCGGCGGTCGGCTGTTCCCACCAATCAATCTCACCCGATTGCAGCGCGGCGGAGGCTGTGCTTGCATCTGGAATGATCCGCCATTCCACGCGATCAAAATGCGTCACCTTGCCGCCGGCTGTCATGCCAGGCGCTTCCTGGCGCGGCACGTAATCCGCATTGCGCGCATAGGCGAGCATGGACCCCGGGACCCATTCATTCTGGACAAAGCGATAAGGCCCGCTGCCCACTGCCTCTGTAATATTCGTGAAGGGATCAACATTCGCGAGCCGTTCCGGCATGATGAACAGGCAGCTTGTGGTGACCTTCGCCAGGCAATCGAGCATTTTCGGGAAGGGCGCGTTCAGGCGAAGCTCGAACACGCGGTCGCTCACTTCAATCATGTCCGCCACACGCGTCATCAGCACCTGGCCAAAGGCATCGCGCCTTCCCCAGCGCTTGATGGAGGCGATGCAATCCCGCCCACGCACCGGCGTATTGTCGTGGAATTTGAGACCTTCACGCAGCGTGAAACGCCAGGTCCTGCCGTCATTTTCGACAACATGGCCCTCGACCATTTGCGGGCGTGGTTGGAACTTGTCGTCCATGCCATAGAGTTGGTCATAAACCAGGAAGGCGTGGTCGCGTGCGACGAAGGCCGTATTGGTGAAGGGGTCAATATTCGGCAGATTGGCGTGCGGCACGTAGCGCAGCACGCGCGGTGCTTGCGCGATGGCGGGCGCGCCGATGGAAGCGAAGGGGAGCGCCGCCGCGCCGCCGAGCAGGTGTCGTCTTTGAAGCATGTCATTCTCCCATTGTGGTGCGGCGAAGCCTATCGCCCTCGGTTGTGACGGGAGTTTAGTGTGAAACCTTTGGTTTGTTCAACGATTTGCAAAAGCCTTGGTCTGAAAAAACCGGTTCCCCGGCCTGGGCAGCCCCAAACGCTCCCGCAATGTGGCCCTGGCATATTCCTTCCGGAGGATCCCCCGCAGTTACAGCTCAGGCACCACCAACCACACGAAATCCTCAACCCCGCCTGGGATGGTTGGGAACATGATGTTGAAACCATCGCAGGCATCGCTTTCAAGCAAATGCTGCATTTCATCGGCGATGGTCTCAGTGCTGCTGGTGAAGGACAACCCGCCATAGCCGCCTAGGGCCATGGCCAATTGCCGTGCGGTTAGCTTGCCGCGCCGCGCGCGTTCCAGCACGCGGTGGCGGCCGCTCTGGCTTTGATTGGTCTCGTGGATGTCGGGGAGCGGCGCGTCCAGGTCGAAGGCACGTGCGTCGGTGCCGAGTGCGATGGAAAGCGCGTCCGTGCCGCTATCGGGACGGACCAAACTGTCCAATAGCGCGCGTCCTTCGCGGGCGGCGTCAGCCGTTTTCGCCACCGTCACCAGCGCGCCGGGCAGGATCTTTACCAGTACCGGATCGCGCCCTGCCTTGGCCGCGCGAGATTTGATGTTGGCATAATAGGCGCGCATCGGCAATCGGCCCGCTGGCGGCGAAGATCATCTCAGCCACCTCGGCAGCGAGTTGCCGGCCTGAATCCGAAACGCCCGCCTGTACAATCACGGGCCAGCCTTGTACCGGGCGCGCAATGTTCAAGGACCCGGCGATGGAGAGGTATTTGCCCTCATGATTTAGCTTATGCATCCGCGCAGGGTCCCAGAAAATGCCGCTTTCCTTGTCCCGGATGAAGGCATCTTCCGCGAAACTATCCCTGAGCCCTGTGACCACATCATGGAATTCACGCGCGCGGGCATAGCGTTCCGCATGATCCATATGTTACGTCATGCTAAAATTGCGCGCTGCATCGGGTTTGGAGGTGGTAACGATATTCCACCCCGCGCGCCCGCCGCTGATATGATCCAGCGAGGCAAAGCGCCGCGCGATATGATAGGGCGCGTCATAGGTGGTGGAGGCGGCGGCGATCAGCCCGATCCGTTCCGTTACCATCGCAACGGCGGATAGCAGCGTGAAGGGCTCGAAGGAGGTGACGGTACCGCTGCGCTTCAGCGCATCAATCGGCATGTTCGCCACGGCCAGATGATCAGCCATGAAGAGGGTGTCGAATTTGCCGCGTTCCAGGGTTTGGATGCAGTGGACCAAATGCTTGAGACTGAAATTCGCCTCGGGCGCCGAAGTGGGGTGGCGCCACCAGGCAGTGTGGATGCTAACGGGGCGCATAAAGGCGCCAAGATGCATTTGTTTCATGGGGTGAGTTTCAACGGCCCGCGTTGCCATTCGCGCAAGCCTGCCAGACAGCAAGCGCCTGGATGGTTTCCGCCACATCATGCACGCGCAGAAGGGCCGCGCCGCGCGCTGCCCCCGCGAGCGCCACGGCAAGGCTGCCTGCGAGCCGCGCTTCGGCCTGCTCCACGCCCGTTAGCGTGCCGATGAAGCGCTTACGCGATGCGCCGAGCATGATGGGGCAGCCAATCCCCGCCAGGATCGGCAAGGCTTCGATCAAGGTGAGGTTATGCGCCATGGTCTTGCCAAAGCCGATGCCGGGATCAATCGCGATCCGCCTGCGCGCAATGCCGAGCGCTTCCAGTGTCGCCACCCGGTCGCGCAGAAACCGCGCCACTTCCAGCACCACATCGGCGTATTCGGCCTTAGCCTGCATCTCGCGCGGGTCGGTGCCCGGCATATGCATCAGCACCACCGGCGCCTGATTGCACGCCAGCAAATCCACCGCAGCCGGATCGTGACGGAGCGCGGTGACGTCATTGATGATCTCGGCACCGACTTCGAGTGCCGCCTGCATCGTCACGGCATGGCGTGTGTCTATGCTGACTGGCGCTGCCTTGGCCAACTCCCGCACCACCGGAATGACGCGGGCGATTTCCGCATCCGGAGCAACGGGCTCCGCGCCGGGGCGCGTTGATTCACCACCAATATCCAGAATGTCCGCGCCCGCTTCCAACATGGCATGGCCCGCTTCAATCGCCGCGCTGGGATCAAAATGCCGCCCGCCATCGGAAAAACTATCTGGCGTGATGTTCAGAATGCCGATGACCAAAGGGCGCGCGGAAACCAGGCCGGCAAAGGGCAAAGGCCGCGCGGTGATGGCTTCGATTTCATCACCCCAAGCTTCCGGAAGGGCGGCCGCGGGCAGGGTCGCAACCTCTCGTCCATCCTCGATCAATCGGGCCAAGGAAAAGGCCAGATCGCCGCCTTGTAAGGGTAGCGCCTGGCCTTGACCAATGGCCCGAAACGCGGCTGAGCCTGACAACAGGCCCAGCGGATGCAGCCAACGCTCGCGCGCCACGGTTCAGGTGGCGGGTGCGGCGCCTGGGGAAAGCCCGCCGGGGCGCATGCTGGGCCGACCCGCGGTCGGCACGCTGCCGCGGCCCTGGTTCACCGGCTCATCCGGACGATTGCGCACCACGGGCTCGCCATTGATCACCTGACGGATTTCATCACCGCTCAGCGTTTCATGCTCCAGCAAACCCTTCGCCAGCAAATGGAGTTCATCCATTTTTTCGGTCAGGATTTTCGTGGCGCGCGCATAGGCATCATCAATGATGTCGCGGATTTCGCCATCAATCATGCGCGCGGTTTCTTCCGAGACATTCTTCGTCTGCGTCACGGAATGGCCGAGGAATACTTCCTGGCTATTGTCGCCATAGGCGATCATGCCGAGCTTTTCACTCATGCCCCATTCGGTCACCATCATGCGCGCTTGACTCGTCGCCATTTTGATGTCGCCAGACGCGCCATTGCTGACCTTATCAGTGCCAAAAATCAGTTCTTCCGCCACACGCCCACCCATCGCCATGGCGAGTTCTGCCTTCAGCTTGGATTTATGCTTGGAATATCGATCCCCTTCCGGCAGCGACATCACCAGACCGAGCGCGCGGCCACGCGGAATGATGGTCGCCTTATGCACCGGGTCACATTCCGGTTCACTCATGGCAACCAAAGCATGGCCCGCTTCGTGATAGGCCGTCATGCGCTTTTCGGCTTCAGACATGACAAGGCTGCGCCGCTCCGCCCCCATCAGCACCTTGTCCTTGGCGGCTTCGAATTCCGCCATGCCAACGGTGCGCCGGCCGGTGCGTGCCGCCAAAAGTGCAGCTTCATTGACAAGGTTCGCCAGATCAGCACCCGAGAAACCCGGTGTACCACGCGCAATCACCTTGGGGTCCACATCGGAAGCGAGCGGCACCTTACGCATGTGCACGCGCAGGATTTTCTCGCGCCCATTCACATCCGGATTGGGCACCACAACCTGACGGTCGAAACGGCCTGGTCGCAGAAGCGCAGGATCAAGCACATCCGGGCGATTGGTCGCGGCAATCAGAATGACGCCCTCATTGCTTTCGAAACCGTCCATTTCAACGAGCATCTGATTGAGCGTCTGTTCGCGTTCATCATTGCCGCCGCCAAGCCCGGCGCCGCGATGGCGCCCGACCGCATCAATTTCGTCAATGAAGATGATGCAAGGCGCGTTCTTCTTGCCTTGTTCGAACATGTCACGCACGCGCGATGCACCAACACCCACGAACATTTCGACGAAATCCGAACCGGAAATCGTAAAGAAGGGCACATTCGCCTCACCGGCGATGGACCGCGCGAGCAAGGTTTTGCCGGTGCCAGGGGGGCCCACCAGCAGAACGCCCTTCGGGATCTTGCCGCCCAGGCGCTGGAATTTCTGCGGATCGCGCAGGAATTCGACAATTTCCTCAAGCTCCGCCTTGGCTTCGTCAATGCCGGCGACATCGTCAAAGGTCACGCGGCCCTGCTTTTCGGTCAGCAGCTTGGCGCGGGATTTACCGAAACCCATCGCGCGCCCGCCGCCGCCTTGCATCTGGCGCATGAAGAAAATCCAGACACCAATGAGTAGCAGCATCGGGAACCAGGAAGCCAGGTAATGCAGCAGCGGATTGACCTCCGCTTCTTCAGGGCGGGCCACCACGCGCACGCCCTTTTCCGTCAGGCGCGAAATCAGGCCCGGATCTTCCGGCGTATAGGTGGTGAATTGCCGCCCATCATTCAGCTGGCCGGTCAGGGTCCGGCCCTGGATGGTGACATCGCGCACACGGCCGGCCTGCACCTCATTCAAAAAGTCGGAATAGGCGACTTGAGAGGTGCCAGGGCGGCTGGAGCCGCTCGGTTGAAACAGGTTGAAGAGGGCCACCAGCAGCAGCGCCACGATCACCCATAAAGCCATGTTTCGGCTGAAATTATTCACCGCAACCCTTCCATCTTCAGGAGCATGATGGCGTCATTCGCCGCCTGCTACAGCGTACATAGTGAGGCTTCACGCATCTTGAATGTCCCGCATGAAATATCTAGCCACACAAGCGTAATTAGCCCGGCGGCAGGCCGCCACCCCTCGGGGCAAAGACCAGGCGCCAAGCCGAAGCTTCCGCGGTGGCAGCATAGAACAGGCCGGGCAAGACTGCCAGCTTTCCCTCTTCATCCCAAAGCGCTGGCAGGGCACTGAGCGCGGCAAGCGGCGTTTTGGTCTGGTGGCGCAAGGTGGCCGCAGCCGCCCCCAGGGCCGCGCAGTGCCAGCCCGGCCGCGCCGGGCCGGTCACCGAAAACCGCCCATCCCACAAAAAACGCGGCGTGAGCGTCTGGGCCGGCGCAACCATGCCGGGGTCGCGCACCAGCAAAAGGCGCCCACCGGCGCCGGGGCGCACCCAAGCCCCGGCAAGGCTGCCGCCGCCCCGCGCCAGCAGCGCTGCCGTGGCCTCAATGGGGGCAGGCCAGGCCGCCCCGCCGATCAGGGCGATCAGGCGGGCCAAAGCGGCAACGCCAAGCGCATCGCTGCCAAGCGCCCTAGAGTCCACCCAGGCATAGGCTTCCGGGTGGATCTCTGCTGCCGCTGCCAACCGGTCCAGCAGCGCGGCCTCCTGCCGGGCGCGACGATGGGCGAAAGCCGATGCCGCTTCGGCCAACGCCTGCACCCCATCACCTTCGCCGCCAGGGTCGGCCAGGGCCTGGCGCAGGCGGATACGGGCAAAGCGCGGATTGTCATTGGACGGATCACGCACCGGGGAAATGCCAGCGGCGGCCGCCACCGCCTCCAGCCGGGCGGGGGCAAAGCCCAGAAGCGGACGCAGGATCAGGCAATCGGGCGCCACGCGCATCGCCGCCATGGCCGCCAAGCCCGCCGCGCCACTGCCGCGTAGCGCTCGAAACGCCAGGGTTTCCGACTGATCGCCGCGATGATGGCCGAACAGCAGCCAGGGGCAGCCATGGCGCGCGGCGGCTTCCGTCAGCACCGCCAGCCGCGCCATTCGGGCGCGTTCCTGCACCCGCGCGCCGCTGGGCAGGCGAAGCCGCAGGCACGCCGCCGCGATCCCGGCGCCGGCCAGCAGGCCCATGACATCATCAGCCTCGGCCCCGCTTTCTGGCCTGAGCCCATGATCTGCGACCAGAGCCAGCACCCGCCCGCCCCTGGCTTCAGCCCAATCCCGCGCCAGCAAGGCGACTGCTAAGCTATGCGGACCACCGGAGACCGCGACGGCAAGCGATGGCGCCGCGCCAAATGGCCCCAGCGGCGCCATGGCCGCGGCGAATTCAGCGCGGCTGACCGGAAGGCTCAGCGCAGGAAGCGGGCTATCCCCATTGGCTTATCTCATCGGCATTGCGCGCGGCGGCGGCTATGGGCCGCGCGCTGCGCCTGCGGGCCGGAAAGGTTGGGAAAGTTGGAGCGCAAATTATCCAAGGTTTCGCAGGCTTCCCGCTTCGCGCCAAAGCCCTGGAAAGCATCGGCGAGGCCGATCAGGGCCTCTGGCGCGCGCGCACCCTGGCGGTTGCGGCTGTAGGCCTCGTCATAGGCAAGCGCTGCATTCTGGAAATCCCGCTTGCCCATCAGCGCATCACCCAGCAGCAGGGACGAATCTTGGGCGCGGGCACCAGGGCGGGCGCGAATCGCTTCCCGCGCGGCGGCCTCGGCTACGGCAAATTCGCGCCGGGCCAAAGCGGCCTGGCCATCTGCAATGGCCTTCTCGGCGGTTCTAGGGGCGCTGGAGGGTGCCGGGGCCGGTGGTGTTTGCGCCACCGGCCCCGGCTGAGGAGGGCGCGCGGTGGCCGGCCGGCCAGCGCCTCTCTCGAGCGCTTGTAGGCGGAAATCCAGATCGCCCCGCAGTTTTTCAATCTCGGCGCGCATCTGCCGTTCATTATTGTCGGCGACATCGGCGCGACCACGCAGGCGGCGGTTTTCTTCCTCAAGCTCCTGCACACGACCAAGCAGTTGTTGCACCAGATCGCCCGAGGCAGCCGGCGCGCGCGAAGGCGCGCTTGGCGCGGCCACGACGCCACCACCTCGGCGAAGCGAATCAAGATCTCGCCGCAAATCCAGGATTTGGTTTTGCAGCGCAATGCCCTCCCGCGTTTCCACCTGAGCCTGCACAGGGGCGGCCAGAGCCAACCCAAGGCCCAGAAGCGCTAAACGGAAAACCGGGGTGAAGCCTGCCATGGCCTTCAAGCGGCGCGACCGAAGCCGCGCCCCTTAACTTTAGCGAACGACCGTGACGGCGCGGCGGCTCTGCGCCCAGGCGCTTTCATCCGAACCCAGCGCCGCCGGCTGATCCTTGCCGAAGGAGATGGTGGAAACCCGCGAAGGATTCACGCCGCCCGCCACCAGGGCATCGCGCGCCGCATTGGCGCGGCGCTGACCGAGGGCGAGGTTATATTCGCGCGTGCCGCGTTCATCCGCATGGCCTTCAACCTGCACCCGCACTTCCGGGAAGCGGCCCATCCATTCCGCCTGGCGCTGCAGCACCGGGCGCTGATCGGCGCGGATATTGCTGCGATCAAAATCGAAGAAGACCCGATCACCCACATTGGCGACCAAATCTTCCTGGCTGCCGGGGCGGATATTGCCCGCGCCGCCCATCCCAGCGCCCGTGCTGCTGCTATTGTCCGAATTGGAACAGGCGGCGAGCAGCGCGATGCTGGCAATTCCAAGGAATTTCAACTTCATGACTGGTTTCCTTTCAGGAAAATGGTAGCTTTGTGCGGTGCGGTAAAGGCTCGACCCGCTGAGGTCAAGCCAAAACCTTCAGGAAAGCAAAGGGGACCAGGTGGGATCGGTCGCATCGGTGGGCGTTGGCAAGGGGCGTTCATTGAAGCCCGCGATGTCTATGGTGTGGATGCGGGCTGAATAGCCGCCGCCGCGCGCATCCGTCGCACGGGTTTCCCGCCCAAAGACCAGCATGCGGCCATTGGGCGCGAAGCTTGGCGCTTCCATCTTCCAGCCTTCAGACAGGATACGCTCACCCGAGCCATCGGGGCGCATTACGCCAATCGCAAAACTGCCGCGGCCGAAGCGCGTGAAGGCAATCAAATCGCCGCGCGGGGACCAGACGGGCGTGGCGTAGCGACCGCGGCCGAAGGAAATACGGCGGATGCCGCCGCCATTCGAATCCATTACGTAAAGCTGCTGATCGCCGCCGCGATCGGAATTGAACACGATCTGCGTACCGTCCGGCGAAAAGGCGGGGCTGACATCAAGCGCGCCGCCGCTGGTGATCTGCCTTTCGCGTCGGCTTGCCAAATCCACCACATAGATGTTCGCATTGGCGCCACGCATGGCGGAAAGCACCACGGAACGCCCATCGGGGGCGAAGCGCGGGGAAAGCGTCATGCCCGGGAAATTGCCAAGCGCCTGCTGGCCGCGCGTATTCAGGTCAAACAAAACAACGCGCGGCTGTTCACGGCTTTGATAGGACATGAAGGCCACACGATCCGCCGAAGGGTGAAAGCGCGGCGTGAGTGCGGCTTCGCGCCCATCGGTCAGAAAGGCATTGTGTTCGCCATCCTGATCCATGATGGCAAGCCGCCGCAGCCGCCGGTCACGCGGGCCGGTTTCCGCGATATAGACGATGCGTGTGTCGAAATAGCCCTTCTCACCAAGCAATCTTTCATAGATCACGTCAGAGATAAGATGCGCGATGCGCCGCCAATTCGCAGTAGGCGTCGTGAAGGCGGTCCCCTGCAACCGCGCCTCCGGCAGCACATCCCACAGCTGAAATTCCACGCGGAGATTGCTGCCCTGCACATCCGCGCGCCCCGTGGTCAGCGCCTGCGCGCCGATTACGCGCCAATCCGAAAAGCGCGGCGTTTGCGCGGCGGCTTCCGGGGTTTGGATGAAGGCCTGGCGCTGCACCGGGCGGAACAGCCCGGAATTGCGCAAATTATCCTGCACCACACGCACAATATCACGCCCGAAACGCTGGCCATCGCCAGCGCCAGCAAAATCCGGAATGGCAATCGGGATCGGGTTGGTGCGCGCGCGCGTGATGTCAATCACCGCCCCTTGCGCGAAAGCTACATCAGGCGAGCCGGCAAGGCCCGAAACAGTCACCGCACCCGCGGCGCCAAGCAGAAGGGAGCGTCTTGTTGTCATGCCTATCATCCCGAATTTAGCGCACCAGCCCGCGCGGGCTGAAGCGAAAAGGTGTAGATTCCAAGGTCTTGATTTTGTCTGGCGGCACTTTCAGCGGATTGCACGCTGGTGATAGTAGCGCACGTCGGGCCGATTCGTATATCGCGCGCACACGTGGATCACTCGGCAAGTTACCCCATGGAGCGGCATTGCGGACATTGCCTAGGGCATCGAGCTGCACGCGCAATTCCACCGTGATTTCCTGCAAGCCCAACATCCCCGCATCCACATTCCAGCATTCTTCCACCTGCACCTCGAGGCCGCGAATCTCAACCTGTGTCAGCGCAGCATTCCCAGTCGGTGAACCGCCCCCCTGGCGCGGCGCACCAGAAGGATTGGGCCGCGCGGTCGGCGCGCGGTCCTGCTGCTGCGCGTTGCGCAAACGCTCCAGCGTATTCTGCACCGAGGCGCTGTTTTCCTGCGGTCGGGCAGCGGGCGGTGTTTGCCCCGTGCCTGCCTGACGCGATGGCTCGGGCGGCGGTGGCACCGGCGGCGGCGGCAGCGGCAAGGGTGGTTCTGGGCGCGGTGGCTGTGCCGCCTGTTGCTGTGGCGGGGTTGGCTGCTGGGCCGGCGTTTGCGGCTGGACGCGCGGCGCTGGCGAAGGCTCGGGGGTTGGGGCGGGTGCTGGCGCGGGCGGCGTGGGCCGTGCCGGGCTTGGCGGCGCGGGCGTGGGCGCAGCAGCCGGCGCCGGGGGTGGGGGGGGCGGCGGCGGTGTTGGCTGCGGCGGCGCATTGCGCGGCGGCTCCGGCGCCGGGGGTTCCGGTGTCGGTGGTGTTGGGGTCTGGGTCGAAGTCTGCGCCGGGTTCGGTGAGGGCGTATCAGCGCGCGCCATCTGCGAAGGGCCGGGGGCGACAAGCTCCACCGCGATGCCCTGTTCCTGTGGTGGCTCGGGAATGGGCCGCGCAAGCGAATACAAGGCTCCGATGGCCAGCAGCGCCGCATGCAGCCCCGCCGAGACCATCAGCCACTTGTTCAGGCGCTTATCGGGCAAGGCCCGGGGCAAGGCTTTCTCTCCTTCTCCCCGGCCTTCAGCGGGGGGCCTGGGCGGGGCGGTTGGGCGCAGCAGGGGGGGCTGTCGGGCGTGCTGGCTGGGTCGCGGGCCTGCCTGCTAGGGGCGGTGCCGCGCCCGGGCGCTGTGCCTGCGGCTGTTCCGCCAACAACGCCACGCGCGTGAAGCCCGCACCGGCGATGGTGCCCATCACCTCCATCACACGGCCATAGGAAATGGCCTTGTCGCCACGCACGAAAATTCGCCGCTGCGGCGCACCCTGCGGCTGTTCCCGCATGATCGCCTGCAGGCGCGGAACCAAGCCCTCTAAAGGCACTTCCGTTTCCTGCAGGAAAATCTTGCCCTCCGGATTCACCGTAATGGTCAGCGGCTCAGTTTCCTGATTGAGCGGCTGGGCGGTGGTTTTCGGCAAATCCACCGGCACGCCCACCGTCATCAGCGGCGCTGCCACCATGAAAATGATCAGCAGCACCAGCATCACATCCACCAGCGGCGTGACATTTATTTCCGCCATGGGCCGGTAGCGAGACCGCCCGGAAGACCGCCCGCCGGAAAGGGAAACCGCCATCGCCTATTCCGCTGCCTGGTTCGGGCTGCGCGGCCCGCCATAAGTTGCCGCCGCTTCCGTCTGGCGCGACAGGATGGCGCCAAATTCAGTCGCGAAACCTTCAAGCCGCGCGGCAAAGCGCGCAAGGTCCGTATTGATCTTATTATAGGCCAGCACGGCAGGGATCGCCGCCACCAGACCAATCGCGGTGGCAAACAAGGCTTCTGCAATCCCCGGCGCCACCACGGCCAGATTCGTGTTCTGCATGCCCGCAATGGCCGAGAAGGAATTCATGATCCCCCAAACCGTGCCGAACAAGCCGACAAAAGGCCCAACCGAACCGACGGAGGCCAGAAACACCATCCAGCGTTCCAGCCTTTCCATCTCTCGCCCAATCGTCACCGCCATGGCGCGTTCCACGCGTTCCTTGGCGCCGCCCAGCATGGCAACCCCGCCAGTACTGCGGCGCCATTCGCGCATCGCCGCGCCGAACACGGCAGCCAGCGGGTGCGTCGGCTGCTCACCCTCGCGGCTGTACAGCTCATCCAGGCTGCCGCCGGACCAGAAGCGATCCTCGAACCCATCCGCCGCCTTGTTGACGCGCCGCATGGTAACGACCTTCTCAAACACCACTGCCCAGACCCAAATACTGGCGAGCAGCAGGCCGATCATCACCGCCTTCACGACCCAATCCGCTTGCAGGAACAGGCCCCAAAGCGACAAATCTTGGGCCGCCTGCCCAAGCGCCTGAGTGGTCACGCTACGATCCACGCCACATCTCCTTCGCCCGCAAGGGACGATTGAAGGCGGCCAAGGCCACCTAAAAACTCCAAGCCCGGGAAAAGAGGCCTTTTTCCGGCAAAAACTTGTTCACCCCGGCGCTGCGTCAGCCACTGCGCGCAGCGCCGAACGCCAAGGCTCCGGCAAGGGCACCGGCTTTGCGGCACCTTGCCCCACTGAGGCCAGCCGCACCTCCAGAACCGCCAGCACCTCACCGTCTTCACGCCGCACCACCTGGCGAAGCCACACCTGCACGCCCATCACATGGCGGGTATACGTCTCCACCACCACCGATTCGTCTAGCAACGCCGGTTTGAAATACTCCACTTCCAGCCGCCGCACCACGAGGAAGACACCATGCCGCGTGATCATTTCCTGGTGCGGCAAACCCATGGCGCGCAAGGCTTCCGTCCGCGCGCGCTCCGCCCAATGCAAATAGCGCGCGTGATAGGCAACACCGCCCGCATCCGTATCTTCAAAATAGACACGCACCGGCCAAAGATGCGGACCGCTCACGCTTCCTGATCCCCGAGCAAATCCAACAAGGGCTGCACACCCGCCGGCGGGCTTAAGCCCAAATGCCGCCAGCCACGATCCCCCAGGACGCGCCCGCGCGGCGTGCGCAACACCAAGCCTTCCTGAATCAGGAAAGGCTCCACCACTTCTTCGAGCGTATCTCGGCTTTCCGCCAGCGCCGCCGCCAGCGTCTCAATCCCGACCGGCCCGCCATTATGGTGTTCCGCTATCCGCGCCAAATACCGCCGATCCATCGCATCAAGGCCCAGCGCATCAACCTCCAACCGCCTAAGAGCCGCATCCGCCATGGCACAATCCGCGGCCTTGTCTTCCATCAGCGCGAAATCACGCACGCGCCGCAAAAGCCGCCCCGCAATACGGGGCGTGCCGCGCGAACGGCTCGCAATCTCCCGCGCGCCATCTTCGGACAAGTCAAACCCCAATTTCCGCGCGCCACGCGTGACAATACTCAGCAACTCCTTTGGCGTATAAAGCACCAAACGCAAGGGAATACCGAAGCGATCCCGCAAAGGTGTGGCCAGCAACCCCGCCCTGGTCGTCGCACCAATCAGCGTGAAAGGCGGCAAATCAATCCGCACCGTGCGCGCCGCTGGGCCCTCCCCAATAATCAGATCAAGCTGGAAATCTTCCATCGCCGGATAAAGCGTTTCCTCGATCGCCGGCTGCAGGCGATGAATCTCATCCACAAACAAAACATCACGCGGCTGCAAATTCGTCAGAATCGCCGCCAAATCACCAGCACGCTGCAAGACCGGGCCCGAAGTCGCCCTGAACCCAACCCCCAATTCACGCGCCACAATCTGCGCCAAAGTCGTCTTCCCAAGACCAGGCGGGCCATGAAACAAGACATGATCCATCGCCTCAGCCCGCGCCCGCGCCGCAGCGATAAAAACGCGCAAATTCTCCCGCAAACCACGCTGACCCGTAAAATCATTCAAGGCCTGCGGGCGGAGCGATACCTCAGCCCCATCCTCCTCAAGCCGGGCGGGTGTCGGAAGGCGATCGGTGTCGGTCATGAGGGGTGTGGCTCCACGGGGGGCTTTGCCCCCCGCCCCCCCGCCAGGAGGAATGCATCCCCCTGGACCTCCATCATGGGGCCGTGAGGGGAGAGGGGCACAAAGAGCGCGCCGGGCAAGCGGGCGCGCGCCGCCCCTCCTCCCACACGGCCTCGTATTGGCGGGGTCCGAGGAGACACTGTCTCCCCGGCGGGGGCACGGGGACAGCGCCCCCGCAGAACAGCCCCCTCCATCACCGCGCCATCTCCTTCAACCCGTCTCGGATGAGGTCGTTGAGGGTGGCGTCTGGGCCGAGGCGTTTGGCGGCGCGGGTGATGGCGGTGGTGGCTTCCGGGCGTTTTAGGCCAAGGTTGACAAGGGCGGAAATGGCGTCTGCTTCAATGCTATTCGCGTCGGGTGGAGTGATGATGGCGCCTTTGCCGTCTTCGCTCGGCGTGATTCGGCCGACCGCCCATTTCTGCATGGCGGGTTCGTCTACGATGCGGTTGGCGGTCGCGGCGCCGAGACCTTTGACGGCGCCAAGCCGCTTGCGTTCCTTGGCGGCGATGGCGCGGGCGAGTTCGGCGGGGGTGAGGCCGGAGAGCACCAGCAGCGCTTTTTGCGGGCCGACGGTTTTGACTTCAATCAGGGCGAGGAAGGCTTCACGTTCCTGCGCATCGGCGAAGCCGAACAGGGTGATGGCGTCTTGCCTAAGGTGAGTTTCGACCAGCACGCGGTGGGGGGCTTCGCGGGCGGAGAGGGCATCGAGCGTTTTGCGCGAGCAGGAAAGCAGGTAGCCGACGCCGTTCACGTCCAGAATGCAGCCACCTTCATGGGTGCTGTCCAGCCGCCCGGTGAGCTTGCCGATCATGGGGTTGCATAACCTAAAGACGCTTTGCCGCGGCAGCGCGCAGCAAAGCGTCTTTAGGTCCTTGTATGGTCGTATTTTCCGAGGCGCCAAGCGATCTCGCTTGGCTTGAAAATGCTCCTGCAAGCATTTTCTTGGTCTGCCGGTGATGCGCGTGGCAGATGGCGATGGCGAGCGCATCTGCGGCATCGGCGCGGCGGAAGGCAACACCGGGAAGGAGATGGCGCACCATGGCCTGCACCTGTTCCTTGGCGGCGTGGCCATGGCCGACCACGGCGCGTTTCACTTCCATGGCGCCATATTCAGCAACCGGCAGGCCGACAAGGCGTGGTGCGAGCATGACAACGCCGCGAGCCTGGCCGAGTTTCAGGGCGCTTTCGGGATTGCGCGCGACATAGGTGTTTTCCACCGCCGCCTCATCTGGTTGGAAATTGGCGAAGGTTTCCGCGAGGCCCTGATGCAGGATCAGCAACCGGTCGCTTAGCGCATCACGGGCGGAGGTGGAAACCACACCTTCAGCGATGAAGCGCAGCCGATAGCCATCGGTTTCGATCAGCCCCCAGCCGGTATGCTGAAGGCCGGGATCAAGCCCGAGGATGCGAATCGCGCGCGATACCATACCCTCAGGTTAGCAGATCGGCGCCCGCAAGGCTTCAACGCCCTCGGATCGGCAGGCTTGTTACTGCACGAGCGGTGGGCGGAGATGCGCCCAAGGCCGGGCTTCTTCAAAGGCTGCGCTTGCTTGCAGTACGCCCAGATCATCAAAGCGCCGTCCGACGATTTGCAGCCCAACAGGAAGCCCCGCCGGGGTGAAGCCGCAAGGCACGCTCGCCGCCGGGCTGCCGGACCAGTTGAAGGGGTAGGAGAATTCCGCCCACATCAGCCAATCCCAATCATGCTTCGGCCAATGCGCGGGTTGCAGGCGATTGGCGGGGAAGGCCGCGACACTCACGGCGGGGGTAAGCAGGAATTCATAGCCTTCCATGAAATCATGGATCTGCTGCACATACTCAAAACGCCGCGTACGCATTTGCATGAATTGCGCGGTGATGACATGGGCGTTTTCGCGCAGCATGGCGACAAAGCCTGGGTCCATGCGGTTCGCGTATTGCGGCAGATATTCGGCGCGGCCCGCATAGATCGCGGGCCAGAAGAAGCGGATCAGTTCTGGCCCCAGCTTGCCCCAAGGGGGTGAGACTTCTGCAATGATCGCGCCCATATCGGCGAATACCTTGGTGGCTTGGGCGGCGGCTTCGGCGACTTCCGGGTCCACGCGCGCATGGCCAAGATCGGGCGAATAGGCAATGCATTTGCCGCGCATGGAAGCGGCCTTCAATTGCCCGGCATAATGCTGCGGCGGTGCTTCCAGCGATGTGTAATCCCACGGATGCGGGCCGGCCATGGCTTCCGTCATCAGCGCGGCATCTTCCACGCTGCGCGTCAGCGGCCCGATATGGGTGGCGAGTTCGTTGTTGGACATGGGCCAGCTAGCGACACGGCCATGCGTCGGCTTAAAGCCATAAACACCGGAAAAATGCGCTGGCATGCGGAACAGACGCGAGCAAAGTGCCATCATCCCGTTCAAGCGTAACCCGTAGCCCAAGGCTTTCACTTGCACTTGAGAAAATACTCTGCACCACGGGCACTGGCACTCCCCCAACTGCCATGACGGGGCCGAGCGTCGGCAGCACGATGTTGCGTGCAAAAAATAATGTCTATTCTCCGGTATTGGCATTCAGCACCGGTCCACCGATCAAAACACTGCCGCCACGCGCCGCGACCTCGGCAAAGGAAGACGCGCTGGGCACGGGCAGGCGACGGCGGCGCGATACCGGCAGGGCAGTTGCCACCGGCAGCCGATCCTGGCCGATCAATAAGATATCACGGTATATAAAGTTCTGGTTGTTCAATTCACGCAAAACGCGATTGACTTGCGATACTTCCAAGCGTCCATCACGTTGCAATGGAGCAAGTACCGCGGGCAAACCTGCCAACATGGCATCAACCTGCACGACGGATCGGTTCATGGCCGCTTCAGTGGAACGTCTGATCTTGTTCAGAGAATCAAGCGCCGCGGCAATTTGCGCATCCTTTTGGCGGTTTACCACCAAGGCGGTCGCCACAATTTGTGCAACCAGCAACCCAAGTACGGCGAAAGGGACCGCATGGCGAAGGAAGCGCGTGGAAAACATGGCGCTACTCCGGCCGAGCCCTTACGCCAAGCACGGGGGCGAGTGTCCTGTTCCAGGCATCCACGCATTCCGCACCGCAGCGCCGCACCCAGCCAGGCAGGACACTATGACTCAGCAATTGGCGGCGCCGCTGTTCATCGGCTTCGGTGACCGGTACTATCACCATGGTTCCACGCCGGCCATTCTGGCAACTTGGCTGTCCCGGCATTGCAGGCAAGGCCTTCACTTGTTTCGCGGTCCGCCGCGTCCCAGATCTCGGCTTCAAGCTTGGCGACTTCGCCCCGGATGGTATCGCGCGCCCATTCCGGTAGTGCATGCCAGGTGCCAAGATTGGCACCAAAAATGGAAAGCCCCCAAGTGATCGCCATGCCATGCACATGGGTTGTCACCTCATGCAGCCCGATATCATTGCCGGACAATGTCCCGGTCACGGCGCATTCCACGACGCCTGACCTGATTGCGGTGACGATCTCCGCAAAGGGGATCACGACCGGCGTCGCACCAAGTGCCATGAACATCTCAGATTGCCCCACAGAGGATGTGCGAACGCGTCGCCCGGCCAGATCAGCCAGGCGCGAAAATGGCCGGCGGCAAAACACGACCTGCGCCGGATAGACATAAACGCCAAGCAATTCTTCATCATAATGATCCCGCAAGGTCTCGCTCAAATGCCCGAGAAATGCCGCGACCGAACGGCGAAGGGCACCGATATCCGGGTTCACGGCAGGCAGGTCTATGGCGTTGAATTCGGGCTCTTCCGTGCTCGACACCGCCAACAGGCCTGTCCCGAAGAACACCACGCCACGCCGCATGAGGGAGAGCATTTCCTGCCCGCGAATGCCGCTGCGATCAAAGGGCGCGACTTCCGCGACAATGCGGCCATTGGTCGCTTGGGCGATGCGCTCCCGCCAGAAGGGTTCCTCATAGCGGACATATTGGCTGACATCGGCAAGCCCACCCACGATGCGCATGCGAATGGGCGCCTCGCCCTGGGCCGAAGCGGGGTTTGGCAAGGCATGACCAAACAGCAGGGCCAGGATCATGAAAAGGGCTCTTCCGAGCCACTGGCCGGCGGCCGTTAGGCAGAAGGGCGAAATCAGGCGGGAGGCGGATCGTCTCTTGGAGCGGGAATCTTACAAGATTTTACCACCAATACGCGAGTTTTTTCGTCGCCGCTAAACCCAGCTAACATTGATTCAATGCGCGTGAAGCCGAGATCAACTTCAGCTGGAGGGTGCTGCCGCTGCCAAAGCCTGCTCTAAAGCGCGCTTCAGGGCCGGAGAGTCCGGGTCAACCCGCGCCGGAAACCCCTGCACCTGCTGCCCGTCGCGTGAGACCAGATATTTGTGAAAATTCCAGCGCGGCTCACCACCCGCACGCGCCGCGGCCCAGCGATAGAAAGGATGCGCTTCCGCTCCGCGTACACGGGACAGCGCCGTCATGGGAAAGGTGATGCCGAATTGTGCATCACAAAATTCCCTGATCTTGCGGCCATCCTGGCTTTCCTGATTGAAGTCATTGGAAGGCACGCCAAGGACCACCAGCCCGGCGGCTTCCTGCGCCTCATGCAGGCGTTGCAGCGCGGCGTATTGCCCCGTGAAGCCGCAAAATGATGCGGTATTCACCACCAGCAAAACCCGCCCACGCCAGGCGGCCAGATCATGCTCGCCGCCTTCCAGGGCAGCGAAGCGAAAATCCCAGGCGGTGGCAGGGGCGGGGGCGGCGGCCATCAGCGGCAGGGCCAGCAAGGCACGGCGGGTTGACTTAATCATAGCGTTCCTCAAGCCAGGGATCGCCCTGATTGTGATAGCCGCGCACCTCCCAAAAGCCGGGGCGATCTTCCGCCAACAATTCAATGCGCGTCAGCCATTTCGGGCTTTTCCAGAAGTAAAGCCGCGGCAGCACCAGCCGCACCGGCCCGCCATGCACGCGCGTGATTGGCGCACCTTCCCAGGAATGCGCCATTATCACATCGGCGGCCGCGAAGGCTGCCAGGGTCAAATTCGTCGTGTAGCCATCATAGGATGTCATGGACACGAAGCGCGCTTCAGGGCGCGGGCGGGCCAATTCCAACAGCGTCGCGGTGCGCACACCAGTGAAGCGATTGTCATAACGGCTCCATTGCGTGACGCAGTGGATATCGCAGACCATGTCGGTTTGCGGCAGCGCCATGAAGCCTTCCCAATCGAAGGCGAGGCGATATTCCACCAGCCCTTCAAGGCGCAACCGGAATTTGGCGGTGCTGACATCAGGCTGCACGCCAAGATCAAGCACGGGCCAATCCTTGACCAGTGTCTGGCCAGGCGGCAGGCGTTCGCGCATAGGGTCCGCCGTGGTGCTAGTCAGCAGGCGGCCTTCTTCCGCCCAGCGCTCCTTCGTGCGCACCAGCTTTTCGCGTATTTGCCCTTCCAGCTTCACGTCTTCCTGATCCAAGGCTACTACTCCTGTTAGGGAAGGGTATTGGCGAGGAATGCCTCAACCAAAGGCCCCCAAACCTGCGGCCCGCCGGCAGCGGTGAAAAGCCCATGCCCATCCTGGCCGAAGGCGGGCAAGGCACGGAAATCCGCGACCCCGCTGGTCTGGACATAGTTTTGATGCATCGCCCCCGCAAGCGATGGGCCAAAGAAACTGTCATTGGCGGTGTAGACCCAAAGGCTTGGCACCCCTGCCGACTGACCAAATTAACCGGCACTGGTCGCCAGCACATCGGCCCAGCAATTGTTGTTTGGCAGGTTATCCACCCTCCCCCCGCGCCCGCCGGTCATGTTCACAATCGCTGCTACCTCTGGCGGATTGCGCGCCGCGAACGCGAGTGAGTCCCAACCACCGGCAGATTGACCCACCACGACTGCAGCATCCCGGCGTATCCCAGGCTGCGCGGTGGCATAGGTGATGGCGGAACGAATATCCCGCGCCGTCTCGGTGCCGCCCGCCACGAAATTGGGATCACGCCCGGAACCATAGAGCAGATCACGTTCAGATGGAATCATCTCAACGTGTGAAGATGCTCAAAAAACAATGGCCTAGAGCGGGTTGCGTAAACCCAAGTGAACGCATCATGCTTTAGTCGTCTACCCAAGCGCCGCCAGACGCGCCGTAGCCTCGGCGCAAGGGGACCGCGACAGCATAGCCGCGCGTCAGGAACCAGGAAATCGCCCGCTGCTCACAGGACCAGGGTGCCATATTGGGGCGTTGCGTGGCACTTGGCGGGGACCCATGATTGGCCACAAGAAGGCGCGCCGGATTGTTCGCCACCGGACGGCAAAGCCGCATCAGAATGAATTGATTCGTGCCTTCCACCGGGATCCAATGATCCTGTTCGCGCCATGGGCCTTTTTCTTCCGTGATCGGGCCGGCGGTCTGTGCAGAGCTGCCCATCAGTGTGCCACCCCCTGGTTCAGCGCAGCCAAGTAGCAGCAAGATAGGTATAACGCCCCAGATTCGGCGGTACGGCTTTAGTGACATGGAATCTTCCCTTTTCCGACGCGTTCTCCCGCTGGGTGCGCGACAGGACAATTGCTTGGTAAAGCGTCATCAAATGCCAGAAAATCATGATTGGGCAGAACAAATAATGACTTTGCAAGGCCCCTTCATACTGACAAGCTTGGCGGCAAATGCCGCGCTCCGCTATGGGGTTAGTCGGAGGGCAGCAACGAGCCACATGACAAATCAAAGCGCCAAAGTGAACGAGACATGACGCAACGCGTGAGCGCGGCGGCGCAAGAGCGTTTACCGACCCAGGGTAATGGCGAGGTTGAACTCACCATCCTCATGCCCTGCCTGAATGAGGCGGAAACTCTCGCGACCTGCATCCAAAAGGCGCTGAGCTATCTGGCGCGGAGCGCTGTTTCGGGCGAGGTGCTGATCGCCGATAATGGCAGCACGGATGGCAGCCAGGAAATTGCGCGGGGCCTTGGCGCGCGGGTGATTGATGTGCCCGAAAAGGGCTATGGCGCGGCGCTGATTGCGGGCATTGCGGGCGCACACGGCCGCTATGTCATCATGGGCGATAGCGATGATTCCTATGATTTCAGCGCGCTTGATCCCTTCATCGCGAAACTCCGCGATGGCTATAATCTGGTGATGGGCAACCGCTTCAAGGGCGGCGTTGCCACTGGCGCCATGCCACCCTTGCATCGCTATTTGGGCAATCCGGTGCTGTCCACCATTGGGCGGATTTTCTTCGGCGGGCCAATCCGCGATTTCCACTGTGGGCTACGCGGATTTTCGCGCGCCGCCATTGCCGCGCTTGATCTGCGCGCGCCAGGCATGGAATTCGCGTCAGAGATGGTGGTAAAGGCCACCATGCGCGGGCTGCGCATCACCGAAGTGCCAACCACGCTTTCCCCCGATGGAAGGTCCCGCCCCCCGCATTTACGGTCCTGGCGCGATGGCTGGCGGCATTTGCGGTTTTTGCTGATTTTTTGTCCGCGCTGGCTGTTTCTTTATCCGGGAACAGCGCTTTTCACGCTCGGCGCGCTTGGCATGGCGGCACTATTGCTGGGGCCTGTTCGCCTGGGCGGAATTACGCTTGATGTGCATAGCCTGCTCTATGCCTCGGGCGCCGTGGTGATGGGGTTTCAGGCCATGCAGTTTTGGGTTTTCGCGCGGGCGTATGGCGCGGTGACGGGGATGCTGTCCGAACCGCAGGGCCTCTCGCGTTTCGGGCTGGAAGCGGCGCTGGTGGTGGCGGGGGTGCTGTTGCTGCTCGGTCTTGGGCTTGGGTTTTTCGCCGTCGGGCAATGGGGTACGCAGGATTTCGGGGCGCTTGCCGGCGGCCATGTCATGCGCCTGGCGATTGCTTCCGTCACCGCCATGCTGCTTGGCCTGCAATTGGCCTTTGGGGCGTTTTTCCTGGCCCTGCTTGGCATGATGCGGCCCTCGCCACGCAGCTGAACCACGCGCGTTCAGCGCTTGCGCTTTTGGATACTGGCCGCCCGGCGCCCATCCCGGCAGGCATCCGAGCAATAGCGCACTTCCTCCCACACGCGTTCCCATTTTTTTCGCCAGGTGAAGGGGCGGTTGCAGGCCGCGCAGAGCTTTTGCGGCAAATGGGGCTTGCGATGCGCCACGCCTAATCGCCCGGCCGGATTTCGCCAACCACGCGCCCGCGCGTCGGGTCAAACAGCAGCACCCTTTCCCCATCGGGCCGCACCACCCATATCGCAATTGTCTTATCTGCCCCGGCAATGCCGGCAATGCGCGAGCCTTCGGGCTGACTAAGGCCCGAAGCCGTAAAGCTGCTACCCATATTTGCCGTGCGCTGGACGATCAGCACAATCAGCGTCACGGCGCCGACCACGATCAGCACCGCCATCGCAATCACCAAAGTCTTGAGCAACCACACGGAAGACCCCCTTTTGAACGCCGAACGCCACGAATTCCGCGCGCCCCCTGAAGCGGCCGGGCTCCGTGCCGATCGCTTCCTCGCCGAGGCGATAGGTTCTCTCTCCCGCTCCCGCGTCAAGGCCCTGATTGTTGCGGGCCATGCCAGCCGGGATGGTCAGATGCTCCGCGAACCCGCCGAGGCCATTCGCCCTGGCGCGCTTTACGCGCTGGAAATCCCGGCGGCCATCCCTGCCCTGCCCCAGCCGCAGGATATTCCGCTGACCATCTTGCATGAGGATACGGACCTCATCGTGCTGGACAAGCCCGCGGGGCTGGTCGTGCATCCTGCACCCGGCAATCAGGATGGCACGCTGGTTAATGCGCTGCTGGCCCATGCAGGGGATGACCTGCCCGGCATTGGCGGGGAAAAGCGGCCCGGCATTGTGCATCGGCTAGATAAGGACACCTCCGGCGTCATGGTCGCGGCCAAGACCGAATTGGCCTTGCGTCGGCTATCCGAAAGCTTCGCCGAACGTGATCTGGATCGGCATTATCTGGCGCTTTGCTGGGGCCTGCCGGCGGTAATGGAGGGGGAAATCAACGCCCCGATTGGCCGGCACCCGGCGGATCGCAAGCGCATGGCGGTGGTGGAACGCGGCAAGCCGGCCATCACCCGCTACAAGGTGCTGCTTTCCTGGGGGGCTTCCTGCGCCCTGGTTGCCTGCCGGCTGCTAACCGGGCGGACGCATCAAATCCGCGTGCATATGGCCCATCTGGGCCATCCCTTGGTGGGCGATCCGGTCTATTTGCGCCGCACCCCGGCCACCGCCCGCACCCTGCCGCCCCCGGCGCGCGATGCCCTTCTGGCGTTTCCGCGCCAGGCACTGCACGCCGCCAGCCTTGGCTTTCGCCACCCCATCAGCGGCCAGCCGCTGCACTTCGAACGCCCGCTGCCCAAGGATATGGCCGCGCTGCTTACATTACTGGATTGTAACGCCGAGTAACCCGACTATTTCGGTCGGTTTTTCTTGCATTCCCCCGCTATTCCAGCTACTAAAGGCTCGTCGAATTCCTCAGGGCGCCAATGCGACCCGGTTAGCCAAGGCCTCAGCAAGGGCAGGCGACCAGTCAGGGCTTTGAGGTTGATGACGAAATTGTAATGATCGGCCCAGGATGCCGCCTTTGGGGCAGAGCAGGTCGGTGCAGGAGGGTATGAAACCATGGCAATTTCTATGGCCATTCCGATGGTGACTGAGGGCAACCTCTCCCGCTATCTCCAGGATATTCGCAAATTTCCGATGCTCTCGGCTGAGGAAGAACTTAGCCTGGCGCGCCGTTGGCGCGACAATGCCGATGAGCCGTCAGCACATAAGCTCGTCACATCCCATTTGCGTCTGGTTGCCAAGATTGCCATGGGCTATCGCGGCTATGGCCTGCCGGTTGGTGAACTAATCTCTGAGGGCAATGTTGGGATGATGCAGGCGGTCAAGCGCTTCGATCCCGATCGTGGCTTCCGTTTGGCAACCTATGCCATGTGGTGGATCCGCGCGGCCATTCAGGAATACATCCTGCATTCCTGGTCGCTCGTGAAAATGGGCACCACGGCGGCGCAGAAGAAGCTGTTTTTCAATTTGCGCCGGTTGAAGGCGCAAATGTCAGCCCTGGAAGAAGGCGATTTGCAGCCCGAACAGGTGGCCAAGATCAGCCATGTGCTGCAGGTACCGGAACAGGATGTGATTTCCATGAACCGGCGCCTGGCGGCTGCCGATAACAGCCTGAATGCCCCGCTCCGCGCCGATGGCGAAGGCGAATGGCAGGATTGGCTGGTGGATGAAAGCGACAACCAGGAACAAGAACTCGCCGAACATCAGGACATGTCAAACCGCCGCGAATTGCTAAGCGGTGCGCTGAAAACACTGAATGAGCGTGAACGGCATATCCTGATCGAACGCCGGCTGAAGGAAGAGCCGTCGACGCTAGAAGAACTTTCGCAACATTACAACATCAGCCGCGAGCGCGTGCGCCAGATTGAAGTGCGCGCCTTTGAAAAGCTACAAAAATCCATGAAGCAGCAGATCATGGATCGTCGGCTCACGATTGGCTGAACAAGCCTAATCCACAAAAAGGCGGTTTGATTTCCACCGCCTTTTCTGTTTGGGGCGCGCTTTGCCTCGCTACCAATTATTGAACAGCGCCAGGATATCAGACACGGCAGCACTGCCAACCAGGATTACATCATCACCAGCGACGCCATCAATGAATTGATCTTCGCCGGTTCCAGCGCGGATCGTATCATTGCCACCGTCGCCAAACAGATTTTGGAAGGCACCGCTGCCCCCCAGCAGGCTGTCGGCATCGTCACCGCCGAATGAACCGCCGTGGCAGCAATTGAAGGGGCGCACTTCATGCCGGCTTCCGGCCCAGCGCTTCCTTTCCAATTATCTCACAAAAAAGGCGGTGGGAATCCCACCGCCTTTTCTTTTGACCTGATGGTCCTTACCGCATCGGGGGCGCGTATTGCAGGCCGCCCTTGGTCCAAAGATTATTGATACTGCGCGGGAAGCCGATCGGGGTCATGTTGCGTTCCCAGATTTCCCCGAAATTGCCGACAGCGCGAATGATGCGCGGCGCCCAATCGCGCTCAAGCCCAAGCATCTGGCCAAGATCACCGGTCTGGCCCATAAAGCGCTGAATTTCTGGATTGGTGCTATTGGCGAAATTACCAATATTGGCTTGCGTAATGCCAAGCTCTTCAGCGGTCACCAGGGCAAAATGCACCCAGCGCACCACGTCAAAGAAGCGCCAATCGCCCTTACGGATCACAGGACCGAGCGGTTCCTTGGAAATGATTTCCGGCAGCAGCAGGAAGCGATTGGCGTTGGTGCCCTGCGCCGCGGCAAAGGAGGCCAGGGAGGACGCATCAGACGTATAGGCATCGCAGCGCTTGTTGATGAAGGCGCTCCGGATTTCCTCAACATTCTCGATCACCACGGGGGTGAAGCGCAGATTACTGGTGCGGAAGAAGTCGGTCATGTTGAGTTCGGTAGTGGTGCCGGGCTGCACGCATACAGTCGCACCATCAAGCTGCTTCGCGGAAGTGACACCGCTTTCGCGATGCACCATGAAGCCCTGGCCGTCATAGACATTGATGCCCGCGAAAACGAGACCCAAGGAGGCTTCGCGCGTCAGCGTCCAGGTTGTGGTCCGGGAAAGCATGTCAATTTCACCGGATTGCAGCATGGTGAAGCGCTGCTGCGTCGAAGAAGGCACAATGCGAACCCGGTTCGGGTCACCGAAGATCGCTGTGGCCACAGCGCGGCAATAATCCACATCAAGCCCACGCCACACGCCCTGGCTATCCGGCAAGGAAAAGCCAACTGTAGAGGGTGAGGTGGAGCAGATAAGCTGCCCACGGGCGCGAATGGCGGCCATGGTATCGGCCGCCGGCGCTTGCGCCATGGCCGGGACGGAGGTGATGGCCATCAACCCCGCCAGGGCCGCGCCGGAAAGGACGCGGGTAAATCGTATCATTTTTTGTCTCCCACAGGTTCAGGAAGCCGGATTGCCCCAGCGACACCCTTATAACATGAACGTGACCGGGTCCAAGGCCAAGCATTTTTTTGGCAGCGGCGCCCCATGAGTCAGACGCGCAGCCTGATCCCGCACCACTCAGTGACAAACGTAGATATGGTGCGTGTGCATGTGCGCAAATCCTCAATCGAGGTGCGCTCATCAAAGGCATGCGCGCCCTCGCCCTTCGGGCCATAGCAAAGGCCGGGGATGTCGAAATAAAGCCCATAATAGCGCGTGTCATTCACGGCCGTGGTGCGCCGTTCCGGCAGCTGCCCGCCATGCACCGAGGCATGGGCGGCAGCGAGCACCGCTTCGGCCTCACTGCCTGGTTCCAGCACAAAGAGGTCGTTCTGAAAGCCGGTCCAGACGATCTCGGGCGGGTTATTGGCCAGGAAGCCATCACCCTTGGCAGCCGCGCGCCCGGTCGCTTCAATGCCGGCCATGGCTTCTTCCGGCGAGGTACCGGGCAAAAGACCGATGCGGCAATCCACCTCACACCAGGCAGGCGTGGAAGATGCCCAATCGCCGCCGCGAATAATGCCGGGATTGAATTTGATCGGGTCCTTGATGTCGTCATACCAGGTGCTGGCAAGCGCGGCTTCGTTCAATGTGCGGGTGTGCGCGTAAAGCGCCTGCATCAGCACATAGGCCGACATGATGGCATTGCTGCCATCCTGCGCCACCGCAACACGCACAGGAATGCCGCGCACGCGGAGCCGAAACCAGATGGTTCCGGTTTGGCTGCGGGTGATGGTATGGCCGGTAGGTTCCGGCACCAGCGCAGCGTCAGCACGATAACCGCGCAGCAGCGTGGAAAGCGCGCCATTGCCGGTGCTCTCTTCCTCGGTCACGGTCTCCACGTAGACATCAGCGGCGGGTTCAAAGCCGGCATCGCGAATGGCATCCATGGCATAGACCATGCAGGCGACGCCCGATTTCATGTCATGCGCCCCGCGCCCATACATCCAGCCATCGCGCATCAAGGCGGCATAGGGCGCGTGGGTCCACATATCGGCAGGGCCTTCCGGCACCACATCAATATGGCCTTGCAGGATCAGGCTGCGCCCGGTGGGGTTCTTCGCGCGGTAGGCCGCCACCAACTGCACGCTGCCAGCGGGATCACATTCCACCATTGGCGCCATTTTCGGATACGGCGGCACATCGGCCAACGTGTAGCGGTCCACCGCATAACCGCGCGCCGCCATTTGGCGGGCGAACCAATCCTGCAAGGGCGCTTTGCGGCCACGCAGGCTTGGAAAGCGCACCAGCTCCGCCAGGAACTGCACCTGCTTGTCGAAATTCGCATCAATGGCGGCGGAAATCCGCGCCATGGCTTCCTTATCGGCCATGCTGATCAGTCTTTCCCATCACTGGTTGTCATGCTTCGTTCAGGGAAGGCTCGCCAGCAGCGCAATGGTATACGAGGAAGGCGAGGCATCATATCTCAACTTATTCCTGAGCCCCGCCCAGGAAACCTTCAGATAAAAGATTGGAATGACGCCGGTATCTTCCATACCAACCCGCATCGCCCCAGCCGTCAGCGCCCTGCGCCGCGTGGTATCCATGGTGCGCATAGCCTCGGCCAAGGGCGCATCCATCGCCGGGATTGAATAATGCTGGCGATTGAAGGGGCCGGCGCTGGTTTCGCTATTGCGGGTCATCAGCACCTGGCGAAGCGTATTGGCCGCGATGGAGGAGGTTTAGGTGGTCATGAACATCGAAAACTCCCGTGCTGTCGCACGGGTGAAAAGATTGGCGGGCGGCAGGACCTCCACCCGGGTTTCAATGCCAAGCCGCGTCCAGCCCTGCGCAATGACCTGCGCCACATCAGTGTCTGAGGCAAACCAGCCATTGGGGCTATGGATGGTGATGCGGAAACCATCAGGATAGCCCGCTTCACGCAGCAAAGCGCGCGCCTGATCCAGTTCATAACGCGGCGGCGGCATATTGGGCGCGCGGTCGACAACGGCGGGGGTAGCGAATTATTCCGCCGGCATGCCTTGGCCCATCAGCAGCCGATCCACAATGCCTTGGCGATTGATCGCGAGCGAAAGCGCGCGCCGCACCCGCGCATCGCGCAAGGGGTTCCTTTCCAGAACGCGGCCTTGCTTGTCGGTAACGAAAGGTGGAGGGTCAGGCGCGGCATTGGGGAAGATATAGGCGGTACCATTGCTGGCGACACCAAAGACTGAAAGCCGCGGATCATTGGTCAGGCGTTGCACATCCTGCACGGGGACGAAATCAATCAAATCCACATCGCCGGAGAGCAAGGTAGCCACACGCGCCCCGGCATTGCTGATGAAGCGCGTCACCACCCTTTCCCAGGGCTGCGTTTCACCCCAATAATTGGGGTTACGGGTGATTTCATGCCTCTCCCCCTGAGAAAAGCCGACATGGCGATAGGCGCCGGTTCCAATCATGGCACGGCCCGCGTTGAAATCCCCGAGCGTCGCATTGGCGTGCAGGGTCCGCGACAGGATCATGATGTTTGACAGGTCCCAATCCAGAAAAGGATTAGGTTCCCTGGTGCGGATCAGCGCGCGGCGCGGTTCCGGGATTTCAATGGTGGCAATGCTGCGTATAAAGGGTGTGAAGGGGCCGGGGCTATTAGCGATGGTCGGCACACGCGCATAGGAAAAGGCAAGATCCTCGGCCGAGAAGGGCGCGCCGTCGTGGAATTTAACACTATCGCGCAGCCTGAATTCCCAGGTGTGGTTATCAATCGCGCGCCAGGATTCGGCAAGGCGTGGCACCAGCCGGCCGGAAGTGTCGAAATCCACCAGGGTTTCGAAAATCTGTCGCAGAATGGCGTTATTCGGGTTGGAAGAATCATAATGCGGGTCCATGCCCGAAGGGGCGGATTGCGCGCCGATGGTCAGGTTGCGCTGCGCCTGAACGGGTATAAACCCCAAAAACATCGAGCCTGCCGCCAAGATCAGCGTTTTCAATATGCTCATGGCTCTTTACCTTGTTCCCAGGGAAATTAGCTTCACGCCCCTGTCGAGCTTCGTCAATCAAGCCCTGGCGGGCTGTTTTTGCCGCAACCGGAATTATCCGCGCGCTTTCCCCAAGGGGCCTGCCTGTGCTTGGGTGTGTTTGCAGGAGCCAACCATGCCGAATGCCGAATCGCCCGGGCCGTCGTCAACGCGCCATACGCAAACCGCCATACTCGCCGAAAGGGGCGCGGTTTTCCTGCTGCTGGCCTTGCTGCTGTATGGCGTTATTCGTGTACTGGAGCCCTTCGGCCTTGCCATTGCTTTTGGCACCTTTATCGCCATCGGTACCTGGCCGCTCAGGGATGCGATGGTGAACCGCAACATCCCTCGCAGTATCGCTGCAGCCCTTATGCTCTTGGTGCTGATCCTGTCTCTGGCGATACCCGCGCTGGCACTGACACCGGAATTGGGCGGGCAGATTGCCAATGCTTCTAAAGTTGCGCGCGAATTATTGGCGGGCCTGCCGGAGGCACCGCCCACCTGGCTCTCCGGGCTTCCTTTGGTCGGTGGCGCGATCAGCAATTGGTGGCCGCAATTACTCCATTTTCAGGGCGATTTTTCGGAATTGCTGGCGCCTTATGCCGGGCGCATCACCAGCCTTTTGGTGGATATCGGTCAGGCGGCGGCAGCGAGTGTGGTGCAAATCCTGCTCGCGCTGATTGTCGCTACTGCCTTCTGGATCAATGGCGACAAGCTGGCGCATGAGGTGACGGATATAGCCACGCGTCTAGGCGGTGAAGCAGGACGAAATGCGGTCAGCGCAGCCGAAGGTGCGGTGCGCGGCGTGGCCTGGGGCATTGTTGGCACGGGCATCATCCAGGCCATGCTGATGGGCATTGGCCTTGCCATTGCAGGCGTGCCCGGCATTGGCATGATTTCCTTCCTGACGCTGATCTTTTCCATCAGCCAGATCTTGGGGCCATTGGTGGTGGTCGCCTGGCTTGGTGCGGCGGCTTGGCTCTACAGCGAAGGCCAAATGGTTTGGGCCATTTTCATGGGACTTTGGGGGCTGATCATGGTCTCGGGCAGCGACAACATCGTGCGGCCCTTGCTCATCAAACGCAGCAGCGAAATGCCATTATCGCTGATCATTCTTGGCGTCTTTGGCGGCTTGATCGCCTTTGGCTTCCTCGGGCTCTTCATCGGGCCGGCCTTGCTTGCTGTCGCGCATGGGCTGCTCAAGGCCTGGCGCAGCGCTGGAGGCTGAGACCCTAAGGGCTGGCAAAGCCCGCATCCCGCGTTATGACTAGCCCGAAGAGAGGGCAGGAGAGAGACCCATGGCCACACGCAGGCATCGCATCGCTGTCATCCCTGGCGATGGCATTGGCAAGGAAACCACACCCGAAGGGCTTCGCGTACTGGATGCCGCGGCGCGGCGCTTCGGTTTTGAACTGAAACTGACGCATTACGATTGGTCCTGCGAAACCTACACCAAGAACGGCAGGATGATGCCGGATGATGGCATGGATCGGCTGAAGGATAGCGACAGCATTTTCCTGGGTGCTGTGGGCTGGCCCGGTGTGCCGGATCATGTCTCGCTTTGGGGTTTGCTCATCCCGATCCGCCGCGGCTTTGACCAATACGTCAATCTGCGCCCCTGCCGCTTGTTGCCGGGCGCGACCACGCCGCTCGCGAACCGTGGCCCCAAGGATATTGATTTCATCGTGGTGCGCGAAAATACGGAAGGCGAGTATTCTTCAAGCGGCGGGCGCATGTTCGTTGGCACGGACCGCGAATTCGTCTCCCAGGAAAGCGTCTTCACGCGCATCGGTGTGGATCGCGTGCTGCGCTACGCCTTTGAATTGGCACAGACCCGCGCGCGCAAGAAGGTGACAAGCGCCACGAAATCCAATGGCATCACCTTCACGATGCCCTATTGGGATGAACGCTTTGCGGAAATGGCGAAGAAATTTCCGGGCATCACCACGGACCAGTTCCATATTGATATCCTCTGCGCGCATTTCGTGCAGCATCCGGATTGGTTTGATGTGGTGGTGGGCTCCAACCTGTTCGGTGATATCCTGTCAGATCTTGGGCCGGCGGTGGCGGGTTCCATCGGCATTGCGGCGAGTGCCAATATCAATCCCGAAAAGCACTTTCCTTCGATGTTTGAACCCGTGCATGGCAGCGCGCCGGATATCGCGGGCAAATTCATCTGCAACCCAATCGGACAGATCTGGTCGGGGGCGATCATGCTGGAACATCTCGGTGAAAAACAGGCCGCCGATGCGATCCTGGCCGTGATTGAAAAGCTGCTGGCGGAAGGTGGCCCGCGCACGCGTGACATGGGCGGGCAGGCCGGCACTGTGGATGTCGGGCGTGCGATTGCCGAAGCCGTCGCGAAATTCTGACCGGCCAAAAAATAAGGGCTCGCCGGATCACACCGGCAAGCCCTTTTTCGTAACACAATAAGCGCAGAAAGCGCTTACCGCTCCAGGCACATGGCAACACCCATGCCGCCACCGATGCAGAGCGTCACCAAGCCCTTCTTCGCGCCGCGCTTCTGCATTTCAAACAACAGCGTCGTCAGCACGCGGGCACCAGAAGCGCCAATCGGGTGACCAAGGGCAATGGCGCCGCCATTCACATTCACCTTGCCGGTATCCCAGCCAAGATCTTTGTTCACCGCAATGGCCTGCGCGGCGAAAGCCTCATTGGCTTCGATCAGGTCAAGATCATCAATCTTCCAACCCGCCTTCGCCAAGGCCTTGCGCGAAGCGGGAATGGGGCCCGTGCCCATGATGGAGGGATCAACGCCCGCCGTCGCCCAGGACACGATGCGCGCGAGCGGCGCAATGCCGCGCTTGGCGGCTTCCGCAGCCGTCATCACCACCACCGCCGCCGCGCCATCATTGATGCCGGAAGCATTGCCGGCAGTCACCGACCCATCCTTGGCAAAGGCTGGGCGGAGCTTGCCCAGAATTTCGAGCGTTGTGTCCGGCTTCGGATATTCATCGGCCGAGACAACAACATCGCCCTTGCGGCCCTTCACCGTGACCGGCGTGATTTCATCGGCGAAACGGCCCGCCGCCATGGCTTCACCGGCCTTGCGCTGCGAATTGACGGCGAATTGATCCTGTTCATCGCGCGTGATCTGGAAGGCTCGGGCAACATTCTCGGCCGTATTGCCCATGTGATAGCCATGGAAGGCATCCATAAGCCCATCGCGCAGCATGGTATCCATCAGCGAAAGATCACCCATCTTCTGCCCGGCGCGCAGCTGCTGCGCATGGGGTGCTTGCGTCATGCTTTCCTGACCACCTGCCACCACAATGCGCGCATCGCCGGTCGCGATCTGTTGCGCTGCCAGCGCCACGGCGCGCAGGCCTGAGCCGCAAAGCTGATTAATGCCAAGGGCCGTGTGTTCCACCGGAATGCCGGCATTTACGGAAGCTTGACGCGCCGGATTCTGCCCCGCACCGGCCGCCAGGATCTGGCCCAGAATAACCTCATCCACTTCGGCTCCTTCAATGCCGGCGCGCTCCATGGCGGCCTTGATGGCAACCGTGCCCAAAGCATGCGCGGGCAAGAAGGCGAAAGCCCCGTTGAAGGCGGCAACCGGTGTGCGGGCGGCAGAGGCGATGACGATTTCAGTCATGGAGGATTTCCTTCCTCAAGAAATAGGGTTTAAGCATCTTCTACTCATCCTCCGCGCCCAAGGGAGACGCCTGGCGTTAAACTTCAGCGATCATACAGCCACATCGTCGACTCCGCCGCGGCAAGCGAGGCTGCATGGTCACAAACCGCGCAACCACTCGCGCATGGGCTGCCACAGCGCGGCCTCGGCCGCAATACCGGCGACCATGCCGATATGCCCCGCCGGCGCAATATGCAGCTTGACCCGACGCAAGCGGCTGGTCAGTGCCAAGGCGGAAGCTGGGGGCACAATGCGGTCCCGATGCGGAATGGCGGCAAAGGTCGGTCCCTGCCAAAGGGCCGGGTCCACCACCTGTCCAGCGACCCGCCAGGAAAGCCCCGCCGGTTCATTCCGCCCATACCAGCCACCAATGCATTGCCGCGCCACCGGGGCGGCTAAGGGCACGCCATCATTCAACCAATCCTCCAGCGCCACAAAACGCCTGGCCGCCGGGGATGCCTGGTCTAGTCGCCCAAAACTCCGGAATTTCTCAGCAACGCCATAGGGATCCAGGCTGGCAAACAGGGTTTGCAGCACATCCACCGGCAGCGCGCCGCTGGGTTCCATCAACGCCTCCAGCCCCGGCAGCGCGCCAGCAGCGGCGCGCGCCCGCGCCTCTCCATCCGGCCCCGCATGAAAATCCCAAGGGGTCGCGAGCAAAGCGAGGCCGCGCACCAAATCCGGCCGGCGCAGCGCAAGGGCCAGGCCAAGCAAGCCCCCCATGCAATAGCCGACCAGGAACACCGGGCCCGGGGCGGCCATCAGCGCGCGTTCCAGCCGCCCGGCGATGTAATCGGTCAGGGCGAAGTGCCTTTCGGCCTCCCCCGGCCAGCCCCAATCGAGCAAAAGGGTGCGGAACCCCTGCCCCGGCAGCCAGCGCAGCAGCGACGCTTCCGGCATCAAATCAAGCACATAGGCTCGGTTCACCAGCGAAGGCACAAAGACGACGCTGGGCCCCTGCCCGCCATAATCTAGCAATCTGCTGTCTTCCTCAGCCCATATGGCGGGCACTGGCGGCGCCTCCCGCCCAGAAGGATGGCGCCGATAGGCCGCAAGCCCGGCCATCAGTGCCCGATCCGCCCGCAGCAGCCGGTTCAGAACCGCGCCGCGAAACGCCTCAGGCGCGTGGCCGGCGTTGGCGAGGGCGGCGCTGATTCGCGCGGCTTCCGCCTGACCCGCTTTCGAGTTCGGCCAGGCGCCGTTCCAGGGTGGCAAGCCGTTCGGCCATGGCATCCCGGGCAGCGCCCCCGCTGCCGCCATGGCCCTGATCCCCGCCAGCCCCAGGTGGAGCGGCAGCGGGCGCGGGCCGCGGCGGCGGAGCGGCGCTGTCATGCGGCGCGGCTCCGGGCGTGAAGGGCTTGCTGAATTGCGCGGCGGCGCGGAACCAGGCCGCGCCGAGCGAGGCAAAAGCCGCCAATCTTTCCGCAAGCTCGGGATCGGCGGTGAGCCCGGCCACCTCGCTCTGCCAAAGCGCGATCCAGTCTTCCGCCAATCGGTCGAGATCTTCGGGCCCAGCCATAGACAACGCTTATAGCCGCATCCGCAACGGCGCGATATGACCCGCAGCGCACGTTTTTGCACTGCAACAGGCTTGCGCCTTGCGGTATGAAGCGTGATAGGTCCAATTCAGAACCGCACAAGCCGAGGCAAGTATCCATGTCTGGTCGTCAATCCCCCGAAGCCGGCGAGCAGAAGGCGCTGCCCCCGATTGTTGTCAAGAAATACGCGAATCGGCGGCTCTACAACACTGAAACCTCATCCTATGTCACTTTGGATGATCTGGCCGCCATGGTCCGCGATGGGCGGGATTTCGTGGTCTATGACGCCAAATCCGGTGAAGACCTGACCCGAAGCGTGTTGACCCAGATTATTGTGGAACAGGAAGGCAAGGGGCAGAATATGTTGCCCATTTCGGTACTCAGGCAATTGATCGGGCTTTATGGCGATAATCTGCAATCGCTCGTGCCGCGTTACCTGGAAGCGGCCATGGCGTCCTTCTCGCAGCAGCAGGAACAGATGCGCGATACGCTGAGCAAGACCATGAGCGGCTTTATGCCCTTCCCGTCGAGTGTCTCGGATATGCAGCAAGTCAGCAAACAGAACATCGCCATGATGGAACGCGCGATGAGTTTGTTTACCCCTTTCGCGCGACGCGAGGAAAACGCGCTGAGTGATGAAACCGAGGCATTAAAGAAAGAAATTGAGACACTGCACGGCGAATTGGCCGCGCTAAAATTGCGCACCAAAGGCTGACTTCGTTGAAATTTCGAGCCACTTATTCAGCGCTTGATCATCTATGCCGCGCATAATCCACACTTAGTAGGGGGCATGATGCCCCGCTGAGGAATCGGGTTGATGAACAGCATCGTCGAAATTGCAGGATCGTTCCGGCAGGGTGAGACCGTAATCGCGGAAGTGGTTTCCACTCAAAGGGCCAATGCAGCTGACAAGCATGTGGGTGCCCGCATTCGCGAAAGGCGCACCACGCTTGGCCTGTCGCAGCAGCAATTGGCCAAGATGATCGGCGTGACCTATTAGCAGGCGCATAAATATGAACGCGGGCTGAACCGCATTTCCGCCGGCCGGCTTTATGGCATCGCGCAGGCCTTGGGCGTGCCAATCTCCTGGTTTTTTGAAGGGTTGAAATCCGAAACCGCCGATCCCTCCATGTCTCAGCGCGAGCGCATGTGACTGGAACTCGCGCGTAATTTCGCGCTGATTGACAATAACAAGCACAAGGAAGCGCTGAGCCGGATGGCACGTGCCTTGGCTGCCCAGGCCCAGGCCGTGGCGCGGCGTAGCGTGGCGGGCAAATAGGCGCGCTTTCGCCCTTGGGGGCTGATACCATCGCCCTCCAATCCCGGCTAGGTTCGGCCCATGGACGAATCCCGGCCGCATAATATCCCCGAATATGGCGTCGCCGATCTGGCCGGCGCCATTCGCCGCATGCTGGAAGGCGCATTCGGGCGCGTTCGCCTGCGCGGTGAAATCACCGAAATGAAGCGCTATCCTTCCGGGCATATCTATCTCTCGCTCAAGGATCAGGAAGCGAAGATCGAAGCCGTCATTTGGAAGGGGTCGCTGCGCAATATCGGCACCATGCCGGAAAACGGCGCGGAGATGATCGCGACCGGGCGAATTTCCACCTATGCGGATCGGTCAAAATACCAGCTGGTGATTGAAAGGCTGGAATATGCCGGCGAAGGTGCCTTGCTGGCGCGGATTGAAGCGCTGCGCAAACGCCTGCTGGAAGAGGGGCTGTTTGATGAGGTCCGCAAGCGCCCCTTGCCGGTTTTGCCGCGCGTGATTGGCGTGATCACCAGTGAAAAAGGCGCGGTCATTCAGGATATTCGCACCACCATCGCGCGGCGTTTTCCGCGCCATATCCTGCTTTGGCCAGTCGCGGTGCAGGGCCAGGGCGCGGCGGAACAGATTGCCGCTGCCATCAGGGGTTTTTCCGCCCTGCCAGCCGGCGGCGCCGTGCCGCGCCCAGATGTGCTGATTGTGGCGCGCGGCGGCGGCAGCCTTGAAGACCTGATGGCCTTCAATGAGGAAATCGTCATCCGCGCCGCCGCTGAAAGCACCATTCCGCTGATTTCCGCTGTGGGGCATGAAACCGACACGACCCTGATTGATTACGCGTCTGACCGCCGCGCACCGACGCCGACCGCCGCCGCTGAATTGGCCGTTCCGGCGCGGGCAGAGCTATCCGCCGCGCTGATGCAAACCGGGGCGCGGCATGCCCAGGCGGCTTCGGGTTTGGTGAACGCCGCGCGGCTTCGGTTGCTGCGTGCCGAAGGTGGCTTGCCGGATGTGCCGACGCGGCTCGCGCAATCGCGCCAACGGCTGGATGATTGGGGCGAAAGACTGCCGCGCGCTGCCGGCACATGCATCACCACACGGGCGCAACAGCTTGGAGCGCTGCGCATTCCCCATCCTCGGGAAGGCATTCTGGCGCGGCGCGCGGCGGTTGAAGCGCTTGGCCTTAGGCTTGGCAGTGCCTGGGCACGGCGGCGGGATGGGCTCGCCGGGGCGCGTGGCCTCTCGCGGCTTTCGCCAGCGCCGGTGCTGGCGACGCTTCGCCAGCGGCGCACGCAACTGGAAGGGCTGGCCGCAAGGCTGGAAAGCGCTTCCTATACCTCGGTCCTGGCGCGCGGCTTTGCCCTGGTGCGCGATGCCAAGGGCGCGCCGGTGGTGGCGGCGGGCGCGATTTCCCCCGGCCAGCCCTTGCACCTGACCTTTGCTGATGGCGAAGTGGGGGTCAGTGCTGATGGCACGCGCCAAGGACGCCTATTGTGATGAATGCCCTGCCTCGTCGGCTGCTATTGGCCGCACCTCCCCTGCTGCTGGCCGCACCCGCCCGCGCCGTCACTTTGAATGAAGCCGCACTGACCCAGGGCGGCTTTGTGCTGGGCCGCGCCGCGCCGGGGACCAGGCTCGCGCTGGATGGCAAGTCGGTCAGGGTCTCGTCAGCCGGGCAATTTGCCTTTGGCTTCGGGCGCGATCATGCGGCGCAGGCCCGGCTGGTCATCACGGCCCCCGGCGGTGCCGCGGAAACCCGCGTGTTGAACATCGCCAAGCGCGAATGGCCGACCGAGCGCATTTCCGGCCCGCCCCCCGCCCAGGTGACGCCCGATGCCGAAACCCTGACGCGCATTGCCCGGGAAAGGGAAAAACTGGGCGCAGTGCGGGCGGTTGAAACCGCCCTGACCGGTTTTGCCGAGGGTTTTATCCGCCCCGCCCCTGGGCGGATTTCCGGTGTTTTTGGCAGCCAGAGGATCTTGAACGGCCAGCCGCGCCAGCCCCATTGTGGGCTGGATTTCGCCGCCCCCACCGGCACACCCGTGCTGGCATCTGCCGCCGGACGCGTCACCCTGGCCGATGAGTTTCATTTTTTTGGCAAATTGATCGTGCTGGACCATGGGCATGGGGTAAATTCGCGTTACGCCCATTTGTCCGAGGTCTCGGTGCGGGAGGGGGAGAGCATTGCCAAAAGCCAAAGGATCGGCGCCATCGGCATGACAGGCCGTGTGACCGGGCCGCATTTGCATTTCAGCCTGTTCTGGTTCCTGCAATGGCTGGACCCTCAACCGGTGGTCCTGCCCACCTGACACCCTTAGGGCCAAGCGAGGCTTCGGTTGCGCCGGGCGGGCCTGATCGGCATATTAATTTGTATCTGTTTTTATTCTCAGGGTTTTCAAGAATGCAGGGCCTGCCGCAAATCATCAGCCTCGTGCCGCAGACCGGTCTGCAATTCATTGACATCCGGTTCAACCTGGACCGCCTGCCGCGCGCGCCGCGTTCCTTCTGGGAACAACCGCTGCCGCCAGGTGCTGACCCGGCCAGTGCCGGCCTGGTCAATTTGCGCCGCCTGACCGAAAGCGGTGAAGGGGCGCTGCTGGACCCGATCAGTGGCCGCAGCCCACCGGATGATGAAATCTACCAGGTGGGGCGCGGCCAGGCGCTGGAATTCATCTTGGGGCGCTGGATACCGTTACCTTATTTCCGCGTGGCGGCTGTGGGGGCATCGGGCCAGGAAGTCTATGACAAGGGGCCGACCAATTGGGCGCGGCTGCGCATCAGCGCACTTTCGGCCCCGGATGAGGAAGGGCATACGCATCACGCGGTCCTCGCCTTTGATACGGCTCTGCGCACACGCGAAGAAGGCCGCCCCTATACCGCGATTTCACCAAACGATAGCGAACGCGCCGGCGAATTCACCTTTGTGTCAGACCGGGAACAGACAACCTGGTTCATGAATGAACCCTGGCTGATCCAGTGGCTTGAAGAAGTCTTGCAGGAAATGCGTGCCGCAACTGGCCGGCGCCCACGCCCTGAGGATGAGCAACGCGCCTGCGAACATTGGGCGCGCTACATCACGCTGCTGGAATTGCTGTCCGAAGCGCGGATCCTGCCGCGCGTAAAGCTGGTGGATGTAGTTTCCAACAGTAAATCCTATGAACCGATCAATGTTGATCTGGTGCTGGATATCGGCAATGCGCGTACTTGCGGCATTTTGGTAGAAGATGAACGCGACAGCCGGCTTAATCTGAACAATAGCTATCCTTTGAAGCTGCGGGATTTGAGTGTGCCGGAATTAGGCTATGCCTTTCCCTTCGAAAGCCGCGTGGAGTTTGCGCGTGCCAGTTTCGGCAAGGATGCGCTGAGCCGCCGTTCCGGGCGCGGTAATGCCTTTCAATGGCTAAGCCCGGTGCGCATCGGCCCGGAAGCAGTGCGGCTTTCCGCTGCCGCGCGCGGGAATGAAGGGGCAACAGGGCTTTCATCGCCCAAGCGCTATCTTTGGGATGAAAGACCGACGACTCAGGTCTGGCGCTTCAATGGCATGGCCGCTGATGGCGTGACCACCGAACCGCCCGTCAGTGGCAGCTTCATGGCCTGGGTGACAGAAGAAGGCGAAGTGCTGCGGGCCAAGCCGCGCGGCCGTGGCGGCGCGCCGCGCCAACCTGCCGTACGTGCGCGCTTCAGCCGTTCATCGCTGATGAGCTTTCTGCTCGCGGAAATTCTTTTGCAGGCGCTGTCGCAAATCAATTCGGTAGAAACGCGCTATGCGCGGAGCTTCCCCGATGTACCGCGCCGGCTGCGGCGCATTTTGCTCACTATGCCGCCGGCCATGGCGCTTGCAGAACAACGCATTTTCCGCCATCGCGCTGAAGCAGCAGTACGCCTTGCCTGGGACATGATGGGCTGGGGTAATCCCGCGCCTGGCACCGCGGCACCACCGCCGGAACCGCGCATCATCGCCAACCTTGATGAGGCGACGGCAACACAGCTGGTGTTTCTTTATACAGAGGCAAGCCAGCGCTTGCGTGGCGATCCCGCCAGCTTCTTCGTACTGACTGGGCGCGCGCGGGATGGCTATGGCAAGGCGCCATCGCTTCGTGTCGCGAGCATTGATATCGGCGGCGGCACCACAGATTTGATGATTTGCACTTATTCCGCCGAAGCCGGACAGGAAATTGAACCGCATCAGAATTTCCGCGAAGGGTTCCGTATTGCGGGCGATGAGGTGTTGCAGGAGGTAATCCAAAGTATCGTCCTGCCGCAGCTTGAAGAAAGCCTGCGCCAGACCGGCGCGCGTGATCCCAAGGCGCTGCTGCGTGAGGTGCTGGGCGGGGATCGAGGCGCGCAAAGCGAATTGGAACGGCATTTGCGTCGGCAATTCGTGACACAAGTGCTGGAACCGACTGGGCTTGCGATCCTGCACGGCTACGAAAAGATAGATGAACGCGCTGCCGGCGAATTCCTGCGCGAAAAGCTCGCCACCATTCTGCACGGACGCGATGTGGCCGCACCCTTGCGCTATTTCGAACAACAGGCCGTACGCGCCGGGGCTGCCGGTTTCCAGTTGCTGGAAGTCGAAATGGCGGCGGCCGCGGGCAGTGTGGATGCTATTGTGCAGGCAGCGCTTGGCCAGGTGATCGCTGATCTCTGCGAAGTGGTCTATGCCTTTGATTGCGATTGGCTGCTGCTGTCCGGCCGGCCATCCAGGCTCCGCGCGATATTTGACATGATGCTGGCCAAGATGCCGGTACCGCCGCATCGCATTGTCGGCATGCATCGCTATCGCGCGGGAAGCTGGTATCCCTTCCGCGATTCTGCCGGGCGCGTGGATGATCCTAAAACCACGGCGGCGGTCGGCGCCATGCTCTGCGCTGTGGCAGAAGGACGCCTGGAAAGCTTCCTGATGCGCACCAGCCGGCTTGCCATGCGCTCGACTGCCAAATACCTCGGCCGGATGGAAATCTCGGGGCAAATCCTCCGGCAGAATGTATTGCTGCAGGACCCGGATGCGGCGCTGTCCAAGGCGCCGGGCCCATCGCAGGATGTGAAATTCTCCGTAGAATTCCGCGCACCAGTTTTTCTTGGTTTCCGCCAATTGGATCTGGAACGCTGGACCGCGAGCCGGTTGTATATTCTGGAATACGCCAATCCTGATAATGTACCGCGGCTGAAACTGCCACTAAAGCTTGCCATCCAGCGCGCGGAAATAGACCCCGAAAGCGCGGACGCAGAGGAATTGCGGGAGGATTTCACCATAGACGAAATCCTGGATGCCGAGGGCGATCCGCAGCATCGCGGCATTGTGCGCCTGCGCCTGCAAACTGAACGTAGTGAAGCCGGTTATTGGCGCGACACCGGCGCGCTTTCGGTGCCGTGAGGATCAGGTCATGACAACACCGAATGCCGAAAATGAAGCCCTGGCACAAAGCTGTGATGCGGTGGCGGATGCCGCGCATAGTGCGCTTGAATGGATTGCTATCGCAGGCGACATCGTGCGGGAAGAAGGCCCTGCCTTGGCGCGCGAATTCCGCCGTGAAGGCTTGCGGGCACGCAAGCTTGCCAATGCTGCGCGTCGGCCGATGTGCGTTTCGGTCTTTGGCCCAAGCCAGCAGGGGAAAAGCTATCTGATCGCTTCCCTGGCGCGGAAGGAAGGCAAGCCCACCACGATCCGCTTTGGGGAGGAGCTGCGCGGCTTCAACCGCGACATCAATCCCGATGGTGGCAAGGAATCGACCGGTCTGGTCACACGTTTCACGACGCGGCCAGTGACCGGCATGCCCGGCATGCCTGTGGTCTGTCGCATGCTGTCTGAAACCGACATCGTGAAGATCATGGCCAACGCCTTCATGGAAGATTTCGACCGTGATACGGTTGTGCCGCTTGAAGGCGCCGTGATTGAAGCGAGCATCGCGAAGCTGCGCGCCAAGGCCGCGCCGGCGGCAGTGGGGCGGCTGAATGAAGATGATATCTATGACCTCTTCGAATATTTTGAACGCTACTTCCTGAACCACCCAACCCATCTGGCGCTAAAGCCGGGTGCCTGGCGGGAAATCGAGAGCCTAGCGCCGCGCCTTGCCCTTGCCGATCGGGTAGAGCTTTACGGGCTGCTTTGGAACAATACGCCGACCATGACAGCGACGGCGTCGAAATTGGTGCAGGCGCTGGCGCAGCTCGATTTTCCGGAAGAAGCCTGCTGCCCCATGCTGGCGATTGAGCCAAAGGCGCAGAGCATTATTGATGTCGAGACCATGTCGCATCTCGGCAAGGGTGATGGTGATCCAGTGCCGGTGGCTACCCGCGCCGGGCGCCGGGCAGAATTGCCGCGCGCGGTGCTGACCGCGGTTGTCGCTGAATTGCAATTGCAATTGGAAGACAAGCCCTTCGACTTCTTCGACTATACCGATCTCCTGGATTTCCCAGGCGCGCGCGGGCGTGAGAAATACAACGCCGCGAAGGCTGAGGAAGTGGCGCAGAGCGATCTTTTCATGCTGCTGCGTCGCGGCAAGGTTGCCTATTTATATCAGCGCTATCTTGCGGAACAGGAGCTGACTTCAATGTTGCTCTGCCTTAAGCACAGCAATCAGGAAGTGCGCACCGTGCCAGCCATGGTACGAAACTGGATTGATGGCACGCACGGCGCCACGCCTGAGGCACGAAAGGGCCAGGATGTCGCCTTATTCCTAGTGCTGACCATGTTTGACATGGAATTTGAGATCAAAGGCGGCGCAGAAGACAATGTGGAACGCTGGTCCACACGGTTGAAGACGACGATCTTCGAATTCCTCGGCCTTGGTCATGACTGGCCATCGGAATGGGTACCTTGGCAACCTTTCAATAATACTTTCTGGCTGCGCAACCCCGAAGTGTTGAACAAGGGGCTGTTAGATTATGACGCAAATGGTCGGGAAGTGAGCTTCCGCGATCCGGAACGCGTGGCGCGGCTGAAGGCAAATTTCCTCGCCAATCCGGATGTACAAAAGCATTACGCCGATCCTGAACGCGCCTGGGAAGCCGGTATGGCCTTGAATGATGGCGGCATTGGCTATCTTTCCGAAAGGCTCCGCCCCGTCTGCAACCCCGCGCTGAAGCGCCGGCAGGTGCAAGGCCAGCTTGGTGATCTTGCCAAGCGTATGGCAGGAAGGCTGGAAGGCTATCATGTCTCCGGCGATCTGGATGCCGAATTGGCCAAGCGCCGGGCAGAAGCGCGGCTGGTCGGGCGGCAATTGCTCGCTTGCGCAGAAGCGCAGGCTTTTGGCTTGCTGCTGCGCGAATTGCAGGTGCGGGGCGAAACCCTGGCCGAGCTGTTTCGCCGCCAGCAATTGGCCGCTGCTGAGACGCCATCAGCCGTGACCGCGCCTGTCGGGCGCAAGACCACAGCGCGCGAATTGCGGAGCGAATTCGAAGCGCTGTTTGAAGACGATCCCGCGCCTCCCGCCTCGGTTGAAGGAGCGGAAGAAGGCCCGCGCGATCAAGCAGATCTTTTTGCGGAGGCCGCAGTGGCAGAATGGTTGCAGAATATGCACCGCTTCGCCGCGCGCAATGACAGCCCCGAATTGTTCCGCATGGACCGCGAAGGCATTGCGACATTGGTTACGCAGCTTGCCGCCGCCGCACGTCGCTTGAAGCTGCGTGAAAACATCGCAACGCGCATGCGGACCGAAGCAGCCTATAATGAATCCATGGCCAATCGGCTGCTGAAACCGGTGATGATTGCGGAACGCGCGATCAATGATTTCGTCACCTGGATGGGCTTTGACAAAATCCCGATTGAAGCCCGCCCCAAGGCTGGGCGCGACGGGCGCAGTATTTTCATCCGCCCGTCTGCGCCTGCCGATGACATGCCGCGGCTTTCCGAAACGCCCATGGCCTATGACGCTGCTTTTTACGTGGATTGGGCTGTCGCCTTTGTGCGACTGGTGGAAGACAATGTGCGCGGCGCGGGGGGCGCAATGGTGGATGAGAAATCCAATGCTCGTCTCGGCAGCCTGCTGAGTGGTCTGCGCAAGGTGGCTGCCTGAGACATGAACCGCAAAGGCCGAACCCCATGATACTGCGTGTTGAAAATGAACGGCGCTTGTCGCTGGGCCATGCGCGCATCACCATCGCTGGCCTGCAGGCGCCGGCTGACGGCGGGTTCCGGATTCTTCGCGAAGGCTATGCGGCTGCAAATCTCGGCCGGCGTGGTTGGCAAGTGCAGGAAGAAAAGCTGGCCGCGGTAGAAATCCGCCAGGAAGGCCGCGATACGATTCTTGTGATTGGCCCGAGGCTGACGCGACATCTTGAACCAGGCCCCTTGGTGTTTTTGCTGCCGGCGACAGGCTTGGAAGCAAGCCTGTTTTGGCCCGATGATATTGATGTGTTCGATGGGGATTTACCGCCGGAACCGGTGATGCCGCAGGAGCCAGAGGAAGCGCCAGCGCCGCCGCCGGTTGCTTCCGCACCGCCAGCGCCAGCGCCTGCTCCCGCGCCGCCGCCACCGCCACCGCGTGAAGAAGTTGCCGTATCTGAAGGACAAGAAGGCGCCTCACGCACGCCGCTGTTCGCCGGCATCGGGTTGCTATTACTAATAGCGGTTGGGGGCGCTGTCTGGTGGTTCACTGATTCCGCGCAAGCGCCAGCGCCAATCGCAACGCCGGCGCCGCCCGCATCACCGGCACCGTCACCGGTGCCAGTCACAGCGGAACGCCCCTGGCTGGAACGCAGCAATGCCATGAACCTCCGCGATCTGGTCCAATCCGCCCCCGATGTCGCTGCCATTCATGCTGCCGCGCTCAGGCGCCAAGCCGCTGGACGGCATGATGATGCGCTGGTGCTGTTTGAAGAAGCTGGTGAGCGCGGCCATGCACCGGCGCTGACCGCCGTGGCACGGCTTTATGACCCTATTGGTTTTGTCGCCGGGCGCCCCTTCCGCGCGCCTGACCCGCGTGCGGCAGCGCGTTATTATCGCGATGCGGTGCAGAGGGGTGATGCGGCTGCAGAAGCGCCGCGTGCCGCGCTCAAGAGTTGGCTCGATGAACAAGCGCGCGCGGGGAATGGCACAGCGGAAACGGCGTTAAGGGAGTTTTGGCAATGATGTTGTGTCGCGCGGTTTTGGTTTTGGCGCTTGGGCTGTTTTGCGCCATGCCAGTTGCGGAAGTGAGCGCGCAACAAGCCGCGCGCCAACCGCTGTTGATGGACGGCCGCAGCGCCTTGTTCCAGCGCGTGATCCTGCGGCCCGGTACGCGCTTGGCTGAACGCCCGGATGCAAATGCGCCTGCACAGCCCACACCTGGCTTTGGAGTGTTTTACGTCTATGCGCGCCAGGGCAGTGGCGCAAGTGCCTGGCTTGAAATTGGTGCCGCACAGGATGGCCGCACGCAGGGTTGGGTTCCGGCAGAACGTACCATTGATTGGAAGCAGACCATGGTACTGGCTTTCAACAACCCGGCCGGGCGTGACCGTGCGATGTTCTTCCGCGATGCCGAAACACCACGCGCGCTTTGGCTGAATATACGCGGCGGCGCGGCGGAGGCGACACGGCTGCGCGAAGCCGCACGCGCCAATGCTGAAGGGCCGGTGATTGCGCTAGAGCCTGAGAATTTCATTGATATCACGCGGCAATTCTATCTGCTGCCCATCATCTCAGCCGATCGCGTGGAAAATGAGGCGGCGCAGGAAGCGCGACTTTTGGAAGTGATTTCTGCCCCAGCCCAGGCGGCGCCACCACCGCCGGCTGATCCCGATGCGCTTCGCAATTATCGAGGCGCTGTGATTTTTGTGGTGGATACTACTATCAGCATGGGGCCTTACATTGAACGCACGCGCGAAGCGCTGAAACGCGTGGTGGATCGCATTCGCGATACCGCCGTACGCGATAATTTCCGCTTCGGCATGGTGGCGTTTCGTGACCATATGGACGGCAATCCCCAGCTTGAATATGTCACGCGCATGGTCTCCTTGCCTGATCTGGCCGAGGCTTCGGATGCGATCCTGCCGCGCCTGTCCCAATTGGCCGAAGCGCGCGAGAGCAATGAAGGCTTTGATGAGGATTCTCTCGCTGGCATCAAGCTCGCCTTGGATGAGGTGCCCTGGCGGCAATATGGCGGGCGCTTTGTCATCCTAATCACGGATGCCGGGGCGCGCGATGCGAAGGACCCGCGCGGGCAGACGCAAATGGGCCCGGAAGAAATGCGCCAATTGGCGCAGTCAGAAGCCAAGCAAGTTGCGATCTACGCAATTCATTTGAGGACTCCGGAAGGGCGTAATAACCACGCGCGGGCTGAGCGGCAATACCGCGAACTGACGCGCTTTGGCGCGGCGGGGGAGCTTTATTACCCTATCAATGAAGGCAACCTGAACCAATTCGGCCAGACCGTGGATGCGCTAACGGATGCGTTGCTGACGCAAGTGGCCGTTGCCGTCGGGCGGCCTATCGCCGGTATCCGCGCGCCGCAAAGCGCCGCTGAACGGCGTATTTCGGAACAGGCTGAGATTGTCGGCACAGCCATGCGGCTTTTCTACCTGGGGCGCGAAAGGCAGCAAACCGCGCCCGATGTGGTGCGGAGCTTCGTGCTGGATCAGGATTTGAACCCGGCGGATCCGCGGCCGGAAAGGCGGCCCTTAGATGTGCGTGTGCTGCTGACGCGCAACCAGCTTTCCGATCTGGCAACGACCTTGCGCAACATCATCCAAGCACAAGCGGCGGCGCGGCTTTCACCGGAAAGCTTCTTTGAACGCGTGCGCGCTGCCGCCGCTGCGACCGCGCGTGACCCGCGCCGCATGGCGGAGTTTCAGCGCCTTGGTGGGGCTTTTGGTGAAATCCTGCAAGACCTGCCCTATCAAAGCCAGATCATGGAATTTACGCAGGAAGAATGGAACAGCATGGGGGCCGGGCGGCGCACCGAAATCGTTAATGCGCTGGAAGCGAAGCTGCGCCTTTATGAGGAATTCAACCGCCAACCATCGCTTTGGGTAAGTTTCGATGGTGGGCGCAATCCCGGTGAGGCGATGTATCCTGTGCCACTGGATGCGCTGCCCTGAGGGTGTGCATGAACCAAGCCGCACCAACCCTGCTACTGCAAGATTTGATCATTCGCCATCAGGCACCAGGGGGTGCTCCAGGCTTTGAACTGACCATCGAGGCATTTTCCATCGCACGAGGCGAAGCCGTTGCACTGATCGGCCCTTCCGGTTCGGGCAAATCCACCCTGCTCGATTTTCTGGCCTTGGCGCGACGCCCCGCGCATGCCGCGCAATTTCTTATGACACCGCGTGATAGCACGGCAATAGACCTTGCCGCGCTGTGGCGTACCCGCGACGAAAGCCGCCTGACCGCCATTCGCGCGGCGCATTTCGGCTATATTTTGCAAACTGGTGGGCTGCTGCCGTTTCTTTCCGTGCGTAGGAATATCGCGCTGAGCCAGGCGGTACTCGGCCGGCCTGATCCCGCCCATATCGAAGCCTTGGCGGCACGGCTTGAAATTGCGTCCTTGCTGGACCGCATGCCCGCTTCGCTTTCTGTAGGGCAGAGGCAGCGTGTCGCGATTGCCCGCGCCTTGGCGCATCGCCCGGAAATCTTGCTGGCCGATGAACCAACCGCGAGTGTGCATCCCGCCCTGGCCGATACGGTGATGGCGCTGCTGCTGGAACAGGCGCGTGAGCAGGATACGGCACTGATCCTGGCCACGCATGACCCAGACCGCGCGGCACGCCATGGTTTTGCGCTGCTGCCAATCCGCACGGAAGCGAGCCAAGGAACTGGGCGTTCCTGGCTTGGCCGCGCCAGCATGGGCGCAACTGCATGAGTGGAGGCTCCTCTCACACCGGGCTGCTTTGCGGGCTTTCGCTGCGTGATCTTTTGCATGAACGCACGCTGGCACTTTGTTCGCTGATTGGTCTTGCGGCCGTCCTGGCGCCACTTATAGTGCTATTTGGCTTGAAGCAGGGTGTGATTGATGGGCTGCGGGCGGAACTGATTGATAACCCGCGCAGCCGCATGATCGTGAACGCAGCCAATCGCAATTTTGACCAGGCATTTCTCACGCGCCTTGCTGCGCGGCCTGATATCGCCTTTGTCATTCCACGCATTCGCAGCCTGAATACCGAAGCGCGATTTGAAAACCCAGCGCGCCCTGGCACGGTGCTGCGCGCAGAATTACTCGCCACCGCCGCGGGTGATCCCTTGCTGCATAGCCTGCCCAGCATTGCGCCAAACCAAATTATCCCAAGCGCTTCCTTCGCCGCGCGGTTGGATTTGCAGCCGGGCATGAATGTGACGCTGCGCGCCCTTCGCGGTGATGGCGGCGCAAGAGAGGTGCTGAATTTTCCCGCCACCATCGCTGCCATCGCGCCGCCTAACGCCTTTGGCCGCGATGGCGTTTTCGTTGACCTCAAGACGCTGCTGCTGGTGGATGGCTTCACCGATGGCGCGCTGCCCGCTTCTGCTGTACCCGCCGATATCGCGGATGATGCCACGCGCATCTTTGCCGGTTTTCGCGCCCATGCGCGGCGCTTGGAAGATGTGACGCGCATTGACCATGATCTGCGGCGCGATGGGGTGGAGGTTGAAACGCTCGCGGAACAGGTGGAAGGCTTGCTCAGCCTTGATCGAAGCCTCACGCTGCTTTTTGCCTTGCTCGCGGGGCTGGGTGGGGTTGGGTATCTCGTCTCACTTGGTGTCGGGCTTTATGCCAATGTGGAACGCAAACAACGCGATTTGTCGCTGTTGCGCCTGATCGGGCTGTCGCGGCGCGATCTGGTGGTGTTTCCGCTGTTGCAGGCGCTGATCATCGCGGGCGCGGGGGCGGCGCTAGCAAGCCTGCTCGCGCTGGCGGTAGCGGGTTTGGTCAATCGCCTGCCACTTGCGGGTGCCAATGCCGCTGGCGCGCGGGCCATTTGTGTCATTGAAGCGCGGCATCTGTTGCTGGCATTTTTGGTAAGCCTTTTGGGCGCGGCAGTATCCGCAGCTTCAGCCGGGTATCGCGCCGCCCGGATTGAACCTGCGGAGGGGCTTCGCGATGCGTAAGCTGTTTCTTGCTGCCATGATCCTTTTCGCGCCAGCCGGAAACGCGCAAGAAAGATGGCCAGCCGAATTCTGGAATCCGGAACCGCTTGCCGATGATCTGATCCTGCCCATGCCTTGCGGCGGCGCAATGGTGTTTCGCCCAGTGCCAACACCTTTGGGTCAAGGGCTGTTGGCGGATCGGCCCGCCATGCTCGGCCAGGCGGATGCGCAAACCAATTACAGCGAATTTCTCCGCCAAAGCTTCATCGCCGGCCCGTTTCGCGGTGCCGATGCCGCTGCACCGCCGCGCTATTACATCGGCAAATATGAGGTAACGCGCGATCAATACAGCGCGGTCACCAGCGAAACCTGCCCAAGCCCCGCCACCGCCGGGCGCCTGCCGCAGGCAGATATTACCTGGCATGATGCCGTCGGCTTCACGCTGCGTTATTCTACCTGGCTAGCGCGTAATGCGCGTGACGCGCTGCCGATGCGTGATGAGGCGCGCGCCTTTGCGCGCCTGCCGACCGAAGATGAATGGGAGTTCGCCGCGCGCGGTGGTGCGGCGGTATCAGAAGCGGATTTCAGCGCGCGTGTATTCCCCATGCCGGAAGGCATGCAGCGCCATGTCTGGTTTCAGGGCACGCGCTCCTCAGGCGGGCGCGTGCGGCCCATTGGCATGCTGGAACCCAATCCGCTTGGCATTTTCGATATCCTTGGCAATGTTGCGGAATGGGTGCTGGAACCCTATCGGCTCAATCGCGTTGGGCGGCCGCATGGTCAGGCCGGCGGCATGGTGGCACGCGGCGGGGATTTCCTGACGCCGGAGGATCAAATCCGTTCAAGCCTGCGCGTGGAATTACCACCGCTTGATCGCAACGGCGAAGCGCTGCGGCTGCGCAGCCTTGGCTTTCGCCCGGTGCTTGCTTTGATTGCGACAAGCAGCGATCAGCGCCCCGCGCAATTGCGCGCAGCGTTTGAAGCTGAAGCGCAATCGCGTGGTAGCGCCAGTGATGATCCGGCACGGCTTTTGGAAGTGTTGAAGAATGACACGCCAGACCCATCGCTGCGCCAGGGCATTGATCGTGTAGGCGCGGCGCTGCGTACCGCGCAACGAGAGCGCAATGACCAGGAAATGCAGGCGATCCGAGGCCAGATCGCTGCGGCGGCGCAAATCGGCCGGCAAATCCTGCTCGCAGAAGGTTTTGGCGAATTGCTTGGCGCCTTTGCACGCGTGCAGGCGGAAACCGTGCAGGCGCAGCGGACGCTTGCCGAAGATCAGGGCCGCATCGCGGCTGCAACACAAGTCGAGGTGCAAGCAGCGCTCCGCCGGCAGCAGGAACGCACGCAGCAAATCACCAATACCATGGCGCGGATTGAAGCAGCGCTGCGGAGCCAGGCGGAAGGCCAGCCCGCGCGTGCGCAGGAATTGACGGCGAGCTATCTGCGCAGCGTGCTGGCCGTTGGCCGCAGTGCGGATCGGTTGCGCATTGCGGATGCGGGCAATGTGGTGCACCAGGAAATGCAGGCGCAGGACGTGCAGTACCTGCCGGAATTGGCGCGCATTGCGGCGCGGCACATGGTTGCGGTCAGCAATGGCAATCCGCCAAGCCGCGAACAGGCCTTGTCTGATTTGAAATCCGTCTTGCCTCCTGCAACGCCGGCCCAGCCAGCTCGCCGATAGTGTCTGGCCGTAGCGATCAAGGATGAGCCCAGAGGAGAGCAGGGCAGCCCCGCTCTCTGCTGCAGCCAAGGATTTCAATCACCATATTCCGGCGTTAGACTGGCCTCACTGGTGCCGAGTCGCTGCAGCACCCCTTTCACCGCTTTTTTGGACGGAGCCACGAGCATGAGGCGCGACAAATTATTGATACGTCGGAACATTATCTTGGCAATTGCGCTCGCCATGTGCTGCGTGGAATCACCTGCTGAGGCGGAGCCGCTTCTCGAAGATCCTTTTGGCATCATTGGTACCGCGCCGACCGCTATTGGCAGCCAAACACTAGGTTTTGGCCTTGGCTATACGCGGGCACGAGATGGCGCCAAACGGGATCTTTATGGCGGTGCGCTTGAAGCAGAAGCGGGCCTGGTGCGCGGGCTTGATCTGCGCTTTGCGCAAACGCTGGAATATGGCCCAGCAGCGCCTTATCCATCAGATGAAGCGGCGCGGGTTTGGGGTGGCCTTTCGCAACTCGGTCTGCGGTGGCAATTCATAGAAGAGGAAGGCTGGCGCCCCGCAATCGGTGTTTTCGGTTCAGTGCGCACAGCCTATGGCGAGACCAGCGGGCCATCTCAGAGCGGGCAGATTGTTGGCCTGCTTAGCAAGACCATCATCGAAGGCCCACGCCCGCTGGCGCTTTCGCTCAATGCCGGCTGGTCTGAGTTGTTCAATCCGGCGCCGGGTGAAAGGGCAGGTCGGTATGAATTCGCCGCAGGCTTGGCGCAAAGCATTGGGGAGGATACCTCGCTTGGCGTGAGTTATTTGCGCAGCCAACAGGATCGCGGCGAGAAGGATCAGAACATCGTGGCGGCCGGGTTCTGGCATCGCTTGGGCGGAAGGGGCCCGATCCTGGCAGCCGGGGCCGGGGTCGGCATTGGGGAAGATTGACCAAGCTTTCTGGTTTTCGTCTTGGCCAAATGGCTGTTTGGGGCGGCTGCACCTTAAGCATTTTGGCCTTTGCCCATTGCGCCGCGCCACGCCATGGCCCATCGAGCGATAAATGAATTATCGCCACGTCTTTCATGCCGGCAATCATGCGGATTGCCTGAAGCATGCGTTGTTGCTGTCGCTGCTCGCGGCACTCAAACGCAAGCCCGCGCCTTTCGCTGTCCTCGATACCCATGCGGGCTGCGGCATTTATGATCTTGCCGCATCGGAAGCTGCCCGCACCGGTGAAGCAGCGCGTGGCGCCTTGCGGCTTCTGGAAAGCACCAACACGGCGCTGGCGCCATGTCTTGACGCTTTGAAACAGGCGGGCTTTCCGGCCTTCTACCCGGGATCACCCGCGCTGATCCGCGGCGCGCTCCGCCCGCAGGATCGGCTGATGGCGGCGGAACTGCACCCGGAAGATCACGCGCGGCTGAAGGCGCATTTCAAGCGTGATGCCCAGGTTGCCGTGCATAAGCGCGATGCCTGGGAAGCCTTGCGCGCGCTGACGCCTTTTCCTGAAAAGCGCGGCCTGGTGCTGATTGACCCGCCCTTCGAACAGGAAGGCGATTGTGGTCGCATCACGGAAGCCATGGCCATGCTGAGGCATCGTTTTCGCGCCGCCATCATCGCCGCCTGGTATCCCATCAAGCATCGCGCCCCGGTGCGAGGTTTCCATCATGCGCTGATGGAAGCAGGTGTGGCACCGCTACTGGCAGCTGAATTGTGGCTGCGGGAGCCGACCGATCCGCAAAGGCTGAATGGCAGCGGTTTGGTCATTGCCAATCCACCGCAAGGCTTTGCCGAAGACGCCGCCGAGATTCTGCCCGCCTTGCGCACTGGCCTTGGCGCTGATGAACCGGGCGCGGGCAGCGCCGTGACCTGGCTCGTGCCATGAAAGATCACGTTGCGATTATTGGCGCTGGCGCCTGGGGCACGGCACTTGCCATTCAGGCGCATCGCGCGGGGCAAAGCGTCATGCTTTGGGCACGCGATCCGGCGCGCGCCGCCTTGATCCAACAAACCCGCGCGAATGAACGGCTGCTGCCGGGCGTCACCTTGCCGGAGAGCATCACCGTCACTGCCGATGCAGCGCAGACGCTGGATGGCGCGGCAATGATTCTGCTGGTGGTGCCGGCGCAAGCGCTGCGCCCCGTGCTGCACAGCCTGCCAGTACTGCCCGCCCCCGCGTTGATCTGCGCCAAGGGGGTGGAGGCAGGCAGCCTGATGCTGCCGCTTGAAATCCTGAGCGCAACGCACCCCGATGCGATTGCTGGCGTGTTGAGTGGCCCGAATTTCGCCCATGAAATCGCTCGCGGCCTGCCCGCCGCCGCTGTGGTGGCAAGCCATGATGCGGGCCTGCGCGCGCTTGGCGTGGCGCAGCTTGGGTCAGCGGGGTTCCGGCTTTACGGCGGCGATGACCCGGTGGGTGCCCAGATCGGCGGCGCGGCCAAGAATGTGATCGCGATTGCCGCCGGCGCCGTGATGGGTGCCGGGCTTGGCGAGAATGCACGCGCCGCGCTGATCACGCGCGGGCGTGCTGAGATTGCGCGCCTCGCCAGTGCATTAGGTGGGCGCGCCGATACGGTTGCGGGGCTTTCGGGGCTTGGTGATTTGCTGCTGACGGCAACGGGGGCGGGCAGCCGCAATACATCGCTCGGCATGGCGCTTGGGCGCGGGGAGAGCTTGGCCGAGATTCTCGCCGCGCGGCAGGGGATTACGGAAGGGGTGTTGACCGGGCCTGCCTTGGTTGCGCGCGCGGCACAGCTTGGCGTTGATTTGCCGATTTGCGCCGCGGTGGCGGATCTCGTGCGCGGCAGGGTGACGGTGCAGGAAGCGGTGGCGCGATTGCTCGCCCGGCCGCAGCGGGATGAATAGCAGAGGGCATCCTCGCCAAACGCGCCCGACCAGGTTTAGCCTTGCATCATGTCACGCAAGCCCGCCCGCGCATCGCGCGCCATTCTGATCACCCGCCCGGAACCCGGCGCGGCGGAATCCGCGCGCGCTGTTGCCGCACTTGGGTGGGAAGCGGTGCTGGCGCCCGCGCTCACGCTGACCGCCCTGCCCTTCAAACCGCCGGCAAATTGCCAGGCCATCATCATCACCAGCCGCGCCGCGGCCCGGGCCTTGCCACCTGCTGCGCTGCCCGTGATGGCGGTCGGCGAAGCCTCAGCCGCTGAGGCCCGTGCGCGTGGTTTTGTTGATGTGCGCGCGGCGGCGGGGGATGCGCAGGCACTGGCAGCGCTGATTGGCGCAACGCTAAAGCCAGAACGAGGCACGCTTTGTCTGGCCGTTGGCGAAGGCTATGCGCTTGATCTCGCTTCTGCTGTGCGCGCCAAGGGATTTCGTGTGCTGCGCCGCGTGGTTTATGCCGCGCGGCCCAGCGCCGCTTTGCCGGAAGAAGCGCGCCACGCCATGCGGGAAGGCCGCATTCATGCCGCGCTTTTCACCTCGCCCCGCTCAGCGCAGGAAGCGATGCGCCTGCTGCGCGATGCCGGGTTAGAAAAGGCCACCCAGAAGATCATCGCCATCGCACTAAGCCCGCGCATTGCCGCGCACCTTGCCGCCCTGCCCTGGCAGGAAATCCGCACTGCAAGCCGGCCAGATCACGCTGCCTCGTTGGCATGCCTTGGCGCCCCGGATGTGCTAAGGTAGCCAGAATGAGTGAGACCTCCCCTGCGCCCAAGCGCCACCTTGATCCTCTGTTGCTGCCGCTTTTTGCCGGCGGCGCAGTGCTGGTATTTGCGCTTGGCTGGCTGCTGATCACACCGCGCCCCAGCGCCCCGCCCCTGCCCAATCTCGGCCCGCTGGAAGCCCGGCTTGCCGCACTGGAAGCGCGGCCCGGCTTCAATGCCGCACCTTTGGAATCGCGGATCATCGCGCTGGAAGCCCGGCCCCGCACTGCGGCGGCACCCGATCTGGCGCCGATTGCGCAGCGGTTGGAAACGCTGGAAGCCCGCCTCGCTGGGCTGGAAGGCAGGCCGGCGCCAAGCCTTGATGTCTCCGGCCTCACCCCGCGCGCCTTGGCCGAAACCCTGGCGACACGGCTTGATCGCCTCACCGAGCGGCAGGACGCCATCGCTGCCCGGCTGCAAGCCGCCGATGCCGAGGCTTTGCGCCGGACCGAAGACCTGGCGCGTAGCCTGCTTGCGCGCCTGGAAGCCGCCGAAAAGCTGGAAGCCGAGCGCATCGCCGCAGCCGGCAAGGCCCTAGAAGGAACGCTCGCTGACGCGGAATCCGCGCTTGGCGCCCGGCTACAGGCGCTGGAAGCAGCGGAAGCACGAATTGCGGGGTTTGAGGCGCGGACCAATCGCGTGCAGGCCATCTCCGCGCTGCGTGCGCGGCTGGATGCGGGGCAGGCGCTTGGTCCGACCCTTGCGCCCTTCCCCAACCCGCCGGCGGCGCTCAGCCGCTTTGCCACGGCCAGCCCGCCGACCGAAACCGCGCTTCGCCTCACTTTTGAAGATGCCGCACGCGCAGCGCGTGCCGCGAGTGAACCGGTGCGGGAAGGGCAATCCATTCTGGAAAGCGCCTCTGCCCGGCTGGCTGGGCTGATCACCATCAGGCGCGGCGAGACCATCATTTGGGGCCATGAGGCCGCTGCCGCCTTGGAAGCGGCACGCCGAGCCTTGGAAGCGGGCGATCTGCCCGGCGCCTTGGGCAGGCTTTTGCCCCTGCCACCGGCAGCCCGAGCAGCGCTTGGCCCCTGGGAATCGGAAGCGCAGGCGCTGCTCGCTGCACGCGCGGCTATCATTACCCTGGCCGGGGGCTGACGCGCCATGCGCAGGGCGCTTTTGCTGCTGGCGGCGCTGATCGGTGTTGCTGCCATCACGCTTTGGCTGCTCAGGCTTGGCGGCACGGTTGAAATCCGCGCCGGTGATTTGTGGATCGGTCTGCCGGTGCCGGTGGCGGCTGCGCTTTTGGCACTTGGCTTTATTCTGCTGCATGGGGCGTTGCGGCTATGGGCTTGGACTCGCGGTGTCCCGGGCAGGATGAGGCTGCGCTGTGCCGCGCGACGCCGGGCGGATGGTGATCTGGCCATCACCCGCGCGCTGATTGCGCTTGGTGCCGGCACCGCCCCGCGCGCCCTGGAAGAAACCCGCCGCGCGCGCACACTTTTGGGCGATACGCCGCAAACCCTGTTATTGGCGGCCGAGGCAGAAAAACTCGCCGGCAAGGAAGATGCGGCGGGTAGGGTTTTCACGAAATTATCGGAAGATCCCTCGGCGCGTTTCCTCGGGCTGCGCGGGCTGTTGCGGCAAGCCATGCAGCGGGAGGATTGGCCCGAAGCCCAGCGTCTGGCGCAGGAGACCGAGGCAGCGCAACCCGGTGCCGCCTGGCTTCGCGAGGAACGCCGATTGCTTGCGGAACGCACACGGGATTGGCAAGAGGCGCTGGCGCTTTGCCCACCGGATGGCCCGCGCGCTGCCTTTGCGCTGGCAGCCGCAGCCGCGGAACCCGATGCCTCCAAGGCAGCGGAATTGGAAAAGCAAGCGGTCTCGGCGGATCTGAGATTTGCCCCAGCGGCTTTGGCGCAGGCCGCGCGGTTGATGGCGGCAGGCAGCCAGCGCCGCGCGCGAAGCGTGCTGGAAGCGGCCTGGAATGCCGCGCCGCATCCGGATTTGGGCGCAGCCTGGAGTGAGGCTGTGCCGGCGCCTTTGGCCCGCGTGAAGGCAGTGGAAGATCTGACGCATCGCAACCCCACCCATCCTGAAGCGCGGCTATTGATGGCGCGGGTCGCGCTGGCGGCGGGGCTCACGGGCCGGGCGCGCAGTGAATTGGATGGCTTGCTGCATAGCGGTGCGGCAGATCGGCGCGCCTTTCTGCTTTTGGCCGAACTGGAACGCGCTGAGCATGGCGATAGCGCCGAGGGCCGCGCGGCCGAGGCTGCCTGGTTCCGTGAAGCGGCCAACGCCGCTGGCGCCCCGCGCTGGCGCTGCGATGCCTGTGGTGCGGAACATGGCGCCTGGAAGCCCGATTGCGCCGGTTGTGGCGCGATGGGGCGGATTGGCTGGTCGCGTAGCTAGGGCGCCGCATCTTGCCCTATGGGTGTAAGGCTGTATTGGGGCGCGAGAAGTTGAGAGGATTCACCCATGGCCCTGACCCCCGCCAAGAAAACCGCGCTTGAAGCGGTGACTACTGCAACGCTGACCACCGTGCTGCTCAAGAAGGGTGTGCGGTTTTGCTACATCGCCGGATCGAACCCGATTGTGCAGGGTGATCGCCGCCGCATTGTGGGGCCGGCCTTTACGCTCCGCTTCACGCCAACCCGCGAAGATTTGGCGACGGTGGATAGCTGGTCCTCACCACGTTCCACGCGCGCGGCGATTGAAGACATGCCGGCGGGCTGCGTTGCCGTGGCTGACGCGATGGGCAGCAAGGCAGCTGGGATTTTCGGCGATATCCTGTGCGCACGCATGGCGAAAAAAGGTGTCGCTGGTTTGGTGACGGATGGCGTGGTGCGGGATGGCGTGGGCGTGATCGGCACGGGCTTGCCGGTATATTGCCAAGGTTATGTCGCGCCGGCTTCGGTGGCGGCGCTGAATTTCGTCGGCTGGCAGGAAACCATTGGCTGCGGCGGCGTCACAGTGGTGCCGGGCGATATCATTGTGGCGGATGCCGATGGCGCTGTGGTGATCCCGCAAGCGCTGCTAGATGCGGTGGTGGATGCCGCGGTCGAACAGGAACGCCTGGAAGCCTGGATCATGGAAGAAGTCGGCAAGAGCGTGGCCTTGCCCGGCCTTTATCCGCCCAATGCGGAGACCAAGGCGCGGTATGAGGCAACGCGGAACGGGTGATCCTTAGACGGCCTCTGCCTCATCTTCCTCACCGCGCCCGATCAGGTTCAGGGCGCGGCCCCTGATCCCTTGCAGCCCCAGCGCATGGATCAGTGCATCTTCGCGCCCATGCGTTACCCAT
>VGDM01000015.1 GCA_016869715.1 Alphaproteobacteria bacterium
CAGCATGAAGCCGAGCGTATGCGCGCTTGGCATATCCTTCTGCCCGGCAACATCCAAAAGCGCCGCAAGCCCAATCCGCCCGCGCTTGGCGAGCACCTTCAACCCCTGCGCCACCAGCGCGCGATTAAAGCCCGTGAGCGGCATGACATCGCACACCGTCGCCAGCGCCACGATATCCAGCAGCGCGAGAAGATCGGGTTCACTTCGGCGCGCGAACCACCCGGCACGACGCAACACGCGCAAGCTTGCTGTCGCTGCCAGAAACGCGACCGCCGTCGCGCAAATATGCCGCAAGCCCGATGGACAATCCATGCGATTGGGATTGACCACGGCAAGCACCGCCGGCAGCGCGCCTTCCGCCTTGTGATGATCCAACACCACAACATCCGCGCGACCATCCGCTGCCGCCAAGGCAGCGCCCGCCGCAATGCCGCAATCCACGCAAATGATCAGTGAAGCGCCGGCATCGCAAAGTGTCGCAATCGCTGGAGCATTCGGCCCATAGCCTTCGCGGATGCGATCCGGCACATAAGGGGTTACTTGGCAGCCCAGATCACGCAAAAACCGTGTCATTAGCGCACCCGCGCAGGCACCATCCACATCATAATCGCCAAACACCGCGACATGTTCGCCGCTCCGCACCGCAACCGCGATGCGATCCGCCGCCGCTTCCATATCCGCGAGCCGCGAGGGGTCCGGCATCAATGCGCGTAGCTTGGGTTTTAGGAAATCCGCCGCATCATCAAGGCCAATGCCGCGCGCGGCGAGCAAGCGCCCCAGCATCTCCGGCACTTCAAGCCGCTGCGCAATGCCAAGCCCAATCCGCGCATCGCCCGCGCGCCATTGCCAGCTGCGCCCGGTAACGCTGTGCGCCACGCCAAGCACTGGGCCGGGGGCCGCGCTCTCATCCATACAAAATTTTGTCCCGGTCAGGCAATGAAGGCACTCTGCTTGCGCGCGAAATTATGATGGCCTTCCACATAGCGCACCGTGCCGGATTTGGACCGCATGACGATGGAATGAGTATAGGCGCCACCAGCAAAGCGCCGCACACCGCGCAGCATGGCGCCACTGGTCACGCCCGTCGCCGCGAACATCACATCGCCCTTGGCCATTTCCTCAAGGCTGTATTTGCGATTGGGATCGGTAATGCCCATGGACCGCGCGCGGGCGACTTGATCCTCATTTTCAAACATCAGCCGGCCTTGCATCTGCCCGCCAATGCAGCGCAAGGCCGCTGCCGCCAACACACCCTCAGGCGCGCCGCCCGAGCCCATATAGATGTCCACGCCCGCTCCGGGTTGGCTCACAGCAATAACGCCGGAGACATCGCCATCACCCAACAGCATGATGCGCGCACCGGCGGCACGGCAGGCGCGGATCATTTCCTTATGCCGGTCGCGGTCCAGCGTGCAGACCATCAGATCGCCAATGTCGCATTTCTTGGCGCGCGCCAATTCGCGCAAATTCTCCTCTGTCTTCGCATCCAAATCCACAATGCCTTCCGGCAGCCCAGGCCCGATCGCGAGCTTGTCCATGTAGATATCGGGCGCGTGCAAAAATCCGCCCTTTTCCGCCAGCGCCACTGTGGCAATCGCATTCGGGCCGCCCTTGGCGGTGATGGAGGTCCCTTCCAGCGGGTCCACCGCAATATCCACTTCCCTCCCGCCGCCGGCCTTGGCGTAAAGCCCGACCTTTTCGCCGATATAGAGCATCGGCGCCTCATCCATCTCGCCCTCACCGATCACAACCGTGCCGGTGATGGCGACCGTATCAAAAGCCTTGCGCATGGCTTCCACTGCGGCGCCATCGGCAGCGTTCTTGTCGCCCCGGCCAATCCAGCGGGAAGACGCCAGCGCCGCGGCTTCCGTCACGCGCACCAATTCAAGCGCCAGATTACGATCAACCACCGGGCCGGGCGAGGGGGTGGGTTTGGACATAGGCGGGGCGTCTCCGATTCGTTCAAACAGGATTTAGCATGGCGCGGGGCAAAACGCGGCGTCAGGCAGACGCTTCCGCAAGGAAACCCTGCACCGCCTGGAATAGCGCGCCGCGATTGCGTTCCATCACAATCGTATGCGTGCCATCGCCGAGCACCACCAGGCGCTTGCCGGGGCTATTTGTCAGCAGCGGGAAAATCGCAAGCGCCATGCTGGGCGGCGTATCGCGGTCCCATTCCGCCACCACCAACAGGGTGGGTGCCGTGACCTTGGCCGGGTCCCAGAAGGGGCGCCCGGCCTGCGCATATTCCCGGCTATCCAGCAGCACGCCATTCGGCGCGCGCAGTGTCTGAGGGTTCCGCCGCATGCCTTCCGGATCGGTCGCCCAAGTCACGCCGGCCCAATGTTCAAACCAGCCGGGCGGGATCAACCCTGCGCGCTTGGCCCCCGGCACGCCGGTCATCCAACGCTCTCGCGCCTGTGCCTGCGTCACGGTCCGATAGGCGCCAAGCGTCGCAGCGGCGGCGCTACCCGCAAGGCTCGGCGCATCGCGCAGCCAGGGCGGCGCAAACAGCACCAGGCGTTCCACCAGGGCAGGGTTATCGGCAGCAAAACGGCCCATCAGCGTGCTGCCCCAGGACCAGCCGATATGCACCAGCTTCGCGATATTGCGCCTTTCCCGAATGAAGGCAGCGGCGCTGCCGATATCCTTCACCGCCGTCTCACCGCGCACGGTGGGCGGATTGGCCTCGGGCGGTTGGCTCATTTCCGGCGGGCGGGTGCTGCGGCCATAGCCGCGAATATCCAGGCACCACACGTCAAACCCTTGGCCGGCGATGTAATCCATCCAGGACAAGCCGCCCAAGGGCAGATCGAAGGTCGTATGCGCCGGATAGGTCGCGCCATGGGCGAAGATCACCGTCCGCGCTGGGGAAAAGCTCGTCAGGTTTTCCGGGCGCTTGTTGCGCAAAAACAGCTCAGTCCCCGCATTGCCGGCGGGGATCATGAATTCCTCGGTCACCAGCGCTGGCTGGGCCTGGGCGGTGGTGGCAGAGGCAAGCAACGGTGCGGCCAAGGGCGCGGCCAAAATGGTGCGTCTATTCATCGGAAACTCCCTGTCTTTTGCTGCTTGTATAACCCTGGACCGCCCGAAAATCAGCCTGCCAAATCAATCCGATTCGGGCGGGATGACATTGGTGTACAGCCCTTCCACCAGCACATCGCGCATGGTCTCCGCGCTTTTCAGGCGAATATCATCCCAGGCTTGCGGCGTGTGAAAAGCGATATGCGGTGTGATGATCAGCCGGCCCGCGAGCCATTCTTCCTTGTTGCGATAGGCTTGCAGAAGCGATGGCACGGGCTCCACCGGCGGTTCCACCGGGATCACATCTAGCCCCGCCGCCGCCACATGCCCATCGCGCAACACACGCTCCAAAGCATCAATATCCAGAATGGGGCCGCGTGCCGTATTCACCACCACGGTGTCCTTGGGCAGCAAGCGCAATTCACGCTCCCCAACCAAGCCCCGCGTTTTGCGCGTGAGGGGACAATGGATCGAAAGCACGTCGGCTTGCGAGAGCATTTCATCCATGGTCCGGCAGCGTGTTACACCAATGGCGCGGTCTGAGCCATTGGGCAGCGCCGGGTCATAGAACACCACGCGATAGCCAAGCGCCTTGGCGCGCAGGGCGGCGGCTGTGCCGATACGCCCGAGGCCCAGAATGCCAAAGGTCTGCACATCCTGCCGGCGCACCGCCGGGTGCGGCATCACCGCCCATTTCGCGGGCGTCGGGCCACGCTGCATGTCGTGATAAAGGGTCAAGCCGCGCCGTAGCCCAAGCGCCATGAGCACCGCGAATTCCGCCACTTCCTGCGTGCCGTAATCTGGCACATTGCAGACCTTGATGCCCCGCGCCGCGCAGGCTGCGCGATCCACCCTATCATACCCAACCCCCATGCGGGTCACGACCTTAAGCTTCGGGAAACGCGCAATCTGATCCGCGGGCACCGCCATCCTCAGCGTCATCAGCCCTTCCGCCTGCTGGCAGAGCTCATCGGGCAATTCCGCGAGCGATGTCTTGCACGCCCCCTGCAGAATGCGCACGCCTGGCCCCATGATGCGCTGTTCCAAATCCGTCTCGAGGTAGAGCCCTTCCGGTTCAAGTACGGTCAATGTCATCTGGCATTCCCTTGTATGAGTGATTGCGGGGCAGGATGGGGCGGGCGGGCGGGACTGGCAATGCCGCCGCGCTCGCTTATCCTCGGGCTTTGGACAGGGAGCGGGAACATGGCGGCAAGACGCATTTTGATTACCGGGGCAGCGAGCGGCATTGGCGCTGCCACCGCCCGCGCCTTCGCCGCGCCAGGTATGGCGCTGATGCTGCACACCAGGGCCAATCGCGAAGCCTTGGCGCGCGTGGCCGCCGCTGCGCGGGAGAAAGGCGCAGAGATCACCGAAGCCTTCGCAGATTTCACCGAACTCGAGGCCCCGGCGCGCTTGGTGGCCGCAAGTGTGGCGGCACTCGGTGGGCTTGATGTGCTGGTGGCCAATGCCGGCTTTGCCGACCGCACACCCATCGCGACCCTAACCGATGCCAGCTTTGCCAAAAGCCATGAGGCGATCACCTTCAGCCTGCTGCGCCTGGCCCGCGCTGCCGCGCCGCATCTGAACGCCGGAGACAATCCGCGCCTGATTGCGGTTTCTTCCTTTGTCGCGCACCTGTTTCGCAATGATGTCACCACCTTCCCGGCCTCCGCCGCCGCCAAGGCCGCAGTGGAAGCGCTGGTCCGCGCGCTCGCGATTGAATGGGCGCCAAAGGTCACGGTGAATGCGGTGGTGCCTGGCTACACGCGCAAAGACCCCGGCGCCCATGCCGCGCTATCGGCGGCGCAATGGGAGGAGATCATTGCGCGCATTCCACTGAAGCGCCTTGGCACGCCGGATGATGTGGCAGCGACCATTGCCTTTCTTGCCTCATCGGGCGCGGGCTATATCACCGGGCAATCCATCCATGTCAGCGGCGGGGTGGTGATGTGATGCGGCGCATTGTGCTCGCCCTGTGGCTGCTGCTTTCCGCGCCTGCACTGGCGCAGGATCTGTCGGGGCATGGCGGCCCCGTGCGCGCGGTTTTGCCCCTGCCCGATGGGCAGCACATTGTCTCCGCCGGCTTTGATCACGCCGTGATCCTGTGGGATGCGCGGGCTGGGCAGGCGCGCGCGGTGGCGCGCTGGCATCGCGGCAGCGTCAATGCGCTTGCCCTGCTGCCCGATGGGCGCATCGCCAGCGCCGGCGAAGGCGGGCGCATCGCACTTTGGGCGCCGGGGCTTGGTGCTGCGCCCGCCCAAATCCTGGAAGGGCATAGCGGGCAGATTGCAGGGCTTGCCGCGAATGGCGGGTATTTGGCGTCGGCCGCCTGGGATGGCACCGTGCGGCTTTGGAATCTTTCCGATGGCAGAGCGCAAATCCTGGAAGGGCATCGCGGCCTGGTCAACGCTGTCGCCTTCCGCACCGATGGCGCGCTGATCAGTGCCGGCTTTGATGGCACCATCCGCCTGTGGGCCGCTGATGGCAGCAATCAGATCATCGCTGAAGCGGGCCTGCCGCTGAATGCCCTTGTGGCTCTGCCTAACGGGGGCCACGCCGCCGGCGGCGTGGATGGTGTGCTGCGCCTAATCACTCGCAATGGTGCCATGCGCGAAGTGGAAGCAGGCGCCCGGCCCATTGTTGCCCTCAGCCTTGATGCCTCAGGCGCGCTTCTCGCGGTCGCGTCTCTTGGCGGCAATGTGACGATCTGGGGGCTGGAGACAGCGCGCCTGATGCACACGCTGGAAGGCCCTGGCCTGCCGGTTTGGTCCGTGGCCTTCGCGCCCGATGGGCGGCTGCTTTGGACCGGCGGTGCTGATCGGCAAGTTCGCCGCTGGAATGCGCTGACCGGCCGCGCTATTGGCCCCATCGCCGCCCCCGCCGCCACCTACCTGCCAGCCGGCCTGGATGCGCATGGCGCGCAAGTGTTTCGCGCCTGCAGCGCCTGCCATGCCCTGACCGTCGAGGCCGGCCCCATGGCCGGGCCGCATCTGAATGGCATTTTTGGCCGCCGCATGGGGTCCCTGCCTGGCTATGCCTATTCGGAACGCCTCGCACGCGGGGATATCATTTGGGACGCAACCACCATCGGCGACCTATTTACGCGCGGGCCGGATGTGGTGACGCCGGGCACGAAAATGCCGGTCCAGCGCGTGGATAATGCGGAAGATTTGGCGGCGCTGCTGCGGTTCTTGGAGCAGGCGACGCGATAGGCTTAACCCACCTCCATCGGCAGGCTCTCATCCTTCGCCCATTCATTCATGGAGGCATCATAAACCGCGATATCCTCATGGCCCAGCTGATGCAGCAGAAAGGCATCAAAGGTCGCGGCAATGCCGCCACCGCAATAGATCAGCTTCCGCTTCGTTTTATCCGCACCAATCGCGGCAAAGGCCGCCGCCACCTGATCCGGCGCCTTCAGCTTGAAGCTGCCCGCGTCAAACAAGGATGCCGCCGGCAGATTGACGCTGCCCGGGATGCGCCCCGGTCGGCCATAGCGCGCATTCTCCCCGCTATGGAGATCAGGCGCCAAAGCATTGATGGAACAAGTGCCGCCATCACCAATCGCGGCCAGCATTTCATCGCGCCCAACAAACAAACCGGGCCGAGGCTTGGCGCGGAGAGACGCGGGGGCATAACGGGTCTCAGCGGTGGCAAGGGCGCGGCCTTCTGCCGCCCAGGCATCAATCCCGCCATCCAATATCGCCGCATTGTCGAAGCCAATCGCGCGCATCATCCACCAAACGCGCGTCGCCCATTGCGGGGTCTTGCGGGAATAGAGCACCACGCGCGTGCCATCGCCAATGCCACGCGCCGCAAGCCGCGCCGCCAGATCATCGGTTGCTGGCATGGTGAAGTTGAAGCGGCTCGTGCGATCAGAAAGCTCGCCCTGCACATCAAGGAAACCGGCGCCCGGGATATGGCCGGCATCGTAATCCTCTCGCCCGCTCTTGATGCTGTAGGGGCGGCCTGTGCCGGCTTCATACAAAAGATAGGTGGTGCAATCGAAAACGCGAAGGTTCGGATCATCCAGATTGGCCGCAAGCCATACGGTGCTGACAATCGCGTCCGGGTGGGCGTAAGCGGCCATGGGTTCCTCCTGTTCTCTTGCGCTGATCCTGCGCCCAGAAAGGCGCGCACCGCAAGCGGATCACGCCAGCAGGCGATGAATTGTCACGTCTCGTGTTTCACGATCTTCCAATTCGCGCGACGTCGGCACGTTGTAGCACGCGATGGGATCGAGCCCGGCCTTCGGCAAATAGGCGCGGCCCGGATCGGCGATCAGCACCTCTGCCCCCGTCGCGACAAGGCCACGCAGCCAGGGCAGGATATGCGTGGTCATGGGTGCTTCGTAGCAAACATCGCCCGCGAAAATTACATCCCAGCGACAGGGCGCACCCACGACATCGCCGGGCGGCGTTGCCACCGCCACGCCATTCAAGGCGGCATTCAGCCGTACGGCGGCCAGCGCCAAAGGGTCAATTTCCGCCGCTTCCACCAAGGCAGCGCCGGCCTGCGCGGCGGCGATGGCGGCAATGCCGCAGCCGGCGGCGAAATCCAGCACGCGCTTGCCGGCGACCAGCTTGGGTTGATCCAAGACCGCCCGCGCCAAAGCCTGCCCGCCCGGCCAGGCAAAGGCCCAGAAGGGTGGTTCAATGTTCTGCTCGGCGAGCCAGGCTTCAGTCGCCTGCCAGATCGGCGTGATCTCACTTGCCAAATGCAAAGCGATTTCCGGCACCAAGGGCGCGCGAGACACCGCCGTTTGCGCCGCGACAAATTCCTCTGCCGTCAAAGCCGGCCCAACAGCAAGGCCGCGGCAATTGCCAACCCGACATCGCGATTGGCCTTGAACAGCCGCAAGCACAGCGTCGGGTCGGCGATATCAAGCTGGATCACCTGCCGCGCCAACATTGCACCGGGCAGCGCAAGCCCCGGCACATACCAAGGTGCCAGCCCCGCCAGCCACCCGGCCAGCACAAGCAATCCCATGGTCAGCGCGTAACACAGGATCAGGAAGGGCCTGGTCCTGTCCCCCAAGCGCAGCGCGGATGATCTGATGCCCACCAGCGCATCATCTTCACGGTCCTGATGCGCATAGATCGTATCATAGCCCAAAATCCAGAAAAACCCGGCGGCCCAAAGTGCCAATGCCGCCAGATCGAGCCCGCCCGTCACCGCCGCATAGCCCATCGGCGCGGCCCAGGAGAATATCACCCCAAGCACCGCTTGCGGCCAGTCCGTCACGCGCTTGGCCAGAGGGTAGAGCAGCACGGGCAATAGCGACGCCACCCCCAACCACTGCGCGGCGCGGTTCAATTGCAGCAGGATCAGCAAGGCCGCCGCCAATACCAGCGCCAGAAACACCAGCGCATGCCGCGCCCGCAAAGCCCCGGAAGGCAGCGGCCGCCCCGCCGTGCGTTCCACCTGCCGGTCCAAATCCCTGTCCCATAGATCATTCACCATACAGCCCGCGCCGCGCATCAGCACCGCGCCCAGGCCAAACAAGGCGGTCAGCCACAGCCCCTGGCGCCAATCCGGCGCCACCATGGCAAAGGCCCAAAGACCCGGCAGGAACAGCAGCCAGGACCCGATAGGCCTATCGAGGCGCATCAGCAGCGCATAGGGGCGCCATGCCTGGGGCAGGCGCGCCACCCAACCACTGGTGCGGATATCGGTATGGCCACTCATGGGGCTATAAAGAGGGATGGAACCCTGCCATGTCCACCCCGCGCCTTCAGTTTGAAACCCACCTTGCCGCCGGCCGTGAGATCGAGGCTGAGCCCGGCCAGGCGCATCATCTAGGCGCCGTGCTGCGCCGCGGCTTGGGCGATGCCGTGGCGGTCTTCAATGCGCGGGATGGCGAATGGACAGGGCGGATCACGGCACTGCGCAAAGATCGCTGCCGTATCGCGCTGGAAGCGCAAAACCGCGCACCGACGCCGGAACCTGATCTGCGGCTTATGGTGGCGGTGTTGAAGCGCGATGCCATGGAATGGCTGGTGGAAAAGGCGACCGAATTGGGTGTCGCATCTATTTATCCCGTGCTGACGCACCGGTCGATCGCGGATCGGGTGAATCAGGCGCGGCTGGCCGCCATTGCCCGTGGCGCGGCAGAGCAATGTGAAAGGCTCAGCCTACCTGTGATCCACGCCGCCATGCCGTTGCACGCGGCGCTCGGCGCCTGGGATGGCACGCCGATCTTCGTGGCCGCCGAGCGTAGCGGGGCGGCACCCTTGCCAAATGCCCTCGCTGGGCAGCGCGTTCCGCTAGGGCTATTGATTGGTCCGGAAGGAGGCTTTGACCGCGTCGAACTTGACGCCGCCCGAAGCTACCCCTTTGTTAAAACCATCGGCCTTGGCCCCCGCATCCTGCGGGCGGAAACGGCGGCGGTTGCGGGGCTTGCGGTCCTTGCCGCCCTGGCGGGTGACTGGTCCTGAATAAGTTTCGCGCCGTCCCGGCGGCGCCCCTGGAAGGTTTTGATGTCTAATCCCGGCGAGTCCGATCCCACCCCCATCACCTCCACCCGCCAAATGGCGGAATGGTTCACTGCCGGCTGCAAGCCCAAATCCGCCTGGCGCATCGGCACTGAGCATGAAAAATTTGGCTTCCGCCTGACGGATTACGCGCCGCCCCCCTACGAACCCCAGGGCATTCGCGCCATGCTTGAAGGGCTGATGGCGAAGGGGTGGGAACCCATTCTCGATCGCGGCAACCCGATTGGCCTGAAGCGCGGCGCGGCTTCCGTCAGCCTGGAACCGGGCGGGCAGTTTGAGCTTTCCGGCGCTGCCTTGCCCAACCTGCACGAGGTTTCCGCCGAGCTGTTCCAGCATTTGGATGAGGTGCGCGACGTCGCCGCGCCCTTGGGCCTTGGCTTCGCGCCGATTGGCTTTCATCCGCTCGCCAAGCGCGAGGATATGCCCTGGATGCCGAAAGGTCGCTACGCGATCATGCGCAATTACATGCCGCGCGTCGGCACCATGGGGTTGGATATGATGCTCCGCACCTGCACCGTGCAGGTGAACCTCGATTTCGGCGATGAAGCGGATATGGTGGAAAAGCTTCGCGTATCCTTGGCGCTGCAACCGCTTGCCACGGCGCTATTCGCCAATTCCCCGATCGCGGAGGGCAAGAAGAACGGCTATCGGAGCCTCCGCGCCCGGGTCTGGACCGATACGGACCCGGACCGCACCGGCATTCCTGGTGTGGTGTTTCAAGATGGCTTCGGCTTTGAACGCTTCACCGAATGGGTGCTGGATGTGCCCATGTATTTCATCATGCGTGACGGCCGATGGCTGGACGCGGCGGGGCAGAGCTTCCGCGCCTTCGTAGAAGGGCGGGCAGAGAAATTGGCTGGCCAATCCGCCACCATGGGCGATTGGGCGGATCATGTGACGACCGTTTTCACCGATGTGCGGTTGAAGCGCTTCCTGGAAATGCGCGGCGCGGATGCCGGCGCGCCTTCCATGCTGAATGCGCTGCCTTCCTTCTGGGTGGGCTTGATTTATGATGACGCCGCGCAAAAGGCGGCGCGTGCCCTCACGCGGGGTTGGAGTGTTGCTGAGATTCGCGCGCTGCGTGAAGCCGTGCCGCGCGAAGGGCTGACCGCGACCATCCAGGGCCGGTCCTTGCGCGATTTCGGGCGCGATGTGCTGGCCATTGCGCGTAATGGGCTGGCGGCGCGCGGGCTGGATGAAGGGCTATTTCTTGACCCGCTTGATGAAATTATAGCCAGCGGCGAAACCCAGGCAGATCGCTGGCTTCAACGATTTGACAGGATTTGGCATGGCGATGCGCGGATGATACTGCGGGAAACGGCAATTTAGCTGAATTTTGTGCAATCCGGGAGCGTGTCAGAAAACTGAAACTTTTTTTTATCCCCTCCGGCGAAGTTGGAACACCATTTGCTGGAGGATTTTCAAGGCCACCACCGCGCGTCGTTTTCTGGGATTGCGCCTCCGCTTGCTTGTGCTGGCGCTTTTGCCCGCCATTTTCGTGGCCCTGCTTGCGGCTGCCGGCGCCTTTTGGGCGGTGGAAAGTGATCATAATGATCAGATGAACCAGGCGCTCACGCGCGCCTCATCGCTCGCGGAGCGTGAATTGGACAATTCCGCGCGCCGCATGTCGGGCTACGCCGCTACTATCGCGGCGCGGCTGCGTGATATTCTGGTCGGCGCCCTCGCGGGGCTGCGCGCCCTGGACCCGACAGTCGCCGTGCTGGAAATCACCGATACATCGGGACGCATTATGATGCGCGGGCATGCGCCAACGCGCTTTGGTGATGACAAGTCAAAAGTCCCGGATATTGCCGCGGCCCTATTGGGAAATCCCCCGGCTGGGGAGCGAGGTTTCACCAACCTCTGGCCAATTCGCAACAGGTGTGGCGCTGCCGGTCAGGAATGCTGAGGGCCGCATCATTGGCACCATCAAGGTGGCAACGCGCCTGACGCCCGCCGTAGTCGCGGAACTTGGCAAGCTTGTCGCCGGTGAGGCTGCGCTTTTCGGCACCGGGCAATTGGTCACCAGCACGGTCGAGGGGTTGAAGGCCAAAAGCCTTCCTGAAGTCATTCTGAATGCGCAGCGCCGGGACGAAGCCATCAGCGGTTTGCAAGTGACTCTGCCTGGCAAGCGTGCCCATGTGATCACGCTACAGCCGCCACGTGACCTCTCTGGAAATGCTGCCGGCGCCATGATGATCGCCCTGCCGCGTGCGGGCTTTGATGCCGCGATGCAGAAGGTGTTTTGGTTGATTGGTCTTGCCGCGTTGGCGGCGCTGGCGCTCGCCCTCCGGTTTCATTGATTGCAGCGCAGCGCTTTGCGCGGCCTCTCACGGATATGGCCGGCGCCATGGGGCGTTTGGCTGAGGGCGACACGGCGCTCACAATCCCCGGCCGTGGCCGCAGTGATGAGGTCGGTACCATGGCCGAAGCACTGGAGAAATTCCGCGAACAGGCGAAAGCCAATGCAGCCTTTGAAGCGGCTGCTGCCATTGAGGGTGCAGCGCGGGATCGGCGCCAGACCATGGTAGAAAGCCTGACGCAGGAATTCGGTGGCTCGGTCGCGTCCATCATGGATCGGCTGCGTGATTCCGCCGGTGGCATGCGTGATGCCTCCATCTCAATGGCATCAGCATCGGAACAGACCCGCGATCGTGTGGCTGATACGGCGGAAGGGGCGCAGCAGAATTCCAGCAATCTCGCCGCTGTCGCCGCCGCGACCGAGGAGATGACAGCCTCCGTCCCGAAATCTCTCGTCAGGTCGCGGAAGCGGCGAGGGCAGCGCAGCATGCGGCGGAACGCGCCAATACGACCGATGCCACGGTGCGTGGCCTCGCTGAATCGGCTGATCAGATTGGCGATGTGGCGCGGTTGATCACGGATATCGCGGGCCAGACCAATCTTTTGGCCTGGGACGCCACGATTGAAGCGGCACGTGCGGGCGATGCCGGCAAGCGCTTCGCAGTGGTGGCATCCGAAGTGAAAACGCTGGCGTCGCAAACTGTCCGAGCGACGGACCAGATCAGCGCACAAATCAGCGCCTTTCAGGCCGCAACCGGCGATGCGGTGGGTGCGGTGCAGGAAGTGGCCAATGCCATTCAGCGCATGAATGGTGTGGCGGGCGCGATTGCCGCCGCGGTTGAAGAACAGGATGCGTTGACGCGTGATATCTTGGCCAGCGTGCAATCCGTGGCCAAGCAAAATGATGAAGGGGCTCGCGCGATGCGTGAAGTCTCGGACGTTGCCGAAGGGGCGCGCGCTTCCAGTGGCACAGTGAAAACCGCGGCTGAGACGGTGGCCGATGTCACGGGCCGGCTGGGTGAGCAGGTGGATGACTTCCTGGTTGGGACGCGCACCGATTGGGAAAGGGTGAATGGCGCCGGCACACCGATGCTGATCGCGGCCAAGGGTGGTACGGCTCAGGAGGCCGCCTTGATCGAAATCGCGCGGGATGGCGCAAGCCTGCATGGCGATGGCGCCTTCAAGCCCGGCATGATGGTAGAACTGGCCCTGCCGGGTGCGGGCGCGGCCTTCACCTCGCGCGTGGTGCTGGCAGAAGGCGGGCGCATCGGCCTTGCATTTGCGCAGAATGCGGAAAGCGTCGCCGCCGTGGATCGGCTGATCGCGGCGGTGCGCGGCGCAATCAATCCCGCCGCGCAGGGGGGTTAAGCGCGCGGCCTGATCCGCCTGGACTATCCAAGGCACAAGCCCGCCCCTAAAGTCGGTCTTTTTTAAGCGCCTCGTCACGCTCAATCCGCGGTCGCGCCGGAACTGCGCACCACTTCGGCCCATATCTGCGCTTCCCGTCGCACGAAATCGGCTGCCGCAGTGCCAGAAAGGCCGGGATCGGCGAGCGAGAGTGCCGCGAGGCGCGCCTTCAATTCCAGATCCGCCATGGCGCGCGGCACTTCGGCAGCAAGCCGCGCCAAGGAACTGGATGATTGCCGCGCCGGGGCGAAAAGCCCAAACCAGGTGGAAGCGGCAAAGCCCGGAAAGCCCTGCTCGGCCACTGTCGGCACATCGGGCAGTGTCGGGTCACGCTCGGCCCCCGCGACGGCAATCGGGCGCACCCGGCCTTCTCGGATCAACGGCAGGGCGGGCGGCAGGCTGGTGCTGCCGATCGGCGCCTGATTGGCCAGCACGGCAGTCGCGGCCTGGGCGGGGCCGAAGGCAACCGGCGTGGCCTCCACCTTGGCCACAGTTCGGAATAGCAATTCAGCCCCCAGATGCGGCGTTGTGCCGGTGCCGGAATGGGCATAGGCCAGGCCGGGATTGGCGCGCACATGGGCCAATAGCTCGGTCAGGTTGCGCGCCGGCACGGAAGGATGGACGAAAAACACATTGGGTGCGGTCGCGACCACTGCGATGGTCGTGAAATCAGCCAAGCCATACCCCGCTGCGCGATAGAGCGATGGGTTCACGCAAAAGGCCGTGCTGTGCATCAGCAGCGTATGGCGATCAGTCGCCCCTTTCACCGCCTGGGTGCCGATATTGCCCCCGGCGCCGCCGCGATTTTCGACCGGCACGGATTGACCAAGCAGCGACTCCAACCGCGCTGCCAGGGCGCGCGCCACGACATCGGTGGAACTGCCGGGCGGGAAGGCCACGATGATGCGAAGCGGGCGTTCCGGCCAGGCGGCACGCGCGAGGCGCGGCGCCGCCAAAAGCGCCCCACCGGCAATCAGCGCCGCGCGGCGGCCCCATAGGTGCTTGGTCATGTTTTCCTTCCGCATTGGATGCCATCCTGTAGCATGGCCCGCAGGCCAAAGCCCGCAATGCGCGAATCATGCCTGAATATCGCCCCGGGGGGTATGCCGAACTTGCGCGTCCCTATAGCCTTGCTCCAGTGTAAGCACTGAGGAAGGATGACCCCCTAACCCGGGGTGTCACAAGCAAGGCAAGGACGACAGGAACGCTCATGACGGATACTCGATATTTGGCGCCGCAGACGCTTGATGAAGCAGTCAGCGCCTTTGCTGCGGCACAGGGGGCTGCTCGGATTCTGGCAGGCGGCACGGATCTGCTAGTGCAGATGCGCGCTGGCATCGCGACGCCTGGCTTGATTGTGGATATTAAGAGAATCGGCGAAATGAATCGCATTACGGAAAATGCCGATGGCAGTTTTACCGTAGGTGCGGCGGTCTCCGCCGCTTCTCTTTCCGATCATCCGCGCTTCGGTACGGTCTGGCCGGGGGTGCTGGAAGCGGTCAATCTGATTGGATCAAAGCAGGTGCAGGGCCGCGCCTCACCGGGGGGCAATCTCTGCAATGGCTCGCCCGCCGGGGATAGCGTGCCGGCCATGGTCGCTGCCGGCGCGGTGGTCACGATCCAGGGGCCAAATGGCCGCCGGCAAATGCCGGTAGAAGCCTTTCCTGCAGGCCCCGGCAAAATCAACCTCGGGCCCGGTGAAATCCTGGTGAGCTTCACCCTGCCCGCGCGCCCGACAGGTTCGGGTGATGCCTATTTGCGCATGATCCCGCGCACGGAAATGGATATCGCCGTGGTGGGCTGCGGTGTCAGCCTGACCATGAAGGATGGCGTTTGCACCGCCGCGCGCGTTGGCCTTGGCGCCGTGGCGCCGGTGGTGATGCTGGTGGAAGCCGCCGGGAAGGCGCTTGTGGGCACCAGGCTGGAACCCGCCGCGGTCGCCGCTGCTGCTGCGGCTTGCAGCGCCGCCTGCCGCCCCATCAATGACAAGCGTGGCACCATTGCCTATCGCACCAAGGTCGCGGGCGTGCTGTTGAAGCGCGCTGTCGCCATTGCCGCTGAACGCGTGAGCCGGAGCTGACCTCATGTCCAAAATGCATGTTTCTACGACCATCAATGAGGAACCGATGGAGTTCCTGTGCGACGCGCATGACAGCATGCTGGATGCGCTGCGTGGCCCGCTTGGCCTGACCGGCGCCAAGGAAGGCTGCGGCACCGGGGATTGCGGCGCCTGTTCCATCACCGTGGATGGCCGCCTTGTTTGCGCCTGCCTGATGCTGGCGGTGGAATCCGAAGGCAAGTCACTCGGCACCATTGAAGGCATGTCGCAGGGTGGCGATCTGCACCCGCTGCAGCGCAAATTCCTGGAAATGGCCGCGCTGCAATGCGGCATCTGCACGCCGGGCGTGCTGATTGCCGCGAAATCCTTGCTGGAAAAAAACCCGAATCCGACGGAAACCGAAGTGCGCTTCGGGCTTGCTGGCAATCTTTGCCGCTGCACGGGTTACGACAAGATTGTGCGCGCCGTGCTTGAAACCGCCGCTGAAATGAGGGGGGCCGCCTGATGAACGATATGTCCAACAAATGGATTGGCAAGAACACGATCCGCCCGGATGGTGCGGAAAAGGTGACGGGCCGCGCTGCCTATGCCGCCGATACCAATATGCCCGGCATGATCTGGGGCAAGGTGCTGCGCAGCCCACATCCGCATGCGCGGATCATTTCCATCAATACCGCCGAGGCGGAAGCGCATCCCGGCGTGAAGGCCGTGGTCACGCATAAGGATTTAGTGGATTTCCCGCTCGACAAGTCGGTTATGCTCGGCATTCAGGATATGCGCTGGATGTGCCGCAACATCATGGCGCGCGAAAAGGCGCTGTTCCATGGCCACCCGATTGCCGCCATTGCCGCGATTTCCGAAAAGGTGGCGGCCGAGGCGCTGAAGCTGATCGAAGTGGAATATGAGGTTCTGCCCTTCGTGATTGACGCGGAAGACGCGATCAAGCCCGATGCGCCGATCCTGCATGATTTCATCAAGTTTGACGGCAAGCCTTCCAATATCGCCGGCAAGCTGGAACATAAGCTTGGCGATGTGGATGCCGGTTTTGCGGAAGCCGAAGTGGTGGTGGAACGGAGCTTCCGCACTGCCCCCGTGCATCAGGGCTATATCGAAACCCATGCCTGCCTGGTCAGTGTTGCTGATGGTAAGGCAACTGTGTGGAGTTCAAGCCAGGGCCAATTCATGGTCCGCGCGATGTGCTCCTACCTCACCGGCCTGCCGCAGAGCGATATCCGTGCCATTCCGGCCGAAATCGGTGGCGGCTTTGGCGGCAAGACGATTGTCTATCTGGAACCGGTGGCGCTGTTGCTCGCCAAGAAATCCGGCCGCCCGGTGAAGATGGTGATGACGCGCGAAGAAGTGATGCGCGCGACGGGCCCGACCTCGGGCTCCTACAGTACCGTCAAGATTGGCGCGAAGAAGGATGGCACCATCGTTGCCGCGAAGGGCACTTTCCACCTGCAGGCGGGCGCGCTGCCAGGTTCGCCCATTCGTGGTGCGGCGGGCTGCGCCTTTGCGCCCTACAACATCCCGAATGTGCATTCGCTGGGCTTTGACGTGGTGTCCAACCGTTCCAAGGTTGCGGCCTATCGCGCTCCGGGCGCGCCGATTGGCGCTTATGGTGTGGAGTGCGTACTGGATGAAGTGGCCGAAAAGCTTGGCATGGATCCCCTCGCGCTCCGCCTGAAGAACGCCGCACAGGAAGGCACCAAGGCCGTGCATGGCCCGGTCTATCCGCGCATCGGCTTCAAGGAAACCATCGAAGCCGCCTTGGCGCATCCGCATTACAGCGCGCCACTTGGCCCCAATCAGGGTCGCGGTGTCGCGAGCGGCTTCTGGTTTAATGCTGGCGGTGAATCTTCCGCGCAGGTGAACATCACGGAAGATGGCAATGTGGTGGTCACCACCGGGCATCCGGATATCGGTGGCTCACGCGCTTCTATCGCCAATATCACCGCGGAATTGCTTGGCATTGATTACAAGCGCGTTTCCGTGCTGATCGGCGATACCGCGACGATTGGCTATTCCAACCTCACCGGCGGCAGCCGCGTGCTATTCGCCTCCGCAATGGTGGTGACGCAATCATCGGAGAAGGTCATCACCCAGCTCAAGGAACGTGCGGCGAAGATCTGGAAGATCGACCCAGAAGCGGTGATTTGGGATAATGGCGAAGCGCGCCCTGCCGGCGCCAATGCGGGTCAATTCCCGCCGCTGAGTCTCAAGGAAATCGCGGCCAGGGCAACGGAAACCGGCGGGCCAATCGGGGCTGGTGTGCAGTTGAACACCACGGGTGCTGAAGGCGGTTTCGCGACCCATATCTGTGATGTGGAAGTGGACCCGGAACTCGGTACCGTGATGGTGCTGCGCTACACGTCCTTCCAGGATGTCGGGCGTGCGGTGCACCCGGCCTATGTGGAAGGCCAGATGCAGGGCGGTGCCGCGCAGGGCATCGGCTGGGCGTTGAATGAGGAATATATCTACAACGCCAAGGGCCAAGTGGATAACCCCGCCTTCCTTGATTACCGCATGCCGGTCTGTTCGGACCTGCCGATGCTGGATGCAGTAATGCTGGAAATCCCCAATCCCAAGCACCCGCAAGGCGTGCGTGGCGTGGGCGAAGTGCCGCTGGTGCCGCCACTGGCCGCGATTTCAAACGCCATGTATCGCGCGACGCATAAGCGCTTCTACGCGCTGCCCATGTCGCCGCCGCGCGTTTTGGAAAAGCTAGAACAGGCGGCTGAATAAGCCACCTTTCTGAATGGGGCATCGGGCCCGGAGGCTTCGGCTTCCGGGCCTTGCTTTTTGTGAGAAGCACAACAGGAGAAAACTATGATTGACACCAAGCTCGGCACCGGGGCCGAAGCCACACCTGGGCAGCACATCACGGTGCATTACACGGGCTGGCTGTTTGACGGCGCGGCGCCCGAAAACAAGGGGTGCAAATTCGATTCTTCGCGCGACCGCGCGGAGCCCTTTTCCTTTCTGCTTGGCGCTGGCCATGTGATTGGCGGCTGGGATCAGGGTTTTGCGGGGATGAAGGTGGGCGGGCAGCGCACGCTCATCATCCCGCCCGAGCTTGGCTATGGCTCACGCGGCGCGGGTAGCGCCATTCCGCCCAATGCAACGCTGATTTTTGAGGTTGAATTATTGGGCGTTGGTTAAGGCCCCCTGCGCGACCCTCACCCATTCCCAATAACGCGGCTGGCGGCCTTCGCGCAGTGCCTTGGCTTCATAGCGGGTCGGTGGCCAGCTAGACGGGCGGGCTTCGGCAAGGACGCCCGCGGTAAAGAAGGGTTGAGCGCCCATGCAGTCAAGCACCCATTCCTGATAGGTCGGATCATCGGAGGCGATGCGCCAAATCCCGCCCGGCTTCATGGCGCGCGCCACCATGGGCAGCAATTCCGGATGCACAAAACGCCTTTTGGCATGCCGAGCCTTGGGCCAGGGGTCGGGGAACATCAAAAACAGCCGATCCAAGGCGGCTTCCGGCAGCGCGCTCAGCAAATGCCGCGCATCCGGTGGCCATAGGGACAAATTGCGCGGCAAGGCACCGCTCGCTTCCGCCCCCTCCGGCACCAGGCGCGTGAGCAAAGCGCAAAGCCCATTCTCGAAGACTTCTGCGGCGATATAGGCAACCCCGGGATGTGCCGCGATCTGGTCAAGCGTGTGTTCGCCACCACCAAACCCGACTTCCAACCAAAGCGGCACATCACCCATGCCGAAGGCGGCGCGCGGATCGGCGGCTTGCGCTTGGGTTAGCCGAAGGCGCGGCAGGGTTTCTTCGAGCAAGCGCTGCTGGCGTGGGCGCAAGGGGTGGCCTCGGCGTCGGCCATAAAGCCGGTCCGGCACACCATCAGCCAACGGGGGACGATCAGCGGTCATGCGCAGTCCTGAAAAGAAAAGGGCGGCAGGCTTACACCCACCGCCCCAAAATTCATCCGATCAGCGCCTCAACGCCCAAAGGCGCGCCGCAACTCAATCGCCAGATCGGTCATTTCCCAGGTGAAGGTGCCCCTGGTGGTATCCGGTACGCGGCCGAAATGGCCATAGGCGCTGGTCGGCACATAGATCGGGCGGTTCAGCTTCAGATGTTCACGAATGCCGCGCGGGGAGAGATTGACCATGCCGCCAATCACCTTCGCCAACTTCGCCTCATCCACATCCTTGCCCGTGCCATGCAGGTCGAAATAGACCGATAGCGGCTTGGATACGCCAATAGCGTAGCTCAACTGAATGGTGCACTTATCCGCGAGGCCAGACGCCACGACATTCTTCGCGACATAGCGCGCGGCATAGGCCGCCGAGCGGTCCACCTTGGTCGGGTCCTTGCCGGAGAATGCGCCACCACCATGCGGCGCCGCCCCACCATAGGTATCCACGATGATCTTGCGCCCGGTCAGGCCGCAATCGCCATCCGGCCCGCCGATCACGAACTTGCCCGTGGGATTCACGTAAAATTCGCTATCCGGGCACATCCAGCCCTTTGGGAGCACGGCTTCCACAATCGGGCGCAGCAGGCGCTTGATGTCGGCCTGTTCCAAAGCTTCCTCATGCTGGGTGGAGACAACGATGGAAGTGGCCCCCACCGGCTTGCCATCCACATAGCGCAAGGTCACCTGGCTTTTCGCATCCGGCAGCAGCCCGGCCACGGCGCTATCCTTGGCGCGGCGCAGCGTGCTGACATGGCGCAGGATTTCATGCGCGTAGTAAAGCGGCGCCGGCATCAATTCCGGCGTTTCGCGGCAGGCATAGCCGAACATGATGCCCTGGTCGCCCGCGCCTTCATCCTTATTGCCGGCAGCATCCACACCCTGGGCGATATGCGCCGATTGGGCATGCAAATGGCAGGCAATATCGGCGTGCCGCCAATGAAAGCCTTCCTGCTCATAGCCGATGTCGTGAATGGCAAGCCGCGCGAGATGGATCAGATATTCCGGGGTGATTTCCGCGGGGCCGCGCACTTCGCCCGCCAGCACCACCCGATTGGTGGTGACCAGCGTTTCGCATGCGACGCGGGCATAGGGATCGGCGGTCAGGAAGGCATCTAGCACGGTGTCTGAAATGCGGTCTGCCACCTTGTCCGGATGGCCTTCGGAAACGGATTCCGAGGTGAAAAGATATTCGCCCGTATCGCGCATGGCGTGGTTCGGCCTCTTGTCGCGGGATTCGCTGGTTCAGCCCAACGATGCTCTGCCCCGGAAAGCCCGCGGCGAGGGGCGTATTGCAGGGGGGTGTGGCAGGGTCAAGGCAGGGGGCGCCGCGACCCTCGATTATTTTCAACGCGGCGGCAGCACCCGGGCAGCGCGATAGCCTTCGATCTGGTCGGCAAACATGGCCCAGCTATCCCGGAAACCCGCAAAACCCGCCTGACGCGCCGCCGTCATGGAAGCCGTCACATCATAATCCATATTCAGCGCAAAATCGGCGAATTCCCAACTGGCGACGTGTTCGATGGGCAAAATCAACCCATGCCGGGCGCGTAATTTCTCCCAAATCGGGGCCTTGTCGGCCATCCAGTGCGCCATGGACAGTGTCCTGACGCCGCCCGGCGCCACACCAAATAGCCCGGCCAGATGGGGCCACATGTCGCACCAGCGGAAGGCATCGCCATTGGTGACATTAAAGGCACGGTTCGCCGCGCGCGGTTCGCCCAGCATCCACAGAATGGCCTCCGCCAGCAATGAGGCATCCGAGACCTCATGCAGCGCCGTGAAGGCGCCGGGCTTGCCGGGGAAGTCAAAAGCCACGCCCAATTCACGGCAAATCGTGGCATAGGCACCAAGGGTCGAGACCATGTTGCGGGCGCGGCCAGGTGCGACATCCAGCACGAAATTGGGCCGGCTCGCGGACCAGGACCAGGCTTTGCCGCGCTGGCGTTCGGCCACCATATCCTGCTGGTCATAGTAGAAATTGGGCGGCAGGTGTCGCGGGTCATCTTCGCGCGCCGGCGTCGGGAAGGGGCCGATATGCAGCCCATACCATTTGCCGCCATGGATCATGTGCAGGTGCTGAAAGCGCGGCAGTGATGCCTCGGCCGCGTCCAGCAGATTGCGCAGCATGGTAACATTGCCGGGCACATCTTCCACGCCGGTTTCGCCATGCGGCGCGCGGGAAGCGTAAACGATATGGGTAATGTCGGGCCGCTCCGCGATGGCGCGCGTGAGTGCCGGCCCATCCCAAAGATCGGCGGTGATCCAGGGGATGCCCGCGCCAGGATCGCGCCGCGTCAGGCCAATTGGCGTGAAGCCAGGGTCGCTATGCGCGGCCTCGAGCACGCGACTTGCCGCCGCGCCGCTGGCGCCGACAATAAGGGTGACGCGGGTATTTGCCATGGGCGTATCCTCCTGCGGGGATGAACCCATGGGCGCGGGCGCGATGCAAGCCACACGGCATTCTTGACCTGCGGGCGCATCACGCCTTATGTAATCAATTATTGGTTACAGAACCAATCCTCGCGATTTGTCCGGTCTTCTTGCGGCGAGGTTCCGAAAGGGCGTGGGTGGCGACACCCCCGAAAACAAACGCGCTAAAGGGCCGCGGGGTTATCATGCCCCGTTCCCGCTAGGGGCTGGACACAGCATTGTGTGAGAGGTCCCAGCCGTGCCGAAAATTTCTCGCCCCACCCGCCCCCTTCACTCAGCAGCGCAGCCTGGCGGCGCGCAAATGATGGGCCATAACGGCGACCCCGTGCGCGCCCTTCGCCCCGCGACGCAGCTTGTGCGCGGCGGGCTCATGCGCTCCAATTTTGATGAGCTGGCGGAGGCGATGTATCTGACCTCGGGCTTTGTCTATGACAGCGCGGCCCAGGCGGAAGGCACCTTTGCGGGGACAGAAGCGCATTACCAATATTCGCGTTTCGGCAACCCGACCGTCAGCATGCTGGAAGCGCGCCTGGCGGCCCTGGAAGGCGCGGAAGCCTGCCGAGCGACGGCAACCGGCATGGCGGCGGTGCATTCCGCGATGCTGTCCCACTTGAAGGCAGGCGATCGCGTGGTGGCATCCCGCGCGCTGTTCGGGTCCTGCCATTGGATCGTCTCCACCCTGCTGCCGCGTTATGGCGTGGATACCGAATTCGTGGATGGCAGCGATCTGACGCAATGGTGCGCGGCCCTGTCGCGCCCCGCGACCATGGTGCTTTTGGAAACGCCATCCAACCCCATGCTGGAAATCGTTGACCTGCGCGCCGTGTGCGACTTGGCGCACAAGGCCGGCGCGCTGGTGGTGATGGATAATGTCTTCGCCACCCCCTTGCTGCAAAAGCCGATGAGCTTCGGCGTTGATATTGTTGTCTATTCCGCGACCAAGCATTTTGATGGCCAGGGCCGCGTTTTGGGCGGCTGTGTGATGGGGTCCAAGAAATGGGTAGATGAGGTGTTGCAGCCCTTCATCCGCAATACCGGCCCATCGATTAGTGCCTTCAATGCCTGGGTGATTCTGAAGGGGCTTGAAACCCTGCATCTGCGCGTGCCCGCCATGTGCCGCAGCGCTTCCGCCATTGCCGATATGCTCGCAGAACGGGCCGAGGTTGCGCGCGTGCTCTACCCCTTCCGGGCGGACCATCCGCAGCAGAAGCTGGCCATGGCGCAAATGTCCGCCGGCGGCACGCTGGTGAGCTTTGACATCAAGGGCGGCAAGGAAGCCTGTTTCCGCTTCATGGATGCGCTGAAGCTGATTGATATCGCCAATAATCTTGGTGATGCGAAATCCATGGCGACCCACCCGGCCACCACCACCCATATGCGGGTCGGTGCTGAGGAACGCGCGAAGCTTGGCATTACCGATGGCACGGTGCGGCTGTCCGTGGGGCTTGAGGATGTGGCTGATCTGATTGACGATCTGGCCGAAGCGTTGGATGCTGCCACCGGTTGAGGCATTTTTCATAAAATTCTTTACAAAAGACCCCTTTGCGGTGCTGAATTGGGTTTGAGGAAGGCACAAATGAACGAAAGGGAAACATTCGTCGCAACGACGCGTGGGATAAGGGTTGCCGTGCGCGCCTTTTATCTCGCGGAGCAATCCATGCCTGAAAGCGCCCAATTCGTTTGGGCCTATCAGGTGGAAATCGCCAATCTGGGGCGGGAGACTGTGCAGCTGATCCGCCGCACCTGGCAGATCACGGATGGCACGGGCCGCACACAACAGGTGCAGGGTGCGGGCGTGGTGGGTGAACAGCCCATCCTGGAACCTGGGGGACGGTTCGAATATACCTCCGGCACGCCACTCGACACGCCATCGGGTTTTATGCGCGGCGCCTATCACATGGTGGTGCGCGACACTGGTGAAGCGTTCGATGTCGCCATACCGGATTTCAGCCTGGACAGCCCGCATCTGCCTTCAGCGCGGTTGCATTAGAACCTGCCCGACGCGCATGTGTGCATGAGCCCGCCCGCTTTTTTGATCCCCTTTTCCAATCCGAAACGCAGAGAAAAACCACGCGCGGCGCTGATGATCTCCTCGTCATTCGGGCACGCAAGGCATCCGACGCCGAAGGGCTGGCGCAATTGGTCAATCTTCCTGGCTATCGCTACGGGACAATGCGTGTGCCCTTTCACTCCGTAGATGAAGTCGCCGGCTGGATTCAGAATACCCCTCCAGCGAAGCTGGAGTTGTGGCTGCGGTTGACGACCAGATTATCGGGCAGGCGGGCCTCAGAAGGCTCAGCGGTCGGCAGCACCACGCGGCCTATCTCGGCATGGGCGTGCATGATGGCTGGGTGAGGCGCGGTGTGGGCACGGCGCTCACGGCGGCGGTGCACGATGCTGCCGACAATTGGCTTGGCATCCGTCGCATACAATTGACGGTCTATGTGGATAATGCGCCCGCCATTCATCTCTATAAGCGTTTTGGCTTCGTCGTTGAGGGAACGCATCAAGCCTATGCATTGCGCGATGGCCGTTATGTGGACGCCTATGCCATGCCGAGAATTTCTGCCCCGCCTTGAAAGCTCCCGCCCCCCTCAATTCTCCTTATACCGATACCCAATACCATAAAGCGTTTCGATCTGGTCGAAATCCTCATCCGTTTGGCGGAACTTTCGGCGGATGCGCTTCACATGGCTGTCAATCGTGCGGTCATCTACATAGATATTCTCGCCATAAGCGGCATCAATCAGCTGATCGCGGTTCTTCACCATGCCGGGGCGCAGCGCGAGTGCCTTCACCAGCAAAAACTCCGTGACCGTCAATTGCACCGGCTTGCCCTTCCAAAGGCAGGTATGCTTCGTCTCATCCAGCATCAGATCGCCGCGCGCCAACACACCACCGGGCGGGGCGCCTGAACCTTCCGCGCGTGCACCTTCATTCCGGCGCAGCAGGGCGCGAATGCGTTCCAACAATAGCCGCTGCGAAAAGGGCTTAGTGATGTAATCATCCGCACCAAGCCTGAGCCCCATCAGCTCATCCACTTCCTCATCCTTGGAGGTCAAAAACACCACCGGCATATTGCTGCGCTGGCGCAGCCGCTGGAGCAATTCCATGCCATCCAAGCGCGGCATTTTGATATCCAGCACCGCGAGGTCGGCCGGCTTCGCGAGCAAGCCCTGCAGCGCGCTTTCCCCATCCGTATAGGTGCGCACCTGATAGCCTTCCTGTTCCAGGGTCATGGAGACGGAAGTGAGGATATTGCGGTCATCATCCACAAGGGCGATGGTTTGCGGCATTCCTTTGTACCTCTGACGCGGCAGCGACATTCTTTTGACGCGGCAGTGATTATAGTGCGAGCCAATTGTGGCAATAGAGCAGCAAAGATTTGCGTAACCGCTGGTGGTCAGGTCGCTGCTGTCGGTTCCCGATAGCAGCGTGAATCGGCCCACCAAATATGGGGCTAGTGGTGCGCTGGGGCGGTTTTAGATCGGGAATGGTCAGCATGAACGGCACCACTAGCCGATTCCGCAAATCGGCATAAGTTACTAAATAAGCTATATTTCGCAGAGCAAGAAACTCGATTTGATAGTGTCATCAAATCGAATATTGCTCTGCGCCGGGCCGGAGAAGGGCGATGGAACAGTATGATGCCACAATGGAAGCGCGGCGACTGATCCGCGCGGGCCGGGCGGCAAGCCTCGCGACCGGGCAGGATGGCCAGCCCTTCGCGAGCCTCGTTACACCCGCCAGCGCGTCGGATCTCTCGCCGCTCATGCTGCTGTCATCGCTTTCTGAGCATACGCGGCATTTGCAGGACGATCCGCGCTGCGCCCTGCTGATCACCGGCATGCCAACCAGCCCCAATCCGCAAACCGCGCCCCGCATCACCGTGACCGGGATCGCTGAGCTGGTGCCGGCGGAGCAGGTGGCGGCGCTCAAGGCGCGCTGGCTGGCGGTGCATCCCTATGCCGCGCTTTATGCGGATTTCGGCGATTTCGCGCTGTGGCGTGTGACCATTGGTGGCGCGCTTTTGGTGGGGGGCTTTGCCCGGGCAGCGCGCCTCAAGGCCAGCGCGCTTGCGCCGGATGCAGCAGCGGTGGCCGCCGTGGCAGCGGCCGAGGCCGAAATCATCGCCCATGTGAACCAGGACCACCCGGATGCCGTGGCCGCCATCGCGACCGGGCTATTGGGCGGCACCGCCGGCCCCTGGCGGCTGGTCACGGTGGACCCCGATGGCTGCGATATCTCGGATGGCGAGGCATCCCGCCGGCTTTCCTTCCCCGCGCCTGTCGCCGATGCGGATGCCGTGCGTTCGGCGCTGATCAGGGCAGCGCGGGAAGGGCGGGCGGCCCAAGGCGGGCAAGCCCCACCCGCCCCCTGAACCTGCCGCAATTCTGCCGCGACCATCCCTGATAAAACGATGAAAATTAGTCCATGCGTCGCGTCTCATACGCGGTTGGAGGGGTATTCCATAGATGATTGGCGCTACTGCACCCTTGGCCGGGACCGGTGTGACCGGGGCTGAAATCATTCATGCCAATCTGATGCCGCCGGCGCTGATTGCCCATGCGCTACGCCGCAATGAAGGCCGACTTTCCGCCGATGGCGCCTTTATCGCCGAAACCGGCACCCACACTGGCCGGTCCGTGCAGGACAAGTTTGTGGTAGAAGACCCCGAAACTCGCGCCGATATCTGGTGGGGCAAGGTCAATCAGCCCATGGCGCCGGAACGCTTCCTGGGCCTTGCCGCCCGCGTGCGCGGCTGGCTCGGCGCACGGCCCGAGCTTTTCACGCAGGATCTTTATGCGGGGGCCGATCCCGCGCACCGCGTGCGCGTGCGCCTGGTTACCACCAATGCCTGGCATGCGCTGTTCGCGCGCAATATGTTCATCCGCCCGGTACCAGCGGAATTGGCGGGCTTCGAGCCTGATTTCACCATTCTGCATGCGCCGGAATTCCAGGCCGATCCCGCCCAGGATGGCTGCCGGTCTGAAACCGTGATCGCGCTTTCCTTTGCAGCCAAGACCATTGTGATCGCCGGCACATCCTATGCCGGGGAAATCAAGAAGAGCATCTTCACCGTCATGAATTGGCTGCTGCCGGCCAAGGGCGTGCTGCCCATGCATTGCAGCGCCAATGTCGGCGATAAGGGCGATGTCGCGCTGTTCTTTGGCCTGTCCGGCACCGGCAAGACCACGCTGTCTTCCGACACAGAACGTAACCTGATCGGCGATGATGAACATGGCTGGTCAGATGCCGGCGTCTTCAATTTTGAAGGCGGCTGCTACGCCAAGGTGATCAAACTGAGCCGTGAAGCTGAGCCGCAAATCTGGGATGCGTCACATCGTTTCGGCGCGGTGCTGGAAAATGTGATCGCTGATGCAGCGGGCAGGCTTGATTTGAATGATGGCAGGCTCACGGAAAATACCCGTTCCTGCTATCCGCTACCCTATATTCCGAATATCATCGAAGGCGGCGCTGCTGGCCTGCCGCGCAATGTGGTGATGCTGACTGCGGACGCTTTCGGCGTGCTGCCGCCGATTGCCAAATTGTCCCCGGCGCAGGCCATGTATCACTTCCTGTCAGGCTATACCGCGCGGGTTGCGGGCACGGAAAAGGGCCTGGGGAAGGAGCCTCAGGCGACGTTCTCCACCTGCTTTGGTGCGCCCTTCCTGCCGCGTCGGCCGGAGGTTTATGGCCAGATGTTGGCGGAGCTGATGGCACGCCATGGCGCTGATTGCTGGCTAGTGAATACCGGCTGGACTGGCGGTGTTTATGGTACCGGAAATCGCATGCCTATCAGCGTCACGCGCGCCCTGCTGCGCGCCGCGCTTGATGGCAGCCTGGCGCGCGTGGAATTCCAGCGCGATCCTTTCTTCGGCCTGATGGTGCCGAAGGCCCTGCCCGGCGTGCCGAGTGAAATGCTCAACCCGCGCAATACCTGGGCCGATAAGGCCGCCTATGATCGCACGGCGCGCGATCTGGTCTCGCGGTTCGAAGCGAATTTCGCGATCTATGCCGATGCGGTGGATGCGGATGTAAAAGCCGCTGCCATTCGCGCTGCCGCATGAGTGGTGGCTTTGATTGGCTGAAGCCGGCCTCTGCCGAGGCCGGCAAGCGCAATGTCTTGGGCGGCGCTTTGCTGCCCTGTTCGGTGGCGCCCATCACCGGGTTCTTTCGTGATGGCTGCTGCAACACGGGGCCTCGGGATATCGGGTTGCATGTGGTCTGTGCCGAGGTCAGTGCTGAATTTCTGCAATTCAGCAAGGCAGCCGGGAATGATCTTTCCACGCCGCGCCCGGAATATGGTTTTGCCGGGCTTTCGCCGGGGGATCGCTGGTGCCTTTGCGCTGCACGTTGGGAAGAAGCGCGCCGCGCGGGATTTGCGCCGCCCGTTTTGTTGGAAGCAACGCATGAAGCGGCACTGCAAATCTGCGCGCTGGATGATCTGATGGCGCATGCCTTGGATGCGCCGGCGTGACGCCAACGCGGTTTTTCCTGGTCCGCCACGCGCTGGTGGAGCCCTCTGCCCGCGCGGTGCTCTATGGCAGTATGGATGTGGCCTTGTGCGATCTGGCCTTGCAGGAAGAAGCCGCATCCTATCGCTGGTTGGCTGAGCGGCTGCCGCGGCCGGCGCGTTGGTTTGTCACCAACCTATCCCGTACCCGCGCCACTGCCGCGGCAGTGTTTGCGGCGGGCTATCCTGACGCGGATTTGGAAGCGGAGCCCGATTTTGCCGAACAGCACCTTGGCGATTGGCAGGGCATCCCGCATGAAGCCTTGCCTGCGCTGCTGACGCGCCCGGCGCACCCCTTCTGGCCCCATGCCGGTGAGGAACTTCCCCCCGGCGGGGAGAGCTTCCGCGACGTACAGGCGCGTGTTGCCGCCGTGCTGGAACGCCTGGCGACGCTATTGGAAGGCCACAATATTGTGATTGTAGCGCATGGTGGTTCGATCCGCGCCGCTTTGGCCCATTCCATGGGGCTTTCGCCGGATCAGGCCTTGGTCTTCAGCATCAAGAATCTGTCCCTGTCGCGCATTGAAAAACACGGCCTTGATTGGCGCGTGGCGTCGGTCAATGAGGAACCTTGGACCCCAACGCCAATAGGGGTTTGAGCGCAGCCCGCAAGAAACCCTTCCCCTGACGCGAGTCCTTGGTGTAGAGTCCTTCGAATCAACGGGTTGGGAAATGGTTTTCATGCGCCCTCTCATGCTTTTTAGCGTCTTACTCCTTGGCATGCTTGGCTTTTCCGGCGGCGCGCGCGCCCAGGCCGAAGAACAGGCCTTGGTGGACCGCGCCACGCTCACGCTGCAGGAAATGATGGGCCCGGCGGATAACACCGGCGATGCCCGCGCGCTGCTGCGCAACGCCAGGGGCGTCTTGATCTGCCCCAGGGTCTTCCGCGCCGGCTTTTTCATCGGCGGTGAGTTTGGCGAATGCGTACTCGCTGCGCGCGGTGGTGGCGGGTCCTGGTCCTCGCCCGCCTTCTATAGCCTGGTCGGCGGCAGCTTCGGCCTCCAGGCCGGCTTTCAGGATGCGCAGGTGATTTCGCTGATCATGACGCAAAAGGGCCTCAACGCCGTTCTGGATAGCCAGTTCAAATTCGGTGCCGAAGCCGGGCTTGCTTTCGCGACCCTCGGGCGCAGCATCCAGGGCGCCACAACGGCGGCAGTGGGGGCGGATATCGTTACCATTGGTCGCAGCCGCGGTCTTTTCGCTGGCATTACCCTGGATGGCGCGGTGCTGTCGGCCAATAGCTCCGCCATGCGGGCCTATTTCGGGCGAGAGGCGGGAGGGCGGCAGGTGGTAGTGGCGATGGAATTGCATAACCCTGGCAGCGACCCGCTGCGCGGCGCGCTGATGCGCCTTGGTGGGCCGGGAAGCGGTAGCGGCAATTCGGCGGCCCCCTCAGGCGGCACCACGCAAGGCAGCGCTGTGCCCGGCCGCGTTCAGACGGAAAGCTTGCCGCCTGCTTCCGGTGGTCACCGCTAAGATAAGGCGCTTTGCCGTCATTTGACTTTTGGCGTGGCTGACAAAACGCCCTTCTGGAAAAGCAAGACGCTCGACGAGATGTCTCGGGCGGAATGGGAGAGCCTGTGTGATGGTTGCGGGCGCTGCTGCCTGCATAAGCTGCGCGGTGAGAATACCGATGCGCTCGCCTACACCGAAGTGGCGTGTCGGTTATTGGATTTACATAGTTGCCTATGCTCCGATTATGCCGAACGCAAGAAGCGCGTGCCGGATTGCGTGAAGCTGACGCCGAAAAAGCTCGCCGCGATTGATTGGCTGCCGCCTAGTTGCGCCTATCGCATGGTCGCCGAGGGTCGGGATTTGGCCTGGTGGCACCCGCTGGTCTCTGGCGATCCGGAAAGCGTGCATCGCGCGGGTGTTTCTGTGCGCGGGCGCGCGATTGATGAACGCAAGGCGGGGGCCTTAGAAGATCATGTGGTGCGCTGGCCGGGGATGATGCCGCGGAAGGTGAAAAATGGCGCTTGAGTCCGGGTCTTGAATGGGCTCATCATCGCCGAATGGAGACGACGCCATCTGAGGACAAATCCTTGGCCACGACCATTTGGTCGTTGGTTCTATGGCTTGGCCTTTTCCTGATAACGCAGGCGTGTACGGTCGCCGTCAGCCTCGTACTGCTCAAAAATATCGCTGGGCTTGACGCCATCGCAGCAGGCAATATCGCCATGCTCTGCGGCGCCATCGCTTCCTATGCGCTTTTGTTCGTTGTGGCCAAGCGCGATGCCAGACTATTTCCTGCCGCACGTAAGGAGGGCGGTCTTGGTGTCGCCGCCAAGGGTTTTTTGATTTTTACTGCTTTTTTGCTGCCCTTTGCGGTGCTTGGTTTGCGAAAGCTCCTGTTTGGGCTTGATCTCCAACCAGGACCCAGCCCGATTGTCTTGGCTCAACAGTTTCAGGGCCTTGATGTCTTCGTCTTTTGGGGGTTTTTATTCTCTCGTAAGGTGTATTCATCATCATTGCACCAATTGTTGAGGAAAGTTTTTTTCGGCAATGGGTTTGGCGTCGCCTGGAGGAATGTGGCCTCTGGTTGACTATCGGCCTTTCAGGCGCAGCTTTTCTGCTGATGCATTTACGTGGCCCGCTTGGTATGCTCTCACTCCTGCCCTTCACCTTGCTCGTGAGCTTTGCGCGGGCCAAGACCGGTAGTCCAAGGTTGAGCATGTGGCTGCACGGCATCAATAACCTCATCACCTTTGCCGGCGCCGAGATGGTTCTACGACTGTTTCAGTAATTGACGCCGCCTGCTATCCGCGCGACGAAGGCACAATAAGCCTTACGAAGGAAGCCCCAATGAAGGATGCGATTTATGGCGGCGTTAATGCCGCGGTGCTGACAGCGATGAAGCCCGATCTGACCCCCGATCTGGATCGTATGGCGGCGCATGCCAAATGGCTGATGGCCAATGGCTGCACCGGGCTTGGCGTGCTGGGCACGACCGGTGAGGCCAATTCCTTCGGCCTGCATGAACGCAAGGCCATTCTGGAAGGGTTGATTGCGCGCGGCATTCCGGCAGCGCGCATGATGCCAGGCACGGGCTGCGCGAGCCTGATGGATAGCGTGGAACTGACCAAGCATGCCCGCGATGCCGGCTGCCCCGGCGTGCTGATGCTGCCGCCCTTCTACTATAAGGGTCCGTCGGATGATGGGCTGTTTGCCTATTTCTCGGAAGCCTTGAACCGCATTGGTGGCGGCGTGAAGGTGTACCTCTATCACTTCCCGCAGCAATCGGCGGTGCCCTTCAGCCTTGCCCTGCTGGAACGCCTGATCAAGGCCTTCCCTGGCACTATCAAGGGTGTCAAGGATTCAGCGGGCGATTACGCCAATATGCAGGCCATGGTGCAAGCCTTCGCCAAGGATGGGTTTGAGGTTTATTCCGGCAGCGATGAATTCCTGCAAAGGATCCTGGCCGAAGGTGGGGCGGGCTGCATCACCGCGGCATCGAATGGCAATTCGTATTGGGGCGGCATTGTCTATGCCAAGCGCACGGGTGCCGAGGCCGATGCGGCGCAGGCTGTCTTGAACGCAACACGCAAGGCCGCGACTTCCGTGCCGCTGATCCCAGGGCTCCGTGAGATCATTGCGCGTAGCACGGGTGATGCGGGTTGGCGCAGCATTCGCCCGCCGCACCTGCCGCTGAATGCCGCTCAGGCCGAAGCGGCTTGGGCCGCCTGGGGTGCGGCGGGGGCGCTGCCTCTGCCGGGGCTATCGCCCGCCAAGGCAGCGGAATAACGCCGTGAAAGAACCTTTGCGCTGCCGCCCGCCGGCGGTCGCAACCGTGCAAATTGATGATGCCAATGTGCGTGTCACGCGCTGGGATTTTGAACCCGGCGCGGAAACCGGCTGGCATCGCCATGGCATGGCCTATGTGGTCGTGCCGGCAACCGATGGCACGCTATTGGTCGAATTGCCGGGCGGTGAGACGATGACGGCGGAACTCAAATGCGGTGTGGCTTATGCGCGCGCCGCAGGGGTTGAGCATAATGTCGTCAATGGAGGCACCGCGCCGCTATCCTTTGTGGAAACCGAACTCAAGCATTTGATCGGTTAGGCCTGCCGGGCAGCGTCACCAACGCCAGCCCGATAAAGACCAAGGCCGCTGCCGGGATGGTGAGCCAGCCCGGCACCTCGCCAAAAATCGCGAAACCCCAGATCAGCCCGGTGATGGTGACGATATAGCCGACCTGCGATGTCACCACGCCGCCCTGGGTCGCGAGTGATCGGAAATAGATCAGATAGGCCAAAGCCAACAGCACGCCTTGCGCCATGGTGATGGGCAGACCGGCCATATCCACGGCGCGAATTTGTCCGGTTGAAAAGGCAATCATCGCCATGATGAGTGCCGCCGCGCCGCAGGTACCCGCTGCCAACGCCAAGGGCGCGGCACCGCGTGGCGCAAGCTTCACACCAGCGATATTCGCCACCGCATACCAAACCGGCGTAAAGGCCGCGAGCAAGGCCCAAGGCAGCGCCTCAGGGTCCGGTAGCGCGGCACCTGGCGCCATGGCCAATCCAATGCCGACCAGGCCCAAAATACTGCCACCAATGCGCCGCCAGGATACTTTCTCCATGCGTAGCGCCATGGCGCCCAGCACCGTCAGCATGGGAGAAAGCGGAATCAGCAGGGAAAAGAAACCCGCTGGAATATGCTGCAAACTGGTGAAGCCGAACAGGTTGGACAGCACAAGCCCGGTCAGCCCTGAAACGCCGTAATGAAGCATATAGGGCCGCTTCAGCGCAGGGATTTCACCGCGCGCAAAACAGACCGCGAACAAGGTGACGGCGCTGAAACCGGAGGCGCCCAAAGCGATCATCAAGGGCGGCCAACCCATACCGCCCAAGGTCTTCACGAAAATCGGCGTGGCGCCCCAAATGGTGCCAAGCGAGAATAGCGGCAGAATGCCGTTGAGCGCGAAACGCATGGCAAGACTCGCGCGTGAAACCGCCCCATTGTCAAGCGGTTGAAAAATGGTGGCGCTTGACGGCATGGTGCGGTGATGTCTTTGCCCGATTCGGAAATGGTGCTGCTGCGCCCCGGCTTGCTGGGGCCGGCAGAGCTTTGCCCGGTGCGCTGGCGGCGTTCGGAACGCGCGCGTTCGATCAGCTTGCGCATTGATCCCCGCGCGGGTGATGTGGTGGTGACGCTGCCCATGCGCGCGAGTCGACGCGCGGGTATGGAACTTCTGACGACGCACGCCGCCTGGGTGCTGCGCCGCATCAAGGCTTTGGCGCCGAGCATTTCTCTGGCGCATGGTGCAGCAGTGCCGCTTGGTGGCGTGCCGCATCCGGTGCTGCATGATCCCAACAGACGCGGTGGTGCCTTTGTGGAAAATGGCGCCATTATCGTGACGGGTAGGGTGGAATTTCTGCCGCGGCGCTTGCGCGATTTCCTGCAGGTCGAGGCAAAGCGGCGCATTCTTCCGCTGGCTGCAACACATGCCGAAAAGCTTGGTGTCGCCATCAAGGCCATTCGCGTGAAGGATACGCAAAGCCGCTGGGGGTCTTGCGCGCCGGATGGCACGCTAGCCTTCTCTTGGCGCCTGGTCATGGCGCCGGCTGCAGTGCTGGATTATGTTGTCGCGCATGAGGTCGCGCATTTGCGGGAGCTGAACCATTCTCCACGCTTTTGGGCGCATGTCGCGGCGCTGGCCCCGCATCGTGAAGAAGCCGAGGCCTGGCTGCGGGAAGAAGGGCCGGCGCTGTTGCGCGTTGGCTGAGACACAAAGGGATTGAGGGGCGCGATGAAGGCCGTTGGATACCGGAAATGCCTGCCAATTGATCAGGCGGATGCGCTGATTAATCTGGATCTCGTAACCCCCGCCGCGCCAAGCGGCCGCGACATAGTGGTGGAAATCCACGCCGTATCGGTTAACCCTGTGGATACCAAAGTGCGCCGCCGCGATGACCCTGGTGAGGCGCCGCGCATCCTCGGCTTTGATGGCGCGGGCGTGGTGCGCGCGGTCGGGCCCGATTGCACGCTGTTTCGCCCTGGTGATGAGGTGTTCTATGCCGGCGTGATCAATCGCACCGGCACCAATGCTGAACTGCATCTGGTTGATGAACGCATTGTTGGGCGCAAGCCGCGCAACCTGAGCTTTGCCGAAGCCGCTGCCGTGCCGCTGACCGCAATTACCGCCTGGGAAGGCATGTTTGATCGGCTTGGCGTGCCACAAGGTGGCGGGCAGGGGCAGACGCTATTGGTGATTGCTGGCGCGGGCGGCGTTGGTTCCATGGTGATCCAGATGGCGCGCGCGCTAACCGGGCTGACGGTGGTGGCCACCGCATCGCGCGTAGAAAGCCTGCAATGGTGCCGCGATTTGGGCGCGCATCATGTGGTGGATCATCACGGCGATATCTCCGCACAGATGAAGGCGTGTGGCTTGCGCGGCGCCAATTACATCTTTTCCGCCCATACTACTGCAAAAAATTGGGCGGCGATGGTGGAAGCCGTCGCCCCGCAAGGCCGCATTCTATTGATTGAAAGCCAGGCGCCGGTGGATGCTCGCGATGTGATGCGGAAATCAGTCTCGATCCATTGGGAGCTGATGTTTACGCGCCCCTTATTTAATACGCCCGACATGATCGAACAGCATCGGCTGTTAGATGCGGTCACCGGGCTGATCGAAGCCGGGCGCATGCGCGGTACCATGACGCGCAAACTGGGTAAAATAACCGCGGCCAATCTGACGCAAGCGCATGTGTTGGTGGAAAGCGGCAGCATGATCGGCAAGGTAGTACTAGAAGGTTTTTAGATCGCGTGTGGTCGTGACAAGGTAGTAATGATGCAAAACCCCTTTGTGCGATTGGCAGAAATCCATCGCGGCGCGGTGCTGGAAAGCATTCATCACGGTATCGCCGTCGTGGTGGACAGCGATGGGCGCCAGGTGCTGGTAATGGGTGATCCTGCCTTCGTCACCTTTCCGCGTTCCTCATTGAAACCCTATCAGGCGGTCGCTTTGGTGGAAACTGGTGCAGCGGATGCGCTGGGGCTGAGTGAAGAACACCTCGCCCTTTCCTGCGCCTCCCATGGCGCTGAGGATTTTCAGGTGGCGTTGGTACGCGATTGGCTGGCGCGCATGGGGCTTTCTGAATCAGCGCTGGTTTGCGGGCCGGATATGCCGCGCGCGGCAGCGGATCAGGCGAAGATTTATCGCACCGGTGGCGATCCTTCGCGCATCTATCATAATTGCTCCGGCAAGCATTGCGGTTTTTTGAGTGTCTCGCAGAAGCTTGGCGCGCCGGTGTCGGGTTATGATGATCCCGCGCATCCGACGCAGAAGCTGTATCTGGAGATCCTGTCGGAATTGCTCGGCAGCGATGCGGGGCGGTTGCAGGCGGGTGTGGATGGTTGTGGTTTGCCGGCTTTGGCGCTTACCATGCAGGCCATGGCGCAGGCGGCTGCGCATTGGGCGGCGCGTAAGGTGGCAAGGCCCGCGCGGCGCAGCGCAATTGAAAGATTGCAAGCTGCCATTGCGAAGTATCCGGATCATCTTTCCGGGCGGGATCAGGCGACCAGCCGCATTGTGCGCGCCACCAATGGCCGTGTGCTACTGAAAGGCGGTGCAGAGGGTTTCGTGGTGGGGTTTGTGCCGGATCAGGGCTTGGGGATTGCGGTGAAAATCGCCGATGGTGCGTCGCGCGCCAAGATGGGGGTTTTCGCGGCATTGCTCGGCCGGCTTGGCCTGCTGGATGCTGCCGCCACAGCCGCGCTGGTGCAGGCGGTGGAAGGCGATATCTCGGACAGCAATGACAGGCCGGTTGGGCGCATTGCTGTAACGCTGCCGCAGCAATCCACATGAGCGGGCGTTTCGATATCAGCATTGACACCCGCGGTGTGGCGCGCCTCACGGTCGCGCATGATGCCAAGCTGAATACGCTGAACCCCGCGCTTCTGGACGCAGCAACCGCCACGCTGCATGATCTTGCGAAACAGCGGGACCTGCGTGCGGCGGTGCTGACCGGGGAAGGCGGACGCGCCTTTATCGGTGGGGCCGATATTGGCGCCATGGCGGCGCTCAATACGCCGGCAGAAGCGGAAGATTTCATCCGCCGCATCCATGGCATTTGCGCGGCCATTCGCGATCTGCCGGTGCCGGTGATTGCGCGCATCAATGGCTGGTGCCTTGGTGCTGGGCTGGAAGTCGCCGCCGCTTGCGATATGCGTATCGCTGTGCGGGAAGCGAAATTCGGCATGCCCGAAGTGCGCGTTGGCATTCCTTCCGTAGTCGAAGCCGCGTTATTGCCCGGCCTGATCGGCTGGGGCCGCACCAGGCGCTTGCTGCTGCTGGCTGAAACCATCTCGGCCGCTGAGGCGCTTGGCTGGGGGCTTTTGGAAGAAGTCGCGCATCGCGAACGCATTGATGCGCGCATTGAAGCCTGGATCGACAATTTGCTGGCGGCGGGGCCCGAGGCCATTCGCCTACAGAAATCACTGATCCGGCAATGGGAAGATCGCCCGATCAGTGAGGCAATTGCCGTCGGCATCACCGCCTTCGGAGCATCCTGGAAAACCGATGAGCCCAAGCGCATGATGCGTGCCTTTCTGGAAGAACAAAAAAAGGAGCGCAAGAAGGAGCCATGAGCCTGTGCCTCAGACCGGCAGGCGGCGCGTTTCAGACATGCAAATAAGTATCGCGAATCTCCGGCACGGCGGCCAGGGCCGCGCTATCACCCTGCCACACCACGCGGCCTTTTTCGATCACCACATGCCAATCAGCGAGGCGCATCACAGCGGCTAGGTTCTTGTCAATCAATAGGATCGCCTGACCTTCGGCGCGCAGCTTCGCCATCACTTGCCAAATCTCGGCCCGGATAAGCGGCGCCAGACCCTCGGTCGCTTCATCCAGCACCAATAGTCGCGGATTGGTCATCAAGGCGCGCCCAATCGCGAGCATTTGCTGCTCGCCGCCGGAAAGCTTGGCGCCGGATTGGCGGCGCCTTTCAGCGAGGCGCGGGAACAGCGCATAGATCGCCGGTAAATCCCATCGCGGCGCACCGCCAGCGCGATTGGCCGCGGTGGCGACGAGGTTTTCCTCAACGCTGAGTGTCGGGAATATCTGCCGCCCCTCTGGCACCAGCCCAATTCCGCGCTGCGCGATGCCATAGGGCGCGGCGCCGGTAATCTCCTGCCCATCAAAACGAATATGTCCGGCACTCGGGCGGATCAGCCCCATAATGGCGCGCACCGTGGTGGTCTTGCCCATGCCATTGCGGCCAAGCAGCGTCACCACCTGGCCCGCGCCCACGCCAAAGCTGATGCCGTTCAGCACCTGGCTTTCGCCATAGCCGGCGACAATACCCCCCAGCGTCAGCATTGGATTTCTTCTTCGCCGAGATAGGCTGCGCGCACTTCGTCACTCGAGCGGATCTCGGTGGTGCTGCCACTCGCAATAATGCGCCCTTCGGCGAGCACGGAAATCCGATCCGCCAGTGCGAAGACCGCCTGCATGTCATGTTCCACCAGCAGAATCGCGTAGCGGGATTTCAGCCGGCGCAGTAGCGTGATCAGGCGTTCGGTTTCCTCGGGCCCCGCACCAGCAAGCGGTTCATCGAGCAATAGCAACCGTGGTTGGGCGGCGAGTGCAATGGCAATTTCCAAGGCGCGCTTTTCGCCATGGCTGAGCGCGCCCGCCATGATCGCCGCGCGATTCGCCAAGCCGACCTCATTCAGGGCATGGCGTGCGGCTTCGTTCAACGCTTCTTCCGCTGCAGCAGCACGAAAGAAGCGAAAGGAAGAACCGCTTTTCGCCTGTGCCGCCAGGGCGACATTTTCCAGTACCGAAAAACCCGCTATGATGTTGGTGATCTGAAAGCTGCGCGCCAAGCCCGCATGCACGCGGCGCGGGACAGAAAAGCGCGTGATGTCCACGCCCGCAAAAACGACCTGCCCCGCATCGGGCGCGACCGTGCCGGTAACCTGATGGATCAGCGTGGTCTTGCCCGCACCATTGGGGCCGATCAGCGCGTGAATCTCGCTGGGTTGCACTTCCAGGCTGACATCATTGGTCACCGCAAGCCCGCCATAATGCTTGCGTAAGCCCTGGATGCTGAGCAGCGCCTCAGCCACGACGCGTCCCCAAAAAGCCAATCAACCCGCCGCGCATGAAAAGCACCGCCAAAATGAGCAGCGGGCCAAAGATCATTTTCCAATGCGCCGTCAGGTTCGGTAGCCAGGTTTCCAACATCACAAACAGCACCGCGCCAAGGATGGCCCCGGAAAGCCGCCCCAGCCCGCCCAGGATCACCATGAAAATAAGCTCACCGGAACGCTGCCAGCTCATGTAGGCAGGTGCGACGAATTCGGTGGCATTGGCGAACAAAACGCCCGCAAGCCCCACCAGCGTGCCGGCAATGACATAGGCCAGAAGCCGATACGGGTAGGGCGCGAAACCCGCCGCCTCTGCACGCAGCGGATTTTCCCGCGCCGCGCGCAAGACACGCCCGAAACGCGACGCCAGCAACATGGCGCAAAACCCCCAGCACAACACCAGAAAACCGAGGCAGAGGTAATGAAAGAATAGCCGGTTCTCCATCAGCCGTGAACCGAACATCTCGGTCCGGTCATACATTGTATAACCATCATCCCCGCCATAGGCCGCGAGTGATGATGCGGTGAAGAACGCCATCTGCCCGAAGGCGAGCGTGATCATGATGAAATTCACGCCCTCAGTCCGGATCGCAATCGCACCGGTCAGCAGGGAAAACGATGCAGCGGCGGCGATCGCCACGGGCAGCACGATGGTGATATCGGTCAGCCGATGCGCATCCAAGATGGCAACGGCATAGGCGCCAACACCCATCGCCGCGGCATGGCCAAGGCTTGCCAGCCCCGCGCCGCCCACCAGGAAGGAAAGCGAAACCGCCGAAGCCGCCAGGATCATCATGCGCGCAAACATGGTCAGGTAGTGATTGGCGCCAAGCCCGATGAAGGGCGCGAGCGCAAGTGCCACCAGCACCAGCAGCGTCAGCGCCACATCAAGCCGCAGGCGCGGCATGCTAACCACTCCTGGCTGGGAAAAGCCCGCGCGGGCGGAAGGCCAGGATCGCCGCCATAGCGATATAGACCAGCATGGAAGCGAGCGCCGCGCCCGTTTGCCGCGCGGCAGATGGATCGAGAAACAGCCGCATCAGATCAGGCATCAGCGATTTGCCGAGCGTATCCGTCAGCCCCACAATCACGGCCGCAATAAAGGCACCGCGAATGGACCCAATGCCGCCAACGACAATCACCACAAAGGCCAGGATCAATACATGATCACCCATGCCTGGCTCTACCGAGAAAATTGGCCCGGCCAGCGCGCCAGCAAATCCCGCCAGCATGGCGCCAAAGGCAAAGACCAACATGAATAGCCGGCGAATATCCACCCCAAGTGCTGAAACCATAGGCGCATTCGTGGCGCCCGCGCGCACCAACATGCCAAGCCGCGTGCACTCCACCAAAAACCAAAGGCCAAGCGCGGTGGCGATGCCGGCACATAATACGGCGATGCGATACAGCGGATATTGCAACCCCGGCATCAGCACCACGCCGCCTTCCAGCAGAGCGGGGACGGGCACTTGCAGCGGCGCGGCACCCCAAATGGCCTTCACCGCCTCATTGAGAAACAAGATCACGCCAAAGGTTGCGAGCACCTGCGACAAATGATCGCGATCATACAAATGCCGAAAGATCAGTACTTCCAGCAACAGGCCGAAGATCAGCGCTGCCGGTAGTGCCAGCAAAAGTCCAAGCCAGAAGGACCCTGTCGCCGCTGCCAAGGCAGCGCCAAGATAGGCCCCCAGCATATACTGCACCCCATGCGCGAGGTTGATGAAATCCATTACGCCAAACACCAGCGTGAGGCCCGCCGCCACCAGGAAAAGCAGAATGCCAAGTTGCAGGCCATTCAAGGCCTGCACTAGGAAAAGCCCCGTGCTCACGCGTCAATTAGCGCATGCGGCATTCGGCGACCCAAGGGTCCACGTTATTCTCAAGCACTTTACGCACGATTTCGGTCTGGAACTTGCCATCAGCACGCTTGGCCACGCGCGTCAGCCAGAAATCCTGCACGGGGAAGTGATTCGCGCCAATCTTGAAATTCCCGCGCACCGAGGTGAAATCCGCCGCGCGCAACCCAGCACGCAGCGCATCCTTGTCGGCCAAGCGGCCACCGGCACGGCGAATGGCGGAATTGAGCATCATGGCACCATCATAGGCTTGCGCGGCGTAACTCGCCGGCACGTAATTGAAGGCGGCCTCGAAATCCGCGACGAAGCGGCGATTGGCCGCATTGTCCATATTTGGCGCCCAATTCGATCCCGAAAAGAAACCAACCGCCGCATCCTGCTGCGCGGGTAGCACCGCCTCATCCACCGTGAAGGTGGACAGGAAGGGGATATTTGCCAAGCCGGCCTGGCGATATTGCCGCACCAGATTCACGCCAAGCCCGCCCGGCATGAAGGTGAAAATCGCATCCGGACGCGCCGCCGCGATCTTCGAGAGCTCGGCCGCGAAATCAAGCTGCGTGAGCGGCACATAGACCTCATCCACCACTTCGCCCTTGAAGCGGGATTTGAAGCCAGCCACCGCATCGCGCCCGGCCTGGTAGTTCGGCACCAGCACAAAGACGCGGCGATAGCCCTGATCTTCGCAGACCTGGCCGATCACGGCATGCACCTGATCATTATTGTAGGATGTCGCGAAGAAGAAGGGATTGCAGCCACGCCCGGCAAGGGGGGAAGGCCCGGCATTGGTGCTGATAAGGAAGGTATTGGCTTCCGTAACCGGGCGGACAATGGCTTGCAGAATATTGGAGAAAACAACGCCGACGATGAAATCGCAGCGGTCGCGTTCGAGTGCGGTGCGCACCTTGGTCACCGCCACATCTGGCTTCAATTCATCATCAATCATCACGGTCTCGGCGGTCAGGCCACCCAGCCGGCCATTCAGATGGCGCAGCCCCATCAGGAAGCCATCGCGCAATTGCGTCCCCAGCGCCGCTTGCGGGCCGGTTTGCACGGCAATCAGGCCGATCTTCACCCCGCCCGCGGGTTGCGCATGCAGAATGGCGGGCGCTGCCAGCAGCCCTAAGGCGCCGCCCATGGCGGCACGACGTGAAAGAGAGCTCATTTTTAAGCCTCCACGGTTGAAATGCCTAGTTTGTATTACTGCGCGAAGCCTGGGCGCAAGGCAAGGCGCTGCGCCATTTTGCCCGCATGAATCATCAAGGGATGGGCGGGGTCCATGAAGGGGTCCAGCACGGTGAAGTGATTGGCGCCGGGGAGCGCTTCAAAACTACCACCCCAATGGGAAGCGAAATCGCGGCTTTGGCGGATGAATTCATCGCTCTCCGCCCCACCCACCACGACATGCAAAGCCTCAAAAGCGGGCGGCGGCAGCAGGCGGGGCGATAGCGTCACGATATCCTGCCCTGTCAGGTTCAGGGCCTTGGCGATGCTGGTACCCTTCAACGGCCCCAATTCAAACACGCCCGAGACGGGCAGCGCGGCCCCGACCATCCCGGCCGGCAGGCCAGGTTCCCAAGCGGGCCAATCGGTCGCCAGCAGCAGGGCGGCCAACTGCCCGCCGGCGGAATGCCCTGCCGCCAGCAGCCGCCCGCCTCGGCGCCGATGCAAAAAGGCCGCGGCGCGGCGCATTTGCGTGGCGATGTCGCCCAAAGTCACCTCGGGACAAAGGTCATAGGACGGCACTGCCACCGCGACACCTTGGCCAGCCAAGCCCCGCGCGCAATGACTTACAAAACTCCGGTCCAGCGCTTGCCAATAGCCGCCATGGATAAAGAGTGCCATCGGCGCGGCCCCGTCATCCGGGGGCAGAAACAAGTCGAGCTTCTCCCGCGCCCCCGCGCCATAGGCAAGGTTGAGTTCTGCCCTGACGCCGCTCACGCGGAAGGCAGCGGCATCACGCGCCCAGTCAGCGATGATTTCGGCGCTTTCGGGCACGCGGGCCCGATTATTGTACTCCCGTTCGGCGTCCATGGCCGTATCTGAAACGGGAAAGCCATGACAGGCAAGGCGGGGCGATGCGGGTTTATCTGGCGGGGCCGGAGGTGTTTCTGGCGGATCGTGACGACATCGCCGCGGCCAAGAAGGCGACTTGCGCGGAATACGGGATGATTGGCGTTTTCCCGACCGACCCGGCGCCAGGCGCGCTGCCTGCCGATACCGATTGGATGCAGATCTACCTGGGCAATGAGGCGCATATCCGTGGCTGTGATGCGCTGATTGCGAACCTCACACCCTTTCGCTGCGCCTCGGCCGATCCCGGCACGGCTTATGAGCTTGGTTTCATGCGCGCGCTTGGCCGGCCGGTGCTGGGCTACAGCAATGCGGCGGGGAATTTCACCACACGTAATTTGGCGTTACTAAGTGGTGCTGTGCATCGCCGCGCATCGGGCGCCTGGGAAGACGCTAATGGCATGGAGGTAGAGGATTTCGGCCTGACCGATAACCTCATGCTTGATGGTGGCATTACAGCTTCGGGTGGTGTCTTGGTGGTGAACCACATTGCAGAAGCCGCGCACTGGCACGACCTGATGGGTTTTAGCCGCTGTGTTGCGCATTTGGCGGGAATGAAGCGCTAGCGTCATCTTCCAAAATAGTTCAGGATAAAGTGTGATCTGCGTCACTGTTTCATGCTTGCGGTGATCTCATTGTAGCAAAGCCGCGCGCGACGTTCTGTTCATGAGGAACCCCATGCCCAAAATCGCCATCATCGTTGAATTCAAGATCAAGGAAGGTCAGCACGCTGTCTTTGATGACATCATCCGCGAACATGCCCGCCTGACGCTGCAGGAAGAACGCGGCTGTGAGCGCTTTGATGTGCTGCAACCGCTCGACAAGGACGGTGCGCATGACAAAAGCCGCGTCATGCTGTGCGAAGTTTATCAGGATCGCACGGCGGTGGATGTGCATACCAAGAACCCGCGCCTGGCTAGGGTGCGCGATTCCTACGCGCCGCTGATCGAAGGCCGCACGCTGACGCTTTGTGAGATGTGAGGCGAAGGGCGCTGGATCACGCCCGTCAGCCCCAACGCAGTAAGGGTAAATTCCTGCAGGCTTGTCTCAGGGGCCGGGAGAATTAGCGCCAATTGATGGGAGGAATTTATTTTTTGCTCGCTCAAAACGAGTACCTTTAGTGAGGCTCTCTCTCCTGAGATCTCCCTCGAATGGAAGACGATGACGCGTATCTACGGGAAATGGGTATTGATGGGGATGAGCGTCGGACTAATTGGGCCTGCCATGGACTCTTTTTTTGTAGGAGCTTGTCAGATGAGCAGCAGTTTTGGGCGGGTTTCGCAATAACCGTAATTGCGATGTTGCCTGTACACGCGATTAATAAAAGAAGAAATTCGTGAAAAATTTAAAAAACTTACAGTGAGGGCGGCTTTTTTCGTCCAATCCTAATATGGCTTTGACTTCCTCAAGCCTCGTTCATCCGCGCCGCAAGCGCAAGATCCTCTGTGCTCATTTTATGGGCCGGGAGGATCGGCACCAATTGATGTGGCTCATAAAGCCGCTTCAACGCGTCCCAATCCCGCAGGACACTTACATAAATCCAGCGGCAATAATGCAGCTGCGTAACATGCGCCCGTGCAGCCTCTCTACCAATCAGGCTGCTGAGCGCCTCAATTTCCAGCCAATTCACCATCAGATGGAGATGCGTTAAGGAAAGCGTATCGGCGCCTTCGCCGCCCCCAATGGGTGGATCAGGATAGCGGCCTCCCAGTGCGGCCCATACCCCGCGCCACTGATCGCTACGCTTATGGGAATACCAGGTCACATACCAATGCAACTGTTCGTGGAGATAGATTGCCAGCAAACCAAAGTCGCTTCAATAAATGTACTGCGTATTCAAGTTGATCACCGGATGGCTATGCAGCAGCCTTGTCGGCGTTATCACGACTTCCCGGAAATATCAGAAGCGCCAAGCGCGTATTTGGTGCGAAGCGCGATCAGCCTATCGCCGATCGCCATGGCGGCACGCTCGGCATGCGACAGGTCGATCCATATCCGAATATCGGTCATAACGCGCAGTTTTAAGTCTCAGGTTCAGCTCGGCCCCGCCAGGAGCATAGGGCCAAGCCCAAAAATCTACCCCGCCAAAGCGGCCTTCACCGACGCCAGCGCTTCTGCCGCCTTCGCGGCCTCAGGCCCGCCGGCCTGCGCCATATCGGACCGCCCGCCACCGCCCTTGCCACCAACAGCGGCCGAGGCCGCGCGCACCAGCGCCACCGCATCGGCACGGCCCTTAGCGGCTTCGGCCACGGCAACCACAATGCTCGCCTTGCCTTCCGCCGTGCTGATTAGCGCAACCACATCGGCGCTGCCGCCCTTCAGAATGGCCTCAGCCAGGCCCTTCAAATCACGCGGCGGCACTTCACCCAGATCGCGCAGCGAAAGCCGCAGCCCGGCCACTTCCTCAATCTCCGCCCCGCCGCCACCGGTCGCGAGCTTCTTGCGCAGCTCCGCCACATCGCGTTCCAGCCTGCGCCGTTCTTCCACCAGTGCCGCGATGCGCCCGGCCAATTCGCCCGGCTGCGCCTTCAAGACCGCTGCCGCCGCCGTCAGGCTTTCTTCCATTTCATTGATGTAAGCGAGTGCGGCATCACCCGTCACTGCCTCCACGCGCCGCACGCCGGCGCTGACCGCGCCTTCGGCGATGATCTTGAACAGGCCGATGTCACCGGTGCGCCGTACATGCGTGCCGCCGCAAAGTTCCAAGGAATAGACGCCATGCTTGTCGGTCGCCGCCGGGTCATACCCCATGCCAACCACGCGCACTTCCTCACCGTATTTTTCGCCAAACAGCGCCATGGCGCCGGCTTCCACGGCTGCTTCCGGCGTCATCAGCCGCGTGATCACCTCGGCATTTTCGCGAATGCGGGCATTCACCTCGGCTTCCACCCAGGCGAGTTCTTCGGCGCCCATGGGTTTGTTGTGAGAAACATCAAAGCGCAGCCGATCCGGCGCATTCAAGCTGCCCTTTTGCGCGACATGCGTGCCAAGTCGGCGGCGCAACGCCTCATGCAGTAAATGCGTCGCCGAATGATGCGCGCGGATATTGGAACGCCGCGCATGCTCCACCGTGGCACTCACCGCCATGCCGGGCTTCGCTTCGCCACGCATAATTTTGCCCAGATGCACAAAAAGATTGCCGAGCTTCTTTTGCGTATCGCGAACCTCAATGCGGCAGGCATCGCCCGCGACCATCACGCCGGTATCGCTGACCTGGCCACCGCTTTCGGCATAAAATGGCGTCTGGTTCAGCAGCACTGCCACTTCCGTGCCAACCGCGGCGTGATCCACCACCTTGCCATCCACCACGAGCGCGGTGATCTCGCCTTCCGCAACTTCAGTGGAATAGCCGAGAAATTCGCTGGCGCCGATCTTTTCCTGCACATCGAACCAGAGGCTTTCAGTCGCCGCTTCCCCGCTGCCGGCCCAGGCAGCGCGGGCGCGGCGCTTTTGCTCCGCCATGGCGGCATTGAAGCCTTCCACATCCACCGCACGACCTTCGCCACGCAAGGCATCCTGCGTCAGGTCCAAGGGGAAGCCGAAAGTATCATACAGGCGGAAGGCAACCTCACCTGGCAGGGTCTGGCTTGATCCAAGCTTGCCGGTTTCTTCCGCCAGCAAATGGAGGCCACGCTCCAGCAGCGAACTGAAGCGCGTTTCTTCAAGCCTGAGGGTCTCAGCAATCAGTCCCTCAGCGCGCACCAATTCCGGATAGGCCGTGCCCATTTGTCGGATCAGGGATGGCAGGATGCGATGCATCAAGGGCTCACGCGATCCCATCATATGGGCGTGGCGCATGGCGCGGCGCAGGATGCGGCGCAGCACATTGCCGCGGCCTTCATTGGAAGGCAGCACGCCATCGGCAATCAGAAAGGCGCCGGCGCGCAAATGATCCGCCACCACGCGGTGGCTCGACCGGAACGGCCCATCCGGGCCCTGGCTGGTCGCTTCCGCACTCGCCAGAATGATCGCGCGTAAGGTGTCCGTGTCGTAATTATCGTGCTTGCCTTGCAGAATGGCGGCGAAGCGCTCAAGCCCCATGCCGGTATCAATGGAAGGTCGCGGCAGCGGGTTGCGCACCCCCGCGGGCTCTTCCAGGAATTGCATGAAAACCAGGTTCCAGATTTCGATGAAGCGATCACCATCCTGATCGGCGCTGCCAGGCGGGCCGCCGAAAATCTTGTCTCCATGATCGAAGAAAATCTCGGAACAGGGGCCGCAGGGCCCGGTATCGCCCATGCGCCAGAAATTATCCGATGTCGGGATGCGGATGATGCGATCATCGGCGATACCCGCGACCTTTTTCCAGATGGCGGCGGCGTCGTCATCTTCCGAATAGACTGTGACCAAAAGCCGGTCCTTGGGCAGCGCGAAATCCTTGGTCAGCAATTCCCAGGCATAGGGGATGGCCTGTTCCTTGAAGTAGTCGCCAAAGGAGAAATTGCCGAGCATTTCGAAAAACGTATGATGCCGCGCGGTATAGCCGACATTATCAAGGTCATTATGCTTGCCCCCAGCGCGGACGGATTTTTGTGCCGTGGTGGCGCGGGAATAAGGGCGCCTTTCCTGGCCGGTGAAGACATTCTTGAACTGCACCATGCCGGAATTGGTGAACAACAGTGTCGGATCGTTGCGCGGCACCAGCGGGCTGCTTTCCACCACCTCATGGCCATTGCGACGGAAGTAATTCAGGAAGGTCGCACGGATATCACTGCTGCTGGTCATGTCTCGCCCATCGGGTCCGCGTTTTCTGGAGCATGTTGCGTTCACCTGGGTTTACGCAACCCGCTCTGGAGCTTTGTTTCGTGAGCATCTTCACGCGTTCAGGTGATGCCATCTGAACGCGATCTGCTCTTAATGCGGAGAGGTAGCGCGCAGCGCCACGCGCGTGAAGAGGTGGCCTCGCCGTATCGCCGCGCCGGGGCGCGGCAGAACGGCTCGGCTTGTTTGTTGGGTCGCATTTTCCGAGCCGCCAAGTGCGTCCAGTTGGCTCGAAAATGCTTTAATTCTTCCCGGCCAAACCCCAGGCCGGACCGCAAGCGCGCAAATCAGCCCATAGGCGGAAATGCCAAGCGCCACCGCAATGAATTGGCCCTGTAGCCCAAGCCCCGCCGCATCCATGAGCAAGGCGCCCCCCAGCACGGCAAGCCCCACGCGCGTCAGGGCCGCCAGCACCGGCCAGCGCATCCGCCCCGCCCCCATGGCGGCGAAATAGAGCGCCATGCCCAAGCCAAAACCCGGCAAGGCCCAGCCAATGATCGCCAGCGCCTCGGTCGCAATCGCCGCCACCTCGGCGTCACTGGCAAAGGCCGCCGCCACTTGGGCCAGGAAAAGCGTAATGCCAAGGCCGATCACCCCCGTCACTGGAAAGGCCACAGCACCGCCGGTCCAGGCGATGCGCCATGCTTCACCCCAATCCCCGGTACCCACCGCGCGTCCAACAAGGGCCGTGAGGGCGGAACCAATGCCGAAAGCCAGCGGGATCATCAAGAATTCCATGCGCGCGGAAATGCCATAGGCGGCAATCGCCGCCGGCCCGTGTGCTGCGATGCGCGCCGTCACCAGAATAGTCGCCAAGTTCGCGAGGGTTGCCATGACGCAGGCAATCAGCCCTACCGCCAGGATGCGCCCAAAGTGCGCCTGCCTGAGCGGCGCGCGGAAATCCGGCACAAACCCCGCGCCGCCGCGCAGCACCACAAGCGCCATGATCAGCGCGGAAGCACTCATGCTGAGCGCGAAGGCCATGCCGGCGCCGGCAAGGCAAAAGCCCAGAGGTTCCATGAAAGCCCAGGAAAGCGGCGGATAGATCACCCAGCCCCCCACCACGCCGCGCGCTGCCAGCGCATGCCGCCCGCCGCCGCGCAGGATGGACGCCAAGGTATTGGGTAGCCAGGCCGGCAGCGCGCCCGCGCCAAAGGTCCAGGCGGCAAAGGCAGCGCCAGCCTCGGCCGCGCCCGCCCCGCCGATCAAGCCCAGGATCGCACGCGGAAGCATCAAAAAGGGCAGCGCAAAAAGCGCCGCGCCGGCGGTGGCGATAGTCAGGGCATGAAAGGCAAGGGCGGCTGCCTCATCCCGCCTTCCGCCCCCCCAAGGCGCGCGCAATGGCGGAAACCACACCTCCGCCCATCGCACCCGCCGACATTTGGGACAGCGGCAGGGTCAAGGGCAGCACCACCGCCCAGCCCGCCAGCGCCGCCTGGCCCTGCCGCGCCGCCAGCCAGGGCTCGATCAATTGCGCGATGATCTGGGTTGCGACCAACAAGCTAGTCGGCGCCGCCAGGGCCAGGATTTGCTTGAGGCGCCCCTTGCCGCTGGTGATAGCGGCATCGCCGAGTTGCTGGCAGAAAATGCTTTGGTCATGGCGCATGGGAACCCCCAGAACCGCCGCTGACAAGGCCAAGGGGGTGTTTTCCACAGATTTCTTTTGAGTCATCGATCATAGAACTTGTGCCTCAGCCCCCTTTCCCCTACCGTATCTTGTGTTGGGGAGATCAAAGGGGGTTGCTTCATGGATTGGACGCAAGAAGCGATTGAACGACTGCGCGCCTTCTGGGCCGAAGGTCTTTCGACCGCGGAAATCGGTCGCCGCATGGGGATTTCGAAAAATGCCGTGGTTGGCAAGGCGCATCGGCTGAACCTGTCTTCCCGGCCAAGCCCGATCCGGCGCGACCCGCAGGAACGGCGCACCACGCCAAGCCCGCGCCCGCCGCGTCAGGCCCCGGTCGCCAGGCCCATGCCGAGCGCGCCGGTGATGCGCCCTCAGGCGCCGCCGCCGCAAGCCGCCCCGGTGGTGCTGGTCGCACCACCTCCAGCACTGGCGCGCAACCCTGCGCCGCCGCGCCCACGACTTGGCGGTTCACGCAATTGCTGCTGGCCGATTGGCGAGCCCGGCACCCCAGAATTCCGCTTCTGCGAGGCTGATCCCCTCGCCGGTAAGCCCTATTGCGCCGAACATGCCGCTATTGCCTATGTCAAGCCGCGCGAAAAAGAGCGTCGCGAAGACGCGGCCTGATAGTACGAGGCGCCACGCGCTGATCGCGCAGCTTCGGCCGATCAGGCGCTTAGCTACCGCGCCACATGAGCCGCAAGATCGGCAGGCCCCGCCGATGGTGACGGATCGCCATCGCAGCATGACCAAGTGCCATCACCACTAAGCCCCAAGCGGCGCCCTGATGCAAAGGCCGCAGCACCCCATAAAGCGCCTGATCGGGCGCGATGGGGTGCGGAATTGGCAGGATCAAGAAGAACGCGGTTTCCACTGCCACAGGCGCTGCTGCTGCACTCAGAAAGCCCAGCACCGGCACGGCAATCAGCAGCGCATAAAGCGCGCCATGACCTAGCCGCGCGGCGCCTTGCTGCCAGCCGGGCAGCGTGACACGCGCGGGCCGACCACGTCGCGTCAAAAGCCAAAGCCGCCAGACCCATAGCGGGATCAGCAGCAAGCCCAAACTCTTATGCAGCTGATAGGTCAGAATCTTCGCCAAAAGCGCTGAAAGCGGCAGCGTCACCATCACCAAGGCCAGCAGGAAATTCACTGCCACCAAACCCGCCATGGCCCAATGCAGGCGCCGTTGTGCCACCGGCCATCCCTGAGGAGCGTCAGCCGCCAAGGCCTTATCCGATCGCCAGGCTGACCGAGACCGCCAATTGCACCCGATCTCCCGTCGCCAAGGTATCAGCTGTCATGCCGAAGGCTGAGCGGCTGATCTCGCCACGTGCGGTGCAATCCACAATCTCGGCCCCGGTTGCGGCATCGCGCCGCCGCCCGGAAAGCTTGGCCTGCATGGTGACCGGCTGGGTCACGCCGCGCATTTCCAAGGGACCAGCGAGTTCAAACGCCTCAATCCGCCCACCTGGCTTGGCGCGGGCGGAAAAACGCGCAATCGGCCAGCGTTCCACATCGAAATAGGCGGGCGAGCGCAATAAATCCGCCGCCCCAGGATAGGCATGGGCGATGGAGCCGGTTTCCACCTGCACCGCAACACGCGCTGTCTCGGGCCTATCGGGATCAAGCGTCAATTCGCAGGTGAAGCGGGAAAACTGGCCGGTCGAGGTCAGCACCATCAGATGCCGCGCGATGAATTCCAGCCTGCCCTGGGTATGGTCAAAGCGAAAAACCTGCGCTGCCTGGGCCGGAGCGGCGGCAAGGCCAATCAGTGGCAGCACCAGGCCAGCCAAGGCTCGGCGAGGGATCAATCTTGGGGTGGGCGTCACTGTCATGCGATTATTCCTGCGAGCGATATGGGTAACCTGCGCCTGATTCCTATATTTCTGTTCAGCCCTTGCCTTTTGGCGGCGTTAGGGATAAGGTCAGAAAAATCATACCATCCGACCTACGGGGGGTGGCCTTAAAAAGGGCCGCCTTTTTTGTTTTTGCAGTCTGATCTTCCTCATCACGAAGGGCTTGAAGCCCGCATCGCGGAAGCGATCCTGCCCGTCCTGACGCAGCTTGGCTATGAATTGGTGCGTGTGCAGGTTTCCGGCAAGGAACGCCCCGTGGTGCAGATCATGGCGGACCGCGCCGATGAAGCGCCCTTCACCGTGGATGATTGCGAAACCATCAGCCATGCCGTGGGCGCGGTGTTGGATGTCGCGGACCCGATCCGGGTCGAGTGGATGCTGGAGGTTTCCTCCGCCGGGATTGATCGCCCGCTGACGCGCACCAAGGATTGGAACCGCTTCGCCGGCCATATCGCGACGGTGGAGCTTTCGATCCCCATGGATGGCCGCAAGCGTTTTCGTGGCATCGCCCTAGGTGCGGATGACGCCGAAGCACGGCTCAAGCTTGATGATGGCAGCGAAGTGATGCTGCCGCGCGGCAATATCCGCCGCGCCAAGCTTGTGCTGACCGATGAATTGATCGCGGCGACGGCGAAAGCCACCGCCCCAACCAGTATGACCCATTGAGGAGAATGCGCCATGGCCATTGATATCGCCATTGCCCGTCCGGAATTGCTGCAAGTGGCCGATGCCGTCGCACGCGAGAAAATGATCGAGCGTGAGGAAGTGCTGGAGGCCATGGAACAGGCGATCCAAAAAGCCGGTCGCGCCAAATACGGGCTAGAGAAGGATATCCGCGCCACCATTGACCGCAAGGATGGCCGCGTGAAGCTGGAACGCTTCACCGAAGTGGTGGAAGCCGAACCGGTTGAAAACGAAGCGACGCAAATCCCCTTGCGCATTGCGCAAAAGATTAAGCCGGGCATTGGGCTTGGCGAATTCATCATGGACCCGCTGCCGCCGATTGATTTCGGGCGCATCGCCGCGCAGACGGCAAAGCAGGTGATTGTGCAGCGCGTGCGTGAAGTGGAACGCCGCAAGCAGTTCGAGGAATACAAGGACCGCGTTGGCGAAATCATTAATGGCACGGTCAAGCGTACCGAATACGGCAATTTGATGGTTGATCTGGGCCGCGCCGAAGCGCTGCTCCGCCGCGATGAAACCATCCCGCGCGAAGCCTTCCGCAATGGGGATCGCGTGCGCGCCTATATCTATGACGTGCGGGAAGAACCGCGCGGGCCGCAAATTTTCCTCTCGCGCACCCATCCTGGTTTTCTGGCGAAGCTATTCGCGCAGGAAGTGCCGGAAATTTATGATGGCATCATCGAAATCAAGGCGGTAGCGCGCGATCCCGGCAGCCGCGCCAAGATGGCGGTGATCAGCCGTGATAGCTCGATTGACCCCGTGGGCGCTTGCGTTGGGATGCGCGGGTCGCGCGTGCAGGCGGTGGTCGCAGAATTGCAGGGCGAAAAGATTGATATCATCCCCTGGTCGCAGGACCAGGCGACGTTCATTGTGAATGCGCTTGCCCCCGCTGAAGTCAGTAAGGTTGTGTTGGATGATGAAGGCCGCCGTGTGGAAGTGGTGGTGCCGGATGATCAGCTCAGCCTCGCCATCGGGCGCCGCGGACAGAATGTGCGCCTCGCGTCGCAGCTGACGCGCTTTGATATGGATATCCTCACGGAAGCCGAGGAAAGCGAACGCCGCCAGGAAGAATTCCGCCGCCGCACCGGGCTGTTTGTTGAAGCGCTTGACGTGGATGATGTGATCGCGGGGCTTTTGGTGCAGGAAGGCTTCGGTTCCATCGAAGACATTGTGCAGGCGCCGGATGAGGAATTGGCGGAGATCGAAGGCTTTGATGAAAGTGTCGCCGCAGAATTGAAGCGTCGCGCTGAAGCCTTCATCGAAAAGCGAGATGCCGAAATGGATGAAAGACGCCGTGACCTTGGCGTGGATGATGTGTTGATTGAAGTGGGCGGCTTCACGCCGGCCATGATGGTGGCGCTTGGCGAAAAGGGCGTGAAGACGCTTGAAGACCTGGCTGACCTCGCCGGGGATGAACTGGTCGAAATCCTCGGCGCCGAAGCGGTGGATGAGGAAACGGCCAATGCCATCGTGATGGAAGCGCGTCGTCGTGCCGGCTGGCTCGGCGATGAGGCATGAGGCAGAGCCCTGAGCGAAGCCACCGCCCTGCCGGAGGAAGATAAGCCCGAAAAGGGGCCGCTTCGCCGTTGTATTGTCACGCGAGAAAGCCTGCCCAAGACGGAGATGATCCGTTTTGTGCTGGGGCCGGGGCGTGAAATCATCCCGGATTTGGCCGAAAGACTGCCAGGGCGGGGAATGTGGTTGAGCGCGCGAGGCGATGTGCTAGAAGGCGCCATCAGCCGGGGGGTCTTCACGCGTGCGGCGCGTGGTCCTGTGGTGGTGCCGCCCGGGCTGGCGGGGCTGCTGCAACAGGGGCTGGGTGCCAGAATTGCCGATCTGCTGGGGCTTGCGCGCCGGGCGGGTCAGGCGGTGGCGGGCTGGCAGGCGGTGCGGGAATGGGGCGCCGCGGATCGAATTGCCTTGCTGGTGCAGGCCAAGGATGGCAGCCCAGCAGAACGTGAACGCCTCATGGGCGCTGGCGTGGCGGCGATCGCGCCGCTTTGCGCCGCTGAATTGGGGCGGGTTTTTGGGCGTGACCACATTGTTCATGTGGCGGTTGCGCCAGGCCGTTTGGCGGATGCCATCCGGTCTGAAGCGGGCAGGCTTTCTGGCCTTTCCCCGCCAAATAGTGTCTAAATCCTAAGGCTGTCCGGTTTATGCGGCGGCTCAATGTGTATCAGATAATCGGGTTCAAAGCGGCGAATGAGTGACCAGAACGAGCAGGACGCGGGTAAAAGCAGGCTGAGCCTTCGGCCCGGCGGACGCCTCGAGCTTGGCAAGACGGTGGATGCGGGCAGCGTCCGCCAATCCTTCAGCCATGGCCGATCCAAGACCGTACAGGTCGAGGTCGTGAAAAAGCGCGTCGTGGCGCCAAGCACAGTGCGGCCCGGCATTGGCGTGCCCGCCGCACGCGGGGTTGGCACTACCCCGGCAGCACCTGCTGCCGCACTAAGGCCGGCATCCGTCGCGAAAGCGCCTGCCGCGCCGGCGCCAGCACCGGCAGCCCCGCCGCCCGCAGCAAATCCGGCAGTGGCAGCGCCCGACGAAGTGACCCCCCCGCCAGCCGCCGCGCCCGACGCCGAGGCACTCGCACCTGCCTCGCGACCCGCTCCGGCGGCCATTGCGCCCCCAGCGCCAAGTTCAGCCCGCGCGCCTATGGCACCCCCGCTCACCGGCCGCGCCAGTGGCCCGCCTGGGCGCCCAGGTGCCGGTGGCCGCGAAGGTGGCGGAGGCCAAGCCGCCCGCACCACCAGCACAGGCCGGCCCTTGACGCAGGCTGAACTCGCCATGCGTCAACGGGTGCTGGAAGAAAACCGTCGCAACGAGGCGTCGCGCCAGCGGGAAGACCGTGAACGCCAAGCGCTGATGGTGCGCTCTGCCGCCGAAGAAGCCGCGCGCCGCGTGGAAGAAGAAGCCCGCGCCAAGGAAGAAGCCGCCCGCCGTGCGGAGCAGGTAGACCGCGCCGCCTTAGAAACCGCGCGTCGGCCAGCGTCGCCACCACAAGCCGCAGCACCCGCCGCAGCCCTAGGTCGCGGCCCCGCTGGTGCGCCCGCGCGTAAGGCCGCAGCGCCGTCAGAGCCGCCGGTCAAACTCACGCTCAAGGCCCGCGCTCCGTCCGATGATGATGAGGATGGACCACGCCGCCCAGCGCTGCGCCGTCCTGGTGCGGCAGCGGGCCCGGCTAAGCGGCTGGCGCCCGCGCCGGTTAAGAAATCGCCGCCCGGTGCTGATCGTCGCCGTGAAGGCCGCATTGACGTCGCCGCTGCGCTGGAAGGTGAGGATGAGCGGACGCGCTCCATCGCTTCTGTCCGCAGGGCGCGTGAACGTGAACGCCGCCAACAGGAATTGGCGCGGCTGCGGTCCGGCACGGAACGCGTGGTGCGCGAAGTGGTGGTGCCGGAGAGCATTACCGTGCAGGAATTGGCGAATCGCATGGCCGCGCGCGGCGGGGAGGTAGTGAAAACCCTGTTCCGCATGGGCGTGATGGCCACACTCACGCAAAGCATTGATGCCGATACCGCCGAATTGGTGGTACAGGAATTCGGTCATCGCGTGAAGCGTGTCAGTGAAGCCGATGTCGAAATCGGCCTGGATGGCGCGCAGGATATGGATACGGAATTGCTGCCGCGCCCACCCGTGGTCACCATCATGGGCCATGTGGACCATGGCAAAACTAGCCTTCTCGATGCGCTCCGAAAAACCGATGTTGTCGCCCATGAAGCGGGCGGCATCACGCAGCATATCGGCGCCTATCAGATCACGGTGCCGGCCGGTGACCGGGTCACCTTCATTGACACGCCAGGCCATGAAGCCTTCACCGCCATGCGCGCGCGTGGTGCATCGGTCACCGATATGGTGGTGCTGGTGGTGGCGGCAGATGATGGTGTCATGCCGCAGACGGTGGAAGCCATTCGCCACGCGCGCGCGGCCAAGGTGCCGCTGATTGTCGCGGTCAACAAAATTGACAAGCCCGGCGTAAAGCCCGAACGCGTGAAGCAGGAATTGCTGCAGCACGAGGTTGTGGTGGAGAGCCTGGGTGGTGAAACCCAGGAGATAGAGGTTTCCGCTACACAACGCCTCAATCTCGACAAGCTGCTGGAAGCGATTTCGCTGCAAGCGGAAATCCTTGACCTGCGCGCCAATCCGGACCGCGCTGCGGAAGGCACAGTGATTGAAAGCAAGCTAGACCGCGGGCGTGGTCCGGTGGCGACCGTGCTAGTGCAAAAGGGCACGCTGAAGCAGGGCGATATTGTGGTGGCCGGCGCCGAATGGGGCCGCGTTCGCGCGATGTTGGATGATAAGGGCCGCCAATTGAAGGATGCCGGGCCGGCATTGCCGGCGGAAATCCTCGGCCTTTCCGGCGTGCCGACGGCGGGTGAGAATTTCATCACTGTTGAAAACGAAGCCCGCGCGCGGGAGGTTTCTGAATTCCGCCAGCGCAAGCTGCGCGAAAAGGCCACCGCCACTGCTGGCGCTGGCCGTAGCAGCCTGACCGATATGCTGGCCCGCATCCAGGCGGGTGAGCAGAAAGAAGTCGCTGTTGTGGTGAAGGCCGATGTGCAGGGCAGTTCTGAAGCCATTGGTGTCACACTCGGCAAGCTTGGCAATGAAGAAGTGCGCGTGCGCGTGCTGCATAGCGCGGTGGGTCAGATCACTGAATCCGACATCCAGTTGGCCAAGGCATCGGATGCGGTGATCGTTGCCTTCAATGTGCGCGCCACATCGCAGGCGCGTGATCTGGCGCAGCGCGAGGGGGTCGAAATCCGCTACTACTCGATCATCTATGAAGTTGCGGATGACATTGAAAAGCTGGTTAAGGGCAAGTTGGCCCCCGTGCAGCGCGAAAAATTCCTGGGCTATGCGCAAATCTTGCAGGTCTTCGACGTCAAGCGCATCGGCAAGGTGGCCGGCTGCCGCATCACTGAAGGTCAGGTCAAGCGCGGCGCGGGCGTGCGTCTGCTTCGCGATGGCGTCGTGATCCATCAGGGCGAATTGTCCACGCTGCGCCGCTTCAAGGATGATGTACGTGAAGTCGGCAATGGCCTGGAATGCGGCATGTCCTTCGCCAATTACGAAGATATCCGCGTTGGCGATCAGATCGAATGCTATGAGACGGAGACGATAGCGGGCTGAGCCAAGGCCGCGACCGCCCTGCCTTTCTGGCAAGCCTGGGCTGAAACGCGTGAGTACGCTAACTCCCTCTAGGTAATGGTAATTCTCTGGTCCGTAGGAGACGCTATTTTGCAACGCCCGTTTCGTGAACGCGTTTTCGTTGTGCTTTGGCTGCTTTCTGGCGGTGTCACAGTGGTCGCCTCTGTCATCGGAACTTTAGACTTATACTCGATAATGACTAGGCCAACGACCTGGCGCACAGGAGACCAGCTGTTTGAGGTTTTGATGCTTATGCTGGATACGCCACTTTTACTCGGCGCCCTGACCTCTTCGTTGCAATATCTTGTGTTAGGTTTTTCAATCCGCTTCTGCTCCGCCGTTCAAAGTACTAAAAGCCACCATTCATGAGCAAGCGTCAGCATCACGGCCGGGCGGAAGGTCCTTCCCAGCGCCAATTGCGCGTGGCGGAAGAAGTGCGACATGCGCTTTCCGCCACCTTCGCCCGCGAAGAATTCCGCGATCCCGCCTTGCAGGGTTTGCATGTGACCGTGACGGAGGTGCGTGCCTCACCGGATTTGAAACACATGACTGCCTTTGTCGCGGCACTTGGGCGGGAAGTCACCAAGGAAGAACTGGCCGGCCTCAGGCGCGTGAGTTCCTTTCTGCGGCGGGAGGTTTCCCACGCGGTGCGTCTGAAATATGCACCGGACCTGCATTTCCAGCCTGATACGGCGCTGGATTATGCGATGCATATAGATGAGGTGATGCGCCGGCCCGAAGTGCAGCGTGATTTGCAAGCCAAGGCCGAAGGGGACGACAAGCCATGAGCGAGGCTCGCGAAAGGCGCCCGGGCCCGCCAGGCGGTAAGCATCGCCCGCATAAGAAGCCAAAGGGTATCGCCCTTGATGGTTGGCTGATCATTGACAAGCCAACGGGTGTTGGTTCGACCGATGTGGTCACGCTGTGCAAACGCGGCTTTAATGCGCAGAAATGCGGCCATGGCGGCACGCTTGACCCGCTGGCCACCGGCGTACTGCCGATTGCCTTTGGTGCGGCAACCAAAACCGTGCCTTATGTGATGGATGGCACCAAGACCTATCGCTTCACGCTGAAATTCGGCGAAGCACGGGATTCCGATGATGCCGATGGCAAGGTGATCGCCGCATCCGATGCGCGGCCGGATGACGCCGCCATCCGCGCCGCGCTGCCGCAATTCATCGGCGATATCATGCAGGTGCCGCCGATATTCTCCGCGATCAAGGTCGCGGGCGAACGTGCCTATGATCTGGCGCGCGCTGGCGAAATCCCGGAAATGGCGCCGCGCCCGGCCCGGGTGGATCGGTTTGAACTGATTGAACGCCCGGATCCCGATACGGCAGTGTTTTTCGTTGAATCCGGCAAGGGCGTTTATATGCGGAGCCTGGCGCGCGATATCGCGCGGGCCTGTGGTTCGGTTGGGCATATTGCGGCGCTCAGGCGCATGCGTGTCGGTCCATTTCACGAAAAACATGCCGTGGCCCTGGACAAGATCGCCGTTTCCGGCGATACACCCCGGGCTTCTCCGGCGCTTCTGCTGCCGGTGACGACCGCGCTGGCCGACATCCCGGCGCTGGCCCTCACCGAAGCGGAAGCCGCGCAGCTCTCATACGGCCAGCATATTCCGCTGGTCGAATTCACGGGCCGCGTACCGCGTGAGGCTGATCCCGACGGGGGTTTGGCCAGGGCGATGGTGGGAGGGCGCCTGATGGGTCTTGCCCGCTTTGAAGAAGGCTTGCTGAAGCCAGAGCGTTGGTTGGGTCAGGGCGGTTCTTGAACCATTGCCAGGCACTGCCTGGACGAGAGGAGAAATCCGATGTCGATCACTGCGGAGCGTCGCACGACGCTTATTTCCGAATACGCCACCAAGGCCGGCGATACCGGCAGCCCTGAAGTGCAGGTGGCACTTCTGTCTGAGCGCATTTCCAACCTGACCGGGCACCTGAAGACCCATTCCAAGGATTTCCATTCCCGGCGCGGCTTGCTCGTGCTGGTGGGCCAACGCCGTGGCCTGCTGGATTACCTGAAGAAGAAGGACCAGAAGCGGTATGAAACGCTGATTGGTCGCTTGGGCCTGCGCCGGTAAGGCGTTCTGCTTGGCGTGTTGCGCTGGCCAGAAATAAGGGGGCTTGGTGCCCCCTTTTTTGTTCAGGAAACTCTGATTTAACCCTACCCCTCTGGCTTGTCCGTGATTTCCTGCTTTTCTTCCGGGTCAGCTATTCAAGCCATGGGCGTGACCCCGGAGCCTGTCTCAGAATAGCTTCTCGTAGTCCCGTCGCCGCTGGCGGTTTCCGGCAGCGGCGTGAATCGGCCCACCAGATATACGGCTAGTGGTGCGCTGGGGCTTTTTGGGCAGGGGATAGGTCAGCATGAATCGCACCACTAAAGTTGCCGTTCCTCCCCCAAAGCATCGTCGGAAACGGGCCGCAGCGCCGCCTCAACGATGCACCAGGGCGCACCGGTTGGAACGACTTTTTGAATGCCAAGCCCCGCCGCTCTGAGCAGCATACCGTACTCGGCCGGCGGGCTGCCCTGCTGATCGACCGAGGCGCAGCCCGACAGCAAGAATAGAGCAATTAAAAACTTTCGCATGGCAGCATCTTTCAGCATGTCCGGCCCAAGCCCCGGCCAAAGGCTACCCCCGTTCTTTCGGAGAGGTAAAGTTTTTTGCGCCAATCCGCCGCTTTCCACCTCGCGCCGCAAGTTTCTGGTGGCAATTCCCCGCAATCCGGGCCATATGCCTTCTCGGTGTTGCCCGGCCGGAAGCCGGGGCGCCAACCGCCGCGCTCGCTGCGGGTCAAGACAGTGTTTCAAGCCGTGGCTTCGGATAGGGACCACCGCGGCGTTTCCGGCCACATGGGCGGCCTTTCCGTCGCGCCTTTCCGCGATGGGCCCACCCCATGCCGCCCGAGACGCCGATAAAACGGCCCCGCCACCGGGACTCCCCGGAGCTTCTGTCTTCTCCCTCTGCTTCGCATTCCGGGGCCATTCGGCCCCTTCTGCCGCGCTGTCGCCCAAAGGGAGCGCGGCGTGGTTCGCGCTGGCATTGGCCAGCGCCCGAGAGGATGACGATGTTCGATAATTACTTTCGCAAGGAAATCGCCTGGGGCGGCAAGACTCTGGTTCTGGAGAGCGGCAAGATCGCCCGCCAGGCCGATGGCGCCGTGATGGCCCGCCTGGGTGACACGATTGTGCTTTGCACCGCCGTTGGTGCGCGCTCTGCCAAGCCTGGTCAGGATTTCTTCCCGCTGACCGTGCATTACCAGGAAAAGACCTTCGCCGCCGGCAAGATCCCCGGTGGCTTCTTCAAGCGTGAAGGCCGGCCTTCCGAATCCGAAACGCTGATTTCGCGCCTGATTGACCGCCCGATCCGCCCGCTGTTCCCCGAAGGCTTCCGCAATGAAGTCCAGGTGATTGCGACCGTGTTGTCGCATGATCTGGAAAATGATCCCGATATCGTCGCCATGGTGGGCTGCTCTGCCGCGCTGACGCTGTCCGGCATTCCTTTCTTCGGCCCGGTGGGCGCGGCGCGCGTTGGCTATATCAATGGCGCCTATGTGCTGAACCCCACCTTGGAAGAACGCAAGGAAAGCGCGCTGGACCTGGTGCTGGCCGGCACTGCCGAAGGCGTCTTGATGGTGGAATCAGAAGCGAGCGAATTGACCGAGGAGGTTATGCTCGGCGCCGTCACCTTCGGCCATGCGGGCTTCCAGCCGGTGATCCAGGCGATGATTGAATTGGCCGAAGTTGCCGCCAAGGAACCCTGGCCGCTGCCGGAGCCTTCGGAAGCCGAAGTGGTGCTGAAGAAGCGCATCGCCGAATTGGGCCGCGCCGATATGGCTGTGGCCTATACGGAAACGCAAAAGCTGCTCCGCCAGGAAAAGGTGGGCGCGGTGAAGAAGCAAGTCATCGCCACGCTGGAAGCCGAAGGCGCTGATGTGAACCTGGCCAAGGGCTTGCTCAAGGAATTGGAAGCGGATGTGGTCCGCAATAATATCCTTGATACCGGCAAGCGCATTGACGGGCGTGACACACGCACGGTGCGCCCGATCATGGCAGAAGTGGGCGTGCTGCCGCGCGCGCATGGCTCGGCGCTGTTCACGCGTGGTGAAACCCAGGCGCTCTGTGTGGCGACGCTCGGCACCGGGCAGGATGAGCAGGTGATTGACGCGCTGGTCGGTGAATACCGGGAAGATTTCATGCTGCACTATAATTTCCCGCCCTATTCCGTGAATGAAACGGGCCGCATGGGGAGCCCCGGCCGGCGTGAAGTGGGCCATGGCAAGCTTGCCTGGCGCGCCATCCATCCGCTGCTGCCGGAGAAGGAGAAGTTCCCCTACACCGTGCGCGTTGTCTCCGAAATCACGGAAAGCAATGGCTCATCTTCCATGGCGACGGTCTGCGGGACATCACTTTCCATGATGGATGCCGGCGTGCCGCTGAAGCGCGCCTGCGCGGGCATTGCGATGGGCCTGATCAAGGAAGATCGCGGCTTCGCCGTGCTTTCCGATATTCTGGGTGACGAAGATCACCTCGGCGATATGGATTTCAAGGTGGCCGGGACGGAAATGGGGATTACCTCACTTCAAATGGACATCAAGATCACCTCCATCACGCCGGAAATCATGAAGATCGCGGTGGAACAGGCACGTGAGGGCCGGCTGCATATTCTTGGCGAAATGGCCAAGGGGCTGACCGGGGCGCGCACCGATGTGGCGGCGACCGCGCCGCGCATTACGGTGATCAATGTGCCGAAGGACAAGATCCGCGACGTGATCGGCTCGGGCGGTAAGGTCATTCGTGAAATCACGGAACAGACCGGCACCAAGGTGGATATCGAAGATGACGGCACCATCAAGGTTGCCGCCACCAGCACGGAGGCCGCGCAGCGCGCCATTGATTGGATCAAGGGCATTGTGGCGGAACCCGAGCTTGGCGTGATCTATAAGGGGAAGGTCGTGAAGACCGCCGAGTTCGGCGCCTTCGTGAATTTCCTCGGCGCCAAGGACGGGCTGGTGCATATCTCGGAACTGGCGAATGACCGCGTTAACAGGACCACCGATATCGTCAAGGAAGGCGATCAGGTGAAGGTCAAGGTCATCGGCTTTGACGAACGCGGCAAGGTAAAGCTTTCCATGCGCGTCGTGGATCAGGCGACGGGGGCTGATATCACCGAACAGGTTGGCGCCAAGCGCCCGCGCCCGGAAGGCGATGACCGTCGCGGTGGTGAACGTGGAGAACGCCGCGAACGCCGTGACCATCCGCGGGGCGATTGATCCTGCCCGACCGGCCCCCCGCCCCCTTTTACCGGGGCGGGGCTTGGCCTATTACCCAGTCCATTCAGTGGGGAGCGCCGTTACTTGAAGGCCATCAATACAATCAAGATGGGGGGTGTTGATGTCCTGCCGCTCGTGGAAGGCGGTAAGGGTGTTGCCGTTTCCAATGGGCGCACTTGCGGGGCCTGGGCGTCGGCCGGTGGCGTTGGCACTTTCTCGGCCGTCAATGCCGATAGCTATGACGCGGATGGCGAAATCATCCGCCAGAGCTATCACGGCAAAACCCGTCGCGACCGGCATGAGGAATTGGTTGAATACGGCATCAAGGGCGGCATCGCCCAAGCCCAGCGCGCCTGGGATATGGCCGGCGGCAAGGGGCGCATCCATGCTAATATCCTGTGGGAAATGGGCGGCGCGGAACGTGTGGCGCGCGGCATACTGGAAGGCGCGCGCGGCCTGATCCATGGCGTCACTTGCGGTGCGGGCATGCCGTATAAGCTCGCGGAAGTGGCGCGGGATTTTGGCATTCACTACTACCCGATCATTTCTTCTGCCCGCGCCTTTGCCGCACTGTGGAAGCGCTCCTATCACAAGACGCGCGAATGGCTCGGCGGCGTCGTTTATGAAGACCCCTGGCTGGCCGGTGGGCATAATGGGCTTTCCAATAGTGAGAACCCGAAAGTGCCAGAAGCGCCCTTTCCGCGTGTGCTGAAATTGCGACAGCAAATGGGCGAATTCGGCCTCGGTGATGTGCCGATCATCATGGCGGGTGGCGTCTGGTGGCTGGAAGAATGGGAAGATTGGATCGACCATCCTGATCTCGGCCCCATCGCCTTCCAATTCGGCACGCGGCCTTTACTCACGCAGGAAAGCCCCATCAGCGATGCCTGGAAGCAGCGCCTGCTGATGCTGAAGCCGGGTGATGTGCTGTTGCAGCCCTTCTCCCCCACCGGATTTTATTCTTCTGCCGTGCGCAATGAATTCCTGCGGGAATTGGAAGACCGTAACGAACGCCAGGTCGCCTATACGGCGGAAGCGATCGGTGATCATCTGTCAGAATATGGCGTCGGGCCGCGCAAGCGCCCGGTATTCGTGACGCCGCATGATCTGGCGCGCATCGCGCATTGGGAGGCGGAAGGCTTCACGGAGGCCATGCGCACGCCGGACAATACGCTGATTTTCGTGACGCCGGAAAAATCGCGTGAAATCGTCAAGGATCAGGTGGATTGCATGGGTTGTCTTTCGGCCTGCCGCTTTTCCAACTGGTCTCAGCATGAACCGGATTTCGACAATGGCCGCCGCGCCGATCCGCGCAGCTTCTGCATCCAAAAGACCTTGCAGGATGTCAGCCATGATGGCGCCTTGGAAAAGAACCTGATGTTCGCCGGGCATAATGCCTATCGCTTCGGGCAAGACCCTTTCTATTCGAACGGCTTCATTCCGACCGCGAAGCAATTGGTGGAGCGCATCCTGACCGGGCGTTGAGGCCGATCTTGGCCGCGCCCGTCTCCCTCGCTTCTTGGGGCAGTTTTCATGTCGGCGGACGGGAAGGCACCATTGCGGATCAGCCAGCGCGTAAGGTGCGTTTCACGCCGGGCGGCGTGCCGGCCAAGGTTGATCCCAACGGCACCTATCTGATCGGTGCGCTTTACGCGCAGTATATGATCCCCACCGCACCACGTGGGCGCTACCCGTTGCTGATATGGCATGGCGGCGGTTTGTCCGGCGTGTGTTGGGAAACCACGCCCGATGACCGCGAAGGCTGGCAGCATTATTTTCTACACCAAGGCTGGCCGGTTTATGTGAGTGATGCGGTGGAGCGCGGCCGGTCTGGTTGGTCCTTGATCCAAGAAATCACTGGAGGCACGGCGCTGACGCTGCCGATAGACAATCCCTTTGAGCGGTTTCGGATTGGCGCCGGGCCTGGATTCTATCGTCGTGGGGAGGTGCTGCGCGGCAATCAATTCCCCGCCGACGATACAAGTTATCGCAATTTCATGCGCCAGATCGTACCGCGCTTCACAACGCCGGATGAACTGAGCCTTGATGCCTGTGATGCGCTGCTTCAGCGTGTCGGGCCTGCGATGGTGATAGCACATACCCAGTGCGGGTTTTTTGCCTGGAATGCCGCGCAGCGCCGGCCGGATGCGCTGTGCGCCTTGTTGTTGGTGGAGCCAGCCTCCATTGGTGATCCGGCGCAGATCGCCAAATTGCGCGATATTCCCGTGCTGATGATCTATGGCGATTACATCCGGGAAGATGCGCGCTGGCCCGATATTCGCGCGCGTGGTGTCGCCTTTGCCGAAACGCTCCGCGCCGCTGGAGGCATGGTTGATATTGTGGACCTGCCGGAGCACGGCATTACCGGCAATAGCCACATGATCATGATGGACCGCAATAGTGATCAGGTAGCGGCACTGGTGCAGAAATGGCTCGCCGCGCGCGGCTTATGGTCCTGACAAAGCGGCTTTTCCTGCGCCGCCTTCCGGTCTAGCATCATCTTCGCCATCGCGCGATCCACCACGACGGATCACGCGATAGCATTAAAATTTGGGCGGCTGTTTCACCGCTTCGGTGATTCCACCTACGCGGATCAGACGCCATAAGGAAGCGTGCCTGGAATGACTGTACTTGATGGCGCCGCGCGGCGGAATCTGTTTCTCTTGGCTTGTTGTCAGGCCATTGGTCAGGCCGGCAATACGCTGATGTTCGCCGCCACCGCGCTTTCTGTGGTGACGTTCTACCATAATCGAGACCTGGCGACGCTGCCCGTCACCTTGCAGCATCTTGGCATCATGCTTGCGGTCTTCCCCGCCGCCGCCCTGATGCAGCGCATGGGTAGGCGCTTTGGTTTTCGGATCGGTTCTATTTTCGGCATGGTGGGCGGCGCGATTATGGCGCTTGGGCTTTACACCGCGAACTTTGCGCTGATGTGCCTGGGCGGTCTGATCCTGGGTTATGCGGTGGCGAGTTTGCAAATGTATCGCTTCGCGGCAGTGGAACTTGTGCCCGCATCCTATCGCGCCAAGGCGATTTCCTGGGTGACGGCGGGCGGGGTGGTGGCCGGCATAATCGGCCCCGGCATTGTGCGCTTCTCGCATGACCAAATCCTGCCGCTCTATCTCGCGACCTTTATCGCGCTGATCGGGATTCATGCGGTTGTTTTCATCATCATGGGCTTCATCAAATTTCCGTCCATGCAGGAAGCGGCCGAGAAGACGGATGGCAGCGCAGTCGTGCCGCCGCGCCCCTTGTTGGAAATCGCGTCTCAGCCACGGTTCATCGCCGCCGTGATTTCCGGCATGGTGGCCTTTGGCATCATGTCCTTCCTGATGAGTGCCTCACCGCTCGCGATTGTGGCCTGTGGCTTGCCGCATACGGAAGCGCATTGGGTGATCTTCATGCATGTGATGGGGATGTTCGTGCCATCCTTCTTCACCGGCAATCTGATCACGCGCTATGGCACCACTAATGTCATGTTCTGGGGTGTTGCGCTGCTCTTGCTGGGTGTATTCACCGCACTTGCCGGCAATCATGAATGGCATTTCCGTATTGCGCTGACGCTGAATGGCGTCGGCTGGAATTTCCTGTTCATTGGCGCGACCAACCTGGTCACCACCTGCTACCGCCCAAATGAACGCGGCAAGGCCCAGGCGCTGAATGACTTTTTGGTCTTCGGCACCACCGCGACCGCAAGCTTCCTGGCCGGCTTCCTGCACGAGCATTTCGGCTGGGTGCCGCTGAATTGGGCGTCCATCCCGCTGCTGCTGGTGGCGGTGCTGGCGGTGACCTGGCTGCGCTTTCAGCGTGAGCAGAAGCAGGCGGCGGCGTGAGCATTTTTCCCAATTATTCAGTGCATCGGGGGGGTTGTGAACTACAGCGTTTCCGTATCCTGTCCTTCTACAGTAATCACCTGACATAGGCCACTGACGGAACCGGGCGCGGACCGTAAGAGCCTGCGCGCCCGGTTCGCGGTGGCCGGACCGCATGGAAGCGGGTTTGATGGCGTTGCGAAACAACCCTCAAACACGAAAAACCACACAGCTGCGTTGAATGCTATGACCCTGGGTAGGTTAGGTCGGAGTGTTGCCAATCAATTTGGCCAAGCGCTGGTGCTCGGCCATGCAAAAAGCCCACTGACGGTTGCCAATGGGTTTTGGGACGAGAGTGCGACATTGGTTGATGCGGGGACAGGATGTCCTGCGTCAGCACCTATGGGACCAAATTGGCGATTTGAATAACGGAGGATTTCTGGCTCATCGTAACCCCAAGGAGAGTGCAGATGAGCCAGAAATCCTCCGCCCCACCCACGCGGGTGCCAGCCGAAAAGCTGGTCCGCGATATTCGCCGCGCCACGCGCAAGCACCATTCCGCCGAGGACAAGATCCGCATTGTCCTGGAAGGGCTCCGCGGCGAGGAAAGCATCGCCGCCCTTTGCCGCCGCGAAGCCATCGCCGAGAGCTTGTATTACGCCTGGTCCAAGG
>VGDM01000016.1 GCA_016869715.1 Alphaproteobacteria bacterium
ATTGGCCTGGGCGCTTGGCGTGGGTTGGGGGGAGACCGCCGTGCCAGAACATGCGGTGGCAGCGCTCAGCCATTGGCCAACGATGCAATTGATGGATGATGGGCAGGAAGTGCTGCCGGGCATCACGGCGCACCTGTCGCCCGGCCATACGCCCGGCCATTTGCTGTTCCTGACTGAAGGCGCGCCACAAGCGGTGGTGCTATTGCAGGATGCGGTAAAAAACCGTGTGGAACTCACCACGCGTACCACGGACATGACCTATGACCCGGCCGTCAGCCGCGCGACGATTGAAATGGTGTGGGAGATTTGCCGCACCCATCCGGGCTGCGTGCTGATCCCAGGCCATGATGTGCCGGTGATGGTGGAAAATGGCGTACCCCGCGCGCTTTCCCGCCATAGCGCCGGCATACGTTCCTGGTTCGGCAAGGATTTGCAGGATAGGACGATGTTTTCCCTGGCTGAACCTGCCGCCTGAACACGGCACATCTTGAAGGACAGAATGATGGATCAACAGGAAGCCCATGATGTGCTCCGCGCCGAAGGCCGTGCGGTGATGCGTGAGGTGCTGGGCAGCGCTTACATTGAAAAGCGCGATGTCGGCACCACCCCCTTCAACGCCGCGGTGCGCCGGCTATCCGAGGAATTCGCCTATGCCACGCTTTGGCAAAGGCCGGGGCTTGATCGGCGTGAACGCAGCCTGATCACGCTTGCCATGATCTGTGCGCTTAATCGCCCGCATGAGCTGCGCATCCATTTGGTGGCAGCGCTGAATAATGGCTGCACGGCTGCGGAGATTTCGGAGATCTTCACCCATGCCGTCGCCTATTGCGGCTTTCCCGCCGCGATTGATGCGCTGCGCGTCGCTGAGGAAGTGTTGAAGGAACAGGGCAAGCTTTGACGCGCGCCGCTGTTTTGGCGCTTTAGTTGGGACTGCGGGGCGCGGTGTGCATCCCCCGCGCCACCAACCAAGCCCCCACCGCAATCATCGGCAGCGACAGCAATTGCCCCATGGTCGCGCCGGCGAACAGAAACCCCAAATGCGCATCGGGCTGGCGGAAAAACTCGCCCGTAAACCGCGCCACACCGTAACCCGCCAGAAACACGCCGGAGAGCACGCCGGCACGCGCGCGCACGCCGGGGCGGTAAACCAACACCATCAGCAGGATGAACAGGCACAAACCCTCAAGCCCCGCCTGGTAAAGCTGCGACGGGTGGCGCGGATCGGGCCCCGCGCCTGGAAAGACCATGGCCCAGGGCACATCACTCACGCGGCCCCAAAGCTCGCCATTGATGAAATTCGCCAAACGCCCCAGGAAAAGCCCAATCGGCACCACGCAAACCACGCGATCGGAAAAAGCCACCCAACCCAAGCCCTGGCGACGCGTGAAGAAAAACAGCGCCAAAATCACCCCAAGCGCGCCGCCATGGAAGGACATGCCGCCCTGCCACAAATAAAGGATCTCCCAAGGCGCCTGCAGGAAAATATCGGGGCGATAGAAAATCACATAACCAAAACGCCCACCCAGAATAATGCCAAGCGTCACCCAGGTGACGAAAACATCCACCTGTTCGGGCGTCGCCACCTTCGGCCCCAGCACCACCAGGCGTCGCGCAAGTCGCCAGCCCAGCACAATCCCGGCGATATAGGCCAAGGCATACCAGCGAATGGCAAAGGGCCCGATCTGCACCAGCACCGGGTCAATCATCGGAAAGGGCATCGCAAAGAACATCAGGCAAAGGGATCCTCGGCCCGCAGCAGCACATCACGCACATAGGAGGCCACACCCGCTTCCAGCGTGATCGGGTTCTTGCGAAAGCCGGCCGCGCGCAGGCGTTCCATGCGCGCTTCGGTAAAATACTGGTAATTCCCCTTCAGATCATCGGGCATCGGCACAAAGCGGATATCGGGCGCACGGTCCAAGGCCGCGTAAATGGCGCGCGCCAAGTCAAGAAAGCTCCGCGCCCGCCCGCTGCCGATATTGAACAGGCCGGAAGTGCCAGGATGGTCATGCAGCCACAGCAAAGCGGCTACACAATCATCCACATGCACGAAATCGCGCTGCTGTGCGCCATCCGCAATGCCTTCGCGGTCCGAAGCGAAAAGCGTCGCTGCCTCCCCGGCCAAAATCTGGCGGAATTTATGCAAGACCACACTTGCCATGCGGCCCTTATGGTGTTCATTCGGGCCATAGACATTGAAGAAGCGCAACCCCGCCCATTGTGGCGGTCGCGCCTGCCCGCGCGTCAGCATCTGCGCCACGCGCCGATCAAAAGCGAGCTTTGACCAGCCATAAAGATTCAAGGGCCGCAGCTTTGCCAATGCCGCTTCAGACGCATCATCATCAAAGCCAACCGCCCCATCGCCATAGGTCGCGGCGGAAGAAGCATAAATGAAGGGCACGCCGCGCTTGGCGCACCAATCCCACAGGCGTTGCGACAGGGTGATATTCACTGAAGCTACCAGATCGCCATCATTTTCCGTGGTGGCACTGATCGCGCCCATATGGAAAACTGCCTCCACCGACGCGCCGGCGGTCAGGAAATCCCATAGTGCCTCAGGCGGGATCACGCCGGAAATCGGGTGCTTTGCCAAATTTCGCCACTTCACCCCTTGGCGCAGGCGGTCCACCACCATCACCTCCGCCCCGCGGGCGCAAAGCGCGGCAACCAGGTTGGAGCCGATGAAACCGGCCCCGCCAGTGACAATATGCATAGGCGGTCTTTGCAACCTCGGCCTTGAGCGAACAGTCTCAAGCGTATAGGCCGTGGGAAGATGGACCGGCAAGCAAGGCCGAAAGGACAAGGCGATGAAGTATCAGGGTAGCAGGCGCGGGCGCATGATGGATGATTTGGCGGGCATGGCCGGCGGTGCCTTTTCGGTGCTGACCGGCATCCGCGCGGAGATTGAGGCCATCGCCAAAGCGCAGGTGGAAGCTGTGGTTCGGCGGTTTGATCTGGTCCGGCGGGAGGAATTGGACGCTGCCATGGATGTGGCGCGCCGCGCCCGGGAACAGGCGGAAGACCTTGCCGCCCGCGTGGAAGCGCTGGAAGCCCGCTCCAACCCGAAATCAAGCAGAAAATCCTCATCTAAAAACTGAAGACAGGATTGTAACCTATTCACCCTTGCGGTGGGATTCCGCACCTGCGTAATCTTCAACTTGTGGTCGCCGGCCCGATTCGCACACCAGATGTTGGGGTGCAGGCTGGCTGATCGGAAAGGGGGAGTTTCCGATGTCAGCCTCACTACACACCGAAATTGATCGCGTTATCAATCCCTTGGACGTACTGGAACAGATCATCGCCGGCAATGAATGGGTGTTTGAACGCCGGTCCGATGAGGAAATGGCCGCCGAGGCACCGGGGAAATGGTGCGATTACGGGCTGCATTTCTCCTGGTCGTCCGAGATGAGCGCCATGGCCTTCAGCTGCGCCTTTGACCTGAAAGTGCCGGCGGCGCGGCGGGAAAAGCTGTATGAATTGCTCGCGCTTGCCAATGACAGGCTTTGGATCGGGCATTTCGGCATTGATACGGAAGAAGGCGTGCCGGTGTTTCGCCATTCCGTGCTGCTGCGCGGCGCACAGGGGGCCTCAGCCGAAAGCCTGGAAGATATGGTGGATATCGCACTCACCGAATGCGAGCGCTTTTTCCCGGCCTTCCAATTCGTACTCTGGGGCGGGAAAAGCCCAGCCGATGCGCTGGCCGCCGCCATGCTGGATTGCGTGGGCGAGGCATGATTTGCCAAGCGCGCGGATGATTGCCCGCGCCTGATTTCGAAGGCAATCTAGGGGCATGAGTGAAAAACTCCCCCCGATCCTTCTGATTGGCTGCGGCAAGATGGGCGGCGCCATGCTGTCCGGCTGGCTGGCGCAAGGTTTGTCTGATGCCGTGGTGGTGGAACCCCATGCGCCGGCGGTTGCCGCCTTTGCCGGGCGGGCGCGCGTGGTGGCGGATGCCGCCGCTATCCCGGCCGATTTCCAACCCGCCGCGGTGGTGGCCGCGATCAAGCCCCAGGAAGCGCCAGCAAGCCTGCCGGCCTATGCGCACTTTGCCGGGCAGGGTGCCTTGTTTCTTTCCATCATGGCCGGGCGGTCCATTGCTTCCACGCAGGCAGCGCTTGGTGCTGGAACCGCCGTGGTCCGCGCCATGCCCAATACGCCAGCAGCGATTCGCCAGGGTTTTACGGCGGCCTTTGCCGGCCCTGGGGTAACACCAAAACAGCGCTCGCTGGCCGATGAGCTGCTCGCCGCCATTGGCGAAGTGGCCTGGGTGAATCAGGAAGATCAGCTCAATCCCGTCACCGCCGTCTCGGGCGGTGGTCCGGCCTATGTGTTTCTGCTGGCCGAGGTATTGGAAGCCGCGGCGGTGGAACAAGGCCTGCCGCGCGACTTGGCCAGGCGCATGGCGCGCGCTACGGTCGCAGGGTCCGGTGCGCTGGTCGGCGCCAGCGAACAGGATGCTGCTGATCTGCGCCGCGCCGTGACCAGCCCCAAGGGCACCACGGAGCGCGCTTTGGCCGTACTGATGGAACCAAATGCATGGCCCAGGGCAATGTCACGGGCGATCCAGGCCGCGACGGATCGGGCGCGCGAATTAGCGGGGTAGCGCCAGGGTAGCCGCGCCCACAAAGCCCCTGGCGCATCGCCGCGAAACCGATCAGTCTTCCGAATAGTGCTTGCTCGTTTTGGCAAAGGTTCTTTCGGCATGCCGCGTGTTGTTTTTGCGCGCCCATTTCGCAGCAATGTTGTTTCTGGCGGTCAGAAGATGATCTACCAGGCCACCGGCATGCTGGTGTGCCATGGGGTGGATGCGATGGTCTGGCAGCGTCACGGGCGCCCTGCCTGCTTGGCATCCGACGCGCGGCATAGCCATGATCGTCCGCCACTTGGTGCCGATGACCTTGTTGTATTGCCCGAAGATGTCTCGGCTTCTGCGGCGCTGGAGTTGCTGGAAGGTGTCGCGCCGCGGCGCATTCTTTTCTGTCAAAACTCCTTTCATTACCTCAGGACCCGCCACGCTGACCCCACAGCTTTTGTTTGGGATGGCGCTATCACGGTTGGGGTGAACAATGCTCGTGTGGTACAGTGGATCAGTGGGGCATCCTGAGTTCATTTGGTCCAGATCGCTGTTGGCAACGAGATCTTTTGTCCCGGGGAAAGGAAGCTCCAGATTTGCGTCGTGCCGCGTAAACTGCCGAGGGAATTCGAAGCCATCATCGGTAGCCTGCGCTTGCTTCATCCGACCTTTGTCGGCATCCCAACTCTACGCAGTGACAGCGTGCCCGAAACGCAAGTTGGTGCGACGATGGCCGGTAGCGCCGTTTTTCTGAGCCTCTGCCATCGGGAGGCGTTGCCGGTTACGCCGATCGAAGCCATGGCATCAGGTTGCGCTGTTGTCGGCTATCATGGCTGGGGCGGCCTGGACTACGCTAATGCCGCCAATGGCCGCTGGTTCGGCCATGATGAGATTGAAGGCGTTATTGATGCCCTGGCCGAGGTTTTGGAGGGGCTGCGCAAGAATGATCCCTTGATAACCTCTATGATCGCCGCCGGCCGCGAAACGGCTGCCGCCTATTCGCCCACGAAATCAGAGGCCGGCTTTATTGCGGCTTTCCGTACTTTCGGGGCGCTTTGATCTTTTTCAATAGCCTTTTGTCGGTGCAGAGGAAGCAAGTGCAGGTCGGGGCAAGTGAGCGCTTTCCCGCAACTCTGGCAAGCATCCCTTGATCCTCCTCTGGCGCGGAGTCACGGTTTTGGCTTATCTTCCCGCCATGACCCAGCCTTCTCATGATGAACGTCTTGTCGCCGCACTCTGGGGCGTGATTGCCGCGCGTGGTTGGCCTGGGCTGACGATGCGCCGGCTCGCTGCCGAGGCGGGCGTGGAAGCCGCCAGCCTGCGCGAACGCTTCCCCACCCGGCTGGAACTATTGCTGCTGCATGGCCGGGTGATGGATCAGGCCGTTTTGGCCGGTACCATTCCAGGCCAGGGCGGGTCTGCGCGGGACCGGATTTTCGATGTGCTGATGCGCCGGCTGGATGCCATGCAGCCACATCGCGAAGGTATTTTGCGCCTGTTTGAGGATATGCGCCGCGATCCCTTGCTGGCACTGGCGCTCGCCCCCCATATCGGCATTGCCATGCGCTGGACACTGGAAGCGGCTGAGGTTGAGGCGAAAAGCTGCGAGGCAAGGTTGCTGGCTTTGGGCCTGACGGGTGTTTGGCTTGCCACCATGCGCGCCTGGGTGCGCGATGACAGCCCGGATATGGGGGCCACCATGGCCGCGCTCGACTCAGCGCTCGATCGGGCAGAACGCATGGCCCGCCCGCTTGGCCTATTGCGGGGTGAGGCCACGCCGCCACCGGCTGGGGAAGCCGCCGAAACTTGGTGATCTTCTACGCAGGCGGCCTATAATGGGGGCTCACCCCTGGAGATCCCTCATGTCCGATCCCTTCAGCTTCAAGCCCAACCTCGACATCACCAAAATCATGGCCGAGTTCCGCATGCCCGCCATGCCGGATATGACAGAACTCGCCAAGGCGCAGCAGAAGAATATGGAAGCCATCACGGCTGCCAATAAGGTGGCGCTGGAAGGGGCGCGAGCGGTTGCCGAACGGCATATGGAAATTGTCAAGCAATCGGTCGCGGAAATGCAGGACACGATGCGCAGCATGGCAAGCCCGGGCGATATGCGGGAACAGGCAGCGAAGCGCGCCGAAATGGCCAAGGCTGCCTATGAACGCGCGATCGGGCAGATGCAGGAATTGGCCGATCTGATCCAGAAATCAAGCGGCGAGGCGCTTTCAGTGCTGAATAAGCGCTTTTCCGAAGCGATGGAGGAGGTGAAGAACCTCTCCACCGACAAGAAGGCGTGATCTGGTGGGCGCGGGGGCAGCCCCCGCGCCGTTACTTTCAGCCGAGATGCTTGGCGAAAAACGCCAACGTTCGCTCCTGCGCGCGTGCGGCCTCCTTCGCGACATAAGACCCGCGCTCATCACAGCCAAAGCCGTGGCCGGCGCCCATATAGAAGAAGATTTCCACTTCCTTGCGCGCAGCGCGAATGGCGTCCACGTCGCTTATGGGGATTGAGGCATCGGTTTCGCCGAAATGCAGTTGCGTCGCGCAATTCGGCACCTCATCCTTTGCCGCCGCAATGCCACCGCCATACCAGCCGACCGAGGCTGAAAAGGCGCTGGTGCGTGTGGCGCCATGCCAGGCGACGGTGCCGCCCCAACAATAGCCGACAATGCCGCGCTTGGCCTGGCAGGGCAGGGCGGCAGCGGCGGCCAGCACATCCAAAACGGTCTTGCCGGCATCAATCTTGCCGCGCAATTCACGCCCGCGCGCCAGATCGGCGGCGTCATAGCCAAGCTCCACATTATGCTCGGCACGGTCAAAAAGCTGCGGCGCGATGACCGCGTAACCAGCTGCGGCGAAATCATCGCAGAGCTTCCGGATATGGCGGTTTACGCCAAAGATTTCCTGCGTCACCACCATGGCGCGTGCGGCATCCTGCGGGCCGGTGCGATAGGCTTGGAGGCGAAAACCATCAGCAGCGGTGAGAGAGATCATGGGCATGGGCGTTTTCCTTCCGCGTGAGATGGGCTTATCCTGATGGCATGGCTGAAATCGTCAACCTGAAGCGTGCCCGAAAGGCTAAGGCGCGCGATGCTGCGGCCGCCAACGCCGCCGAAAACCGCGCCACACACGGCCAGACCAAGGCCGAACGCGCGCGGCTGGCGTTAGAGCATGTTGCGTTCACATGGGTTCACGCAACCCGCTCTAGATGATTGTTTTTCGAGCATCTTTGCACCTTCAGATTTTCCATCTGAAAGTGATCTGCTCTAGAAAAAGCCAAGCTGTGCGCCATCACCGACGGCGCGAAGAAAGGGGACTGAAGGGCTACTTCACCCCTTGCGCACAATGCGCGTCCAGCCATGCGGGTCATTGCTGCGGCCATAATGCAGGCCGGTGATGGCATCATAAAGCCGGCGCGTGACATCGCCGATCTCACCACCGTTGATCAGCACATCCTCGCCCTTATAGCCGAGCGTCCCAACCGGCGAGACCACCGCCGCTGTTCCCGTGCCCCACATTTCCTTGAGCGTGCCGTCACGGCCAGCGGCCATGACTTCCTCAATCGCGATCTGGCGTTCGGTGACCTTAAGCCCCCAATCGCGCATCAATTGCATGGTGCTCGCGCGGGTCACGCCATCCAGGATGGTACCTGTAAGCGGTGGTGTCATCACCTCATCCCCGATGCGGAGCATGATATTCATGGTGCCAACCTCATCGAGGTATTTGCGATTGACGCCATCCAGATACAGCACCTGCGAATAACCCGCCTTCGCGGCATCGCGCTGACCAGCCAGGCTCGCGGCGTAATTGCCGGCGGTCTTGGCTTCCCCGGTGCCGCCCTTCACGGCGCGGACATGCGTGTCTGACGCCAGGATTTTCACCGGCTTGACGCCTTCCTTGTAATAGGTGCCAACGGGCGAGAGGATCAGGAAATACAGGTAATTATGCGCCGGATGCACGCCCAGCATCACATCGGTCGCGATAATGGTCGGGCGCAGGTAAAGCGCGGTGCCGGGCATGCGCGGCACCCATTCATGTTCAAGCCCAACCAGCGCATCAAAGCTTTGGCGAATGATATCCACCGGCAATTCCGGCATGCACATGATTTGCCCAGAGCGATTGAAGCGTCCCGCATGGCGATCGGGGCGGAACAGGCGGATTTGGTCATCATCGCCGCGAAACGCCTTCAGGCCATCGAAAATCGCCTGACCGTAATGCAAAACCGAGGTCGCGGGATCCAGGCTGAGCGACCCATAAGGTACGATGCGCGGCGAATGCCAACCCTTGTCCTCCCGATAATCCATCAGGAACATGTGATCGGTCAGTACCTTGCCGAAGGCCAATTCATCATCGGCGGGCTTCACCTTGGGGGTGGTGGTGCGGGTGATCGGGAAGGAAGCCATTGCTGCGTATCCTCGAGGTTTTGATTTCTTGCGTGAGATTAGCCTGGGGTGTAAAAAAAGGTAAGTAGTACTTACTTAGATTTCGCGTATTCTCCGGCCAGCAGGCGGGTAAGGTCCGGTCCCAGCCCGATTTGCGGCGCCTGCGCCACGCGGGCCGACACCCGGCCGCCCCGGCAGGCCATCACCAGCGCGCAATCCAGGCTATCCAGCACCGGCACCGGCAGCACGGCCGCGAGCTTCGGCGCCAAGCCAACCAGCCCGGCCCCGCCCAGCACCACCACGCCCGCGCCCGCCGCCATGGCCTGCCGCGCTTCTTCAGCGATTAGGCTCAGAGATTTTTCGGGCGCGCGCGCAATCATATCGCCGGTGGGTGGTACGGAGCGCACCTGAACGCGATCCGGCCCATGGCCGCGGATCAGTGCGAATTCTTCCAGCATGGGCACCCAGGCGGCGCCACCCGTCAGCAGCGCGATGCGCGGTGCCTGTTCCAAGGCGAGCGTGATGGAGGCTTCCGCCATGCCAATCACTGGAATGGGGAGCAATTCCCGCGCGGCTTCAACGGCGGGTTCGCCGAAACAGGCGATGATGGCGGCATCAAAACTTTGCGGATTATCCGCGCCAATATGCTTTGCAAGGCCGGAGAGCATCGCGTGCCCGGCAATGGCTACTGCGGCGCGCGTCGCGACATAGCGCGCGCCAAAAGGGGCGGTGGCCGGCACCAGATCGCAGGTGGGCAGGCCAAGCCGGGGCAGAGCCTCCTTTGCGCGGGCAGCAATCAGGGTGGTGATGGCGGGGTCGGTATTGCCGTTCAAAAGCAGGATGCGCATGCCTCGCTTCTGCCGCTTTGTCGGCAGGGCTGGCAAGGGTGTGGCGCCATACGGCCCCCCCTATTGCGCCTTCCCGCGCGGCGCCCCATGGTCAGGCAGCGCCGCCGATAAAAAAGGCAGGGATGAATATCCCTGACCGCCAGACCGAGTCTGGGGGGTGGCACAGGCTTTGCTGCCTCCGGATACTGGCTTGGCGTCCGGGTCTAGGCCCTGGGGGCAGGCGAGGCGCGTAAATTCAAGCGGCAGTTTCGCCCGAAACTGCCAGAATGTGATGAAGGGAGAGTGACGCAATGCGACCTAAGAAATTCCTGATAACCGCCTGTCTTGCGGCATTGCCGGTGCTAGGCGCGTCCATCGCGCAGGCACAGGGCACGCTGCGCATTGGCATGACGGCGGCGGATATTCCGCTTACCCATGGCCAGCCCGACCAGGGTTTTGAAGGCAACCGCTTCACCGGCATTCCGCTGTTTGACAGCCTGACCATGTGGGATTTGTCAGCCGCCGATAAGCCTTCCGTGGTCATCCCCGGCCTTGCGACGGAATGGGCCGTTGATGCCAATGACAAGACGCGTTGGGTGTTTCGTCTGCGGCGTGGTGTGAAGTTCCATGACGGGTCGGAATTCAACGCCGATGCCGTGGTCTGGAATGTGCGCAAGGTGCTCGATCGTGAAGCGCCGCATTATGACCCGCGCCAGGTTGGTGTGACCGCCACACGTATGCCAACGCTCCGCCGTGCGGAAAAGATTGATGACTATACCGTGGCGCTGGTCACCAGCGAACCGGATAGCCTGCTGCCGATCAATCTGACCAATCTTTTCATGGCGAGCCCAATCCACTGGGATAAGCTGCGTGCAACCAGCGCCAATGCCGAAGCGGCATGGCTTGCCTTTGCGCGTGATCCTTCCGGCACCGGCCCCTTCCGCCTAACGCGCTTTGTTCCGCGTGAACGTGTAGAATATGCGCGCAATGACGCCTATTGGGCCGACAAGGCAAAGCTTGAGCGTGTGATCCTGCTCCCGATCCCGGAAGCCAATGCGCGCACGGCAGCACTGCTGTCCAACCAGGTGGATTGGATTGAAGCGCCGTCACCTGATACCATTCCACAGCTTCGCCAGCGTGGCATGGTCATCACCAGTAATGCGCAGCCGCATGTCTGGCCCTGGCAGCCCTGCTTTTCCGAAGGTTCGCCCATGACTGATGTGCGCGTGCGCCGCGCGCTCAATCTCGCGATTGATCGTGAAGGCTTGCGCACACTTCTGGGTGGCATGATGTCGATCCCCGTTGGCACCGTGCCGCGCGGCCATCCCTGGTTCGGCAATCCGAGCTTCAATATCCGCACCGACAAGGCCGAAGCCCGTCGGCTGCTGGCCGAAGCTGGATATGGGCCGCAGCGTCCGTTGAATCTGAAGGTGCAAATTTCTGCCTCTGGTTCCGGTCAGATGCAACCTCTACCGATGAATGAGTTCCTGCAGCAGGATCTGAAGCAGGTTGGCGTGAATGTCGAATTCGATGTTCTTGAATGGAACGCACTATTTGCTTCCTGGCGCCAGGGCTGCCGCGATCCTTCAGCGCGCGGTGCGCATATGACCAATGTGTCCTTCGCCGCGATGGACCCTTTCTTTGCCATGGTGCGCTTCTGGGATTCAAAAATGGTGCCGCCAGTTTCGAATAATTGGGGCTTCTTCAACAATCCGCGCTTTGACGCGATGATTGCTGAAGCGCGCAATGCCTTTGAACCGGCTGCGCGTGACGCAGCACTCGCCCGCCTGCACGCTGCCGGCGTGGACGAGGCGCTGTTCATCTGGATTGCGCATGACGTGTCCCCGCGTGCCATGAGCCCGCGTGTGCGTGGCTATGTGCAGCCGCAGAGCTGGTTTGTGGATCTGCGCCTGCCTTTCATTCAGTAACCCCTGATCGCCGGGCGGCAACCACCGCCCGGCGATTGCCGGAGAGACAATGTTCTTCTACCTGATCCGTCGCATCGCCTATGGCATTCCGATTGCGCTTGCAGTCGGATTTGTCTGTTTCATGCTGGTGCAGATCGCGCCCGGTGATCCCATCAACGCCATCGTGCCGCCCGATGCGCCGGGCGATGTGGTGGAACAGGTGCGGCGTGATTACGGATTGGATAAGCCGCTGCCCGTGCAATTCGGGCTTTGGCTGATGAAGGTGGTGCAAGGGGATTTGGGCCGGTCGCTCGCTTCTGGGCGCCCCGTCTGGTCTGATCTTTCAAGCGCCATCGGCAATACACTCATGTTGGCGACTTGCGCTTCCTTGCTTGGCTTTATCCTGGGCTGTGTCCTGGGTGGGCTTGCCGGCACTTTCCTCGGTACCTGGCTGGATCGTGCGGCGGTAACCTTGGCGGTGGGTGGCGTTTCCGTGCCGCATTACTGGCTGGGCATGGTGATGGTGGTGATTTTCTCCGTGCAATTGAATTGGCTGCCAGCCATGGGCGCCGGGCCGGGCGGTTCTTCCGATTGGGCGTGGGATTGGGAGCATTTGAAGCATCTGATCCTGCCGACGGTGACCCTTTCAGTTATTCCCATGGGGATTGTGACGCGCACCGTGCGCGGCATTGTGGCCGAGATCATGAATCAGGAATTCGTCACCGCCTTGCGCGGCAAGGGCCTGACGCGCGGTGGTGTGTTTCTGCATGTGGTGAAGAATGCCGCGCCGACCGCGCTGGCGGTGATGGGCTTGCAGCTTGGCTATCTGATGGGCGGTTCGATTCTGGTAGAGACCGTGTTTTCCTGGCCCGGCACGGGCTTGTTGCTGAACAATGCCATCTTCCAGCGCGATTTGCCGGTGCTGCAAGGCACCATCCTGGTGCTGGCCATGTTCTTTGTCATTCTCAATCTTTTGGTGGATCTGATGCAAACCGCGCTCGATCCGCGCATCAAGCGGAATTGACGCCATGGCGGATAGCGCAACCACCCCATCCGCAGCGGAAGCTGAACTCGCCGTTCAGGCACGGCAGGCGCCAGAGCGTTCCACGGGCTATTGGGCCGGCGTCTGGAAGCGCGTGCGGCGTGATCCGGTGACCATCTTTTGCGCCGCGGTCCTGCTGCTGATGCTGCTCGCGATCGTATTTGCGCCACTAATTGCGCCGCATGACCCTTATCAGGGCAGCATGATCCGCCGCCTGCGGCCCATCGGCACGCCGAATTACACTCTGGGCACTGATGAGCTTGGGCGCGATATGCTGACGCGCCTTCTTTATGGCGGCAGGCTTTCCTGGTTCATGGGCATTACGCCGGTGGCACTTGCTTTCGTGATCGGTACGGTGCTTGGGGTGCTGGCGGGTTATGTTGGCGGCAAGACCAATATGGCGATCATGCGCGTGACGGATGTGTTCTATGCCTTCCCATCCGTTCTGCTGGCGGTGGCGATTTCAGGCGCCTTGGGTGCCGGCATCGTGAATGCAATCCTTGCGCTGACGCTGGTGTTCATCCCGCCCATTATCCGGGTGGCGGAAACCGTCACCACGGTTGTGCGCAATCTGGATTTCGTGGATGCAGCGCGCGCCTCTGGCGCCAATGCTTTCACCATTGTGCGCGTACATGTGCTGGGCAATGTGCTGGGGCCGATCTTTGTCTATGCGACATCGCTGATTAGCGTGTCGATGATTTTGGCTTCTGGCCTTTCCTTCCTGGGGCTTGGCACCAAGCCGCCGGAGCCGGAATGGGGGCTGATGCTGAATACCCTCCGCACCGCGATTTATGTGCAGCCTTGGATCGCGGTGTTGCCTGGGGTGTGCATTTTCGCCACCTCTATCTGCTTCAACCTGGTGAGTGATGGGCTGAGGCAGGCGATGGATGTGAAAGGGTGAGATTACCTGATGCCGAGGCGGTGAAGTTCTGCGCCAAGCCGCCCGGTGATGAAGCAGAAGAACATTCGAAAATCCGCGATCAGCGACCACAGCGGATGGCGAAAGGTGGCGGGGCGGTTTTTCTCGACAAAGTAATGCCCGATCCAGGCGGGGCCATAGCCGCAAATCAACGCCACCAGCAGCAGCCAGTATTCGACTGAAATCAGTGCCATAAAAGCCAATACAAGCCCCGCGCCCGTGCCAGCGAAGTGCAGCGCGCGCGTCGCAGGCTTGGCGTGCTCCCGCAAATAATAGGGCCAGAATTCCGAAAAGTTATTGAAACCCTCGCTCATCCCGCTGCCACCTTCACTTCCGCCGCGGGCGGCACCAGCGCGGCTTCAAGCGCGGCGCGCAGCCCAGAGAGCTTGCGTTCATTTTCAATCTTCAGGCCGAAAACATCCTTCACGTAAAATACGTCAATCGCGCGCACGCCATAGGTGGTTATATGGGCTGACGCAATCTGCATGCCTTGATCGCTCATCGCTGCGGTCACATCATGCAATAGCCCCGGGCGGTCGCGTCCATTCACCTCAATGACGGTGTGCGTATTGGAAGCGTGATTATCGATCACGACACGCGGCGGTACCGTCACGGCGCGCAGCCGGGCTGGTTCGCGTTTCAGTTTGCGGATTTCATCACGAAGCCTGAGGCTCCCCGAAAGTGCCTGTTCCACCAATACGGAAAGCCGTGCCAGGCGATGCGGCGCATCCAAGGCGCCGCCCTGATAATCCTGCACCCAGAAGCTATCGAGCGCCATGCCATCCGTCATGGTATGGATGCGCGCGTCAACAATGCTGGCCCCCGCCACGGCCAAGGCGCCGGCGATTTTGCTGAAAAGGCCGGGATGGTCGGTGCAATAAACGGTCACTTCCGTGACCGCACGGTTTTCCAAGACCCGTGTTTGCACCGTGAGCGGCGCCTTGGTGGCGCGCGCTTCCTCAATCATCGCCGCATGGCGCGCATGGGTCTCGGGATCAAAGGAAAGCCAATAGCCGGGATACCCAAGACCCAGGTAATGATCCACCGCAGCGCGCGAGTGCCCGGCCAGAAGCTTGGCTGCCGCATCCTTGGCGCGAGCCACGCGCACATCGCGTTCCGGCACGGAAAGACCCCCCGCCAGCACTTCAGCGACGCGCCAGTAAAGTTCGCGCAGCAGCGTTGCTTTCCAGCCATTCCAGACCTTGGCGCTGACCGCGCGCATGTCAGCGACCGTCAGCACCAGCAGCAACCGAAGCCGTTCCGGGCTTTGCACAATCTCGGCAATATCCAGGATCGTCTTTGGGTCTTCGATATCGCGGCGGAAAGCGGTTTCGCTGATCAGCAAATGATGCAGCACCAGCCAGGAAACTGTCTCAGTCTCCTCAGGTGTCAGTCCAAGGGCCGGGCAGATATGCAGCGCCAATTCCGCGCCCAATTCGGAATGATCGCCGCCGCGTCCCTTGGCAGCATCATGCAGCAGCATCGCGACATAAAGCGCGCGGCGGGATTGCACCTGGCCAATCAATTCACTGGCAACCGGGGCGATTTCCGTGAGCTCGCCCCGTTCCATCGCGCCGAGCACGCCAATCGCTTCAATGGTATGCTCATCCACCGTAAACACATGATAGGTATCGAATTGCATCAGCCCGACAACGCGCTGCCAATTGGGCAAAAGTGCCGCGATCAGCCCGGCTTCATTCAACATGCGCAGCCAAATATGCGGTTCCCTGCCCGAGAGTATATCAAGGAATTCCGCACTCGCCGCCGGGTCGCCACGCAGCCGAGCCAGATGCCGCGCATGGCGAATAATGGCACGGAAGGCGAGCGGATGGATGTCCAATCCCCGATCCCGCGCAAGGCGGAAGATACGCAGCATCAGCACCGGTTCAACGGTGAAATCAAAACCCGGTGCGGCGATGATCTTACCATCGGCCAGGCCGAAGCCCGCTTCAGTCAAAGCCTTGTCTGCCGCGGGCATCACGGCCGGGCGGCCAAGCGCGGCGCGCATGATGGCGGGTTCCAGAATGCGCGTGAAACGCGCCACGTCTCGCACAGTCAAAAAGAAATGCTTCATGAAGCGTTCAACGCCATCCTGAAGCCCGCGCCGCGTGTAGCCCATGCGGGCACCCACCACCGGCTGCAAGTCAAAGGTCAGGCGTTCTTCTGCGCGGCCCGTTACCAGATGCAAATGAAACCGCACCGTCCACAGGAAATCCCACACGCGACGTATGGCGCGCGCCTCGTTTGCTGTCAGCAGTCCACCACCCGCGCTATCGGGGCCAACCAATTCGGGCATGCGCTGCACATTGAAGGCATAACGCGCCAGCCAATAAAGCGTTTGCAGATCGCGGAGCGCCCCGCGCCCTTCCTTCACATGCGGCTCAACCACATAAGGGCTATCGCCATAGCGGCGATGGCGCTTCTGCCTTTCGGCAAGTTTCGCTTCCAGGAAGGGCTTGAGCCCGGTGCGGGCACGCGCGCTGCGAAATGCTTCGTCAAAGCGGGCGAAAATCGCCGGATCGCCTGCGACCAGCCGCGCATCCAAAATCGCGGTCATCACCGTTGCGTCGCGCTTCGCTTCCTGCAAGCATTCGCTGCGCGACCGCGTTGCATGCCCAACCTTGAGCCCAAGATCCCAAAGCAAATAGAGCATAAACTCCACTGCCTTCCTGCCGCGCGCGCCCATGCTGTTATCGGTCAAGAACAAAAGATCAATATCGGAAAAGGGTGCAAGCACACCGCGGCCATAACCGCCCGTCGCCACCAAGGCATGAGGTTTCTCTCCACGATCCGGCGGGTGCAGCGCCTCGGTATAGCGGTGGATGCCAACCATCAGCGTATCGGTCAGCGCTGCCAACCAGCGTGCGGCAGCCAAGCCCGATAATTCGCGTGCTTCAAAGGCTTCCTGTACGCGCGCCTGAATGCGCCCCAAATGTCGGCGAAGCAGCGCCAGGGCCGCTTCGCGCGGAATGGGCTGGCTTTCCGGCAGCAATTCCACGAGCAAATGCGCCAGTACCAAGGGCTGTTCAGAAACAATACCAGGGTGCGGCGATCCACGCCGATGCGGCATGGAGGCGGTCTCGGGGGTTGCCTGGGTCAGACTCATCTCTATGACCCTATCGTGTCCGGCGGCGCTGCAACAGTCTCCAAAAGCGATTTAACGCGGTAGAGAAACTCCTGGGCTTCTCGCGGGCTGAGTGTATCGGGGTCAATTGTAGCAAGCGCTTCCAGCGCGGGATGAGATGGCGCGGCGGCAGGGCCGGGACTTGCGAAAAGCGGCAATACTTCCGCCAGGGGATCAAGCCCCTTGGCGCGGGCTTCAAACGAGGCCAGCACAGCCTCAGCTCGGCGCAGCACCTCACGCGGCACACCGGCGAGCTTCGCGACATGCAGGCCCCAGGATTTCTCGGCGGCACCGGGGCCGACACTATGGCAGAAAATCACCTGCCCGCGCCATTCACGCACCTGCATGGTCGCCAGCGCCAGTTCCGGTAATTTTGCGGCCAGTGACGTCAATTCATGGAAATGCGTGGCGAAGACGGTGCGGCAGCGGATGCGGTCATGCAGCGCTTCCAGCACCGACCAGGCAATCGCCAGCCCATCCCAGGTGGCAGTGCCGCGCCCGACCTCATCCAGCACCACCAGGGATTGCGCGCTGGCCTGGTTCAATATCGCTGCCGTTTCGGCCATTTCGACCATGAAGGTGGAGCGCCCGCCGGCAATGTCATCTGCTGCACCCACGCGGGAGAAAAGCCGATCCACCAGGCCAAGCCGCGCAGCTTCGGCAGGCAGAAAAAGCCCTGCTTGGGCCAAAATCACAAACAGCGCGTTTTGCCGCAAATAGGTGGATTTCCCGGCCATATTGGGTCCGGTCAGCAGGCAAAGTCGCTGCCCCGCCGATAGATCACAATCATTCGGCACAAAGGCCGGACCGCGCGCGCGGGCAAGGGCGGCTTCTACCACCGGATGCCGCCCGGCCTTGATGGCAAAACCCGGCTTTTGCGTGATTTCCGGTCGGCACCAGCCGCCGTCTGCGGCCAATTCAGCGGCGGCGGCATGCACATCCAATTCCGCCATCGCCACTGCTGCCGCCGCGATGCCGGGCGCTGCATTCAGGCAGAGCTTGCGCAAATGCTGCGCGACCATGCGTTCCCGACGCGCCGCCTGATCCCCCGCTTCCGCCACCTTCCGGTCAAGCTCGGCCAGCGCTGGGCAGGTAAAGCGCATGGCATTTGACATGGTCTGCCGATGGATCGGGCAATTGGGGCCTTCCGCGATGGCGGCGCGCAGCAATTTCTCGCCGGCAGCCAATGGCATTTCCGCAAGAAAGCCGAATTGCTGATGATGGCGGATACGGAGCGCCGCGACGCTCCAGGCCAAGGCCAGATCCAATTGCAGCGCCGCAATCTGATCCCGCCCGCCATCGCGCAATCGCCTGAGTGCATCCAATTCGCCGTCATAGCCAGCCGCGATCAGCCCGCCATCTTCCAACCGCGCCGGCAGGGTTTCGGCCAAAGCGCGCTGCAATTCCGCCTGCAGTGAGGCTTCCGGCACCAGCGCGCCGCGTGCGGACTCTATCAAGGCGGGTTGCAGGCCACCTGCTGCGTCAAGCGCCGCCGCCATCGCCTCAGCGCGCGCGAGCCCATCGCGGATCGCGGCTAGATCACGCGGTGCGAAACGATCAAGCGATAGCCGCGCTAGCGCCCGCGCCATATCTGGCGAGCCCTTCAGCGCGGCCCTCAGCGCGGCACGTTCGGAAGCTGCCGCGAGCATCCAGCCCACCGCCTCATGCCGCGCCAGAATCGGTGCGGCTTCAGCCAACGGCGAGGCAAGGCGCGCCGCCAATTCGCGCGCCCCTGCGGCGGTCACGGTGCGATCCACGGCGGCGAGCAGGGAATGGCGCGCCTCCCCCCTTTCGCTTTTCAGGATTTCAAGGCTGCGCCGCGTCGCGGCATCCATTTGCAAAAGGCCGCGCCCACCCATGGGGCTCGGCGGTGCCAGGCGCGGCAAGGCGCCCGCCTGGGTGGCCCGCACATACTCCAAGGCCATCGCTGCGGCGGCGAGCTCCTCGGCGCTGAAACTGCCAAAACCATCCAGGGTGGAGACATCAAACGCCTCGGCAAGGCGCCGCACAGCATCGCGGGGCGGGTCAAGCGGGGTGATGCGCGCCGCCACTTCGCCTTCGAATACGCCTTCCGGCGCCAGGATTTCGGCGGGTTCCAGCCGCGCGAGCAGGGCTTGGATATCCGCGCGTGGCAGGGTTTCCGTGCCAAAGGCGCCGGTCGAGACATCTAGCCAGGCGGCTCCCGCGCGGTCTTCCGAGGGCGCCAGCGCCAAAAGCCAAGCCGGGCGCGCCGCTTCAAGCAGGGTTTCTTCCGTGACCGTACCGGCAGTGACCAGCCGCGTGATATCGCGCCGGATCGTGGGCGCCTTGCGCGCCTTGGCCTGCTCTGGCGTTTCCATCTGATCGCAAATGGCAATTCGGAAACCCTGGCGGATCAGGCGTGCGAGATAGCTTTCATGCGCATGGGCCGGCACGCCGCACATGGCGACCTTCTGGCCACGATGCTCACCCCTGAAAGACAGCGCGATATCAAGCGCGGCGGCAGCGGCTTCGGCATCGGCGAAGAACAGCTCATAGAAATCGCCCATCCGGAAGAACACCAGTGCATCCGGATGCGCGGCCTTGGCGGCGAACCATTGCGCCATGGCGGGCGTCGCGCCACTGGCATCGGGAATCGGGCTTGAGGGTGCTTGGGCGGGGGGCATTGCGGGGCACGATACAGGCGCGCGGCGCAAGCGCAAAACCCTGGGCTGGCACATTGGGGCAAGAGGCTTCAGACTGCCCAAGACAAGACCTGACAGGGAGGAACTTCCCATGACAGCACCCGGTATCAGTCGCAGGTCCATGCTCGCGATGGGCGCCGCGGCGGCACTGCCCGCGCCTGTGGTAGCGCAAGATATGCGCGCGCAAACGCTTCGCTTCGTCCCGCAAGCCAATCTGAGCGTGCTGGACCCGGTTTTCACCACTGCCACCGTCACCGGCAATCATGGCTGGCATGTGTTTGACACGCTTTATGGCGTGGATGCGGAGCTGAAACCAAAGCCGCAAATGGCCGAAGGGGCTGAAGTATTAGATGATGGCAAGCGCTGGCGCATCACGCTGCGCGAGGGGCTGCGTTTTCATGATGGCGAACCCGTGCGTGCGCGCGATTGCGTCGCAAGTCTCAAGCGCTGGTGCGCACGCGAACCTTATGGGCAATTGCTGATACGTCAGGTGGATGAATGGCGCGCGGTGGATGACCGCACCATGGAAATCCGCTTGAAGCGCCCCTTTCCCTTGCTGCTGGATGCTTTGGCGAAGCCCGATTCCGCCGTGCCCTTCATCATGCCAGAACGCCTGGCTGAGACCGATCCCAACCGCGGCGTGACGGAGATGATCGGCTCTGGGCCCTTTCGCTTCATTGCCGGCGAATATAATTCCGGCAGCCGCGTGGTCTATGAAAAATTCGATGCCTATCAGCTGCGCCAGGAAGCGCCTTCCTGGACATCCGGGGCGAAGATTGCGCATTTCCGGCGCATTGAATGGCATATCCTGCCCGATCCCGCGACGGCAGCGGCCGCCTTGCAGAATGGCGAGGTTGATTGGTGGGAAAGGCCGCATCCGGATTTGCAGTCGCTTTTGGCGCGCGCGCGCGATGTGCGCCGTGAAGTGTCTGACACGGGCGGGCGAATGGCGGTGCTACGCATGAATAACATGCACCAGCCCTTTGATGATGTGCGCATCCGCCGCGCCGTTCGGCTTTCTGTTTTGCAGGAAGATTACATGCGCGCGTCACGCGGAGATGACCGCACCGATTGGAATCTCTGCCGCAGCCTTTGGCCGCGTGAGACGCCGTATTATGAGGATTTGGGTGAGGCGATGATGCCGGGCAGCCTGGACCGCGCGCGCGCCGCACTGCGTGAAGCGGGTTATGCCAATCAGCGCGTTGTCGTAATCAATCCGACGGATTTCCCGGATATCGGTCCGCTCGGGCAAGTGACTGCGGATCGGCTGAAGCGGATCGGCATGAATATCGAATTGGCCGAGAATGATTGGGGTACTGTGGTGCAGCGCCGCAACAACCGCGAAACCGTTGATCGCGGCGGCTGGTCCATCCTGCATACCACGGGTGGGGCAACGGCCTGGGCCAATCCCGCTGTTTCCTTTCTGGTGCGCGGCCAGGGCACAGCGGGCTGGTTCGGCTGGTGGAAAAGTGATGAGGCCGAAGCCATGGCCGAAGCCTGGCTATTCGCGCCGAATGAGGCCGAGCAGAAGCAGATCGCGTCCGGCCTCGGGCGCCTCGCTTTGGAAGATGCGGCCTTCATTCCGCTCGGCCAATTCAGGATCAGGACCGCCTTCCGCCGCAATATCACCGGGATTTTGCAGGGATCATCGCCCTATCCCTGGAATGTCCGGCGGGTCTAGGGGGGCGCTTTGCTGCGCCTGCGAAGCGGGGGCCTCGCGGTGCGTGGCACAAACCGGCATGATGGGGTCGGTATGAGGAGTGGTGACTAGCATGGATGACGCGAAAAAAACGTCGGTTGAGGATACGCGCACGGCGCGCGTCACCGCCGAAGAAGCGCTGGCGATGCACCGGGAAGGCAGGCCCGGCAAGCTTGAAATACGCCTGACCAAGCCGCTGATCACCGCGCGGGATTTGAGCCTGGCCTATTCGCCTGGTGTCGCCGAACCCTGCCTGCATATCCATCGCGACCCGGCGCTTGCCTATGACTATACCTCCAAGGGCAATTTCGTCGCGGTGATTTCCAACGGCACGGCGGTGCTGGGGCTTGGCAATCTGGGCGCATTGGCATCGAAGCCGGTGATGGAAGGCAAGGCCGCGCTTTTCAAGCGCTTTGCCGATGTCGATTCCATTGATCTTTGCGTCGATACTGAAGACCCCGACGCTTTCATCAATGCCGTGCGCTATCTGGGCCCAACCTTTGGCGGCATCAATCTGGAAGACATCAAGGCGCCGGAATGCTTTGTAATTGAACAGCGCTTACGCGAATTGATGGATATCCCGGTCTTTCATGATGACCAGCACGGCACGGCGATTGTCGCCGCCGCCGGCCTGATCAATGCCTGCCATTTGACCGGGCGCGATTTGAAAACGACGAAGCTCGTGATCAATGGCGCGGGTGCCGCTTCCATCGCCTGTGCGGAATTGGTCAAAGCCATGGGCATGCGGCCCGAAAATGTGATCCTGTGCGACACCAAGGGCGTGATCTGGCGTGGTCGTCAGGAAGGCATGAACCAATGGAAATCTGCCCATGCGGTGACCACTTCCGCGCGCACCCTCACGCAAGCACTCGACGGCGCGGATGTGTTCTTCGGCCTTTCCGTGAAGGGCGCGCTTACGCCCGAGATGATCCGCGCCATGGCGCCAAAGCCGATCATTTTTGCCATGGCCAACCCCGATCCAGAAATAACGCCGGATGAGGCGCGCGCCGCGCGGCCCGATTGCATCATCGCGACCGGGCGTTCGGATTATCCGAATCAGGTCAATAATGTGCTGGGCTTTCCCTTCATCTTCCGTGGTGCGCTCGATGTGCGCGCTTCCACCATCAATGACGCGATGAAGATCGCGGCGGCTGAATCGCTTGCCATGCTGGCGCGCGAAGATGTGCCGGAGGAGGTTTCGGGTGCCGGTGCGGGAAAGGCGCTGCGTTTTGGGCCGGATTATATCATTCCCAATGCCTTTGACCCTCGGCTGATTTCGCGCGTTTCTCCGGCAGTTGCAAAAGCCGCGATGGAAAGCGGTGTTGCGCGGAAGCCCTTGCCCGATTTGCAGCGCTATGCGCGGGATTTGGCGAATAGGCTGGATGCCACCGTAGGCGCCTTGGAAGCCATTGCGGAAAGCGTGCGGCAGCACCCAAAACGCGTTGTATTCGCGGAAGGCGAGGAGGAAAAAGTGATTCGCGCCGCCATTGGCTTCCGCAATGCGGGCTATGGCACACCCATTCTAGTGGGGCGGGAGGATCGCATTATGGGGGTTGCCAATGCTATCGGGATTCCTCTGCCCCTTGGCATTGAAATCCAGAACGCGCGGCTTTCGGAATCGACGCGCCACTACGCGGAATTTCTCTATGGCAAACGCCAGCGCCATGGCTTTTTGCAACGCGATTGCCAACGCCTGGTGAATCAGGATCGCAATGTCTTCGCGGCCTGCATGGTGGCGACCGGTGAGGCGGACGCGGTCGTCACCGGCACTACGCGTTCCTATTCCGCCGCACTTGAAGGCATCAGCATGGCGATTGACCCCGTGCCAGGGCGCGTGGCCTTCGGGCTTTCGATCATCATTTCGCGCCAAGCGGGAACGGTGCTGGTGGCGGATACCGCTATTCACGAAAGGCCAGATGCAGCCACACTCGCTGGCATTGCGCGCGGGTCGGCTGCCGCCGCAAGGGGCCTGGGCATGGAACCACGCGTTGCGTTCCTTTCCTTCTCGACCTTCGGCGACCCGCGCGGCACCATTCCTGGCAGCATTCGTGAAGCGGTGAAATTGCTGACCGAACGCGGCGCGGATTTTGAGTTTGATGGCGAAATGGCGGCAGATGTGGCGCTCGATCCGAAGCTGCGCGCGTCGCTCTATCCCTTCTGTCGCCTGAGCGGCCCAGCAAATGTTTTGATCATGCCCGGTATTCATGCGGCGCATATTCTGACGCGTGCCGTACCACAATTGACCAGTAGTACAGTGATCGGCCCGCTACTGACCGGGCTTTCGCATTCGGCGCAAATCGTGCCCATGCAGGCGGGCGTCAATCAGATTGTGGATGTGGCTTGCCTCGCCGCCCATGCCGCGGTGCCGCGCGAATAGGGATGCCTGCGCTTTTTTCTTGACCTGGGCGCAGATTCAGGCAGCCTGCCCCTGAAAGATGCGGCGCGAAGACCACACCATTTAGGGGAGAAAGCCTATGTTCAAACCAAGCCTCTTGCGCCGTACCGTTCTGGCTGGTGCCGGGTTTTTGGCCCTGCCCAATATCGCCCGCGCGCAAGCGGGTGACTGGCCGCGCCGTCCAGTGCGCTACATCAGCCCCTTCCCCGCCGGTGGTTCCACCGATGTGCTGTCGCGCATCTATTGCGCGCGAATGTCGGAACTGACGGGGCAGAGCTTTGTGGTTGAAAATCGTACTGGCGCGGGTGGCAATGTTGGTGTGGATACAGTCGCGAAATCAGCGCCTGATGGCTACACGATCGGGCTTGGTGGGATCGCCTCCCATGCGATTGCACCAACACTTTACAGCAATCTGAATTTCGATCCGGAAAAGGATTTCACCTTTGTCACTGGGTTATGGCAATTACCCAATCTGCTTGGCGTTAATCTCGATCTGCCGGCGCGTAGCGTTCCGGAGTTGATTGCGCTACTGAAGGCCAATCCGGGCAAGTATTCCTTCGGCTCTGCCGGTTCGGGCACCACGCTTCATCTCTCTGGTGAGATGTTCAAGCACTTGGCCGGCGTTAATATGGAGCATATACCGTATCGCGGCGCAGCGCCTGGGCTTGTTGATCTGATGGCTGGGCGTATTCACATGATGTTCGACAATATGCCCTCCATCCTTGCGCTGTCACGGCAGGGCAAGGTGCGCGCGCTCGCGGTGACGAGCGAAAAGCGCAGCCCGATTGAGCCGGATTTGCCTGCCATTTCAGAGTTTTTGCCCGGGTTTGACGTGATTTCCTGGACCTGTGTTTGTGCGCCGGCCGGGCTTCCCAAGGATGTGACCGATAGAATGTCGCATTTCAGCAAGCAGGCGCTTGAACATCCCGATCTGGTGAAATCCTTCCGTGAACAAGGCGCCATGGCCTGGTACACCAGTATGGCGGACATCATCGCCTTTCGCGCGGCGCAGCAGGCGAACCTGGCACCCCTCATCCGCGCATCCGGGGCGAAGGTGGATTGAAGCACACGCCTTGCCGGTAGCGCCGCTCTTCTGCGACAAGGGTGGCAGTATTTTCTTGTCGGAACCCGTATGAAGTCGGCGCTGCCAGAAAACACGCACCCACCCAAAGGCGCCGAGCGCTTGGATGATTTCATGGTGCGCGCTGCCGCCGCCTATTATGCGGCGCGTGATCCGTTTCAGGATTTTACAACATCGCCTGAGATATCTCAGGTTTTCGGAGAATGCCTGGGACTTTGGGCTGCCGTGACATGGCAAGCCATGGGGCGGGCCGATCCAATTTTGTTGGTGGAATGCGGGCCAGGGCGCGGTAGCCTGATGGCGGATGCGCTGCGTGCGATTGCTGAAATGATGCCAGATTTTCGCGCCGCCTTGCGCGTGCATTTGGTGGAGACATCGCCACGTTTGCGCGAAGCACAAACGGCAAAGCTAGGTGCTGCTGCTGTTACATGGCATAAGAATGTGGCTGCATTGCCAGAAGCGCCGATGATCCTGCTGGCCAATGAATTTCTGGATGCTCTGCCAATTCGCCAATTCATTCGCCGAGGCGCTACATGGTGCGAACGCTTTGTTATGAACGGGAAATTTATCGAACTGCCCAGCAATGTCGGGTGGGGTCATGATGCACCGGAAGGTGCTGTGCGCGAGGTGAATGAGCCAGCACAGCATTTCGCAGCCTGGCTCGGTGCGCGGCTCGCCCGCCACGGCGGTGCTGCCTTGTTGATTGATTACGGACCGGCGGAAAGCGCTTTTGGCGACAGCCTGCAAGCCATGCGCGCGGGCCAGCCGGTTGATCCGCTGAGCGCAGCTGGTGAGGTGGACATCACCGCGCATGTGGATTTCGCGGCCTTTGCTGCTGCCGCGCGCGCCGCCGGCGCCATAGCGCATGGGCCACTGCCGCAAGGCGTTTTCCTGCAACGGCTTGGCTTCATGACACGCGCTGCCATGCTTGCCCGGCTTGATCCCGCCCGCGCCCAGGTGCAGCTTGCAGCTGCGCATAGGCTGACAGCGCCCGAAGCCATGGGCCGTCTGTTCAAGGCACTGGCTCTATGCGATTCAAGCTTGCCGTTACCCGCTGGATTCGAAACCGCATGAGTGCTGAATTCCTGACCGCCAATCCCTTGCAGCATCCGCGCCTGAGGCATGGTTTTTTCACGCGCAATGGCGGCGTTTCAACGGGCGCTTTCGCATCGCTGAATTGCTCGCTCTCCGGTAAGGATAACGCTGCCGCGGTGCGGGAGAATCGCGCGCGTGCGGCAGCGGCGCTTGGATTGCCGCATCAGGCGCTTTGCGTTCTCACGCAGGTGCATGGCAAGCGCGTGGTGGTCGCCAAAGCGGCCTGGCCGGAAGACCAACGCCCCGAAGCTGATGCTATAGCAACACGGCGCGAAGGTCTGGCGCTTGCCATCGTTACCGGTGATTGCGCGCCGGTGCTTTTGGCTGATCGCCAAGCCGGCGTGATCGGCGGCGCCCATGCTGGCTGGCGTGGCGCAGTACTGGGTGTTTTGGAAGAAACAGTTTTCGCCATGGAGGGGCTGGGGGCCGCACGACGCGACCTTATAGCGGTCGTCGGCCCCTGTATTCACCAGCCATCCTATGAAGTCGCCGCAGATTTGCGCGATGCCGTTCTGGCGCGTGATCCTGCCGATGGTCGGTTTTTCGCAACCGGCAAACGCCAAGGCCGCTGGCAATTTGACCTTCCAGGCTATTGCACAGCGCGGCTGGTAGCGCTTGGTGTTGCGGTCAGCGTCATGCCTCATGATACGCTGGCGGATGAGGCACGGTTTTTCAGCCATCGGCGCAATACGCTGGCTGGTGGCGGGCCAATCGGGCATCAATTATCGGCGATTGCGCTGACCGAGTGAAGCCGTCGCCAGTACAAGGGAACCTCCATGCATCAAGCCTTCATCCCCGCCATTTTCATGCGCGGTGGTTCCAGCAAGGGTGTGTTTTTCCACGCCCGTGATTTACCACAGGACCGCGCGCAACAGGATGCGATTTTTCTGGCAGTGCTGGGCAGCCCTGATCCCTATGGGCGGCAATTGGACGGCATGGGTGGTGGCATTTCCTCATTGTCCAAAGCTGTGATCATCGGCCCGCCGACGCAGCCCGATGCGGATGTCGATTATCTGTTCGCGCAAGTCGCGGTGGATAGGCCTGTGGTGGATTGGTCCAGCAATTGCGGAAATCTTTCCTCGGCCGTCGGCCCCTTTGCGGTGGATGAAGGGCTGGTGCGCGTCGCGGATGGTGAGGCGCTGGTACGCATTCATCAGGTGAACACCAAGCGCATTATCCATGCGCGTTTTCCGGTGCGCAGCGGCAAGGCGGTAACCGCTGGCGATTTCTCAATGGCGGGCGTTTCAGGTTCCGGCGCGCGCATCAGGCTCGATTTTTTGGCGCCGGGCGGCGGTGCTACTGGCCGCCTTCTGCCCACCGGCAATGCGCGCGATATGCTGCATCACGAAGGCCGCGCTTATGCCGTAAGCCTGATTGACGCTGCCAATGCCTGCGTTTTTCTGGATGCGCGCGATTTGGGCCTGACCGGCAGCGAAAGCCCCGATGCGGTTGAAGCCGACTCCGTGCGAATGGCATTGCTTGATGCGCTTCGGCGCAAGGCTGGCGTAATGATGGGGCTGGCCGCAACACCGGAGGAAGTTGGCCTTGCATTGCCAAAAATTGCCGTGGTCGCGGCACCTGCTGCCTATCGCGCCTTGGATGGTGTATGCCTTGGCGTTGACACGCATGATATCGCGGTCCGCATGATTTCCATGGAACGCGCCCATCGCGCCGTACCGCTGACCGGCGCCATGTGCCTCGGCGTCGCCAGCCGCATTTCGGGTAGCGTACCGCATCAATTGGCTCGGCCACTAGCACGGGCGGATGAAACGCGGGTCGCGAATCCTTCCGGCATTCTTTCAGTTGGTGCCGAAGTCCGTGAATGTGCCGCTGGCTGGCATGCGGAAAGTGCGGTCGTCTATCGCAGCGCGCGGCGCCTGATGCAGGGGGCGGTTGCAGTGCCTGCCGCGCTGGGTGATTAGGGCCACGATGCGCAAACCTACCTTCATTCTGCCGCGGTACTTGTGATACGCATGTGCATATCTGGGGGGCCGTTTGATCGCTTCCCCCTGGCAAAGGGCGCACCCTATACGCCGCCAGAGCGCACCAGCAATGATTTGGTTGCATTGCATGAAAGGCTCGGCGTGGATCGCGCCGTGATTGTGCAAACCACCGTCTATAAATCTGACAATCGCGCCATGCTGGATGGTATTGTGCAGAGCAATGGCCGCTGGCGAGGTGTGGCCCTGATTGATAAAAGCTTTGACGATGCCGCGTTTCGCGCCTTGCATGAAGGCGCCGTGCGCGGGGTGCGCTTTTGCTTTGTGAAGCATTTGGGCGGCGTGCCGGATTTGGCGCTGGTGCGGCGCACCGCGGCGCGCGTCGCGCCCATGGGTTGGCATTTTGTGCTGCATCTGGATGCCGGGAATGTTCCAGAATTCCTCGAGTTTTTTGGTGAATTCTCCCTGCCGGTGGTGGCGGATCATATGGGTCGCGTGCCGGTGCGCGATGGCCTGGACCAAGCCCCGTTTCGCCTTTTGCTGGAATTGCTGAAGCGCCCTAATTGGTGGGTGAAGGTATCCGGTGCGGAACGCATTTCCGAAACTGGCCTGCCCTTCGCGGATGCGATCCTCTTCGCACAACGGCTGATCGCCGCAGCGCCAGATGGGGTTCTATGGGGCACGGATTGGCCGCACCCCAATGTGCGCTGGGAGCCAGACGAGGCTGATCTGGTGGATTTGCTGCCGCGCTTCGCCGGTGCCGCCGCCTTCCAGCGGGTTCTGGTGGACAACCCCGCGCGGCTTTATGGATTCTCATGACTGTGACAGGAAAAGTGCAAGACCAGATGAACGGACCACTCGCGGGTATTCGGGTGCTCGATCTTTCCTCGGTGGTGGTGGGGCCGGTCTGCACCGGTGTTCTCGCAGAACATGGCGCTGAGGTGATCAAACTCGAAAGCCCCGGCGGCGATTTGCTGCGCCAGCTTGCCGGCAGGGGGCGTTCGCCAGGCATGAACGGCAAATTCCTCAATTTCAATCGCGGCAAGAAATCGATTGCCCTTGATCTGAAGGCGCCGGCTGGGCTTGCCGTGCTCAAGCGCTTGGCGGCGACGGTGGATGTTTTTGTGAGCAATATCCGCCCAGATGCGCAAGCACGGCTTGGCGTGGATGCCGCAAGCCTTCATGCGATCGCGCCGCGCCTGATCCATTGCGCCATTACGGGGTTTGGCTCAGGCGGGCCCTATGCCGGCAGGCCAGCCTATGACACGGTAATCCAAGGCGCTGCCGGTGTGGCGGGCTGTTTTGAAGCCTCCACCGGGGAGCCGCGCTATGTGCCGATACTGGTCGCAGATCATACGGTTGGGCTGATTGCCGCGCAGACGATTGGCTTCGCGCTCTACCGACGCGAGAAAACCGGTGCGGGTGAGGCGATTGAAGTGCCCATGTTCGAAAACATGGCGGCCTATGTGATGATGGAACACCTGGGCGCCATGTCCTTCCGCCCCGCGCTTGGCCCGCCTGGGGATCACCGGGTGCGCAGCCCCGATGCCCGGCCCTTGCCAACTTCTGATGGCTATATCTGCATCTCCGCCAATACGGATACGCAGGCGCATGCGTTTTTTGATGCAATTGGCCGACCTGAATTGAAGACTGATCCGCGCTTCGTCACCATCGCTGGCCGCACCGCCAATACGCGCGATTACTTCGCCATTCGCGCTGGCGGGTTGAAGGGCAAGACCTCAGCGGAATGGCTTAAGATTTTTGATCGGCTTGATGTGCCAGCCTCTCCCTATAATACTATTGCGGGATTATTGGATGATCCGCATTTGCGTGTGGTCGGCATGGTGCAGGAAGAAGAACACCCGACCGAAGGTGCAACTTACGCCATCGGCCGACCCAATCGTTTTTCCGGCGGCAATGCGCCACCGGGCCGGCCAGCGCCGCGGCTTGCGCAGGATGGCGCGGCGCTATTGGCCGCTGCCGGCATGACCGAAACTGAGATCAACACACTCATACGCGATGGCGTTTTGCTCGAAGCGCCCCGATGAAAAACCAAGGAAACACCCATGACCCGTCCCTTTGAAGGCATCCGCATCGTTGACGCGACCCATGTGCTGGCCGGGCCCTTTGCGGCCTATCAACTTGGCCTGCTAGGGGCGGATGTGATCAAGATCGAACACCCTGAAGACCCGGATCAAAGCCGCGTAAGTGGCGGCGACTGGGATCTCAATCGTGCTGGCATGGGCAGCTATTACCTGACGCAGGGATCGAACAAGCGCAGCATGACGCTTGATCTGAAGCAGGAAAAAGCGCGCGAGGTTTTTCGCAAGCTTATCGTGGGCGCTGATGTGCTGGTAGAGAATTTCCGCCCTGGCGCCTTCGCGGCTTTGGACTTGGGCTATGAGGATTTGCTGAAACTCAATCCACGCCTGATTTATTGTTCGATCTCGGCCTTTGGTCATAGCGGGCCGCGCGGAGAACAGACTGCTTATGATCACGTTATCCAAGCCACGTCTGGCATCATGTCCTGCACCGGTACGCCAGAGGTGAACCCGATCAAATTTGGCGCACCGGCGATTGATTACGCAACCGGCACCATGGGGGCTTTCGCGCTATCAGCGGCGCTGTTCCAACGTGAAAAAACCGGACGCGGTCAGCATATTGATCTTGCCATGTTGGATGTCGCGATGATGATGATGGCAAGTCATGTCACATCCTATGCGCGCAGCGGCAAGCCCGCACGCCCGCGCGGCAATGACCATGAATACGCAACGAATAGCTGCTATGGAACGGCCGATGGGCTGGTGATGATTGGCGCCAGCAATCTCCGCCAACAAAAGCGGCTATGGAACGCGTTGGGGCGACCCGATATGGCGAAGGACAGCAATGAAGCGCGCCATGCTGACCGAGCGCATGAAGCCGCGACGCTGGCCGAATTATTGAAAGCCAAGACTGCCGCCGAATGGGAAAGCTATTTGCAGGCGCGCCATGTGCCGGCTGCACGCGTGCGCAATCTAGCGGAGTCGCTTGCCGATCCACAAATCAAGGGGCGGGGCGTGGTGCATCATTTTGAAGGCGCACCAGGTGTGACGGGATCTTTCTCTGTCCCCGTCGCCGCTTTTGGCTTTGCGCATGGCGGGCCGCGCGTGGATACGCCGCCGCCGATTTTGGGGCGCGACAATGATACCATCCTGGCCGAGCTTGGCTATGATGATACTGCGCGCGCCAAGCTCCGCGCTACTGGCGCGATTTGAAACTGGGGGAAAACATGATCCAATTTACCTTCGACTACATCCATTTGCGCAGCCCCGATCCGGAAGCCACAGCGGTTTTTTATGAACGCATGTTCGGCGCCGAGGTACTGCGTTCCACGCAGCAGAGCGAACCGCGCGTGGATATTGGGCTTGGCGGGCAGATCAATGTCATTGCACCCATCAAGGGCGAGAACGTGGCGCCGCCGCCCAGCATGCCTTATCACGGGTTGGAACATATCGGCCTTGCCGTGACAGGGCCTGATCAGGTGGTGGCGGAATTGAAGGCAAAGGGCGCCGATTTCACCATGGAACCAACTGCGATCTGCCCCGGCATTCGCATTTGTTTTCTGCGCGGGCTGGAAAATATCGCGATTGAACAACTGGAACGCAGCACCTGAGCGTTCTTGTCATTGGCGCCGGCCCCGCCGGCTTGATGGCTGCGGAAGCCGCAGCGCAGGCAGGTGCCGCGGTGGTGGTAGCGGATCATATGCCATCGCCCGCGCGCAAGCTGCTGATTGCCGGGCGAGGCGGTCTTAACCTGACACATTCGGAAATGCTGCCTGCTTTTCTGAAGCGCTACGCAACAGCTGAAGCGCATCTTACCCCCCATATCCGCGTCTTCCCGCCTGAAGCACTGATCGCCTGGGCCGCGGGGCTTGGTCAGGCTTGCTTCATTGGCTCCTCGGGCCGCGTTTTTCCGCGTGCCATGAGGGCATCGCCTTTGCTGCGTGCCTGGATGGCGCGACTATCCGCATTTGGTGTGCAACTACTCACGCGCCATCGCTGGCTTGGCTTTGCAGCGGATGGCGCCGCGCGTTTCGCGACACTGGGTGGCGAAACGCAGATCAAGGCTACAGCGATCGTGCTGGCACTCGGTGGCGCTTCCTGGCCGCGGCTTGGATCAGATGGCGCCTGGCCCGCGCTTCTGCCCGGCGTCGCGACGCGCCCCTTCGCGCCTTCCAATATGGGCTTTGCCATTTCCTGGTCTGATCATCTGCGCGTGCGTTTTGCCGGCACGCCGCTCAAGCGCATTGCGCTTTCCTTTGGCGGCATCACACAACGTGGCGAGGCCATGATAACCGAGGCCGGCATTGAAGGCGGCGCGGTCTATGCCTTGAGTGCCAGCATTCGCGAGGCTTTGAAACAGCATCCCAACGCCACTGTGCACCTCGATCTCTGGCCCGATCTTGATTTAGCTGATCTTGCAGCGAAGTTGGCGGGGCGGCGCGGTAGCCTTTCGCTCTCCAATCATTTGCGGCGCAATGCGGGGTTGCCGCCGATTGGGATTGCGCTGGTCCAGGAAGCGCTAAAATCCAGCGTCGCAACACCGGACCTTGCCGGCCTGATCAAGGCGCTGCCACTGGGGGTGACGGGCGCCTTCCCAATCGCGCGCGCGATAAGCTCGGCCGGCGGGCTTTCCTGGACGGAATTGGATGAAAACCTGATGCTGCGCCGCTTGCCGGGCGTCTTTGCCTGTGGCGAAATGCTGGATTGGGAAGCACCGACGGGTGGCTATCTGCTGCAAGCCTGTTTCAGCACGGGCCGCGCTGCTGGCTTGGCGGCTGCGCGTTTGGAGGTTCTTCAATCTTAATAACAGGGGATGACCATGGCGGAATTTGATCTGGTGGTACGCGGCGGAGAGGTTGCGACTGGTTTCGGCACCACGCGCTGCGACGTCGGCGTGAAGGATGGGCGCATTGTGGCGCTTGGCGAAAAGCTTGCCGATGGCGCCCGCGTGGTGGATGCCGCCGGCACGCTGGTGCTGCCCGGCGGCGTGGATAGCCATTGCCATATCGAAGAACCTTCGCGCGGTGGCTATGCCAGCACTGGCTTGGCCGAACCGCCGTTGACAGTGAATGAGGAAAGCTTCGCCACCGCGTCCAACTCTGCATTTGCGGGCGGCACGACCTCGGTTGTTTGTTTCATTCCGCAATGGAAGGGCTATGGCGTCTGGGAACGCTATACGGATTATCGCGCCCGCGCCGCGCGTGGCATGATTGACCATTCCTTCCACCAGATCATCAGCGATCCAACAGAGACCGTGATGGATAAGGAAGTGCCGCGCCTGGTGGCGGAAGGGGTGCGCAGCCTCAAGGTTTTTCTCACTTATGAACCGCTCCATTTGAATGATGCGCAATATCTGCGCGTTCTGACGAAGGCACGCACGCTAGGTTGTTTAGTGACAGTGCATTGCGAGAATTATGAGGCGATCAATTGGCGCACGCATGAATTGCTGAAGCATGGCATGACTGCGCCGAAATACCATGCCTGGGCGCGCCCGCCGGTGGTCGAGCGTGAAGCAACGCATCGCGCAATTGCGCTTGCAGAATTAGTGGATCAGCCGATTCAGATCTTTCATGTCTCCTGCGAAGAAGCCGCCGAGGAAATCGCGCGTGCCCAGGCGCGTGGCGTGAAGGTATGGGGCGAGACCTGCCCGCAATATGTCAATCTGACCGCCGCCGATATGGATCGCCCCGGTTTTGAGGGCGCGAAATTCATGTGCAGCCCAGCACCGCGTAGCCGTACGGAACATGAACGTTTGTGGGAAATGATCCGGCGCGGCACGCTTGATGTGATTTCATCAGATCATTGCGCCTTTTCCTTCGAAGGTGACCGTGGCAAGCGGCAGAATGGTCCGGATGCCGTGTTCCGCGATATCCCGAATGGTATTCCAGGCTTTACCGCGCGCCTGCCGATTATTTTCAGCGAGGGTGTTTCCAAGGGCCGCATCACCCTGGATGAATTCGTGCGCCTTACGAGCACCAATCCGGCGCGGCTGATGGGGCTGGCGCCGCGCAAGGGCGCCATTGCCATTGGTGCAGATGCGGATTTGGCGCTGTGGGATCCGAAGAAGAAAGTCACCATCACCAATGCGCTGATGCAGCACGCGATTGACTACACCCCCTATGAGGGGATGGAGGTCACGGGCTGGCCGGTCATGACCATTCGTCGTGGTGAGGTGGTGATGCGTGATGGCAAGGTGCAGGCAGAACCCGGCACCGGGCACTTTCTGCCGCGTGGGCCTTACGCCATGATCAAGCCGCGCGGCATGACGCCCGACGGGTTCGATCCGGCGCCGGCGCCGGCAGCCTAAGGCGCGCCTTGCACCCGCGCTGCCCCGTGCCCATCTCTGGCTCATGGCAGGCAGCCTCATCATCCGCCCCAATCCCGCTGATCCGCACCTGACGCGCCGTGTCACGGGGCGCGACCATACGGGTGTCGCGATTGAAGCCAGTGTCACGGTGGAACGCCCGCTCACGCTTTTTCTGAATGGTCAGGAAATCGTGACCATGATGACCATCGGTGATCGGCCAGAGGATTTGGCGCTCGGCTATCTGCTCAATCAGGGCATGCTGCATACCGATGATAACGTCATTGGCGTTGATTATGATGGTGATCTGGCTGTCGTGATTGTGCGCACGGCGCGGCGGACAGATTATGAGGAGAAACTTCGTAAGAAAACCCTCACCTCCGGCTGCGCCCAGGGCACGGCCTTTGGAGATTTGATGGAAGGTTTTGCGGAGGCAATATTGCCACGCGCGGAACTCCGCACGTCTTGGCTGTATCGCCTGCTGCATCGGATCAATTCGCTGCCAACACTTTATCTGGAAGCCGGTGCCATTCATGGCTGCGCGCTCTGCCGGCAGGATGAACCACTGGTCTACATGGAAGATGTAGGGCGCCATAATGCGGTGGATAAGATCGCGGGCTGGATGTTCCGCAACAAGGAAGCACCTGGCGACAAGATTTTTTACACCACCGGGCGCCTGACATCTGAGATGGTGATTAAGACCGTGCGTATGGGCATTCCCATTCTGGTGTCCCGTTCCGGCTTTACTGCCTGGGGCGTGGAACTGGCGCGCGAAGCGGGCGTGATGCTGATCGGGCGCTGCAAGGGCAAGCGCTTTGTCGCACTCGCGGGCGAGGATCGCATCATTTTCGATGCTGATCTCCGTTACGTCGAAGAAGAAAGTGCCAAGCATTGGCGGAAGAATAGCGCGGATGCGGAACGCGATGGCGGCTGAAACCCTGGGCCTGGTGCTGGCGGGCGGGCTCGCGCGGCGTATGGGGGGCGGGGATAAGCCGCTGCGCCTGCTTGGTGGGCGGCCCTTGCTGGATCATGTGCTGGCGCGCATCGCCCCGCAGGTCGCGGCCATGGTGCTGAATGCCAATGGTGATCCGGCGCGCTTTGCTGGTTTTGGCCTGCCCGTGGTGGCGGACTCGTTGCCGGATCACCCTGGGCCGCTTGCGGGGATTCTGGCCGGGCTCGATTGGGCGGCAGAGCATCGGCCTGATCTGGCCTGGGTTGCCTCGGTGCCCGGAGATTGTCCCTTCATCCCGGCGGATTTCGTGGCGCGGTTGCATGCCGCGCGGGAAGCGGCGGGGGTGCCGATGGCCGCGGCATCTTCGGGCGGGCAAAGCCATCCGCCGGCTGCACTTTGGCCTGTCGCCTTGCGCGGCGCATTGCGCGCCGCGCTTTTGGTCGGGGAGCGCAAGATAGACCGTTGGACCGCGCATTTCGGCTGTGCCGAGGCCGCCTGGCCCGCCACGCCCCATGATCCCTTCTTCAACGCCAATGCGCCCGAGGATTTGGCGGAGGCCGAGGAAATCTTGCAAAAAAACCCTTTGCAGGTCATAGGTGCCTGAAAGCTAAGCTCCGGGGAGATCAGCAATGAACGGCATTATCGGCGGCGTTTGCATCGCCATCATCATCGCCATTGGTGCGGCCCTTTATCTTGACCGCAATGTCCAGCAAACCGCGGACGTCGCTTTCGCTACCACTGGCGTCCGGCTGTAATGTTCCGGCGCGGCGCCTTGGTCGCCGCCCTGGCGCTGGCTGCCTGCGCCAAAACACCAGCACCCGCGCCAGCCACAGCTTGAGCGCCGCGCGCGGCGTCAAGCCCGGCGCCGACGCCTTCTAATCTGCCCAACACTGGCGAGGCCGGGACGGAACGCGCCATGTCCACGCTGCAACAGCATTTGGACCAGGACCGCGCAAATGAACGGCTTGAAGCGCTGGACCCGGAAGCGCCGCGCGGCGATATGTCGCCGCTCCTTACCCCTTACGAGATCGGCGGCAATACGCGGTTGCCGACGCGGCGTTAGGTTTTGCTTTCGTCCCGCTTCGCCCGCTCCGCCTCGCGCAAATAATCCTCAGTCGTTTTTGTCACCGGCCTTGGCGCGCCGGCGTAAGGATCAATCCCGCCATTGGTCGCTTCCAGCACGCGGCAATCCTCACATAATTCCAGCAAAGCCTGCCGCGCCGGGTCGGCGAACATCCAATGCGCCGCAAGCTTCCCCTTCACCCGCGCGATGGAAGCCTTGGTGCCGAACAGCTTATTGCAACGCGGGCAGGCGGCGGGTTCTTCGGCCTTCACCACCTGGGCCTGCGCCGCCTGGGGTGCTAAATTCAGGCGCGGTTCCAGCGTAATCACCCGCTCAGGGCAGGTCGCGGCGCATAGCCCGCATTGCACGCAGGCATCTTCCAAAAAGCGCAATTCCGGCCGGTCAGGATTAGCGGTGAAGGCGCTGGTCGGGCAAACACTCGTGCAGGCAAGGCAGAGCGTACAGCCCGCCTGTTCCACCCGCGCCAGGCCAAAGGGCGCTTTTTCCGGCAGCGCGACCATTGCCGCCTGAGCCCGCGCCGCTTCGCGCAAGGCGCGGAAGCTCTGCTGCGCCATCTCCCGCGGACTGCCCAGCGCCTCGAACCGTGACGGGGCAAAGCCAAACGCTATGCGGGGCAGGGCGGCCAAAGCCTCGCCCATTGAGAAGGGATCATCCGTTTCCAGCAGTGCCGCGCGCGGGGCGTGGCCGTCAAGCCCAAGCCCTTCCAGCACTGCCGCCGTGTAATCAATGTTCCGCAAAACACCTTCTACGCCATGCCCGCGCCGCGCGGGTGCCAGCAGCCGCACCGCTGCCGCGCCCCAGGCAAAGGCGCCGGCGAATACCGCCAAATCAAGCGATAAAACCTCATTCACGCGCAGCGGCAGCACGCGTGCCGGCAAGCCATCGCCATGCCGGGCAAGCGCATCAATCAACGCCTCGCCATGGGCTTCATCATGGAACAGCACCACCGGCGCCTCGCCGCCCGCATCGGCATAGATCAGCAGCAAGCGCCGGAGCCTGCGCAGCAGCGCCTGCGTCGGCGGCAGCGCATAGGTCGCGGCACCTGTTGGGCACACGGCGGCACAGGCGCCGCAGCCCGCGCAAATCTCCGCACTGATCACCACCTGGTCCTTGAGTGGACCGATGCCCGGCGTAATCGCCCCGGCCGGGCAAAGATCCAGGCAGCGCCGGCAGCCTTCGCGCTTGTTGCGCGCATGGGCGCAGAGCTTGCCATCAAAACTGACAAAACGCGGCTTGTCGAAACTGCCGACCAACTCGCCCGCTGCGACGATCGCGCGTTCCAAAGCGGCGCCGTCGGCGGGATCGGCGCGCAGATACCCCTGCCGCACCTCATGCGCCGGGAATAGCGGTACGGCGCCGGTCAGGTCCAGGATGATATCCGCCCGGCTGATCGCGCCATCCTTGCCCTTGCCCCAGACATAGCCGGCGCGGGAAGAAGGGCTCGGCGCCGCCGCGCCATCCACGGTCACTTCGAATGAGCCAAGATAACCGCTTGCCGAGCGCGCCCGCCCGCGCATCACCGGAAAGGCCGCCTGACGCGGCGGCGCCACCGGCACATCCCCGCTCAGCAGCACGGTGATGTCGAGCTTTTCCTGCAAGCGAGCAGCGGCGGCGATGGCTACCTCATCCCGGCCCAGCACCAGGGCGATGCCATTGCTTTCCAGGCTGACCAGGGGGATTTCCGGCATGGGCTCGGCGGCGGCGGCGATGAGCGCTGCCATTTTCGGCCCGGCCTGCTTGCCCTCAGCCGACCAGCCGGCGGTCTCACGGATATTGACGAAGATCGGGGTGGCGGCGCCAGCGGCCTCGGCTTCCTGGGCGAAAAGCGGCGCCTGGGCGGTGCAGGCAATGGAGAGTGGTCGGCCAGTGGCGAGTGCAGCTTCAAAGCGGTCAAGCTGTGCCAGGCAAAGCTGCTCGGCGCCGCGGATTTCAACGCCGGCGCCGCAACCGCGCGCGAGCGCCTTGCCATCCAGCAGCATGGTATCTTCGCAGCTGCACACCAGGGCGATGCGCCCCTTTTCCCCTGACATGATTGTTTCCCCTACCCCCGGCTGTGAAGTCGGCCGCGCGCGGCATATATGACACATAAGTCATGCTGACGAGGGATGAAGCCAGAGGTGGTCGAGGATTTACCCGCATTGCCGAGCGTCTTCACGCCAATCATCGCGCTGCGCGAGGGCGGCGATGCGCTGCGCCATGCGTGTGCGCTGGCCCCGGAAAAGGGCGCGGGCACGCTGGTATGGGTGCGGTCCTGGGCGCGGGCGGAAGCTGCCCTGGTGCTGGAACCGGAAGAAGCCTTGCCCGCGGCGCGGCTTGCCTTGCATGCCGCCAGCATCGCTCTGGCGGATGCACTCGGCGCCTATGGCCCGCCCGATATTCCGCTGATTTTTGAATGGCCCAATACGCTCCGCTTGAATGGCGCTGTGGTCGGGCAGACCCGGCTTGGCCTGCCCCCTGGCCTTGCACCGGATGCCACGCCGCCTTGGCTCGTGGTCGGGATGGAGCTGCGCTTCGCCGAATATGCCGATGGCGAACCGGGCGAAAGACCGGACCGGACCTCCTTACTTGGCGAAGGCTATGATGATATAACGCCTACTTTGTTGGTCGCTGCCTGGGCGCGGCATTTCATGGCGACGGTCGCAGATTGGCAGGCGCGCGGGGTGAAGACGCTGGCGGAACGCTACCTCGCGCGGCTTGATCCCAAGCTTGGCGCCGGCGCCCGGCGCGGCATTGTGCCCGCCAGCGGCGACCTGGTGCTGGAAGGCGGGGCAGGGCACGAAACCCTATCGCTCGCGGAGGCTTTGGCATGACCCGGTTGCCCCGCACCATCCGGCTTGATGCCTCAGACACCGTGATTTTTGACCAGGCCGCCCTGCGCGGCGAATGGGCCGTGCCCGGTGGGTTTTGCTTCTGGGATGAAGACCCCGCGCAAATGTCCGGCAAGCGCCGGCAAGCCTTTCGCGGCGGCTTCCTTGGCCTTGGCAGCTTTGGCTGGGCCACCTTGGTGGAGGTCGCAGAAGCCAGCGCTGTCGAGTGTGAGGCCGCGCTCGCCGCGCTTGCCGCGCATATCCATCTGGTCCATGGCGCGCCGGATGAGGCAGCGGCGCGCGCCGCTGCCAAGGAGGAATTGGCCTTTGCCGAACAGCTTTGTGATCACCCGCCCGGCACGGTGCTCGCCTTGACGCGCAGCATCGAAGGCGGCGAGCAGCGCGAACGCTTCCGCACGCTGCATCTGCGCGCGGAACAGTATCGCCGTTTTGAGAGCCTGCCGGTTTTCGCGAGTGTGGAGACCCATGGCGAGGAGGATGACGAACCCATCCTCCGCCCCGATCTGACAAAAATCGGCAAGCGCGACGCATGAGTGCCATTCTCTCCCCCGGCGATTTCTGGGTCGCGTCAGGGCATCATCTGTGTGAGGCCGCGCCGCATGGCCGGCTGCACGCGACTGCGGATTTGTGGCGCGCCTTCCTCGCCCGCACGGAATTGGTGCCACCGGAGGAAGCCTGCGCGGCGGAAGTGGCGCTGCATGCAGCCCTTCTGGCAGAACCCGAACAGGCAGTAGATGCCGCGCGCATTACTGCTCTTGCCGATGCCGACGCGCAGGAAAATTGGCGGCATTTTTTGGGGTTTCGCGATCGTGTGGCTGCCGCGCCAAGCCTGGAAGAAGCCTGGCTTGCACTGTATCGCGGTGACGTTGGCGGCATCCCGCCGATTTTTCTGCAAATGCTGACGCATCTGGTGGCCCGCGCGGCGATGGAGGGTGAAGGCAATCCCTTCGCACTCCGTGCCGCTGAGGTTTTCTATCGCCCGCAACGCGCCGCTATCAATCAGGGGTCACTGCTACTGGCGGATGAGGAAGTGCTGGACATGCGGGGCCGCGATGGCGGGTTTGGTGCGCTTGGCCAATTGCTGGTCGAAGCGGGCGCGCCGCCGCGCGAAGTTGAAATTGATGTGCTGTACGACATCAATGCCCATCTCTATCACGGGCGCTCGGATGCGCACGATTTTGCGCTGGATATCGCCGAGGGTCGCCCCGGCCAGCAGGGGCTGGCGCGCGCGATGGCGCGCTTCATCCGACATTTGTTCGGAGAGGAAGTGACAATCCGCGCCGTGCCCACCATCGAAGATCGTGATTGGCGCTGGCATATTGGCCTCGATACGGAAGCGACTGCAATCACCAATGATCTTTGGCAGGGCAAGAAGGTGGTGCAGGCGCGGCTGGCGCGCATTCTGTGGCTCGGCGCTTTGGAATTCACCAATCCCGCGCGCGTGCTGCCGCGCGTCGCCGGCAAGCCGATTTATTTGGCACTTGCCATGGATGCGGCCAATCGGCTGCGCATGAAACCGCAAAACCTGGTGGCTGGTCTGCCGCTACTCCCACCGGAGAAGGGCGCATGAGGCTGATCATCCCCGGCACGGTGACAATCCCCGTGGGTGTCTTGGTGGAACGCCGCCCCGGTGTCACGAAATGGGCCGAATTCGCCTGGCGCTCGGTGGAAGTTTTGGAAGACGCGCCAAGCCTGCCGGCCTGGACGCTGATGCGCGAAGAAGCCGGGCGCAGCCTGTTCTTTGCCGGCAATGCCGAAGTGACGTTGCACCCGACCGATACCGATAATTATAAACACAATTTGGAAAGCTCCCACCCCAGCATCTGGGTCGTGCTGCGCCCGGTTGAGGCAGCGCCTGGCTTCGCCCTGCAACGCGTGACGGTGGATGCCGGTGAGGCACATCTTTATGCCGATTCGGGTTCTGACCTGATGGAGGCGGTGCCAATCCCCCCCGGCATCCGCGCCGCGCTGGAAGCCTTTGTGGCAGAACACCATCGCGACCGCGGCTTTCATAAACGCAAGCGCGACAAGGCAGAGCTTGATGGGCTTGGCCGCCGTGGCCGGGTGGATGGCCCATGAGCGAGGAGAATGAGGGCTTCCTCGCCCGCTGGTCGCGCCGCAAGCGCGCCGTGGTGGAAGGCCTCGCGCCAGAGGAACTCACTCTGCCCGCGCCGCGTGAAGCCAAGCCCGAGGCCCCGCCCGCCGAGCCTGATGACGATTTCGACCTGAACAGCTTGCCGCCGATTGATAGCCTGACGATTGAGAGCGATTTCAAGGCGTTCCTGCACCGCAAGGTGCCCCTGGAACTTCGCAGCGCTGCCTTGCGCCGCGCCTGGAGCCTTGATCCCGCCATCCGGGATTTCATCGGCCCGGCGGATTACGCCTGGGATTTCAATGCGCCCGATGGCGTGCCGGGCTTTGCGCTGGAACTGGGAGGCGACGCGATGAAGCTGCTGTCCCATGCGCTTGGCCTGGATGCGCCGGCGCCCAAGTCAGCAGCGGAGGCCCCGGACGAAGCGGCAGCCACGGCAGAGGCGCCAGCGCCGGAAGCGCTGCCCGAGCCCCCAAGCCTTGCCATTGCCGAGGCCGCACCCGAGGTCGAAGCGCCGTCCGACGCGCCCCTGGACCGCCGCCGCCGCCATGGTGGCGCCTTGCCCGTATAAACTCATTTGGACCGTTTTGGCGTGAACTTGGCGTTTTTTTGGACCGCATATTGCCTTTTGGTGTAGTTTCAGAGTACAACGATCAGGATAACTGATTGCGTCTGATTTCCTGCGCAGTAAAACAACCTCGGATCAGCACTGAAGTGTTTTTTTTGGTGAGCAGGCGGCAGATCCATAACAGGTTTTCATTGAGACATGAGGAGGCAGTGGCCGTATGCGGCCCATGATGCAGCAATCACAGGCAACAGATGGCATGGCCACGGAAAGGGCGCGGCTTTTCGCGCTGCTGGGGCGTTTACTGATTGCCGCGCCGGATGCGCATTTGCTGCGAGCCCTTGCCGCCCTATCGGGTGATGCCTCGCCGCTTGGCAAATGCTATCGCGCGCTTGCTGCCGCTGCCGCTGCCACCGATGCCTTGCGCGTTGAGCGTGAATTCCACGAGTTGTTCATTGGCCTCGGACGCGGCGAATTGCTGCCCTTCGCTTCTTATTACATCACAGGCTTTTTGCATGAACGCCCGCTTGCAGATTTGCGCGTCGACCTGGCGCGGCTTGGCATTGAACGCGCTGATGGCGTGGCCGAGCCCGAGGATCACATCGCGTCCGAATGCGAAAGCTTCGCCGGGTTGCTTTCCGGCGTATTCCCATTCCCAGGCGGTGCCGTGGCGGCTGAGGCGTTTTTTGCCCGCCACCTCCGCCCCTGGGCGGGGCGCTTTTTTGCAGATCTGGAAGCGGCGGAAGCCGCAGATTTTTACTGCGCCGTTGGCGCGCTGGGCCGCATGGCCGTTGAAGTTGAATTGGCGGCGCAGGAACTGCCCGTCTGATATTTTCTGTTGGGAGGCATGGATATGAGTGCTGATGACAACCGAATGGCGCAACGCCGCGGCTTTCTGAAGACCCTGGGCCTCGCTGGCGGTGCCGCGGTGGCGACAACGGCGGTGGAAGCCTCAGCGCCACTCCGCGCTGATGCCGTGCCGGCAGGGACCGCGCGGCGGGAAGGCCAGGCGGATCGGCTGAAGGCCCGCTATCAGGCTAATAGCGCACATGTTCAGGCGTTTTACCGCACCAATCGTTCTGACGATAAGTAAGAAGGGAAAAACCCATGCTGATCAAACGCACTGATGGCAAGGCCGCGAAGCAGCGCCTTGCGTCCGCCTATCAGGGGCTTTCTGCCGGCGGGCTCGACCGTCGCGCCTTTTTGCGTCATGCCGGGCTTGGCGGGGCGGGGCTGGCGGCGCTTGGCGCCATTCCGCTTTCCACCATGCGTCCCGCCGAAGCGGGGCCGATGGATCACACGAAGCCCGTGCAGCACGTAAAAAATATCTGCACGCATTGTTCGGTCGGCTGCACTGTGATTGCCGAGGTGCAGAATGGCGTTTGGGTCGGGCAGGAACCGGCTTGGGAATCGCCGATCAATCGCGGCACGCATTGCGCCAAGGGCGCTTCGGTGCGCGAATTGGTGCATGGCGACCGGCGCCTGAAATACCCGATGAAGCTGGTAAATGGCCAATGGGAGCGCATGTCCTGGGACAATGCGATGATCGAGATTGGCGACAAGCTGATGGAAACCCGGCAGAAAAGCGGCCCGGATTCGACCTTCTGGCTGGGCAGCGCCAAATTCTCCAATGAAGGCGCTTATCTCTATAGAAAATTCGCGGCCTTCTGGGGCACCAATAATGTGGACCACCAGGCGCGCATTTGCCATTCCACGACCGTAGCCGGTGTTGCCAATACCTGGGGTTATGGCGCGCAGACCAATTCCTACAATGATATCCGCAATTCCAAAACCATGATCATAATGGGCGGCAATCCGGCGGAAGCGCATCCGGTCAGCCTGCAGCATGTACTGTCCGGCAAGGAACAGAACCGCGCCAATCTGATTGTGATTGACCCGCGCTTCACCCGTACCGCCGCGCATGCCACTGAGTATGTGCGCATCCGTCCGGGTACCGATATCCCCATCATCTGGGGCATGCTGCACCATATCTTCGCCAATGGCTGGGAAGACAAGGAATTCATCCACCAGCGAGTGCATGGCATGGATGAGATCCGCGCCGAATGCGCGAAATGGACGCCCGCCGAAGTTGAACGTGTTTCCGGCGTGCCGGGCGCGCAGCTCCGCAAGGTGGCGGAAATGTTCGCAACGCAAAAGCCAGCGACGCTGATCTGGTGCATGGGGGCGACGCAGAAAACCGTTGGCACCGCCAATGTGCGCGCCTTCTCGATCCTGCTACTCGCGACCGGCAATGTCGGGTCTGATGGTACGGGGGCGAATATCTTCCGCGGCCATTGCAATGTGCAGGGGGCGACGGATTTCGGGCTCGATGTCACCACGCTGCCGGCCTATTACGGGCTTGATGAAAATGCCTGGCGGCATTGGTCACGCGTTTGGAATGTGCCCTATGAAAGCATGGTCGCGCGCTTCGACAGCCCAGCCATTATGGGCACGCCCGGCATTCCGACGACGCGCTATTTCGATGCGGTGACCCTGCCCAAGGATCAGGTGCAGCAGCGCGACAATCTGAAGGCTATGGTGGTGTTTGGCCATGGCGGCAATACTGTCACGCGCATGCCTGAGGCTGTGAAAGGGCTTGAGGCGCTTGATCTGCTCGTGGTGGCCGACCCGCATCCAACGACCTTCGCGGTGCTCGCCAATCGGCGCAATAATACCTACTTGCTGCCCATCGCCACGCAGTTTGAATGCGCGGGCAGCCGCACGGCGTCCAATCGTTCCGTCCAATGGGGCGATCAAGTGGTGAAGCCGATTTTCGAGAGCAAGAATGATTATGAGGTGCTCTATCGCCTTGCAGGTGCTCTCGATAAGGCCGCCGAAAAGCGCAATATGCCGGTCCGGTTCCAGGCCGATTTATTCAAATCCATTGAGGTGAAGGGTCAGGAGCCAGTACCCGAGAGCATCCTCAGGGAAATCAATCGCGGCGCGATCAGCACTGGCTATACCGGCCAGTCGCCGGAGCGGCTTAAGGCGCATATGGCCAATCAGGACAAGTTCGATCTGGTGACGCTGCGCGCTAAGCCGGATGCGCCGGCCGAAATCAAGGACGATTTCTATGGCCTGCCTTGGCCCTGCTGGGGCACGGCAGAAATGCGCCATCCGGGCACGCATATCCTCTACAATACCAACCTGCACGTGAAGGAAGGCGGCGGCACCTTCCGTGCGCGCTTTGGCGTGGAACGCAACGGCGTTTCGCTGCTTGCGCAGGGTTCTTATTCCAAGGGCTCGGAAATCACCGATGGCTATCCGGAATTTACCACCGCGGTGATGCAGCGCCTTGGCTGGGACGCTGAATATACGGATGCCGAGCGTGCTTCATTGGCGCGTCAGGGGGGCACCGCTTCTTGGGCGACCGATCTGTCCATGGGGATCATTCGCATCACCATGAATCACGGCGTGATGGCTTACGGCAATGCCAAGGCGCGCGCTGTCGCCTGGAACCTGCCTGATCCCGTGCCGGTGCATCGTGAGCCGATCTATACGCCACGCACCGATCTGATCGCGCAATACCCAACCCTGCCGGATCGGCGCGGCTTCCGTCTGCCGCATCTGGGGCAGACGATGCAGAACCGTTCGCATCAGGTGGCGAAGGATTTCCCGATCATCCTGTCTTCCGGGCGCCTGGTTGAATATGAAGGCGGCGGCGAAGAAACGCGGTCCAACAAATGGCTCGCGGAATTGCAGCAGGATATGTTTGTGGAAATCAACCCGCGTGATGCTGCCGCGCGCAATATCCGCGATGGCGCCTGGGTGCTGGTCTCCGGCCCGGAAATGCCGGCGGGCAAGGCAACGCGCATGAAGGCCCTGGTGACGGAACGTGTGGGGCAGGGCGTTGCCTGGATGCCCTTCCACTTCGCCGGCTGGTTCATGCAGGAAGACCAAAGACGCAAATATCCGCAAGGCACGGACCCGATTGTGCTTGGCGAAAGCGTCAATGCAGTAACCACCTATGGCTATGACCCGGTGACCTTCATGCAGGAAACCAAGGTCACGCTTTGTCAGATCCGCGCGGCATAAAGGGGGGCAAGAACAATGGCTCGTATGAAATTCCTGTTGGACGCGGAACGCTGCATCGAATGCAATGCCTGCGTCACCGCCTGCAAAAACGAACATGAAGTGCCTTGGGGCATCAATCGTCGCCGTGTGGTAACGATTAATGACGGCAAGCCGGGGGAGCGTTCAATCTCCATGGCCTGCATGCATTGCACGGATGCGCCCTGCGCCGCCGTCTGCCCGGTTTCCTGCTTCTACACCACGACAGATGCGGTGGTGTTGCATGACAAGGATCTGTGCATCGGCTGCGGCTACTGCTTCTACGCCTGCCCCTTCGGCGCGCCGCAATACCCGCGCCTAGGCAATTTCGGCTCGCGCGGGAAGATGGACAAGTGCACCTTCTGCGCCGGCGGCCCGCAGGCAGACAATACCCAGGCGGAATACATTCAATACGGGTCGAACCGTCTGGCCGAAGGCAAGCTGCCGCTCTGCGCTGAAATGTGCTCCACCAAGGCGCTGCTGGCTGGTGATGGCCAGATCATCGCATCGATCTATCGGGAGCGTGTGCAGCGCCGCGGCTATGGCACGGGAGCCTGGGGTTGGCGCACCGCCTATCGCGAAACCGTTGCGATCTAAGGGGCGAGCACGTCATGAAGTTCCGCATCCTTGCCCTGCTGGCCGCGCTCCTGGTGGGCGCGGCGGCACCCGTAATTGCGCAAACCGCACCGCGCGCCCTCTCCATGGCGGAAGAAATGGAAGTGCAGGCGCTACTGCGCGGCCATCAGATCCAGGGGCGCATCACCATTCCGGATGAGAGACTGGCCACACTCATTCAGCCCGTGGGCCATGATTGGCGCGGTTTCCACAATTATACCCTCGCCTGGGTGGGCGGCATCGCCCTACTGAGCATGATAGCACTGTTGGCAGTGTTCCGCCTGAAGAGGGGCCGAATCCCGATTGAGGCCGGGCTTGCCGGGCGCACCATTCTGCGCTTCAATACCCTGGAACGCGCCAATCACTGGATGGTGGCTTCCACCTTCATCATCCTGGGTCTGTCGGGGCTGAACCTGACTTTCGGGCGACATATCCTGTTGCCGATTGTGGGGCCCGAGGTTTTCACCGTAATCAGTCAATGGGGCAAATACGCCCATAACTTCCTGGCTTTTCCCTTCACGCTTGGCCTGGTGATCATGCTGCTGATCTGGGTGAAGGATAACATCCCGAATGCGCGTGATATTGCCTGGTTCAAGGCAGGTGGCGGGCTTATCGGCAACAAGCATCCGGAAGCCGGCCGTTTCAATGGCGGGCAGAAGGTGGTCTTCTGGGTCACAGTTCTGGGCGGCGCGCTGGTGGCAGTTTCCGGCTATTTGCTGATCTTCCCCTTCACATTCACCGATGTCGCGGGAATGCAACTCAGCCACGTCATCCACGGCCTGCTCTCGGTCCTTATGACTGCCGCTCTGCTTGCGCATATCTACATCGGTTCGCTCGGTATGGAAGGCGCTTTCGATGCCATGGGCACGGGTCAGGTGGATTTGAATTGGGCCAAGCAGCATCACCCGCTTTGGGTACAGGAAGAAATGGCCAAGGGCCGCGCGGCGGAAGCGCCTACGGGCGCCAAGCCTTCTGGGGCAGACTGATTGCCGCATGCGCGTGATCGGCCTCGCCGGCTGGAGCGGGGCCGGCAAAACTACCTTGATGGTGAAATTGATCCCCTGCCTGATTGGGCGGGGGATTGACATTTCTACGCTGAAACATGCGCATCATCGCTTTGATGTGGATGTGCCGGGGAAGGATTCCTGGCAGCACCGCCAGGCCGGCGCGCAGCAGGTGATGGTGGCGTCAGGCGCGCGCTGGGCGCTGATGACGGAACTCCGCAGCGCCACTGAGCCACGCCTGCCGGAATTGCTCGCGCGCATGAATGCGGTTGATTTGGTGATAGTGGAAGGTTTTAAGCGCGACGCGCACCCAAAGATAGAAGTGCATCGCGTTGTCAATGCCAAGCCCTGGATGCACCCGGATATGCCCGGCATTGTGGCGGTAGCATCCGACACGCTGCCCCCTTATGATCTGCCCCGCGCCGGGCTTGATGAGGTCGAAGCCATTGCCGATCTGGTGCTGGCCCATGCGCGCGTGATCAAGGACATTCCCTGGACGGAGGGGTAATGGCGCAGCTTTCGGATGATTGCTTCGCCTTCGGCGGCGCGCTGATGGCGGTGGAAGAAGCCCAGGCGGTGATCCTGGAGCGCGTCCCGCCCGCCACCGGCACCGAGATGGTGCCACTCGCCGCCGCGCGCGGGCGTGTGCTGGCCGCACCGCTGATGGCGCCCTTGCCCCTACCGCCCTTCTTCAATGCTGCCGTGGATGGCTGGGCATTTCGCCATGCAGATTTGCTGCCTGGCGCCGAGACCGCGCTCACGGAGGTTGGCCGCATTGCCGCCGGACAAGCGCCATCGCGCGCTGTGGCCCCAGGTGAAGCGATGCGCGTTTTCACCGGCGCCCCCATGCCGCCCGGCGCCGATACCGCTGTGATGCAGGAGGATGTACGGCGCCAGGATACGACGATTTTCGTCCCCCCCGGCTTGAAGCTTGGGGCCAATGCGCGGCCTGCCGGTGAGGATATCGCCGCCGGGGCGCTTGCCTTGCCTGAGGGCAAAATTCTCGGCCCCGCCGAGATCGGGCTGGCAGCCGCCTTGGGTCAGGCGCGGGTCTCGGTGCGCCCGCGCCTTAAGGTCGGTGTGTTTTCCTCCGGCGATGAATTGGCAAGCCCGGGCAGCGCGCTAGGCCCCGCGCAAAGCTATGACAGCAACCGCTTCACGCTACTGGCGTTATTGGCCGCGCTGCCGGTGGTAGCGCATGATCTTGGCATCCTGCCCGATGACAGCGCCGCCACCGAAGCCGCTTTGCATGAAGCCGCCGCCGACCATGATCTGCTGCTGACCAGCGGTGGGGTCTCAACGGGCGAGGAAGACCATGTGCGCGCCGCGATTGAAGCCGGCGGGCGCCTGGTGTTCTGGCGCCTGGCGGTGAAGCCTGGCCGCCCGGCGGCGATGGGCCTTGTGCGCGGTACGCCGGTGCTGGGCCTGCCGGGCAATCCCGTCGCCGCGGTGGTGACGTTTCTGCACCTGGCGCGGCCTTTGGTGCTGCGCCTGGCGGGAGCCTTGCCCGAGGCCCTGCCGCGCTTTGTGGCGGAAGCTGACTTCACCTATCGCAAAAAGGCTGGGCGGCGCGAATATGTGCGCGTAAGCTTGCAAGCCAAGGCTGGTCTGCCGCGCGCGCGAAAGTTTGCGCGCGAAGGGGCGGGCTTGCTGACATCACTCACGCAATCCGATGCCTTTGTGGAATTGGAGGAGGATGTGACGGCCGTCAGCCCCGGTGACAAGGTCGTGGTGCTGCCCTTTCGGGCGATATTCTAGAGCGTGCTGCGTTCACACGGATTCGCGCAACTCGCTCCACCTCGTTGTTTTTCGAGCATCTTCACACGTTGAGACGATTCCATCTGAACGTGTTCTGCTCTAGCGGTGATGAGACGCTGCTTGGTTCGGCGGTGATCCCTCAAACCTCCAGTACCACAAAATGCGCGTCAATTTTCACCGGGAAAGTTTCCGCCTGATATGGCCCTTCCACTACGCCTTCATCCATTGGCATGGATGGAGGCGCGGAGTCTTTTTCAGCCGCTGATTCATCGCTTCGGGTGTGCGCCTTGCGCGGATCGGACGCTAGCGTCGCCCCCGCTTCCACATGCGCCGGAAAGGCGCGCACCTTTGTGCGGCGCGGATCGAACCAGCTTTTGCCGGTGCGGATATCAAATTCCCAATTATGCCAGGGGCAGCGCAGCATTTCCCCAGCGCGGGAGAAATGATACCGCCCCGGTTCATCACTCAGCGTCAGCCCGCACAATATGCCGCCCGACAGCGCGCTGCCTTGGTGCGGGCAACGATCCAGCAGCGCGAAGAACTCGCCACCCAGATTGAACACCACAATCTTCTTGCCATCCGCTTCCACCAGCTTCCGGCCACCGGGCGGGATTTCATCCACCGCCGCAACAATATGCCGCGCCATTACAGCCGATAGAAGCCGCGCGCATTGCCGCCGAAAATCGCGGCGCGCTTTTCTGCCGGAATGAAGGACGGAATGGCGATGCGCGGATCGTCAAAATCCCAATGCGGATAATCGCTGGCATAGAGAATGCGATCCCAGCCGATCCATTCCATCGCATCCAGCAAATGCGCGCCCTTCGCAGGTTCTTCAATCGGCTGGGTCGAGACATAGACATGTTCGCGCATATATTCGCTTGGTGCGCGCTTCAGATGCGGCACCTCATCACGCAGCCGCTTCCAATTATTGTCCAGCCGCCAGCCGAGGGAGGGCATCCAGCCAAAGCCGCATTCAATCATCAAAATCTTGAGCGTGGGGAAGCGTTCAAATACGCCTTCCACCACGAAGGATGCGACTTGTGCCTGCGCGCTGGTCGCGTGTTCCTGCACTTCTTCGACATAAAAGGAAGGCCAGCCGCCATTGGTCATGGCATTGCCGGAAAAACCAAAGGCATGAATGCCAATCGGCAGGCCCACTTCAGCTGCCGCCTCATAAATCGGCCAATAGCGCTTGCGCCCGAGCGGTTCTGCGGTGCGGCTCATCAGCAGCACCTGGCAGAAGCGGCCATCACCCGCATGGCTCCGGATTTCGGCGGCTGACGCTGCTGCATCCTCATAAGGTACCACGATGGAAGCGCGCAGCCGCGCATCATGATCCACCCAATGCGCCAATTGCCATTCATTCACGGCATGGGCGAGTGCAATGGAAAGATCATCATTCACATCGCCCTGGCCTGATGGCTGCAGGGGGTTGAGCACGCCAATATCAAGCCCGTAATGATCCAAAAATTGCTTTTGCACAAAGCCAAGATCGGAAGCGGGCGGCTGACCCTGCGGCCCCCAGGCATCACGCCGGCTGGCTAAGGGTGCGGCCTTCGGAAAGGGATAGCCCTTATGAAAACCATGCCGCGCATGAATGCCGTAAGTGGTCAGCCGGTGCCACATGGCCTCGCTCATGAAGGGCCGGTATTCACCCAAATAAGCGCAGCGCGGATGGATATCGCAATCCACCAGCCCAAGCGTGGCAGCGGCGGGCCGCCCAGGGGCGGCGATGGGGCGGATGATGTTCATGCCAATGCTCCTTCCCGTAACCTAGCATAAGTCGCGCGCGGATTATCCACCATGAATTTCTTGAGCAAGCCGGGATCAAGCCCCTGCGGCACGGTGGCGTCGCCCTCAAAATGCGCATGCGGCCAATCGGAGGACCAGAGCAGTAGTTCATCCGACCCCAAATGATCCATCAGACGCGCCATGGTATCGGCTTCTTCCGGCGCATCCAAGGGGCGGATGGAAAGCCGCACATGGTCGCGGACATATTCCGATGGCGGGCGATCCAGCCAGGGCACCTCAAAGCGCACGCCTTTCCATGCCTTCGCCAGCCGCCACAGGAAGGCCGGCAGCCAGGACACGCCGCTTTCCAGCAGCACGACCTTCAGCTTCGGGAATTTCACAAATACGCCCTCGGTGATCAGCGAAGCCAAGGAGGATTGAAACCCCATCGAATTGGCCGAGTATTCCTCAAGATAATAGGAAGGCCAGCCAACAGACGTCACCGGGTGGCGCCAATTGCTGCCGGCATGGATGGCAAGCGGCATGTCATGGCGGCTGAGTGCCTCATAGACCGGCCACCACTCGCGCCGGCCGAGAGGGATTTCCCCCATGCACAGCGTCATGGCCTGCACAAAATGGTGATCGGGGGCGAGGCGCGTAATCTCGGCGACTGCTTCCTCAATGGCATTGGGCAGCAGGATGGCAGCGCGCAAGCGCTTGTCGCCATCCAGCCATTCGGTGCGGATCCAATCATTGGTGGCACGGGCAAAGGCGGCAGAGAGGTCTCGGCTGAAAGGAAGCTGCGCCGGGAAAAGCGGGTTGAGGATGCCGGTGCCAACCTGCCAGCGATCCAGTACCTGCGCTTGCAGGGTTTCAAGCTTGCAGGGCGCCTCCCCTTTCGGGCCGCGCCAATCGGCGCGCACGGTGGAAGGTGCCGCAGGCGGCCAGGACGCGCTTTCAAGCTGGAAAACGCCGCGTTCCTTGAGGCTGGTCCGCCAATACTGATCCATATAGGGGAACAGGCTTGCCATAGAGGGCAGGCTCGGATGCAGATCGCAATCTATTGCCGCTTCGGTCACGGTCCCTCCTGCGCTTCATCCAGTGCAGCGCGGGCGGAGCATCCTCCCTTTTTCCTGGGGGATCAATGGCCGGGAAGCGCCAGGATCGCCGCGCGATAGGGCAAGGAAGGCACGGCGCCTTCGCGCGTGCAGGCCAAGGCGCCCGCCGTCACCGCCAGCCGCAACGTCTTCTCCGGCTTGAAGCCTTCCGTGCTGAAGGCCGCGAAGGCGCCAAGGAAGGCATCGCCCGCGCCAGTGCTATCGACAACCGTCACGCAGGGCGGCGCAGCACCAATCACCACACCATCCGGGCGCGCCCAAAAGGCACCGATGGCCCCGGCAGTCACGATCACATCCCGCATTGTCTCGGCAGCGAGCGCGAGCGCCAGGGCAGCGGGCTCGGCCTCACGCTGCGCCAGAATGGCGGCTTCGGTTTGATTCAGCACCAGCATATCCGTGACGGACAGAAGCTCTGGCGTGATCGGTGCCGCGGGGGCGACATTCAGAATGCGGCGCGCGCCTGTCAGGCTGCGAAACAGCGCGGCAGTGGCCGCTTGTGGCGTTTCAAGCTGGGCGAGCACCACCGCAATATCATCGGGTGGTGTGAAGCCGGGCGGTAGGGTCAGCGCCGCATTGGCACCGGGGATGATGATGATTTGATTCTCGCCTGATGCATCAAGCAGAATCGTAGCGGCGCCGGTCGGGGCTTGGGTGGCTTGCACTGCCTCAGCGGCGATACCTTCCTCAGCCCAAAGCGCGCGCGCGGCCTGGCCCGCTGCGTCAGCACCAATGGCTGCGATCATCCCAACGCGCCCACCCGCGCGTGCTGCTGCCACCGCCTGATTGCTGCCCTTGCCGCCATGAAATTCGGCCACGCCAAGCGCAGTCATGGTCTCGCCAGGTACGGGAAAGCGTTCAAGCCGCAGCACCGTGTCGCGGTTATAGGATCCGATCGCCAAAACGCCGCCCATGGAGGCCAAGCCTGCGGGGCTACGCTGCGCGGGTCAAGCCTTGGCGATTCGCCGCTTGCTAAGCGGGGCAAAACCACGGCTAGATGCAAGGGCAATGACTGCTCGATTTCGAAAAACCCAAAGGCAGCGTGTGGGGAGGAGAAATGGCCAATACTCGCCATCCGGCGCGGGGTTTCAACGCAGATGACGGGCCAATCCGCCATGCCGCTGCTTGAAGTGCGCGATATCGTTGTGCGTTTTGGCGGCGTTACGGCTGTTGCTGGCGTTTCCTTCGATGTGGAAGCAGGCCAGATCTGCGGCCTGATCGGCCCCAATGGCGCTGGCAAGACCACGCTTTTCAATGTCATCAGCGGCATTTATCGCCCGAATGAGGGCGATGTGCGCTTTGACGGCAAATTCACCACCAATGAACCGCGCCACTGCATGGCCCCGCTTGGCCTTGGGCGCACCTTCCAGAACCTGGCCTTGTTCAAATCCATGACAGTGCGGGAAAACATCCTGGCCGGTGCGCATTCCGCCGGCCGCGCGGGGTTTCTCGGCAATGCGCTGCGGCTGCCGCGGGCGCGGGCGGAAGACAAGGCAGCGCGTGAGCGTACAGCTGAACTGCTTGTACTGCTGCAATTGGAAGCGGTGGCTGATCTGCCGGTGATCGATCTGCCCTTTGGCACGCAAAAACGGGTCGAGATGGCGCGTGCCCTAATCAGCCAACCCAAACTTTTATTGTTGGATGAACCTGCGGGCGGGCTCAATCACGGTGAGGTGCATGAATTGGCCAACCTGTTCCAGGAGGTGCGGGCAAGCTTCAAGCTCGCGATCGTGCTCGTGGAACATCACATGTCGCTGGTGATGCGCGTGTCGGATAAGGTGGTGGCGCTTGATTTCGGCAAGAAGATTGCCGATGGCACGCCGGATGAGGTGCGGAGCAGCCCAGAGGTGATCCGCGCCTATCTGGGTGATGGCCATGCGGATGCGGCCCATGCTGCTTGAAGTGAAGAACCTGCGCTCCGGTTATGGCCCAACACAAGTTTTGTTCGGGTTGGATTTCGCGGTGGCGGAAGGCGGTGTGACTGCGCTGCTCGGCGCCAATGGTGCGGGCAAGACCACCACCTTGCGCGCTGTATCGGGCCTTATTCGCCTGGAAGGGGAGGTTCTGCTGGCCGGCCAGCGCATCACGGGGTTGATGACGGAATCCATCGCGCGGCTTGGTGTCGCGCATGTGCCCGATGGGCGCGGCACCTTCATGGAATTGACGGTGGAGGAGAATTTTCGCCTGGGCACCTATACGCGGCGTGATCCTGATGTGGCGGCGGATTTCGCGCGCATGTGGGAATGGTTCCCGCGCCTGAAGCAACGCTGGCGGCAACAGGCGGGCACGCTTTCGGGCGGAGAGCAGCAAATGCTCGCCGTCGCGCGCGCCTTGCTGCTGAAGCCAAAGCTCCTGTTGCTAGATGAACCAAGCTTCGGTCTCGCGCCGCTGATCGTGCAGGATATCTTTGGCATTCTGCGGCGTATTCGCGAAGAGAGCGGTGTTGGCATACTGCTTGTAGAGCAAAACGCCAATCTGGCGCTTGATCTGGCCGATCACGCCTATCTGCTTGAGACCGGCCGCATTGTCATGTCGGGCCCCGCTGCCGAGATCAGGCAGGATGAGGCCATTCGCCGTTCCTATCTGGGATATTGAAGGATGGAAGCCTTTCTTTTGCAATTGACGGCCGGCATTGCCACCGGGGGCATTTATGCCTCGGTCGCGCTGGCGATTGTCATGATCTATCAGGCGACGCATCATGTGAATTTCGCGCAAGGCGAAATGGCAACACTTTCGACCTTTATTGCGCTGACCATGATCCAGGCAGGCCTGCCCTATTGGGTGGCCTTTGTCGCAACGCTGGTCGTGTCCTTCGTTATTGGTGCCTTGGTGGAACGCCTGATCATGCGACCGGTGCAGCATGCGCCGATCCTGACGCATGTTGGCGTTTATATCGGCATGCTGCTGATTATTGGCAATCTGACTGGCTGGGTCTTTGGCTACACCACCAAGGTATTTCCCTCACCCTTTGAAGGGGGCGGGCCGATGCTGGCTGGGCTTTTATCGTCGCATCAGCTTGGCAGCGTTGGCGTGACGCTTGCGGTGCTGATCCTGGTCTATTTGTTCTTCACGAAAACATCGCTGGGGCTCGCCATGCGGGCCGCGGCCTATAACCCGCGCTCTGCACGCTTGGTCGGCATTCGTGTGGATGTGATGCTGGCGCTAGGCTGGGGCCTCGCGGCGGCGATTGGGTCCGTCGCTGGCATGATGGTGGCACCCATAGTTTTTCTTGATCCGAATATGATGCTTGGCATTCTGCTTTATGCCTTTGCAGGGGCGCTGCTAGGCGGGATAGATAACCCGCCAGGGGCGGTAATAGGCGGCTTCCTTGTGGGTGTGCTGGAAAACCTGGCGGGCGCCTATATCGTCGGGACCGATCTGAAGCTGACCGTCGCATTGGTGATCATCATCGGTGTGCTCGTTCTGAAACCTTCCGGCCTTTTTGGTCGTGTCGTCTTCACGCGGGTGTAAAAGCATGATGCTTTCACCCGCACGGTTTGGTCTTGTAGTGCTCGGCCTTGCGGCAGCACTCGTACCGCTTTTGGTGCTGGAAAGCTTTCATTTGTTCCAATTGACCATGGCGGTGATTATGGCGCTCGCCGTGCTTGGGCTTAATATCGTCACGGGCTATAATGGGCAGATATCTTTGGGGCATGGCGCGTTTTTTGCCATTGGCGCCTATGTCACCTCCATCCTGATGGCGCAGGCGGATTGGTCCTTTTATGCGACACTTCCATTTGCAGCCACCATATGCGGCATGGTGGGCTATGCGGTCGGGCTGCCGGCGCTCCGTTTGGGTGGGCTTTATCTGGCGCTGGTGACGTTTTCGCTCGCGGTCGCGGTGCCGCAATTACTGAAGCACAAGGCCTTGGAAGCCTGGACCGGCGGCGTACAGGGGCTGTTTCTGATGAAGCCCGATCCGCCGCGCTGGCTGACTTCCCTGGTGCCACTCGATGCGGATCAATTCATGTATCTCAATGTGCTGATCGTCTCCGGCATTTGTTTTCTGCTCGCCTGGAATCTGATCCGCGGGCGGATTGGCCGCGCGCTGATGGCAACTCGTGATCACCCAACAGCCGCCGAGGCGATGGGCATGGATATTGCCGCACTCAAGACCGGCGCCTTTGCCGCAAGCGCCATGATTACCGGCGTCGCCGGCGCGCTTTCCGCCGTGGCGGTGGAATTCGTGGCTCCTGATAGCTTCACCTTCCTGCTATCTATCACGCTATTTGTCGGCATGGTGGTGGGCGGGGTCGCTTCCATCCTGGGATCAATCTTTGGCGGGCTATTCGTGCTATTCGTGCCAAATATCGCGGAGAGCATCAGCCGCGCCGCGCCGGGCGTGATTTATGGCATGATCCTGATCGTGTTCCTGTTTGTTCTGCCGGAAGGCTTCGCCGGTTTGGTGCGGCGCCTTTTGGCGAAGCTTTCATCGCCTGCAAACCCACAAACCAAAAAAGCGGAGAGGAACTCACTATGACCATTTCACGTCGTCTTCTTCTGGCTGGCAGCGCAGGCGCGCTCGCCGCGCCGCAAATCGCTGCTGCGCAGGAAGCGCCGGGCGTCACCGCGACCGAAATCCATATCGGCAGCACCAATGCGCTGTCCGGCCCGGTTTCATCCTATTCGGTGATTTCGCGCTGCCTGGAAGCCATGTTCAAGCGGCTGAATGATGCCGGCGGTGTGGGCGGGCGCCGCCTCAAATTCACTGTCTATGATGATGCCTATCAGCCGCCGCGCACCCTGGAACAAACCCGGCGCCTGGTGGAACGCGATCGTGTCGCCTTCCTGTTCAATCAGCTTGGCACGCCGACCAACAGCGCGGTGCATCGTTACGTTAATCAACGCTCCGTGCCGCATCTGTTCCTGGCGACTGGTGCCGATAAATGGGCCAATCCGCGCGAATTCCCCTGGACCATCGGCTGGCAGCCCAGCTACCGCGTGGAAGCGCAGATCTACACCAAATACGTGCTGGAACAGCGGCCAAATGCAAAGATTGCGCTGCTCTATCAAAACGATGATTTCGGGCGCGATTATCTGCATGGCGTACAGGATGTGCTGAAGGATCGCTTCCGTTCCATGGTGGTCACCGCCACCAATGAAGCAACCGATCCTACAATTGATAGCCAGATCGTGCAGCTTCAGGCCGCCGGCGCGGATGTGCTGATTTGCGGCGTGGTGCCGCGCTTTGCCGCCCAGGCCATTCGCCGCGTGCATGATATTGGCTGGCGGCCCATGATGTTCATGACCAATGTGTCCGTTTCGGTCGGTGTGGTCATGCAGCCGGCCGGGCCGGAGAAGGGGATCGGGCTCATCACCTCGGACTACCGTAAGGACCAATCCGATCCCGCCTGGGCGCAGGATGCGGGCATGAATGAATGGCGCGACTTCATGCGCCGCTTCATGCCGGATGGTGATTTGGGCGACAATAATTACACCTATGGCTACGGCGTTGGCCTGACCATGATCCAGGTGCTGCGCCAATGCGGCACTGATTTCAGTCGGGAGAATGTCATGAACCAGGCGCGGAATATCCGCCCTATGGACATCGCGACCCTGCTTCCCGGGATCAAGGTGCAGTCCCAGCCCGATAATTACAACGTGATCCGCCAGATGCAGTTGCAGCGCTGGAACGGGCAAAGCTGGGAGCGCTTTGGCAATGTGATCGAAGGGGCGGGGTAGCCGCCCTCGGAAGCGGGCCGCCGGCCGCCATGGCGGGCGGCTTCCGTCCAAAAACCCCTTGACGTCAGCCCGCGCTCGGGTAGGAAGGGGCTTTAATGCCTGAGGCCCACCTGGCCTCGGGCTTGGAGTTTCGACACATGGCCAAGTCAAACACGATCCTCATTCGCCTCGTCAGCAGCGCGGAAACCGGGTATTTTTATGTGACGAAGAAGAACACGCGTAACATCACCGGCAAGATGGAAAAGAGGAAGTACGACCCGGTGGCGCGCAAGCACGTGGTCTTCCGGGAAGCAAAGATTAAGTAATGCTTAGCGTCATGGCCGCGCTGCCTTGATGTAAGCGGCCGGGGCGGGATTTCCCGCCCTTTTGCGTTTGCGGTGGGTTTCCCGGTGACCGCGCATCCAAGCCGCAAGTCCCTCGGCCAAAGCCGTTAGGGTGCGGTCATACGGGGCGCCAATCCAACTCGCTCGCGGCTTCAACGCAGTTACGTCCGGAACCCTTGGCGCGGTACATGGCCGAATCGGCGGCGGCGATCAGTGTCTCGGCTTCGGTTGTAAGGTCGGATAGGGTGCTACCGATACTCACCGTGACTGGTAGTTCGGCCTGGCCTAGATCAATCGGCCAATCGGCGATGGCAGCGCGCAGCCTTTCCGCAATGACAGCGGTTTCCTCTGTGCCCGCGCCGGACATCACCACCAGGAATTCTTCCCCGCCATAGCGCGCCACAATATCGGAAGCGCGCACATGTTCGCGCAGCCGCACCGCCACTTCGTGCAAGGCAGCATCCCCCGCCGCATGGCCGTAATCATCACTGAGCGGCTTGAAGCGGTCCACATCAATCATCAGCACGCCGCAGGCCGTGCTCGCGCGCAGCAGGGATTCCAAATGGCGAAAGACATAACGGCGATTGCGCAGGCCCGTGAGCCCATCGGAGACAGCAGGTTCCAGGGAACGATCAAACTCCGCGCGAAGGCGCGGCTGATATCGGCGTCACCTTACCTGATTGCGCGCGCGCGCGCAATTCTTCCTCATTAATCGGGCGCAGCACGTGATCGGATGCGCCCCTACCGCAACAGGGTGCGTGCCCAAATGGCGTTCCAGCCAGGCGGCGCCGGCTTCCAGCGTTAGGGCGCCAATCACAAGATGATCAATCTCAGCCATATTACCCCCAGGCCTGCTCCAGTTTCTGGTGCGGCGCATGATCTCTGCCGAGTCCTGTCTCGGTCCCGCAGTGCTGCCAGCCAATGGCGTTCACGTGTTCAAAAGGATCAAGAAACCAATGCGCTCCACGTTCAGCAATGATTGACCCTGGACCAAAACACCAGGGCGCGGCAGGAAGGCACAATGACGCCAATTGAAATCGCCCTGAACGAAGCCCGCGCCGCTGCCGCGCGTGGCGAAGCGCCGGTGGGGGCTGTCGTGACCGACAAGTCAGGCCAGGTGCTGGCGAGGGCAGGGAATGAGGTGGAAGCGCGCCATGATCCTTCCGCCCATGCCGAAATGCTCGCCTTGCGTGAAGCCGCCCAGCGCTTGGGCCAGACCAGACTGGCCGACTGCACGCTGACCGTGACGCTGGAACCCTGCCCCATGTGTGCCCAGGCGGCGTCCTTCTTTCGTATCGCGCGCGTGGTGTTCGGCGCCTATGATCCCAAGGGTGGTGGGGTGGTTCACGGGGCGCGGGTATTCGCGGCATCTTCCTGCCATCATCGCCCGGAAGTGGTAGGCGGCATGCGGGAAGCCGAAGCGGCTGCCCTGCTGCGCAGCTTTTTTGAGGCGAGGCGTTGACGCCCGGCATGCACCGCAAGTAAGGCGCGCCGCGGTGGTCCCGAGTGGGAAGAAGCCGCATGCGCCTGCTGAAGGGTTCTGAGCTGCTGCAAGGCTCGCATCACGAATTCATCCTGAGGATCTATCGGCAGATCTTGAACCGGGGTCCGGATGAATTCGGCTATCGCCATTTCCGTGACGTGCTGGAAGCAGATCCCGGCGCCGGGCAGCGCATTGCGGAAGATATGCTGACCAGCCATGAGGCCCGTCGCCTGGGGGAGGAGGTGCTGATCCTTTGTCAGGATGGCGCTTCCCTCGGCAGGGCGGTGGAGACGCTTTCGGCCGAAGCGCTGCTGGCCCTTTTTTTTCCGGCAAAATTCGAAAGGCTCGATCGCCCAGACCGCGTGCGCCTGGCAACCGCGCTCAAGGAGTGTTTGGCACTAGCCCGGAAGCGCCGCCGTTGGTGGCCCTTCTGAGGCCGGCCGCATAATTTCACCTTGAAACAGGCGGAAAGGATTATTGATGGCCCAAGCCTTGGCATTCAGGCCTTTGGGGTTCAATTTCGCCCCTGAATTTTCGAAAGGGTCCCGTGCCTGATGAGCGAACCTCGCCCGATTAAATTGTTTGACGTGATGGCGCAGCAAAAGCTGATCCGGCCAGAGCTTGATCGGCGCATTGCTGCGGTGCTCGATTCGGGCCGCTTCATCATGGGCCCTGAGGTGGCGGAGCTTGAAGCCGGCCTCGCTGCCTTTGCTGGCGCGGCGCATTGCGTGGGTGTTTCATCGGGGACGGATGCGCTGCAAATCGCCATGATGGCGGAAGGGATCGGGCGCGGCGATGCGGTGTTCCTGCCCGCCTTCACCTATACCGCAACCGCCGAGGTGCCGCTGGTGCTGGGGGCCACACCGGTTTTCGTGGATGTGGACAAAAACAGCTACACTATGGACATCGCAGACCTTGAACGGCGGATTGGGGAAGTGAAGCGCCGCGGCTGGCTGCGCCCGCGTGCCGTGGTGGGTGTGGATTTGTTCGGCCTTCCCGCCTTGTGGCCGGCAATTGAAGCCATCTGTGCGCGCGAGGACATGTTCGCGCTAGATGACGCCGCGCAGGCTTTTGGCGCCAGCATCAATGGCAAGAAGCTTGGGCGTTGGGCGCATGCCACAGCGCTTTCCTTCTACCCCACCAAGACGCTCGGCGCTTATGGCGATGCGGGCGCCCTGATCACGGATAATCCCGCGCGGGCGGATGTGTATCGGAGCCTCCGCACGCACGGCGAAGGCAAGACGCGCTATGAAGTGGAGCGCACCGGCATGAATGGCCGGATTGATACGATCCAGGCGACCATCCTGGCCGCAAAGCTGCCGCTGCTGGCGGGCGAACTCGCCATGCGTGCGAAGATCGCGGCTGTCTATAACGCGGCTTTTGGCGCCAGGGTCGGCATCCAGGCCGCATGGGCGGAGGCCGTGAATGCCTGGGGGCTTTATACCATTCGCCTGCGTGACAGTGACCAGCGGAGCAAGCTGCAGGCCGCGCTCACGGCAGAACGCATCGGCAGTGGCATATATTACCCGAAACCCCTGCATCGCCAGCCCGCCTATGCTGCGCATCACGCCACGGCCTTCGCGGGTGAGGCACCGCCGCTTCCCATCAGTGAAAGGCTGTCAGGCCAGGTGCTGTCGCTGCCCATGCACGCCTATATGAGCGAAGAAGACGCCGCGCGTGTGACCAAGATTGTTCTGAAAAACTTGTAAGGTGCGTGCGCCAGTCAATCCGAGGCCGTACCCCTCATGTGACCGGCGCGAGGCGTAAAAGCACTTCGAGTGGCCTCAAAATCCGCAATCATGCGTTTGGTCTTTTCCTCGATTGCCCGGAGGTTATGCTGCTCGGGCAAATTTGGGAACTCTCCCGGGAAAACGTCGTTTAGACTACTATAATGCAGTACCGTGTAATCAATCCCAATGTCGGCAGCCATCCGCAGGAACGGTCGGTCACTGTAACCGGCGACGGATCGCGTCACCTCGTATGCGGTCGTCTTTGCGCGCGCCATTGAGATCAGCTCCCGCATCGCGGGGTGTCTGAAACGTGCCTTATCTTTTCCCCGCTCAATTCCCAGCACCAGGCCCGTCAGATCATTCATCCCAATCAGCACGCATTTTACGCCCAGCTTCAGAAAGTCTTCCAGCCGCAGAATGGCGGCAGGTATTTCTGCCATCATGCCGAAAGGCGGTGATGCACCGCGGCGCCTGAGCTCTGTCTTGACGAAGGCGACCTCGGAGGGGTCGCTTATGAAAGGCACGATCACACCGAGTTGTCTGTGTTCCCGCAGGCAAGGAAGGATGGCATCAATTTCTGCACCTAAGCTGTCCGCATATCGCATGGCCCGCCTTACCCCACGCAAGCCAATAACCGGATTGCGCTCAACCGGCAGGACATGGTCCACCTCGGCAAAGGCATTCGCCTCGGCAACCTCCAATTCGCACAAACGATACCAGACGGGCTGCGACGGAAACAGTCGGCGCTCCTGTTCAAGATACGCTTTGATGACAGAGTTAGCTTGGGGGTGGGTGGAGAATATTCCGGCCTTCCTCAGGACATACTCGCCGCGCAACAAGCCGACGCCGGCAAATTCCTGCCAGACTTGGTCTCTGATATCTTTCGCGCTGAGTGCCAGTTGATACCGCTTCTTTGGATGGCCTCCGCAAGCCAACGGTGGTGACCAGGGGAATGCCTGGAACGGTTTCGCGATGGTTGGTGAAGTCAGGCCTTCCCCCGACTCGCCACGCGTCGCACCGAACCTCACCTGACGGGAGCATCGCGGTTAGGGGCGAAGGATTATGCGTGACACGACTCGAAGCCCGCCGCAAGGCTGTCAAGCCAGGTGCTGTCGCTGCCCAGGCACCCCTATATGAGCGAAGAAGACACCGCGCGTGTGGCCGAAATTGTGCTGAAAAACTTGTGGAGCGCCAGGCGTTACGCCAGGATGGCAGCCTCCGTCACAAGGGGCGCGTCATGCATCGTCGCAGGCTTTTGGCCGCCACAGGCGGCGCAGTTCTTGCCATCAGTACTCGGGTGCGTGCGAAAGAACCCGTTGATGTCGCGCTTGTGCTGGCGGTTGATGTCTCGCGCTCAATTGATGAGGATGAGGCGAAGCTGCAGCGCGAGGGCTATCGCCATGCGCTCACCGATCCGGCGGTGCTGGCGGCAATTTGCGGTGGCATCATCGGCGCCATCTGCCTCGTTTACATCGAATGGGCGGGCATTGAATATCAGCGCACTGTGCTGCCCTGGACACGCATCGCAACCGAAGCCGATGCGCGTAAATGGGCCGAAGATCTCGCCCGGGCGCCGCGAGCATCATTGTCCTGGACCTCCATTTCTGGCGCCATCATCCATGCAAGGCGCGAATTGGCGGCTTGCCCATTTGAGGCGACACGTCGCGTCATAGACATCTCCGGCGATGGGCTTAACAATAGTGGCCCACCGGTCGCCGTGCTGCGCGATGAGGCCGTGGAGGAGGGCATTGTCATCAATGGCCTGCCGATTGTGAATGACCGACCAACCTTTGGCCGCCCACCACCGGCCAATCTCGATCTTTACTTCCGTGACTACGTTATTGGGGGACCAGGTGCCTTCTATATCGTCGCTGAGGGTTTCAACAGCTTCGGCCAGGCGGTGAAGCGCAAGCTGATCCGCGAGATTGCCTAAGGGCGCACGCTCTGCGGCGCTACATCCGCCGGTCAATATGCGTGATGATGATCGTGCGCTCACCGCGCGCGCGGGCCTTGCGGAGCCGGCACCAGAGCGTGGCGGCACCGATGGCGCCGGCGGTCAGCACGATTGGAAGCAAGACGCCAATCGCCAATAAGGCCAGGGCCGCCACCAAAAGGCCGCCCGTGGCGAGCGCCACTTGCATCGCCACGCCACCCAGTCGCGCCAGCACCAAAATTAAACCGCGCGACGCTGGGGGCGGCGGCGGATCGCGGAATTCGCCCTCAGGCGTCATGTCAATGATGATGGGCGGGTGCTTGTCGCTCATGGTAGGAGAGATGGGGCGCAGCCTGCCCCCGGATCAAGGCCGCATTTGTTACAGACCATGTCGTATTGCATCCAGCCGTTCAAAAATATCGGCATGCGGCAGGCTGGTCAGGTCATGATGTTCCTGACCCGTCACAGCCTTGCGCGCGGGGGCGGGGAGATGGGCGGTAATGGCCTCAGCCACCCGCGCCGGGGCGATCACGGTCATGATTTCCATATCGCCGGTGTTCTGCGCCGAGGTCAAATCATGGGCCAGCGCTGCCAGTAATCGCGCCTGGCATGTTCCTTCGGGCTGTGATCCTTGCCATTACGTTCCACGGCGCAGCGATGTGTGGCGCCCGCACCAGCAAAGGCGCGGCCGGGCTTGTCTTCACCCAATTCCGCATCGCCGCGTGCGCGCTTCGGGCGCGTCTCAGGCGCGGGGCTGATCATAGCCGGAAGCCTCTCAGCGCTTCACATAGGCTTGTGCGCGGCTGCCATTGGCGAGGACAAACCAATGCTGGCGGGGATTGGTGCTGTGTGCGGCATTGGGCATGGTGGGGCTCCTCCAAATCATGCTGGCGTTCTGCCGCAGATCGCGGGCGGCACTTTTACGCCGGATCAAGAATGAAGCTGCCTGCGATGCCGGGTTGACGTTGCTTGTCATGGTGCCCATTCGGGGGGCTTGAAGACCGATCTTTCCATCCTTCCGTTGCTTGCCTTGGCTGCTTTCGCAACCGGGGGTGGGATACGCATGCTAGATCCCCTGCTGCCAATGCTCGCCTCGGATTTCAGCGTGACGGTAGCGGGTGCCGCGCCGGTGCTCGCTGGGTTTTCGATTGCTTATGGGGCGGGGCAGATGGTGATCGGGCCGCTGGGTGATCGCTATGGCAAGCTTCGCGTCGCCTGGCTTGCCTTGCTGCTGTATGGTTTCGGGCTGGCGGCTTGCGCGCTTGCCTGGGACCTTTCGGCAATGGTGGCGCTGCGCACACTCACGGGGCTGCTGGCGGGCGCGGTGATCCCCCTTGCCCTCGCCTGGATTGGTGATGCGGTGCCTTATGCCGAGAGGCAGGCGATCATTGGTCGTTTTTTGACCGGCATGGTGATGGCTCAATTGCTGGTTGGACCGCTTTCCGGCGTGCTGGCGGAATTCTTCGGCTGGCGCGCCTCCTTCATCGCACTCGCCTTGCTGGCGCTCGTCGTTGCGGTGCTGCTCGGGCGGCGGCTGGGGCCAGCACTTTGGCAGGCGCCGGCGTTCGAGGCCGGGCGCGGTTTTCGCGGCAGTTTCCGGCCCTATCTGACACT
>VGDM01000017.1 GCA_016869715.1 Alphaproteobacteria bacterium
CCTCACACGGCACCAGCCCCCCCCTATCCCGCCAACGCCATATCCAAGTCACGGATCAAATCCGCCGCATCTTCAAGCCCTATGGAAAGCCGCACCACATCCGGCCCGGCGCCGGCGGCAAGGCGCTGTTCCTCAGTCAATTGCCGATGCGTGGTGGAGGCTGGGTGCAAGATCAGGCTGCGCGTATCGCCAACATTGGCAAGGTGCGAAAACAGCCGCACATTCTCAACCAGTCGAATGCCAGCTTCAAACCCGCCCCTTACACCAAAGGTAAAAACCGAACCCGGCCCTTTCGGCAGATAGCGCCTGGCGAGCGCATTGAAGGGGCTGCTTGGCAAGCCGGCATAGGATACCCAAGCAACTTTTTCATGCCCTGCAAGGAATTCTGCCACTTGCTGCGCATTAGCAACATGGCGTTCCATGCGCAGATGCAGCGTCTCAATCCCGGTGATAGTGAGCCAGGCATTCATCGGCGAAAGCGTGGGGCCGAAATCACGCAAGGCGACGGCGCGCGCCTTGGTGGTGAAGGCGAAATCGCCGAAATTCTCGTAAAATTTCAACCCATGATAGGCAGGTTCGGGGTCCGCCATGCCCGGGAATTTGCCATTGGCGTAATTGAACGTGCCCGACTCAACAATCATCCCACCAAGCGAATTACCATGCCCGCCCAGGAACTTCGTCAGCGAATGTGTGATGATATCCGCGCCATGCTCAAAAGGTCGGCACAAATAGGGTGAGGCCAAGGTATTATCCACAATCAGCGGAATGCCTGCCTCATGCGCAATATCCGCAATGGCACGCAAATCCACCACAATGCCGCCCGGATTGGCGAGGCTTTCGACAAATATCGCCTTGCATTTCGGTGTGAGCGCCTGCCGGAAATTTGCGGGCTCGGTCGGATCCACGAAATCGCACTTCCAACCAAGCTTCCTGAAGCTGAGGGCAAATTGCGTGAGCGATCCGCCATAAAGGTTACGGCTGGCGAGGAATTCATCACCCGGTTCAAGCAGCGTAAAGAAGGTGACGAATTGCGCGGCATGGCCGGACGCCGTTGCCACCGCCGCGCGCCCGCCTTCAAGGCTCGCGACACGTTCTTCCAACACTGCCACTGTAGGATTAGAGAGCCGCGTGTAGACATGGCCAAAATTATGCAGGTTGAACAGTGAAGCGGCGTGATCAACATCATCAAACACAAAACTCGTTGTCTGATAAATCGGCGTGCCGCGCGCGCCTGTGGTGGGATCAGGTGCCGCACCCGCATGGATGCTGCGTGTGGCAAAGCCATAATCCAGATTACGCGGCGGCAGGGGGCTATTGCGGGTTTTGCGATCTGCCGGCGGTTCCGGCGGACGATTACGGATCAGGCCAGAATTGACACCACTCCAGGACAATTCGCCACCGAAACGGCTGAATTCAATCTTCGGGCAGCGATCCATGATCACTTCAAGCCCAGCCGCTTCCGCCTTGGCCGCCGCGCCATCATGGCGCACGCCAAGCTGCGCCCAAAGCACCTTGGCGCCAATCGCAATCGCGTCATCTGCAATGCCTGGCAGCGCATCCGCAGCGCGGAACACATCCACCATATCCACTTGGTCAGGGATGTCACCAAGCTTGGCGTAAACCGTCTCCTTCAGTAGGGTTTGCCCCGCCATGCCTGGGTTCACTGGAATGACGCGATAGCCTTTGGACTGCAGATACTTCATCACGAAATAGCTGGGCCGGTTCCAATTGCCCGAGGCACCAACCAGCGCAATCATTCTGACCCGCTGCAGGATGGAGCGGATTTTCGCATCACTATAGGCAAGTGGTGCCGGCTGGTTCATGGCGGGAACCCCATATCATGTTCAGGACTGAGGCTTTCGTATAGCATGGTCCAGGACCCATCACCCACCCCAGGGCACCGCCATGATCGCCATTATTTGCGAGTTGAACCGGCAGAAGGCCGGTTGGATGATTATCGGGAACACGCCGCAGTACTGCGGGAGGAATTGCAGTGCATGCCCGGCTTTGTTTCGGTGGAGCGCTTTCGCAGCCTGACCAATCCCGCCAAGCTGCTCAGCCTTTCGCTTTGGGGAGATGAAGGTGCGATCGCGCGTTGGCGCTGCCATGTGGGGCATCGCGCCTCTCAGCCCGCGGGGCGCATTGGCGTCTTCGCGGGCTATCGACTTCGCGTGGCAGCGGTACTGCGTGATTACGGCATGTCGGAACGGCGCGAAGACGTGCCGGCGGATAGCAACGCACTTTGGGGGCTGTGACGCGCCTTCAGCCCTGCCCAAAAGTGCGCGCTATGTCCCGCAGCTTGAATTTCTGGATCTTCCCGCTTGGCGTGTGCGGCAATTCCACCACGATTTCCAAACATTCCGGCCTTGTTGCCGCGCCATGCGCTGGGCTTCCAGATAGGCGGTGACTTCCGGCAGGGTCAGCCTGGCGCCTTCGCGCAGCGGCACAAAGGCGCAGGCACGTTCACCAAGCCGTGCGTCAGGGAAGCCAACAATCGCCACTTCGGCCGCCGCAGGGTGCTTGAACAGCAGGCCCTCAACCTCCATCACCGGAGATCCTCGCCACCGCCAATGATGATGTCCTTGGAACGCCCAGCGATGCGGATATAGACATCCGCATCCATCTGCGTGAGGTCACCTGTATCAAACCAGCCATCCGGATCATTCGGGTTGTGTTCCAGGCGCTTCAGATAGCCGATGAAATTGGAACCGCCGCGCACCTGCAATTGCCCATCCTGACCAGGTGACAAAATTATGCCCTTAGCGTCCACAATGCGAAGCTCAATTCTGGGGAGAGTGCAGCCATCGGTGGTATGGGTCTTTTCCTCACCATCATCCGGTTTCGTTGTAGTAACGGCGCCGTTTTCCGACGTGCCCCAGGCAGAGATGATCGCAGCCCCAAGCGTCTGGCGCGCCTTCGCCACCAGCGCGCGCGGAATAGGTGCGCCGGCTGAGACGAACCCGCGCAGAATTAGCGTGCCCTGGCCTGAGGCGGCGACATATTCCGTCAAATCATTCAGGAAGGGTGTCGTACCCATTGTGAAACTGGTGCGCTCATCGCGGATCTGTCGCGCCATTTCAGGCACTGAAAAAATACTCTGCAAAATCGGCGTGCCACCCAGCATAATGGGCAATACAATGCTATACAAAAAGCCAAGCTGATGTGCCAAAGGGGAGGGCATGTGGATCACATCATCCATACCAAGCCCCAGCCGCTTCGCGACATATTCCAGATTGGACAGCATGGTATTGGAACTGTGCATTACGCCCTTGGGCTCACCAGTGGTACCGCTGGTATAAAGCAACTGGATCACCTCATCAGGACTGAGACCAGCCGCGGGGGTGAAGAGTGTGGCGGGGGAGGGATGTTCCAGCAGGCGCGCAAAACCATCAGGGCCATCACGCCCGACCACATATACTTGCCCGAGCTTTGGCAGTTGTTCGCGTAAATTGGCCGTCATGCGGGCATAATCAAAGCCGCGGAAACTCTCCGGCACTATCAGAATTTTGCTTTCCGCCAGGCCTAACATAAGCGCAATTCGCGTTCGCGAAAAATCACCATCAGGGGATTGCTGATGGCGCCGAGCTCCAGGCAAGCCAGACGCAGAATGGAGAATTCCGACCAATTCGGCATTTGAAAGGAAACCACATCACCACGCCTAACCCCATGCGCGCGCAAGGCAGCGACCAGTCGGCTCGACGGGTCATCAATCTGCCGATAGAAACGCCGCGTTCCCGTGTCGAGGTCGGAACGGCAAGCGGCAATCGCCTTCTTCTCAGGGCTTTGCGCCACGGCGCGGGCCAGATGCTGCAGCAGCATCTCATCGCGCCAAAAGCCTTGGGCGCGCATGGCGGGGCCGCGAATGGCGATATCATCGCCCTGGACGGTCATGGTTTCCTCCTGTGTTTTAAGCGAGCGTCTTTGCATTCTTCGCTTTACCCGTTGCGGGCATATTACACGGCAAGGCGCCCGGCCTTTTCGCGCGCCACGATCAGTTTCATGATCTGCGCTGTGCCGTCACCGATCTCATGTCTCATCACATCGCGCAACCGCTGCTAATGCGGCAGATCGAGCGACCAGCCATAATGCCCGTGACCCAATAGATAGTGATGGATCACATGCGCCGCTGTTTTCGGCCCAAGCCATTTGCGAATAGCAGCCTCCGAGGTATGCGCCTCATCTGCATCGCGCAAGCGGAGCGTATGGTAGCAAAGCTGACGAATGGCGGCGATGAAGCCTTCGCCCTCTGCCAGCGGGAAGCTCACACCCTGATATTGTGCGAGTGGTGCCCCAAAGGCCTGCCGTTCCGTGATACGGGACCAGCTCTCATCAAGCTAGGCCGGCGCCGCCGCACAGCATTGCAGGCCGATCAGGGCACGGCTGTAATCAAAGCCCTGCGTGACCTGCACGAAACCCATGCCTTCTTCGCCCAGAAGATGGCTCGCGGAGAGGCGTACCTGATCAAAAAAGATCGAGCCGCGGCCAATGGCGTGGCTGCTCAAATCCTTGAAGCGCGTGGTGCTAATGCCAGGCGTATTTATGGGCAACAGAAAAGCGGAAATACCGTGCGCGCCGGCTTCAACCGGCCCGGTGCGGACAAAGACCAACGCCGCATCCGCCTGATCCGCCATGCTGATCGGGGATTTTTTGACCTTGATCGCGAGCGAATCACCATCACGCTGCGCGGGAAAGCGCCAGATTGGCACCATCCGACCCGCCACATGGTTCGGTCAGCGCAATACAGACCAGCGCCTCGTCAGAGACAATGTGCGGAATCCAATGCCCAGCCAATTCCGGTGAGGCCTGGCGCGCGATGATCTGCCCATTGAGCGATGCCAGTAGCGGCAAAAAGGACACATTGATGTCACCATAAGCGTGTGCCTCGATAGCAAGCTCTGGTGTGACTTTGGGTTCGCCGAGCCCGCCATAGCGTTCCGGTAAATCTGCGGCAATCAAGCCAAACACGCCCATTTCCAGCAGCAGGGCGTGATCCAGACGCGCCTCTGCCTCGCGCTTCATTTAGCCAGACGCAATTTTCTCCCGCATGAAGCGTTGCGCGGTTTCCTGAAAGGCGCGCTGATCATCCGTCAAGGGGCGGGTCATGGCAGGGTCACTTCTGATATTTGCGGAAATCGGGTTTACGCTTTTCGGCGAAGGCACGCACACCTTCCTTCGAGGCCTCGGTATCGTAATAAATGGTCAGCGCCTGCATTCCCCTGCGGCTGCTGCCGTGAATATTCTCGCTATCCGCGTTGAAGGAACGCTTGGCGATGGTGATTGTTGTTGGGCTGCGTTCCAGAATCTCCGCACACCAGCGAGCCACTTCCGCATCTAATTGGTCATGCGGGACGACAACATTGACCAGGCCCATGCGCTCAGCCTCGGCGGCGGTATAGCGGCGGCAGCGATATCAGATCTCGCGCGCCTTTTTCTCCCTCATGATGCGCGCCAGATAGGCCGTGCCGAAGCCCGGATTCACCGAATCGACCTTCGGCCCCACCTGGCCGAATTGCGCCTTTTCCGATGCGATGGTGAGGTCACAAAGGGTCGCCAGGACATTGCCGCCGCCAATCGCATAGCCTTGTACGCGCGCGATCACGGGCTTTTGGCACATCGCGGATCAGGCTTTGTAATTCCTCGACCGGCAGGCCGATCATGCCGCGACCATCATATTGCCCATCATGCGCGCTTTGATCGCCACCGGTGCGAAAGGCGCGGTCGCCAGCGCCGGTCAACAAAATCACGCCAATGGATTTATCCCAGCCGGCGCGGTTCAGCGCGTGGATAAATTCGTCGCAGGTCTGGCCAGGAAAAGCATTCATCACCTGCGGGCGATTGATCGTGATGGTCGCAACTCCATCGCGCGCTTCGAACAGAATATCCTGCTAGGTCGTGATGCTTTCCCTCAGCCGGCCATGGTCAGGCCGCCAGAGACACTCAGCACCTGGCCGGTGACATAGGCGGCATCGTCGCTCGCGAAAAAAAGAATGGCGCCAGGCAGGTCTCCCGGCTCACCGATACGGCCCATGGGGGTGGCGCGACGGAAGGCTTCTTCCAGTTTTTCCGGATTGTCGGCGCCCTTTTTGTAATCGGCGAAAAGCGCAGTGTTGGTCGCACCGGGGCAGACCACATTCACGGTAATGCCATGGCGCGCATGTTCACGCGCGATGGTCTTGGAAAACCCAACCAGCCCTGCCTTGCAGGCGGCGTACACCGCTTCACCGGAGGACCCAACGCGCGCCGCATCGGATGCGATATTCACAATCCGCCCAAGCCGCCGTTCCAGCATGCCCGGCAGCACCGCGTGATGCATGTTGAGCGCGCCTGTCAGATTGATTGCGATCAGCTTCTGCCAATCCGCAGGCGTTGTGTCCTTGAACAAGCGGAAGATGTCCCAGCCGGCATTGTTCACCAGAATGCTGATGGGGCCGAGTGCTGCTTCCGCCGCCGCCGCCGCCGCCTTCACGCCTTCGTGATCCGTGATGTCGCAGCGAAACGCCTGCGCGACGCCGCCGGACTTGGTGATATCAGCCGCGGTTTCAGCCGCGCTTTCGGCATTGATGTCAAACACCGCCACGCGGCTGCCCGCTTCGCCGAAGCGCCGGCAGGTGGCCCTGCCGATACCGCCGCCTCCACCAGTGATGATGACCGTTTTGTTCTGAAGGCCGCGCATGTTTCCCCCTGGTTCAGTTCGAACAAGATTTGACTGGCAGGACCAAAATAGCAACACTATGATATATTAAATCTGAAACGGCAAGCTGTTGATGCAATTATCCATCGCCAACCCCGAAAACCCTGCCGCGCGCGAGGATGATGCGGCGCGGTTTGACGTCGCCAACCGGCTTTTTCTCAGTCTTTATCAGGCCTCTAACCTGCTGCACAAAACCGGCACGCGCGCCGTGGCGGGCTTCGGCGCCACTACCCAGCAATGGGCGGTCATGGGGGCCTTGGCCCGTCCGGCCAGCCGGGACTCGGGGCTGACGGTGAAGGAATTGGTCGCCTTCTTGATGGTGAGCCGCCAGAATATGACCGCAGTGATAGATCGGCTGGTAGCGGCGGGTCTTGTGGAAAGGCTCCGCGCTGGCGGCGATGGGCGCCTCAGGCATGTGCGCCTGACGGTAGAAGGCAATCGCCAATGGGCGGCGATGGGGCCGGCCATTCGCACCTATTACCAGGCGGCGCTCGCCGATCTCTCGACCGAGGAATGTGTGCAGCTTTTTCGCCTGCTTGATCGGCTGCGCGGCAGCCTCAACCGCATTGCGAAACCGGAATAGCCGCGCCAAATGCCATCGCCCGCGTCAACCAGGCAAAGCCATTTTCCATGGCGTAGTAGAAAGGCATTCACTGAAACCTTCATGTCGTTCAGGTCTTGCCCATTGGCGATGGCCAGATCATCGCCAATGCCGCGCTTGATATCGGGAAAGCGCGACAGCTCCATATTCACATAGCCATCACAAAGCGCATAAAGCTCCACGCCATCAACGCCGAGCCACTCGGCCTTGCCGCCAGCGGCGCGAATGCGCCGTGTTGTGTCACCCATGCTATGGCTCCTTCTTACGCAGGGGAAAGCGCATTCTGCGGCGCTGTCCAGCCCAGGCCATCTTGCCTAATCGCGACCTGCATGGGTTGATGAGGGTGAAAGCAAGGGGGAAGGTCATGCTGGAATATGACTACATCATCATCGGCGCCGGTTCGGCGGGTGCGGTGGTGGCCAATCGCCTTTCGGCTAATCCGCGCAACAAAATTCTGCTGCTGGAAGCCGGCCCCGCCAGCTATCGCTGGACGCGCATTCCCTTGGGCTATGCACGCATGATCAATAACCCTGCCGTGAATTGGCTCTATACGTCAGAACCGGAAGCCACCACGAATGGAAGGCGCCTGCCCGTGCCGCGCGGGCGAATTCTGGGCGGGTCGAGTGCGATCAATGGCCTCGCTTTCGTGCGTGGCCAGGCGCAGGATTTCGATACCTGGGCGCAAATGGGCAATCGCGGCTGGAGCTACGCGGATGTGCTGCCCTTCTTCAAGCGGATAGAGACCTATCAAGGAGAGTGCGACGCCACCTATCGCGGCAAGGATGGGCCTTTGCGCGTGACGAATCCAGAACCTCGGGAAGCAATTTTCCAAGTGCTGATCAAGGCCGCCGGTGAGGTCGGCATTCGCTACAACCCCGATTACAATGGTGCGCACCAGGATGGCATTGCCATGAGCCAAGCGAGCATTTCGGGTGGGCGGCGCATGAGCACGGCTACCTGCTACCTGGACCCGATCCGTGGCCGCGCCAATCTGCATATCGAAACTGAGGCGCTGGCGGAGAAACTGATATTCCAAGGCAAGCGCTGCATTGGCGTGCGCTATCGGAAGGGTGATCAGGCCCAGGAAGCGCGCGCCGAGCGAGAGATCATCATCAGCGGTGGCGCAATCAATTCGCCGCAATTGCTGGAATTGTCAGGGATTGGTCAGCCGGAACGCCTGCAGGCGCTGGGTATTGAAACACTGCATGCGCTGCCCGGCGTTGGCGAGAATTTGCGTGACCATTACGCACCGCGTACGCGCTGGGCGGTGGGCGCCAAGGGCTATACGCTGAATGATCGTGGGCGCGGGCTTGGCCTGGTGGAACAGGCCTTGCGCTATGCGCTGACCGGCAAGGGCATGTTGGGTTCAGTGGCGGCGCCCATTCGCGCTTTTGTCTTCTCGCGGGAAGGGCTGGAAGCGCCTGATCTTTTGCTGGGCTGGGTGCCGGCCTTCACTGAACCGGGGCCGAATGGCCCGCGCATCGCCACGCAATCCGGCATGACCTGCTACGCCCATGTCATGCGCCCTGAAAGCAAGGGGCAGATCCATATCACCTCGGCTGATCCTAAGGCGCCGCCAGCGATCCATTTCAATTTCCTCTCGGCGCCTGTGGATGCGGCGCTGACGGTACGCGCGATCCAAATCGCACGCTCCATCATGTATGCGCCGGCCATGGCGCCGTTGCAGCTGACCGAAGTCGCCCCTGGTCCGGCGCGGCAAAGCGATGCGGACATCAACGATTGGGTGAAGCAGGTGGGAGAGACAACCTATCATCCTGTTGGCACCTGCAAAATGGGCAATGACCCGATGGCGGTGGTGGACGCAGGGCTACGAGTGCATGGCATGGCCGGGCTGCGCGTGGCGGATGCTTCCATCATGCCGGCCCTGACGTCCGGCAATACAAACGTGCCCTGCATCATGATTGGCGAGAAAGCCGCCGATATGGTGTTGAGTGATGCAAAGGCCATGGCAGCATGAGATTGGATGACGCAATTGCGGCGCAAAAGCCGCTGGTGCAACAATTATTTGATGGCATGGCAGCAATTGGTACCGACCCGCCAGGCATCACGCGCGACGCCTATGGGCGCGGTGAGAATGAGGCGCATGATCTGATCCGCAAGGCCGGTGAGGCACTTGGCATGCAGGCCAGCATTGATGCCGGCGCCAATCTTTCCCTGCGCTGGACCGCCGAAAAGCCGGAGGCGCCACCGATCATCATCGGCTCCCACTTGGATAGTATTGTGCAGGGCGGCAATTTCGATGGCGCGGCGGGCGTGATTGCTGGCATTGGCGCCGTTGCCGCACTGCAGGCGGCGGGCATCACGCCGTGCCGGGACATTGAAGTGCTGGCGCTCAGGTGTGAGGAAGCAGTCTGGTTCGGCCTTGGCCTGATTGGCAGCCGCTGCTTATTGGCGCGCCTGCCAAAAGGCGCGCTGGAATTAAGCCATGCACGCACGGGCAAAACATTGGCGGAAAGCATCGCAGCGGCGGGTGGCGATCCAGCGCGGCTGAAACATGGTAAGCCTTTGCGTGAGTCCGCTGCCATTGGTGCTTATTTGGAAGTGCATATCGAGCAGGCGCCGCAATTGATTGAGGCGGATGCGCCGATTGCCATTTGCCTCGCCAATCCGGGCAATCTGCGCCATCCCTTCATTCGCATTGCGGGTGAGGATGCGCATACCGGCCTGCCGCATCGCTTTCGGCGTGACGCCGCGCTGGCAGGGGCGGATTTGTCGCTATGCCTTGAAAAGCTTTGGCTGGCGGAAGAAGCGGCAGGCCGGCCCATGGCGGTAACCATTGGGCGGTTTCATACGCCGGCGGATCGGCATTCACTCACTGCTGTTTCAGGCGATTTTGAATTGAGCCTTGATCTGCGCGCCTATGACGCGGCGCATCTGGTGGTACTTGAAGCCAAGCTGCAGGAGATTGTTGCGGATGTGGCAGCACGCCGGCGGGTGAGGATCACGCTTGGCAAGCGCAGCAGCGCCGCCCCTGGGCTGATGGACCCTGGGCTTATGGCGCGCCTTGCCGATGCCGCTACGGGCTGGGGCATCACCGCGCCGCATTTGCATAGCCCCGGCACGCATGATGCGAATAACTTCGCTGCTGCTGGCGTGAAGACCGCGATGCTACTGGTGCGCAATCAAAACGGCAGCCATAACCCGCATGAGGCGATGGAAACCGACGATCTGTTGGCGGCGATTGCCGTCTTGGTACAGTTTCTTGTGAGAGAGCGAGGCGGTTGAACGATCAGGCGGGCTCTGCCGCTTGGCCACAGGCGTAAAGCCGCACGAATTTCTTTCAAATGCGGCGCCTTCTGTGTCAGTAATCGGCCCATAAATTTCCTCTGTCGCTAGACATCCGGAGACATCCCATGCAATCACCCCGCAGATCGCTTTTCCTGATAGGTGGCGCATTGCTCGCCAGCCCTATGCCGCTGCAACCAGCGAATGCGCAACCTGCTGTGACACCGGCTGCAGGCAACCCCGGCTTTTACCGCTTCAAGGTCGGCTCTTTCACCGTCACCACTATGCATGATGGTTTTTTCGCCCGCCCCTTGGAAGGCTTTGTGCGTAACGCGCCCTTGGCGGAGGTACAGGCGGTGCTGCGTGATGCCTTCCTGCCGCAGGACCGGTTGATCATTCCCTTCACCGTCACCATCCTCGATACTGGCCGTGATTTGGTGGTTTTTGACAGCGGCAATGGCGTCACCGCCCCAACCGCAACCAATGGACGCATGATTGCCAACATGCGCGCCGCCGGCATTGACCCGGCCCGGGTGACCCGCGTGGTCATGAGCCATTTCCATGGTGATCACGTGAATGGCCTGCTGAATGCCGAAGGTGCCGCTGCCTTCCCCAATGCGGAGGTGATCGTACCGGAGGCGGAGATTGCCTGGTGGGGCGATACCACCAATGAAACGCGCAGCCCTGAAGGCCAACGCGCGACCTTCGCCAATAGCGCGCGGCGCCTTGCCCCCTATGCCGCGCGGCTACGCCGCATTGGCCCCGATGCTGAAGTGATCCCCGGCGTGCGTTCCGTCGCTGCCCATGGCCATACCCCTGGCCATACCTGCTATCACATCGCCGATGGCGCGGATCAGATGATGTTTGTCGCCGATACCACGAACCGCCCGGAACTTCTGGCGCGTCGCCCCGATTTCCACATTGTGTTCGATTTCGATGCTGTCGCCGCGGAAGCCACGCGCCGCCGCATATATGACCGGGTGGCGACGGATCGCATCCGCATCACCGGCTACCACTTCCCCTTCCCCGCCAATGGCTATCTGGCAAAGGAGGCCAGTGGCTATCGCTTTGTTGCGGCGGATTGGTCGAGCGTGGTCTGACAGGCTGTTAGACGTGGAAACTTTCGCCGCAGCCGCAGCGGCCCTTTTCATTGGGATTGGTGAAAGTGAAGCCCGCTGACATGGTCTTCACCTCATAATCCATCACGGTGCCAATCAGGAATAGCGTCGCCTTGCGGTCTACCAGCACCGTGACACCCTTATCCGTGACGCTCTCATCACCCACGTTTGGCGCATCCACCCAGGAAAGATCATAGGCAAGGCCGGAACAGCCCTTGGTATTCACCGCAATGCGCAGAAACTTGCCCTGTTCGCCCTTGGCGTAAAGCGCGCGCAAACGCTCCGCCGCGCCATCGGTGAGGGACATCAGCGGCGGCAAGGCGCGCCGAGCGGGTTTGGCTTCGATGCTCACATTCATGCCATCACCTCAAAACATGTTGAGCGCGAGTCGCGCATCTTCGCTCATGCGGGAATGATCCCAGGGCGGGTCCCACACCACTTCCACCAGCACATCGGAAACGCCTTCAATCCCGCGCACGGCTTCTTCCACCTGGTTCGGCAATTCCTGCGCGGAAGGGCAGGATGGCGTTGTTAGCGTCATTTCCACCTTCACCTTGCCGTCATCGGCGATCTCGATAGCGTAAATCAGGCCAAGTTGAAAGATATCAACTGGAATTTCCGGGTCAAACACGGTGGAAATGGCGCTGATCACTGCGTCTTCGGAAATCGGCTGCGTGGGCGGCTTCATCTCGCCCTCGGGCGTCCAGGCGGCATGGACCAGGGCTCCGGTCTTGGTGGCATCTTCACTCACTGCTCGCCTCCTTCGCGCCGGCAAGGGCAGCGTTCAGAGCATGCCAGGCGAGTGTTGCGCATTTCACCCGGCTTGGAAATTCATGCACGCCCGAAAGCGGCGTCAGCCTTTCCATCGCATCTTCTAGGGAAGCCGCGCAGGCTTGGCATTGGCCGGTCATCGCCAGGTCACGAAAGGCAGTGCCCAGCGCCCGCGCCTCGTCCGGCGTTTTGCCGCGCACGGTCTCGGTCATGAGGGATGCACTCGCCATGGAAACCGCGCAGCCGCGGCCCTGAAACGCGGCATCGGCAATCTGCCCATCCGGCGTCATTTTCAGAAACAGCTCCATGCGGTCGCCGCACATGGGGTTATCGCCACGCGCGGTGCGGTCCGCATCTTCCAACCGGCGGAAATTACGCGGCTTGCGGCCATGATCCAGGATCACTTCCTGATAAAGATCACGCAAATCGCCGAAGAAATCGCCGCCGCTCATGCGAAGAACTCCCGCGCTTTCACCAGCGCACCGGCGAGGTAATCCACCTCCTCCGGCGTGGTATAAAGCCCGAAAGAAGCACGTGCGGTGCCTTGCTCAACCCCAAAACGCGTATGCAAGGGTTCCGCGCAATGCCGCCCGGCGCGAATGCAAATGCCGGCGCGATCAAGCAAGGTGGAAAGATCATGCGGATGGGCGTTATCCAGCGAGAAGGCAAAAACTCCGCCGCGATCCTGCGCGCGTCCCAATAGCGTAAGCCCAGGCACGTCTGACAGCCGTCGCATAGCGTGGTCCACCAGCGCGCGTTCATGCGCTTCAATCGCAGACATGCCGATGGCGATCACATAATCAATCGCGGCATGCAGCCCAACCGCTTCAATGATGGCGGGCGTGCCGGCTTCAAACCGCGCGGGCGGCTTAGCCCAGGTAGATTTTTCGAGGGCGACGCTTTCAATCATGTCACCACCACCCAGGAAGGGCGGCATGCGATCCAGATGTTCAAGCTTGCCCCACAGCACACCAATGCCAGTGGGACCATACAGCTTATGGCCGGTGAAGCAATAGAAATCGCAGCCAATGGCCGCAACATCCACACGCCGATGCACCACTGCCTGTGATCCATCCAGCAGTACCTTCGCGCCATGCGCATGCGCCAGCGCGACCACGCGTTCAACTGGTGTGACAGTGCCCAGCACATTGGACATATGTGCGAGTGCCACCAGCCCCACCTTGCCATCAGCGAGCTTCGCGGCCAGGTCTTCCATGTCCAATTCGCCTGAATCCGTCACGCGGCAGATGCGCAAAGGATTGCCGCGATCATCGCGCAGCATTTGCCAGGGCACGATATTGGCGTGGTGTTCAAGCTCGGAAATCAGCACTGCCTGATCCGGGCGCATCACGCCACGGCCCCAGCTATGCGCAACCAGGTTGATCGCTTCCGTGCTGTTGCGCGTGAAAACCACTTCGCGCGCATCGGGGGCATTGATGAAACGCGCTACCGCACCGCGTGCCGCTTCATAAGAATCGGTCGCCACTTCGGAAAGCCGATATGCACCGCGATGCACGTTAGCATAGGCCGTTTCCATGCAGCGCGTCATGGCCTCAATGACTGCGCGCGGCTTCTGCGCACTCGCCCCGGAGTCAAGAAACACGAGCGGCTTGCCATGCTGTGGTTGAGACAGGATCGGGAAATCCTGCCGGATGCGCTGGACATCAAAACTCACGAGGCTGCCCCATGCCGGGCCCACCAGCCATCCACGGCCTCCGTCAGCGCTTCATGCAGCACGTCATCTGCGAGCCCTTCAAAAGCTTCATGCAAAAAGGCCTGCACCAGCATAGACCGCGCCTGATCCGCCGGCACGCCGCGGGAGCGAAGATAGAACAGGCTATCGGCATCCAAGGCGCCAATGGTGGCGCCGTGGCTGCACTTCACATCATCGGCATAGATTTCAAGTTGCGGCTTGCTGTCCATTTCCGCTTCTCCTGACAGCAGCAGCGCCTGGTTCATCTGATAGCCATCGGTCTTCTGCGCTTCGCGGCGAACCAGGATCTTGCCCTGAAACACACCGCGCGACTGACCTGCCAAAACGGTCTTGCAGGTTTGGCGGCTGGCGCAATACGATGCAGCGTGATCCAGCGCCGTCGTGGTATCCACCAGCGCGCGGCCTGCGGCCAATTGCGCGGTATTCATGTGGCAGGATGCCTTGGGGCCTGTCAGCGCCGCATGAATTTCCATGCGCGCCAGCCTGGCGCCGGCAGAAACCGCCATGGTGTCGTAGCGTGCTTCAGCGGCGATACGCGCATGGATCACGGAAAGATGAAAGGCGCCATCGCCTTCCTGTTGCGCGCGCCCGTGCATCAGCACCGCAGCTTCGGCCAGGTCAATCTCAAACACCGGATTATGCAGATATTGCGCCGAGCCACCCAGCGCCGTTTCCAGTAGAGACAATCTGGCACCCGCACCGATGCGGAGGATATGGCGCGGATGAAAGGCAAAGGGCCGGCCGGGATCAACCGCAATGGAAAGCAATTCCAAATGCCCGGCATCCTTGCCCGCCGGCACATCCACAACCAGGCCATCTTCAAACATCAGCGTATTCAAGGCGTTCATGGGGTGATCGGCCAAGGGCGCCAACGTCCCCAAACGGCCTTCCAATTCCGGCAAATGCTGAGCCACCGAAGCCACGCGATAGGCGAGCCCATTCAGCGCCGAAAGATCAGCGCGAAACCGCCCATCCACAAACACGGCCCGCGCCGCTGCGCGCGGCTTGGGTAGTGCCAGCGCGCCAGCAACAGCTGTCAGAGGCTCGGCAAACCCGGCCTGCGCCACGGGTGAAAGGTCCGTGTATTTCCAGGCCTCCACACGCCGCGTCGGAAAGCCACGCGCCGCGACATGCGCCGCCGCATCAGCGCGCAACGCGGCAAGCCACTTGACCCGCGCACCCGGCAGATGATCCTTAAGGGCCTGATAGCGCGCCAGGAACCCTGCCGCGCCGGTTTGGACTGCCGCTGTCACGCCGCCGCCTGGATGGCGCCGTAACCCTGCGCTTCCAGCTCCTTCGCCAATTCCGGCCCGCCCGAGCGTACAATGCGCCCGCCCATCAGCACATGCACACGATCCGGCACGATGTAATCGAGCAACCGCTGATAATGCGTAATGACCAGGGCGGAGAAATTCGGCCCACGCATGGCATTGACACCTTCGGAGACGATCTTCAGCGCATCAATATCAAGGCCGCTATCGGTTTCATCCAGAATGGCGAGCTTCGGTTGCAGTAGTGCCATTTGCAGGATTTCATTGCGCTTCTTCTCGCCGCCTGAAAAGCCGACATTCACACCGCGTTTCAGCATTTCGTCATTCATCGAAAGTGCCTTCATGCGTTCGCGTGCCAGCTTCAGGAATTGCATGGCGTCCAATTCACTCTCGCCCTTGGCGCGGCGAATGGCATTCAAGGCAGTGCGCATAAAAGTCGCATTGCCAACACCAGGTAATTCCACCGGGTATTGAAAGGCCAGAAACACACCGGCGGCAGCGCGTTCTTCCGGCTCCATCGCCAGCAAATCCTGGCGATGGAAAAGTGCCTCACCGCCCGTACCCTCATAGCCATCACGACCCGAGATTACATAGGACAGCGTTGATTTTCCGGACCCGTTCGGGCCCATAATGGCATGCACTTCACCCTGCGGCACCACCAGATCAATGCCCTTCAGAATGGGCCTGCCATCAACCTCAGCGGTCAGTCCCTTGATTTCCAACATTACCCAACGCTCCCTTCGAGCGAGATTTGCAACAGTTTTTGCGCCTCCACCGCGAATTCCATCGGCAATTCCTTGAGCACTTCGCGGCAGAAGCCATTCACGATCAGCCCCACCGCATCTTCCTGCGACAACCCGCGCTGGCGGCAATAGAACAGCTGATCCTCGGCGATCCTGCTGGTGGTCGCTTCATGTTCCACCTTGGCACTCAGGCAGCGGTTTTCGATATAGGGCACGGTATGCGCGCCACAAAGGTCACCAATCAGCAGGCTATCGCATTGCGTAAAATTACGCGCCTCCGTCGCCTTGGCGCCAATCCGCACCAGGCCGCGATAGGTATTCTGCCCATGCCCGGCGCTGATGCCCTTGGAGACAATGGTGGATTTGGTGCGCGGCCCGATATGGAACATCTTGGTTCCGGTATCGGCCTGCTGGTAGTTATTGGTGATGGCCACTGAATAGAATTCGCCAACACTGTCTTCGCCCTGCAAGATGCAGGACGGGTATTTCCAGGTGATCGCTGACCCGGTTTCCACCTGCGTCCAGGAGATTTTTGATCGTGCGCCACGGCAGGCGCCGCGCTTGGTCACGAAATTGTAGATGCCGCCCTTGCCCTCGGCATCGCCGGGATACCAATTCTGCACCGTACTATATTTGATAGTGGCATCATCCATCGCCACCAGTTCCACCACTGCCGCATGCAGCTGGTTTTCATCGCGCATCGGGGCGGTGCAGCCCTCCAGATAGGAAACGTAAGACCCTTCATCGGCAATGATCAAGGTGCGTTCAAACTGCCCGGTGCTTTTGGCATTGATGCGAAAATAGGTGGAAAGCTCCATCGGACAGCGCACGCCCTTTGGGATATAAACAAAGCTGCCATCGGTGAAGACAGCGCTATTCAAAGCAGCGAAGAAATTATCGCCCTGCGGCACAACGGAGCCGAGGTATTTTTGTACCAAATCGGGATGCGTCTTCACTGCCTCACTGATCGGGCAGAAGATGATGCCATCTTTTCCCAGCCGATCCTTGAAGGTGGTCGCGACCGAAACACTGTCAAACACCGCATCCACCGCGATGGGCATGCGCCCTTCGGCAGGGCTTTCGCCCGCACCTTCAACGCCGGCCAAAATCGCCTGTTCCCGCAGCGGAATGCCAAGCTTTTCATAGGTGCGCAGCAGTTCCGGATCCACCTCATCCAAGGACTTCGGCGCCACCTTCTGCGTCGGTGCCGCGTAGTAATAGGCATCCTGGTAATCAATCGGCGGATATTTCACTGCCGGCCAGCGCGGTTCTTCCATCTTCTGCCAGGCAGCAAAGGCACGCAGCCGCCATTCCAGCAACCAGGCCGGTTCTTCCTTTTTGGCGCTGATGAAACGCACAATGTCTTCGGAAAGCCCCTTGGGGGCGAATTCCATGTCAATATCCGTCTCGAACCCCCACTTGTAAGTGGACTCAGTGACGGCCTGGACGGTTTCGATGGTCTCGGTGACGGCGGGCATGGTTATGCTCTATCCAGCAAAAATTGGGGAAGCGGGCTCAGGATGCGGCACCACAGCGGGCGGGCCGGCCAGATCGGCAATGGAAATCCCGGAGAGCGCGCGACGTATCGCCTCATTCACCGGGTCCCAGCGCCCGCGCACGGGGCAGGCGCTTTCGGATTCACAGACGCCGAAGGAATTATCCACGCAGGCGGTTAGCGCGATGGGGCCATCCATGGCGGTGATCACCTCAATCAGCGGCATATCGGCCAGAGGGCGGGTCAGGCGATAGCCCCCCAGTGCGCCGCGCCTGCCTTCCACAAGCCCGGCATGGGCGAGGATTTTCAAGACCTTGGCGACTGTGGGCTCAGCGAGGCCAGTGGCGCCGGCCAGCCCAGGCGCGGTCAGCACGCCGCCTCCCTTTGCGTCATCCAGCCGCGTCAGCACCACGACGGCGTAATCGGTCAGCTTTGAAAGCCGCAGCACCTGGCAAACCTCCTGCAATCCGGACCATCATGGTCCTCTTTGCAAATGCGCCTTGCCCCCCGCCCTGTCAAGCGCTGGACGGGGCAGAAAACGGCGCCCATTCTGCGGCCAATCGCAACCCGTGACCGGATGATCCCATGCCCATTTTGCGCACCGATGATGGTGTTGACCTGCATTACGAAGAAGCCGGCAGCGGCACGCCGATGGTCTTCGTCCATGAATTCGCGGGCGATTCCCGTTCCTGGGAGCTGCAAATGCGCTTCTTCTCCCGCCGCTATCGCTGCGTGGTGTTCAATGCGCGCGGCTATCCGCCATCTGCGGTGCCGAATACCGTTGGCTCCTATAGCCAGGACCGCGCGACGGATGACATTGCCGCCGTGATCAAGGGGCTCAACCTCGCGCCCGCGCATGTGGTCGGGCTTTCCATGGGCGCCTTTGCAACGCTACATCTGGGCCTCAGGCATCCGCAATTGGCGCGCAGCCTGGTGGCCGCCGGCGTTGGCTATGGCGCTGCCCCCGGCAAGCGCGACCAATTCCGGGCCGAGGTGGATGCCACCGCCGCGCGTATCCGTGCGGAAGGCATGGACAAGATGGCGAATGTCTATTCGCGCGGTCCGACGCGCCTGGTGTTTGAGGAAAAAGACCCGCGCGGCTTCAAGGAATTTCAGTCCCAGCTTGCGGAACATTCAACCGAGGGATCGGCGCTGACCATGCAAGGCGTGCAGCGCGAACGGCCATCACTGTTCGATCTGGAAGTCGGCTTCAAGCAGATGAAGGTGCCGACGCTGGTGATCGCCGGCGATGAGGATGACCCCACGCTGGAACCATCGCTCTTCCTGAAGCGCAGCATCATGAGCAGCGCGCTTCTGGTGATGCCGAAATGCGGCCACACCATGAATCTGGAAGACCCGGATGCGTTTAATCGCGCGGTGCTCGATTTCGTGACGCAAGTGGATTGCAGGCGCTGGACGCAGCGGATTCCGGAAAGCCTTTCCGGCGCCATCATCTCGGCGAAAGAGAAGTGAGTTCAGATCGGGGGAGGCGGCTCCCCCGATTTCCCCTCAGCCCTCGCGCACCACTTCATAGAGTGCGACTGCCGCTGCCGCTGCGACATTCAGGCTTTCTATCGCTTGCGTGATCGGCAGGCGCACCAGCTCATCACAGGTTTCGCGTTGCAGGCGCCTGAGGCCCGTATCTTCCGCGCCCAGCACCAGCGCGACACGGCGATCCTTGGGGCAGGCTTCAGCTAGGGTTCGCGTTGCATCCCCGGCCAACCCCATCACCCAAAAACCGGCCTTTTGCAGGCTGGCAATGGCGCGGGACAAATTCACCTCCCGCACCACCGGCACGATATCCAAGGCGCCGGAGGCTGCGCGGGCAAGCGCGCCGGTCTCAGGCGGGGCATGGCGATCCTGCAGCACCACACAGGCCGCGCCGAAAGCCGCCGCCGAGCGGAGAATCGCCCCCACATTGCGCGGGTCAGTCACCTGATCCAGCAGCAGCACCGGTCTATCGGATGCGGCGATGGCGTCTTCCAGGGCGACGGGTTCCAAAGGTTCCACCAGCAGCGCGACACCCTGATGCACGGCATCTTCGGTCAGGAAGGTGCCAAAGCGCTGGCGTTCAATGCGTTCCGGCGGCAGGCGCCAGGGGCGGTTCAGCGCAGCCCGCAGGCTTTTCTCGGCGTCTTCCGTCACCAGCAGCCGGCGGGTCTTGCGGCGCGGGTTGCGAATGGCGGAAGCCACCGCGTGTTCGCCATACAGCCAAAAGGCGCCGGAACCCGCGCCAGCGCCGGGGCGTGGTGGGGCGGGCCCCTCGGCTTCCATCGGCGCGGGGCCAGCCACGCGGCGGCCACGGGGTGGCGGAGCCTGCTGCTCCTGGAAGCGGCCTGGGGCGCTGCGGTGCGCGCGCGGCGCTTCGGCCTTATCCTCAAAGCGCGGGCGGCGCGTGGGCGATTGCGGGGCGGGGCCTTGCGGGCGGGCGCGGCCAGGGGGCCGCTTCGGGGGGCGTTGCATCCCGGCCATGATGCGCCGGGCGCGCCAGATTGAAAACCTTAGGGCTTTTTCCGCCCCATCCGTTGACAGGAAACCATCAATGCGGATAGTCCGCCCGCTCCCATCAGCCCCGGTTACGGGCGAGCGGCTTTGGAGGGGTGCCCGAGTGGCTAAAGGGGACGGACTGTAAATCCGTTGGCTTGCGCCTACGTTGGTTCGAATCCAACCCCCTCCATATCAGCCCTCGTCGGTTTTGGCGTTCGTCAAGGCACGGGCAGGGGGGTTGGGAACAGCGCTTCGGCGCGGGTGTAGCTCAATGGTAGAGCCCCAGCCTTCCAAGCTGGTTGTGCGGGTTCGATTCCCGTCACCCGCTCCAGCGGGCGTGCGGGGTTGTTTCGTGAACGGTTCAATGAGGGTAGCGGGAAAAGGCCATGGCCAAGGCGAAATTTGAGCGGAACAAGCCGCATTGCAACATCGGGACGATCGGGCACGTGGACCATGGCAAGACGTCGCTGACGGCGGCGATTACCAAGGTTCTGGCGAAGGCGGGTGGGGCGACCTTCACGGCCTATGATCAGATTGACAAGGCGCCGGAAGAACGCGCGCGCGGCATCACGATTTCCACGGCGCATGTGGAATATGAAACCGCGAAGCGTCACTACGCGCATGTGGATTGCCCCGGCCACGCCGACTACGTGAAGAACATGATCACAGGCGCGGCGCAGATGGATGGCGCGATCCTGGTGGTGTCTGCCGCCGACGGTCCCATGCCGCAAACGCGTGAGCACATCCTGCTCGCGCGCCAGGTTGGCGTGCCGGCGCTGGTGGTCTTCCTCAACAAGGTTGATATGGCGGATCCTGATCTGCTCGAACTCGTTGAAATGGAAGTGCGTGAGCTGCTGAGCAGCTACCAATTCCCGGGCGATGACATCCCCATCATCCACGGCTCGGCGCTGTGTGCGCTCGAAGACCGTGATCCTGAAAAGGGTGAGCAGGCGATCCTGAAGCTGATGGAAGCGGTTGATGCGTATATTCCGCAGCCGGAGCGCCCGATTGATCGCCCCTTCCTGATGCCAATCGAAGACGTGTTTTCGATCTCTGGTCGCGGCACGGTGGTGACGGGTCGTGTGGAGCGCGGGATTGTGCGCGTGGGCGAGGAAGTTGAAATCATCGGCCTGAAGGCCACGGTGAAGACGACGGTGACCGGCGTTGAGATGTTCCGCAAGCTGCTCGATCAGGGTCAGGCGGGCGACAATATCGGCGCGCTGCTGCGTGGCACGAAGCGTGAGGATGTGGAACGTGGCCAGGTTCTGGCCGCGCCTGGCTCCATTACGCCGCACACGAAGTTCAAGGCGGAAGCCTATGTGCTGACGAAGGAAGAAGGTGGGCGTCACACGCCGTTCTTCACCAATTATCGTCCGCAATTCTACTTCCGCACGACGGATGTGACGGGTGTTGTGGCTCTGCCGGAAGGCGTTGAGATGGTGATGCCGGGTGACAATGTGTCGATGGATGTTGAGCTGATTGCGCCGATCGCGATGGATGAAGGCTTGCGCTTCGCCATTCGTGAAGGTGGCCGCACCGTCGGCGCCGGCGTTGTCGCGAAGATCACGGCGTAAGAAAGCTTGGGGGTGGAGAGGTTTCGGCCTTTCCGCCTTTGGTTTGCGCGGTTAGGGTGTTGTTCCGGGCTGTGTTTAGGGGTGTAGCTCAATTGGCTAGAGCGCCGGTCTCCAAAACCGGAGGTTGGGGGTTCGAGACCCTCCACCCCTGCCAAGTTTGGGTTGTTTTCTCCGGGTGGGGGCTGTCAGGGCTGCCGCCCGGTGATGTTTTTCAGGGGAAGTGACATTGGCCAAGCTCGATCCCGCGCAATTTGTTCGGGAAGTCCGTCAGGAAGCCTCCAGGGTGACCTGGCCTTCGCGGAAGGAGACCCTCATCACCACGGGGCTGGTGCTGGGGCTTTCGACCTTGGCCGCGATTTTCTTCCTGGTTGTTGACCAGCTGATCCAGTTGGCCATGCGGCTGGTCTTTGGTATCGGCTGAGTAGGTTTTAAGGAGGTACGGCACCGTGGCCGAGAAGAAGTGGTATGTCGTGCATGTCTATTCTGGCTTCGAGCGCAAGATCGCCGAGCAGATCAAGCAGCAGGCTGCGCAGAAGGGCCTGGCCGACAAGTTCGACGAAGTGCTGGTGCCGACCGAGCAGGTGGTTGAGGTGCGGCGTGGCCAGAAGGTGGATACGGACCGCAAATTCTTCCCTGGCTATGTGCTGGTGAAGATGGAAATGACTGATGATGCTTGGCATTTGGTTAAGGACACGCCGAAAGTCACCGGCTTTCTAGGTGCGCGCAACAGGCCGCAGCCGGTGCCAGCGTCTGAGGCGGAGCGTTTGCTGAAGCAGATGCAGGAAGGCGTGGACAAGCCCCGTAGGCCGGCCGTGGTTTATGAGGTTGGTGAGCAGGTACGTGTGGCTGATGGCCCCTTCACGTCCTTCAATGGCGTGGTTGAGGAAGTGGATGAGGAAAAGGGCCGCCTGAAGGTGAGCGTTTCCATCTTTGGTCGCTCAACCCCGGTGGATCTGGAATACGGCCAGGTCGAAAAACTGTAGGGCCTTCCAACAGCCCGTGGCGCGTGATCCGCCGAGCCGGATCACGCCTCTGGCGATCAAGCTTACTTTGGCAGTACTGCCTGCAAGGAGGTACGCACATGGATCGCCGCCGGGCCAGGTGCCGCGAGAGCCTCAGCCAGCTTCGGCATATCCGCATCCGTTTCAATGCGCGTTACCGGCACGCGAAACGCCGCGCACCAGGCGGCTAAATCCGGGTTTTCCAGGCTGGTGCCACTCACACGCCCCGGATGCGCACGTTCCTGATGGATGCGGATGGACGCATAGGAACCATTATCCGACAGGATCATCTTGAGCGGGACACCTCGCGCCACCGCCACCGCGAATTCCCCGCCTGTCATGAGTGCGCCGCCATCACCGACCAGCGCAATCACCTGCCGATCAGGATGGCGCAGCGCCGCCGCCACGCCGGCGGGCACGCCAAAACCCATGGCGCCCGAAACCGGCGCCAATAGCCGACGCGGCGAAACCCAGGCGATCTTGCGATAGAAGGGAGCACCAAAGGTGCCGGCATCCAGCGCAATCATCGCATCCGGTGCGGCGATTTCGCCAATCAGCTTCGCGATACGCGCAAAGGCGACGCCGTCATTATGCGTGGTTGCCGCTATTTGGGCGTCAGCGGTTTGCAGATCGCGCAACTTCTTCGCCCAGGCTCCACGCGCAGCAGGGGCGCCTGGCTTTTCCGCGCCAAGCGCGGCCAGCACGGCGCGCGCATCGGCGGCCACCGCAAGCTCGGCGGGGAAATGCCAGCCAAGGAAACGCGGTTCCACGCAGATATGTGCAAGCCGCTGACCGGGCGCGGGCCAAATCCAGCCCTGCGTGGTGATATCTGTCAGCCGCGTACCCAGTGCCACCACCAGATCCGCATCGGCAAAGGCGGCGCGCTGCGCATCCGGGTTTCTGAGGCCAAGATCACCCGCGTAAAGCGCGTGATCATTCGGGAAAAGATCCTGCCGGCGGAAGGAAACGGCAACGGGGGTCTGCCAGGCCTCCGCAAAGCTCAGCAGCGCTTCGCGCCCACCCGGCGTGTCAATCGCGTGGCCGGCCAGGATGATCGGGCGTTCCGCGCCGCGCAGCATGGAAGCCAGCCGCGCAACATCGGCGGGGGCGGGTTGCGCGGGCGCGGCGATGGTGGCGGGCGGGATGGCGGCTGCGCAGGGTTCCGCCAGCACATCTTCCGGCAGGCTGAGCACCACCGGCCCCGGCACGCCCTGCATCGCCATGGCATAGGCGCGCGCGATCAATTCCGGCACCTGATCCGCGCTGGTTGCCTCGCCTACCCATTTCGCGATGCCGCCGAACATGCGGGCATAGTCAATTTCCTGGAAGGCATTGCGGCGCAAATCGCGCTTTTCCACCTGCCCAATCAGCAGGATCATCGGCACCGCATCCTGTTCCGCCGTATGCAGCGCGATGGAGGCATTGCAGGCGCCGGGCCCGCGTGAGACCAGCACCACGCCGGGCTTGCCGGTCATTTTGCCATCGGCCACGGCCATGAAGCCGGCGCCGCCTTCACTGCGGCAAGTGACCAAATCCATGCGCGGATGGGCATGCAGCGCATCAAGGAGCGCGATATAGCTTTCGCCGGGCACGCAAAAGGCCCGGTCAATGCCCTGGGCCGCGAGGAATTCAATCAGGGCTTCGGCAGCAGTTATCATGAGTGCGATCCTTCCTGGGATGACGCATAACCCGCCCATCGCGGATGATCCATCGCACCATGGCGGAAAATCTGTATAAGCCCGGATCCAGGGAAGCATTCCAACCGGGAAGGACGTCATTTCATGCAAATCACCCGTCGCGCCGCTGTGGCGCTTGCGCTCTCCACACCTGCCCTGGCTTCGGCCCGCGCCCAGGGGGCTTGGCGGCCGGATCGGCCAATGCGCGTGATTGTGCCCTTTGCCCCTGGCGGAGCGACCGATGTGGTGGCGCGGCTGGTTTCAGATGCAGCTTCGCAGATGCTCGGGCAGAATATCGTGATCGAAAACCGCGCCGGCGGTGCTGCCGGGTTGATTGGTTCTGAAGCGGCGGCCAAATCCGCAGCGGATGGCTATACCATCATGATCCATTCCAATGCGCATGTGATCGCACCAAGCCTCGTGGCGCGCATGCCCTTTGATCCGATTGCGGATTTTGCCCCCGTGGCGCATCTGGGCCGCATTCCGCAGGTGCTGGTCATCAACCGCAGTATCCCGGCGACCGATATGCGTTCCCTGATTGTGTGGCTGCGCGCCAATTCGGGAAAGATCAATTTTGCCTCGGCCGGCATTGGCAGCGCCAATCATTTGACTTCCGAAGTCTTCCGCGCGGCGCTGCCGGATGTGGAAATGCAGATGGTCCAGTATCGCGGCGGCGGCCCTGCCATGGCCGCGGTGATTTCAGGCGAAGCCCATATGGCGGTGGACCCAACGGCTTCCGCCACGTCCCATATCCGCGCCGGCACAGTGCGCCCGATTTCCATTTCCGGGTCTCAGCGCGTGGCAAGCCTGCCGGAGATTCCGGCCGCCACTGAAGCCGGCTTGCCGGCCTGGGCGGGTGCAGCCTGGATCGGCGCCTTTTCGCCAGCGCAAACGCCGCGCGGGATTGTGGAAGCGCTGAACGTCACCTTCAACGCGGCCATGGAACGCATCAAGCCACGGCTGGTTGACATCGGCATTGAAATTGAACCGCAATACGCGTCTATCGCGGCCTTCAGCGCTTATGTGCGTGAAGAACTTGCCCGCAGCGCAGCCGTGCTACGCGCGGCGGGTGTGAAGCCGGAATAGGGCTTCATTCACCCTGTTGCAGCAGCGCGATCACCGCGCGCTGCCAGGCTTCAAAGGCGCCGCTTGCTGCGGCGCCTTTCGCTTCCGCCTCTCGGCTTGCGGCATTCAACCTTTGCCGCACGGCCTGCTGTTCCCCGCCGGTGCGATCTTCCACCGCCTGGCGGGCACGTGTCAGCGCCTGATCGGCTGAGCGTGCTTCGCGTGCTGCCAGGCGTGCCGCATCCAGCAAGAGGCGGATTTGTTGCAGCGATGTGATGGTGGCGGCGAGTGCCTCGCGCCCCGGCACATCGGCGGCGGTACGATTCAAGGCTTCCTGCAAGCGCTGAACCGAACCCGGCCCGCCTGGGACGCGGCGGACCGAGGCTTCCAGATCAAACTGCGCGGCTTGCAGCAAGTTGGGACCGCCAAGCCCCTGATCCCAGAGTGCTACGTCCTGGCTCCCCGTCCGCTCAAAGCCGAGCCGTATGGTTTTCGGTGTGGCTTCCAATTGTGTCTCAAAACGCAAACCAAAATCACTCTCTGCCGCTACTTGGAAACGCGGTGTGGCGCCAGGCCGGCGCGGCAGGTCAATCACCATCACGCCGCTTGCGCCGCGCGGATCAATCGTCACCACAGTTTCGTCAATCGTCTTCAACGTAAAGGTCATGAAGCCGCGTCGCAGGTTGAAACGTGTCAGTTCAAACTGATCGACAGTTTGGCTCGAAAGGCAGACATCACGATCGTGCGCGAAAGCGATCAGGCGTTGATCGCCAGGCGATAGCGCGCGTAATTCCGCATCACCCAGAAAGCTCGGTGCGCCGTCACCATCAAATACCGTCGCCAGCCCATCCGGCAGCACGTGGTTGGAGGTATTGCTGAAGCGCAGCGCCTGAAGTGGGCGCGCAGCCCATAGGTTTTGAACCCACCAGACCCGTTCCGCCGGTAGGCTCACATCAAGGGACGGCAGATTCGCTGTTTCACCACTGCGGAGCGTCACGGGCCGTTCCAGGGTGAAGGCGACGCGCCCAGCAGCAACCTGAGTCGCGACATTCACGGCGAGCGGCGCAGGGGCCGGCGCCGGCGCGGGTGCAGGCGCAGCCGATACTGTGGGCGCATTTATCAGGTCATTCATGCTTGGCGGAGGTGCAGCAGCCGGCGGTGCCATCATGGACGCAGCGGCCGGCATGCGTGGCATCGCGCCAGTATCGGGCCGTACGCGAATGGCTTCCGCAATGCGCACCGGCAATTCAGGGCGCGGCGCGGTGATGGGTTCAAAGATCGGCTGGCGAAACGCCGCAGCATTATCCGACACCAGCGAAATCCGCACGCCTTCCCAATCACTGCCCGAGGCATTTTCCACCACGGCCCAGCCCATCAGCCGCGCCTGCCCGCCCGTTGCGCCAAGCGGCGGCGCCACCAGCCGATAGGATGGCTTCCACAGCGGCGCGCCGACAATATAAATCACTGCCACCTGGCGCGCGCGATCAGACCTCAGGCGGATTTCGGTGCGCCTTTCATCATCGCTGCGCGCCGCCGCCAGTGCCTCTGCCGCGCGTGCGACGCGGGCGGCAAGTGCGGGGTCGGTCAGCGTGACCTCATCGCCCGATTTCAGCAGCACCGAAAGCAACCCGCGCAGCCAGATCAGCGAAAGATGCAGGCCGGCATCGGTTTCAGTGGCTGTCGCAATACGCCCGCGCGCATCGGCAGCTTCGGCTTCCTGACCGCGGAGCGCATTGAGTAGGCTCGCGCGATTTTCGAAATCGGCGGGACGAAGCGGCAGGCCGCGAAAAGCCTCATTCAACAAATCCCGCGCTGGCAGGCTGAGGCCTTCAACGCGCCCGGCAGGATCAAGAATGAGCAGGGATCGCAACAGATCATCCACATCGCCGAGTGGCGCGCGAAATACCACAGGCGCATTCGCCGCCACTTCGCCGGCGCGTTCAATTTGCGCAATGCCGGCAGAGGAAAGCGTGACCCCGCGGATCGGCATTTCCGCTGCAAACGCCGCAGGGGCAATCAACGTAAGGGCGAGGCTGGTACGACGCATGGGCTTGGCTCAGTCAAATGCGGCCTTGGGTCCTTGCGTATCCAAAACGGCGAATTTAGGGCGCCTTTACCGGGCGATTGGCATGGCTTGCTTGCGGCACTCCGCGATTGAGCGACATATGCGAATGTACACATAGCCACGCATCAGGTTTGCCATGGAAAATCATGGTGGCGCGTCCGGGCCTGTCAAAGCGTGAGCCATCCGGGTGAAAGCCCGTACTGGTCCAGGGTGCGACAACCACGACCATGGATTTATCATCAGATGCCAACACATGGGTTTCCGAAAGCGTGAAGCGAAAATCTTCTGTCTTCGGCCAGACATTATCCCATTGCGTCGCCTGCCAGGCAGCAAGACCTGGAATCACATCACGATGTGTCCCAAAAGCCAGCACATCAGGGTGGAATAGTGGCCGCGCGGAGGCATAGTCAACTTCCCGAACATAACCGGCAAAGCGATCCAGCCAGGCATCAAACCAGGCGCACGTTGCGGCATCGGCATTTGGTAGATTGGTCATGTGGCACACCCTTTCGGCTTTCGTGGTGGCAGCCTGATCCGAAGCAGCGATGCTTTCAAGCCTTGCGGACCGAGGCTTGCCGGGCACGGGGCAGCGGGCTTAGCCTTACGGCAAGAAAACACACCAGAGGAGACAGCGCCATGACAGGCATTCATCGCCGCAGCGCTTTGCTGGCTGCGCCCGCGCTGATTGGCGCGCTTGCAAGCCGTGCCCATGCGCAAGCCTGGCCCGCGCGCCAGGTGCGTATTCTGGTGGGCTTCGCCGCCGGTGGCGCCAATGACATCATGGCGCGCCTGCTTGCCGCCAAGCTGGGTGAACGTATTCCAGGCAGCACTTTCGTGGTTGAAAATCGCCCCGGTGCCGGAACTTTGCTGGCGGCGGAACATGTCGCGCGGCAACCCGCGGATGGTTACACTTATCTGTTTGCGTCTTCTTCCACGCTGATTACGCTTTTGGTCAATCGCGCTGCGGGGCTTGATCTAACCCAGGCGTTTTCCGCGGTTTCCATGGCGCAATCATCACCCTTGCTGCTGGTATCGCGCAGTAATTTTCCGGCGCGCACCCTGCCGCAGGTAATTGAATTGGCAAAGCAGCGCCAAGGCAGGCTGACGATATCCCACCCTGGCAGCGGTGGCGTGAATCATCTCTCGCTGGTGATGCTTATGCAGCAAGTGGGCATCGAACTGACGATGGTGCCCTATAACGGCAATAATCCATCCCTCACGGCGCTGGTGCGCGGCGATGTGGAATTGGCGAGTGATTCACTATTCGCAACACGCGCATTGATTGAAGCCGGCACCATTCGCCCGATTGCAATTAACAGCGCGGAACGCTCTCCAACCTATCCCGACGTGCCAACATTCGCCGAAACCGTGCCTGGTTATGACGTGACCTTCTGGGGCGGCATCATGGCGCCGCGCGGTGTACCTGAACCCATTTTGGACCGGCTATCACAAGAACTCGACGCCATTTTGCGTCAGCCCGATGTCGCGGACCGTGTGCGCAGCTTTGGCGCCACGCCGGTGGGTGGCACGCGCGAGCATTACGCCAAGGTGATCCGGGAAGATTGGGTACGCTGGGGCGAAGTTGTGCGTGCCAGCGGAATCAAGCCCGATTGATGTTACAAGAGTGAAAAGGGGGATACCATGCCGAAACTCAGTGCTGATCGCGTCAAAGAAATTGGCCGCACACTTCTGATCGCTGCCGGCGCGCCGGCGGATGAGGCGGAAACCGTCGCGCGGCATTGCACCAGCGCCAATCTGGTGGGCCATGATTCACATGGGATCATCATGATCCCGGGCTATATCGAAAGAATCAAGGTGGGGCATATCGTGCCCGGTGCGCCCTGGAAGATTGTGCAGGAATCCGCGACGACCTCGGTGATTGATGGGCATTGGGGCTTTGGTTACGTCGCCAATGAAAAGGCCATGCGCTATACCATCGAAAAGGCGCAGAAATCCAATGTCGCCGCTGCGACTGTGTTTCGGCAGGGCCATATCGGCCGGCTCGCGAGTTATCCGCTCATGGCCGCTGAAGCTGGCATGATCGGGATATGCACCGCTGATTCCGGGCGTTCACCGAAGGCGGTTGCACCTTTCGGCGGACGTGAAGCGCGACTTGGCACAAACCCGATTTCCATTGCGGTGCCATCAGATTTGGCCGGGCCCTTTGTGCTGGATATGGCAACATCAGCCGCTGCCGCCGGCAAGGTGTTTCTCGCGCAAGCACGCGGGCAGGAGGTGCCGGATGGTTGGGTGATTGGCGCAGATGGCAAGCCCACGCGTGATCCTTCGCAATTGAAGAAGGGCGGTGCGCTGCTGCCATTGGGCGGCACGGAAGGCTATAAGGGTTTTGGGCTGGCTGCGATGGTGGAAATTCTCTGCGGTTTGCTGACCGGGCTTGGCTTTGGTGTTGAACCCACGGGCAGGCATAATGACGGCTGCTTCATGGCGGTTTTCAAGGTGGATGCCTTCCGCCCATTGGCGCAATTCAAACAGGAAGTCGCGGATTTCGCGCGCTATCTGAAGGACACACCGCCCGCTGAAGGCAGCCAAGGTGTTTTCTATCCTGGTGAGCTTGAAGCGATGTGCGAAGCAGACCGCCGCGCCAATGGCATTGAGATCGAAGATAAGACGATTGAGGTATTGACCAAGCTCGCCGGCGAATTGGGTGTTGCCGGCAAGCTTGGATTGTAGCGGTGTTCAGGTGAGATCGAAGCTGATCTCACCAAACCCTGCAAACCCGGCCTGCACGCGCTGGCCGGGCGGGACAAAAATGCAGCCCGTATAGGTGCCGGTCGTCACCACTTGGCCGGCGCGCAAATGCTCGCCAAGCCCATGCAGATGATTGGTGAGCCATACCAAAGGCAGCACGGGATCGCCCGAGGGATTCCCGCCCTTCTGGTCCACCTGCACCCCGCCCGCATAGGATTGCCGCACGGCGAGATTGGGCAGATCGAAGCGCCGCCAATCCGCGACGTCCGAACCCACCACATAGCCAAGATGCGCGACGTTATCGGCCATGCCCTCAGCAGGCGCCACGATCTTGTTATCCGCATAGCGCGATTGCACCAATTCAAGCAGCGGGTAGGCAGCGTCTATCGCATCAAGCACTTCTTCGTGGCTATAGGCGCTGCCGCGCGGCGGCAGATCGCGCTTCAGGCGAAAGGCGACTTCGGTTTCCAGGCCAATAGGGCGCGTGTTCGCCAGCCCCCAACGCCCGCCTGATTGCCGCGCGCCGCTGGCGGCCATGATGCCGAAATTGGTCGGCTTTCCAGGAGGGGTCGCACATTTCCAGCCGCCAATGGTGCCGCCAAGCGCTGTCAGCACACCGCGTTGAATGGCGAAGACCTCCGCCTCACTGCCTGGTGCGGCATCACCCAGATTGGCAATGGGCGCGCCGCCCTTGTGCACGCTGACCAGTTTTTCAATCGCGCGTGTGATGGTTTCAGACGACATGATCGGCGTTCCTATTCGTTCAATTCCGGAATGACCCAAAGCGGCGCCTCACCGCGCGCTGCGCGCTGCACATTGTCAAAAGCATTGCGCAGACGGGCTATATTGCTGTCCTGCGTGGGGCCGGCCATATGCGCGGTCAGCACGACATTATCCAGGCCAAATAACGGATTATCGGGCGGCGGCGGTTCCTGATCAAACACATCAAGCCCGGCACCCGCAATTTGTCCGGATGACAACGCGCGACAAAGCGCCGCCTCATCCACCACAGGCCCACGGCTGGTATTGATCAGGAAGGCGATGGGCTTCATCAGCGCCAATTCAGCTTCGCCCAACAACCCCTTGGTGCTGGCATTGAGCGGCACATGGAGCGAGACGATATCGGACGTCCGCAGCAATTCCCGATATAGCCGGAAACGCACATTCAGCGCATCCTCGGTTTCTTCGCGGAGCCTCGCGATATCATAGTAATGCACATTCATGCCGAAGGCCTGCGCCAACCGCGCGGTCTTTTTGCCGATGGTGCCAAGCCCTACAATGCCAAGGGTGCGACCGCGCAATTCATACAGCTTCGGCGTTTGATTACCGCGCCAACGGCCGGCGGCGACATTCACATGCTGGCGGATCAATTGCCGCGAAACGGCCAACATCAGCAGCACAGCATGTTCAGAAACCGCTGTGGAATTCGCCCCGCCATTATTGGCGAAAGGCACACCGCCACGCCGCGCTGCCGCGATATCCGCGCGGTCATACCCCGCACTCAAAACCTGGATCAGCTTCAGCTTGGGCGCGATGGCGTAGAGCTCATCCTTGACGAGCATATCCACAAAGCCGACCAGATATTCGGCCTCCGCCATGGTTTCTGTCCACTCCGCGTCGCCCGGCTTGGCGATACGCAGATCAAAACCATCTGGTGCCATTTCCTGGATCACGGCCTCATCCACCATGGATTGCGTAACAACAACAATACGCGGCTTCATGTTTCCTCCTAATACGCTTTCGGGCACAGCATGAACCGCCGCACGCCACCCGCCAAGGGGCGGGATTGCGGCGGGGCTTGGCTGGCGCCATGCTGCTTTGCGTCAAGCGATGGGACCAGGGGTGATATCAAGGTGAGGCAGCATTGCGCGCCAGCAGGGGCAGGCCCGGCATGAAGGAAGCCCCTTCGCGGCGCGCCTGGTTCATCCTGGCGGGAGGCTTTCTTGCCTTCACCATCAGCGCCGGCCTGATGCATGCCTATAGTGTTTTTCTGTTGGCTTTCATTGCCGAGTTTCGCTGGACCCGAGCGGAAAGTTCCATCGCTTATTCGGTCGGGCAGGTGGTGGGCGGCGTTTCATCCCCGCTGGTGGGCGGCATGGTGGATCGGCTTGGCGCGCGGCGCATGGTGCTGCTGGGTGGCTGCCTGCTGGCGTTGGGGTTGCTGGGCAGCGCCTTTGCAACATCCCTGTGGCAAATTGTGCTGCTCTATGGCGTGGTGATGACGCTGGGCGCCAATTGCATCAGCATGGTGGTGTTTGCGCCAATGATTTCTCGATTTTTTGTTACACGACGCGGCATGGCCATGTCCATGCTGCAATCCGCCAATGGTTTTGGCCGCGCGATTTCAGCACCCATTGCGCAGCTGATGGTGAGTGAAGTTGGTTGGCGCAGCGCCTATCTGTTGCAAGCCGGCGTGATGGCGGTTCTGATCTTGCCGCTGGCGGCGCTATTTCGTGGTGTAGAGCAAATACCCACGGCCAAGCCAGTCGCTGATAGTGTTCCGCAGCGCGATTGGTCGGTGGCGCAGGCGATGCGCACGCGGCATTTCTGGCTGCTGTTTATCGTCTATGGCCTGACCAGTATCGGCAGTTTTCTGGTGTCACTCCATCAACTGGCCTTTACCGTGGATCGCGGTTTTGACCCGCTCTATGCCGCTTTCGTGCTTGGGCTTGGCAGCTTGCTGGCTTTGCCTGGCGTGATCTTGACTGGGACGATTTCGGATTACATCGGGCGAGAAGGTGCCGCGATACTGGCTTATGTGATTTCCATCATCGGCGTTGCCGCGGCGCTGCTGATTGAGAATGCGGATCAGCATTTTTTGTTTTGGGTGCATGCGTGTTTCTTTGGCATTACCTGGGGTGCGCGCGGGCCGGCTGTTACGGCGAAAACCGCCGATGTTTTTGGCGGTCCCAGGCTTGGCACCATTCTTGGCATGATCACCATCGGTTCAGGTCTGGGTGCTGGTCTTGGTGCCTGGGGCGCGGGGTTCCTGTTCGACCTGACGGGTAGCTACCAGCTTGGTTTCATGCTTTCCATCGCCGCTTATACAACCGGCGCCTGCGTATTTTGGGCGCTGCGCAAGCCGGTGCAGGGCTGAACGTTATCTCTGCGTGCGCGCGAGAAATTCTGTTACCCTGAAGGCAGCATCGGCATTTACTGCACCCTCCGGCATTTCGCCCCGCGCAAGGGCTGCGATCTGGCGCACCGTATCCATGGCTTGGTGTTCAATCGCCTCAGGCGTCATGCCGCCGATATGCGGGGTCGCCACCACATCGGCGCGGGCTGCAAGCGCTGGGTTTGGTCTTTGATCCGGCGCACTGCCGACATCCATGGCAGCACCGGCGAGACGCTTGGAGTCAAGCGCCGCAATCAGCGCCGTTTCATCCACCAATTCCCCTCGCGAAAGATTGATGAAGCGCGCGCCCGGCTTCATCGTAGCGAAGGCGGAAACATTAAAAAGATGCTTGGTGGAGGCGTCGGAAATCGCGAGGCACACCACGATATCCGACTCTGCCAGCACTTCCGTGAACGACGCTTGCGTGATGCGCGGATCGGCCACCTTGGTGAAGGGGTCCGCCACCGCAACGCGCATACCCAGCGCCAGCGCTACCTCGGCCAAGCGCTGGCCGATACGGCCATAGCCAATAATGCCAAGCCGTGCTGCCGATAGCTGCAAGCCCATGCGCCCTTGCGGAAGACCGCCAGCGCGATAGGTGCCGACCATAACGCTGACATCGCGCGCCAAATCCACTATGAAGCCCAGCGCCAATTCCACCACCGCATCCACAAAGCCGGGGGTGGCGCACGTTACCAAAACGCCCGCTGCGCTGGCAGCCGGCACATTGATGGTGGAGATATCCACCGCCACGCGGAGAAAGGCCAGAAGCTTTGGCATGGCCGCGAAGGTTTCAGGAAGCCCCGGCGTTGCGCGATCCGCCACAATGGCATGACAGCCGCGCGCCGCTTCGGCCAGGGCCGCGCCGGACAATAGGATTGTGCCAGGGTTGCGGATAACCTCGGCATGCTCAGCCAAGGCCGTGAGCGCGCGGGGGCCGTAATAGCCTTCGAACATCTCAGGTGTGTGTGAGAGAAAAACGCGGAGCTTCATGAGGAGTTTCCCGACAGAGTAACGGCACTTAAGCTTTTCGAACGGTATTCTTTCACCATGCCGAGGTCTCCGTCAAAGCACTCGCTTGACGGTTATGCGTGACATCATCTTTCATATCCGCATGTGGCACGTTTTCATTATCCTCATTTCTCTTGTCGGAACGCCGGCCATGGCGCAGCCGCAAACCATCGCCATTCCGGCCCATCCCGGCGAACAGCCGGTGAACGGGCCAACCGCGCTGAATGCGGTGCTGTGGCAGCCCGCCGGGCGCGGACCGCATGCCGCGATTATCCTGATGCATGGTTGCGCCGGTATGAATACGCGGGCGGGACAGCCCTTCCCGCGTGATGCGGATTGGGCGCGGCGCTTGTCGCAGCTTGGCTACCTGGTCTTGCAAGTGGATAGCCTGACGCCGCGCAATGAAGGCAGCCTATGCGGCCAGGGTGGCGATCGTCGTGTACGCGTGAGTGTGGAACGCGCGCGTGATGCCTATGCCGCGTTGTGGTTTCTACAATCGCGCCCGGATGTGAGGGCGGACCGCATCGCCCTCATGGGTTGGTCCAATGGTGGCGGAACGGTGCTTTGGACCTTGTCGCGCGATAATCGCGCGCGCCCTGCGGGGCTGAGGCACGACTTCGCTGCTGGTATCGCCTTTTATCCCGGGTGCCGCACGCTTTCGGAACGGCGCGATCCCTGGCAGCCCGTGGCACCTATCCTGTTGTTGGTGGGTGAGGCTGATGATTGGACTCCCGCGCCACCCTGCGTCACACTTGCATCGCAATCCGCTGGGCGCTTGGAACTTCAAACCTATCCTGGCGCTCATCATGATTTTGACGCACCCGATACGCCGCAACGCGTTTTGCGTGGTGTTGGCGCCACAAGCAGTGGCACGGCTACCATCGGCACGCATCCTGCGGCAAGGGAAGATGCCTTGCGCCGCGTGCCGGAATTCCTCGCGCGCAAGATGCCTGCGCGCTAACGCTGCCAGCGAGATAGTGCGAGCATACCGCCACCCGCGAGCAGCCCCCAAAACGCGCCACCAATACCAAGAAACGCGACACCCGATGCCGCAATCAGAAAGCAAATCACCGCCGCCTCGCGATCCTTGTCTTCCCGCACTGCGCCCATCAGCGCGCCGGCAAAGGAACCCAGCAAGGCAAGGCCGGCAACGGCTTCGATCAGGATCGGTGGTGCCACGGCGACCAAGCCACTCGCCATGCCGGCAGCCAAGCCACAAACGGTATAAACCGCCCCCGCCATGACAGCAGCGGGCCAACGCCGCGCGGGATCAGGCCCGGCGCCATCGCCAGCACACATTGCAGCGGTGATGGCAGCAAGGTTTACCGGATGGCCGCCGAAAGGGGCCGCGACAAGACTGAAGACTCCCGTGATGGAAAAAAGCGGCCCTGGATCGGGGCGGTAATTATTCGCGCTCAATACCGCCATGCCGGGAATATTCTGTGACGCCATGGTCACGATAAAAAGCGGTAGTGCCAAACCTGTCATGGCCGTCAGGGAAAAAACTGGCGTCACCCATTCCGGGCTTGGCGCCCAATTGCCCTGGGGTATTGGCGCCTCAAGGGCGATGACCACGCCCGCCACAATCACTGCCGCTGGCACTGCGGCCAGCTTGTGCCATCGCCCAGCGATGATCCATGCAGCGATGATCGCAAGCGCGGCGATCGGCGCTTCTGCCACCGCGCGCACCGGTGCCAGACAGAGACCAAACAAAATCCCCGCCAGCATGGCATTGGCGAGTGAGGCTGGAATCGCCGCAACGGCTCTGCCCAAAGGCTTCCATAACCCTGCCAGGATCAGCAACAAGGCGCAGATAATGAAGGCGCCGACTGCTTCCGCGAAGCCGCTCGCCGGCATGATGGAAGCCGCCATCAGCGCCGCACCAGGTGTGGACCAGGCGCAGCTGATCGGCATGCGCTTCCAAAGCGACAGCAAAATTCCGCAAAGCCCCATGGCGATGGAAACAGCCATCAGCCCCGATGCTGCCTGAGAGGGGCTTGCACCCATCACCGCAAAACCTTGCAGCACCACTGCGAAAGATGAGGCAAAACCCACAACCCCCGCCAATAGCCCCGCCGATATTGCGTGCATCGGCATCAACGTCTTTCCTTTGGTAGCTTGTCCAAGGCAACTTCAATCGCCGTGATGGTATCCGGCGTCAGCCTGCGAAAATCCCGCGCGAGGCGATTGGCAAGCGCTGTTGCCTCTGGCGAAAGACCACCGGTTTCAAGCACCACACGCGGATGGGATAGCCGCGCAAGCCGCGCCAGATCCTCGGCATCATCCCAGATCAGACCGAAGAATTCATTGACCTGATGCACGAGGCCGGCAGAGGGTTGGCCGCGTCGCCCATGTTCCAGCGCTGAGAGATAGGCAGCAGAAACCTGCAGGGCGGCGGCCAAATCCTTGAGCGCCACACCGCGTTCGGCACGCAATGCGCGGAGCCTGGCGCCGAAGGGGGTCATTTGCGTCGCCGCAGCAACAGATGCACTGCGCCAGTATTCGCTGCATGCGGGTGCGCTGCCGCCAACAACAGACGCCGCATATCCGGCGCATTCAGCCAATGCGGCAATTCACGCCGCAGCACGCCACCTTCCGGCGATGAACCACGGCCAGTGATCACCGCCACACAGCGCAACCCATCCACGAAAGCATCCTGCAAAAAACCACGCACCGCATCATGCGCTTCCTGCGCGCGACGACCATGCAGATCGAGCGTCCGTTCCGGCTTCATGCGGCCTCGGCGCAAGGCGCGCCAACGCTTATCATCCAATCCCGCCGGCGTGACATTCACCTGAATGGGCGGTGGCTGCCAGGCTTGCGGTGCAGTGGACTGTACCGCTGGCGCGGCTTGCGGCGCAGTGACGACCGGCGGCACATCAACCGGTTCAGGCGGTGGCAAAGCGCGTCCGGGAAGCGGGTCCACACGCACCACATAGGCTTGCCACAGGGCGCGATCCGCGGCACTCAGCGCGCGGGCGCGGCGACGCGAAAGACTCATCCCGGCAGCGCGGCGGGATCATCATCCACCAGAATCACATGCAGCCGCCGCGGCCCATGCGCGCCCAATTCCAGTGTCTGTTCAATATCCGCGCTGCGTGATGGGCCTGTCACCAGCATGACATTGCGCGGCATGAAACCGGCTGTCACCGCATCCTGTCTTTCCGCGCGCAGCATGTCCCAGGCATCCTCATATGGCCCGGTGACGCGCGATGCACGGAGCACGACAATCTCGGTCTCCGCCAGCAGATTGAGCGTGGTCGGGCGCGTGGGATCGGATGGCAGCATGAGCGTGCCGGTTTCCGCAATGCCGGCATAACCATGCTGGACGGAGACCAGATCGCTTGTTTCGGCGCGGCGCGTTTCAAATTCAAGCATTACGCGATCGGACCAGGGCAGCGCCTGCAATTCCGGATGCGGCGCCATGACAAAGCGTGGTGCGAGGTTTTGTTGCGAAAGATATTCCGCCACCGCGCCGGGAATATCCTTCACATCAGCCACGCGCGTGATGCTGCCGAATTCCTTTTCCACATTGGCGATGAAAAGCCTGATCTGATCAGGCCGCGGCACGCGCGACCGTGCGGGAATCAAATGCCTGGGCCGCGCCATCATCCGCGCTTCCAGCATCGCACGATGATCAGCGGGCAGTGGGCCGCGCCTCAAGCCGCGACGAATGGCATTCAGGATCGCTTCCTTGCCCATCGCTCAGGCCCCGCGCTTGGTTTTGGTGTAGCGATCCATGAAGGTGCCACCTTCCGGCACCGGCAAATCGCGTCCCTGCGTCCAACCGCCAGCCAACGGCAGAGACCGAAACGCCCCCTTGCCCTGCGCCAACATGCCAAGCGCGCCGACGGCCCATTTCGTCACCATGCGATAGAGCGTTGGTCTCTGAGCGACATAAACCCAAAGCCCAAGATTACGACGCACCGCAACGGGCGACAAATGCCGCTCAAACTCCCGTTCACGCCAATGGCGCATCATTTTCGGCAGTGGAATCTTGACCGGGCAGACGGCTTCGCAGCGCCCACAGAACGTCGAGGCATTGGGCAAATGCCCTGCCTTATCCACGCCAATCAGCGTTGGCGTCAGCACGCTTCCCATCGGGCCAGGATAGACCCAGCCATAGGCATGCCCGCCCGTCACGCCATAGACCGGGCAGTGATTCATGCAGGCGGCGCAGCGGATACAGCGCAGCATTTCCTGAAATTCCGTGCCGAACATATTGGAACGGCCATTATCAATCAGCACCACATGATATTGCTCCGGCCCATCCAAATCGCCAGGCCGACGGCCACCCGTGGAAAAAGTGGTATAGACAGAAAAATCCTGCCCCGTGGCGGAACGGGCCAAAAGCCGCAGTAGCGCACAGGCATCATTCAGCGTCGGCACCATTTTCTCGATGCTGGCGAGTGCGACATGCACACGCGGCAGGGTTTGTGTCAGATCGCCATTGCCTTCATTCGTGACAATCACGCTACTGCCCGATTCCGCAATCAGGAAATTCGCACCCGTAATGCCGACATCAGCGGTCAGGAAGCGGTTGCGCAGTTTTGTCCGCGCTTCCGTCAGAATATCGCGTCTTTCGCTGAATACGCGATCCTTGGGCAAATCCGTGTGCATCTCACGGAAGGATTTTTCCCAATCTTCCCGATTCAAGTGAAACGCCGGCGCGATGATGTGGGAAGGATGTTCACGACGAAGCTGGATGATGTATTCGCCGAGATCGGTTTCAACCGGTTCAATCCCATGCGCTTCCAAATGGTCATTGATCCCGAGTTCCTCGGAGATCATGGATTTGCCCTTGGTGACGGTCTTCGCTCCGGCATTCCGGCAAATCTCAAGCACCGCTGCGCGGGCTTCTTCCGCAGTGGAGCACCAATGCACCTTGCCGCCAGCGGCTTCCACATTGGCGGCATAGGTTTCCAGATAGAAATCCAGATTCGCGAGAGTGTGGTTCTTGATGTCGCGCCCGATCTCTCGCAGCTGTTCGAATTCCGGCAGGCGCGCAACCGCATCGCCGCGGCGTTGCAGGAAGGCGCCCTTGGCCTTGCCCAAAGCCTTTTGCAGCCCGGCATCGCCAATGGCGCGGGCGGCGTTTTCCTTAAATTGCGGCGAAGTGATCTGAACCACGGCGGTAACCCTATTGCGTTTGCGAAGCAGTCTAGCGCAACCGGCGCGTTTGGTCAGGGGGGTTTGCGCGCGGCCATCACCTTTCCTAACCTGCCCCGAGCTTTTTGGGGAGGAAATCATGGCAGGGGTTTTGGCATGAATATCGCGGCTTTGCCCGCCCGCGCCGCCGCCGCGCCGGGTCTGGCGCGCTGGGGGCGTGATCTGACGGTGGATGTATTCTTCAGCATTGGCGATGCCGCCTGGATCCTTGCCATCCACAAGGGTGTGCTGATCTCAGCCAATCCAGCCCCCGCCCTGATGCCGAGCTATGACCTGGCGATCCGCGCGGGCGCCGAGGATTTCGCGCGCTTTCTGCAAGACCCGCCACCGCCCGGCTGGCATGACATTATGGGGCTAATGCGGCTTGGCACCTTCAAGGTGGAAGGCAATGTCGCGCTCTTTATGGCGCATATTTTCTGGTTCAAGGGCGTGCTCGCCCTACTCAGGGAGCCCCGCGCATGATCGAAGCCATTACCGGGCGCTATATGCACTTGGAAATCGAAGGCCGTGCGCATCGGCTGTATTTTGAGGAAGCGGGCCGGGGCATCCCGCTTCTGCTGCTGCACACGGCGGGCAGTGACGGCAGGCAATGGCGCGGCCTGTTGAATGATGCGGAAGTGACAGCGCGTTTTCGCTGCGTGACCTTTGACATGCCCTGGCACGGTAAATCCAGCCCGCCCGAGGGGTGGGAGCGTGAGACCTATCAGCTCACCACCGCACGCTATACGGGCATGATCATGGCGGTGGCGCGCGCCCTTGGCCTCGATCGGCCCGTGGTGATGGGGTGTTCGATTGGCGGGCGCATTGTACTGGATTTGGCAGCCGAACACGCGGATGAATTGCGCGGCGTGATCGGCCTGCAATCGGCAGCGTTTCTCTCACCCTATTACGATACAGCCTGGCTGCATCACCCGCATGTGCATGGTGGTGAGGTGTGTGGTGGCATTATCTCTGGCTTGATTGGTCCGCATGCACCGGAAGCGTCGCGTTGGGAAACCCTCTGGCATTATATGCAGGGCGGACCAGGCGTGTTTCGCGGCGATCTGCATTTCTACAAGGGGGAGGGCGATTTGCGCCCGAAGCTCACGCGCATTGATCCCAAGCGCTGCCCTGTGCATATGTTGACCGGCAATTATGATTATTCCTGCAAGCCCGAGGATACGGAGGCAACCGCCGCCGCCATCCCCGGCGCCAAGGTGCAAATCATGAAGGGCCTGGGCCATTTCCCGATGAGTGAGGATTACGCGGCGCTGCGCCCCTATCTTTTGCCGGTATTGGCCGAGTTCACTTAAGGCCGCGCATCACGCGGCGAGCCGATCAATCCTATCACGCAGGCTATACCAACCGCCGATGATGGGCAGGAACCAATTCGGGTTGCCGTTGTAAAGAGCAACCGTCGGGAATTCCAAACCATCAAGCGCGAAGCGCTGATTGGCGGCACCAGCAATTTTCAGCGCGGCGTTATGGCCAAGCCAGGTTGCCATGGCAACGCCTGAACCCTGGCAGCCTGCCGCGTAATGTATGCCGTCCTGCACGCCAATATGCGGCAGAAAATCAAAGGTGAAGGCGACATTGCCCGTCCAGGCATGGGTGATTTTCACCTTGCTGAGTTCCGGGAAAACCGCGGTCATGAAGCCATGCAAGCGCGGCGCGGCTGCTTCCGGCGCATTGGGGCCGAAGCGTGCGCGGCCGCCCCATAGAATGCGATTACCATAAGGCGCCGGCCGAAAATAATTCAGCACGCGCTTGGTATCGCTGATCATACGCCTTCCTGGGAAAAGCCGATCAATCGTCTCAGCCGGCAATTCCTCGGTCGCGATGATATAGGACGCGACAGGGATCATGCGCCGCGCGAGCCAGGGCATGGCACTTTGGCCATCCGCACCGCGCGAATAGCCATTGGTCGCGACCAGCACGGCATCGGCGTGCAATTCGCCGCGATTGGTCGCGATGCGAAAGCCCGATCCATCGGCGCGAATGCCGCCGACACGCGTTTCATCCACCAGCCTGGCGCCGGCACGTTCTGCCGCCGCCGCAAGCCCGCGCGCATATTTGCCGGGGTGGATGCTGCCGGTGGCTCCAGCCTTCATACCGCCGCGATAATGGTCTGATCCCAGCGCCTCGTGCTGGCGCGATGGCGGCAGCATTTCCGTGGGTAGGCCGGTAACTTCCGCGATGTAATCGGCTTGCCGCGCCAGCATATCGTAATGCTTGCGCGTCCAGGCCGCGACAAAGCGCCCGCAGCGCATATAGTCGCAATCAATCCCCTCTCGCGCGATGGTTTCTTCAATGAAGGGAAAGGAGGCAGCCGCAGCCATAACGATATTGCGCGCCCGTTCAGTACCAAGCTTTTCCTTGAGCGCCGTTCTTGCCACCTTGAGCCCACCTGACACCATCCCCCCATTGCGTGAGGATGCACCCCAGCCGATGCGTTCCGCATCCAGCACCATCACCTGATGGCCGAGCCGTGCCAGGCTGAGTGCGGCGGAAAGCCCAGCATAGCCGCCGCCAATCACTGCAACCGGCGTGTGATCGGGCAGCGTATTGTCGCGTTTCGGCGGTTCGGCGGCTTCCCACCACCAGGGGCTGGTCTTGAAGCCTGGAGCGAAGAGAGTGCTGCTCATTGTCTTAGGCTGTCTTCGCTTCTTGCAGGCCCAATTCGCGCGTCATTTCATCGCGCATGATGAATTTCTGCATCTTGCCAGTGACGGTCATGGGGAAGCTCTCCACAAACTTGATATGCCGCGGCACCTTGTAATGCGCGATCTGCCCTGCACAGAAGTCGCGCACATCATTTGCGGTCAGATGTTCATGCGCGCGCAACTTGATCCAGGCGCAGAGTTCCTCACCAAAGCGCTGATCCGGTACGCCGAATACCTGCACATCTTCGATCTTTGGATGGCGATAGAGGAATTCTTCGACCTCTCGCGGGTAGATGTTTTCACCACCGCGAATGACCAAATCCTTGATACGGCCCACGATATTGCAAAAACCCTCGTCATCAATCGTCGCCAGATCGCCGGTATGCATCCAACGCGCCGCATCAATGGCTTGCGCGGTGCGTTCGGAGTCTTCCCAATAGCCCAGCATGACCGCATAGCCGCGCGTGCAGAGCTCGCCCGGCATACCGCGCGGCACGATACGACCCTCGCTATCAACGATCTTCACTTCCAGATGTGGCTGCACGCGCCCCACGGTGGAAACGCGGCGATCGAGCGGATCATCCACGCTGGTCTGGAAGCTGACGGGGCTGGTTTCAGTCATCCCATAGGCGATGGTGATTTCGCGCAAATTCATGCTGTCAACCGCGCGGCGCATCACTTCAATTGGGCAAGGCGCGCCTGCCATAATGCCAGTGCGCAGCGATGAAAGATCGAAGCTTGCGAATTGCGGATGTTCCATTTGCGCGATGAACATGGTGGGCACGCCATGCAGGCCGGTGCAGCGTTCCTCTGCCACGGTTTGCAGCGTTGCCAGTGGATCAAAACCCTCACCGGGATAGACCATGGCGGTACCATGCGTGGTGCAAGCCAGATTGCCCAGCACCATGCCAAAGCAATGATAAAGCGGCACGGGAATGCACAGCTTATCCTGCGGCGTCAGCTTCATCGCTTCCCCGATGAAAAAGCCGTTATTCAGGATGTTATGATGCGTCAGCGTCGCCCCCTTCGGCGCGCCGGTCGTGCCGGACGTGAATTGGATATTGATGGGATCATCAAATTGCAGCTTGCCGGCCAATTCGCGCAGCCGTTCATGATGCTCTGCCGCGCCCATTTCCAGAATACTGTGAAAGGGGATCATGCCTGGTGACGGGTTCGCGTTGATTTCAACTACCATCTCAAGCTTTGGAAGTTTCTCTGCCGTCAGCCGGCCCGGCAAGGCGCGCGCCAATTCCGGCGCCAGCGTATTCACCATGCCGACGTAGTCAGATGTCTTGAAGCGTGTCGCGATAATCAGCGCGCGGCAGCCAACCTTGTTCAGCGCATATTCTAATTCGGAAAGCCGATAAGCCGGATTGATATTCACCAGCACCAGCCCCGCCTTGGCGGTGGCAAACTGCGTAGTCACCCATTCGGCATTATTGGGCGACCAGATCCCAACGCGATCACCCGGTTGCAGCCCCAGTGCCAGCAACCCGGCGGCGAAGGCATCCACCTTCGCGCCCAATTCAGCATAGCTCCAGCGAATGCCTTGCTGGCGCACGATCAATCCTGGCCGATCACCCCATCGGGCAACGGTCCTTTCGAAATTCAGGCCAATTGTCTCACCGATCAAGGCTTGGGTGCTTTGGCCGGTCACATAGCTAAGGGCGGGGCTGGTCATTCCTATTCTCCCTGGGCTTTGTCGCAATCTTGGCGGGACAGGGAAAAGTTTGCAATATTTGCTTGGCCTGGGCGGCGCCTGCGCCTATTCTGGGAGCAACAATTTTGACAAACGCGACAGGTTGAGCATGGCCAATATTCCAAACCGCCTTCCGGGGCTTGATTTTGATCTCGGCGAGACTGCCGATATGCTGCGTGATCAGGTGGCCGCCTTCTCCGCCGCCGAAATCGCGCCGCGCGCTGCGGAGATTGACAAGGCCAATGATTTCCCCGCCGATCTCTGGCGCAAATTTGGTGATCTTGGCGTGCTAGGCATCACGGTTGAAGAAGAATATGGCGGCGCCGGCATGGGCTATTTGGAACATGTGGTGGCGATGGAGGAAATCTCCCGCGCATCGGCGTCGGTTGGGCTTTCCTATGGTGCGCATTCCAATCTCTGTGTCAATCAAATCTCCCGTAATGGAAATGAGGATCAGAAGCGGCGGTATTTGTCCAAGCTGATTTCCGGTGAGCATGTGGGTGCGCTGGCAATGAGTGAGCCAGGCGCTGGTTCCGATGTAGTTTCCATGCGGCTGCGGGCTGAAAAGCGCGGTAATCGCTATGTGCTGAACGGCACGAAAATGTGGATCACCAATGGGCCGGATGCAGATGTGCTGGTGATTTACGCCAAGACCGATCCTGCCGCTGGCCCCAAGGGCATCACGGCTTTTCTGGTGGAAAAGAATTTCCCCGGTTTTTCCTGCGCCCAAAAGCTCGATAAGCTTGGCATGCGCGGCTCAAACACTGGCGAATTGGTGTTTCAGGATTGCGAAGTGCCGGCGGAAAATGTGCTCGGTGAGCTTAATGGCGGCGTGCGCGTGCTGATGAGTGGGCTTGATTATGAACGCGCTGTGCTCGCTGCCGGGCCAATTGGGATTATGCAGGCTTGCATGGATATCGTGCTGCCCTACGTGCATGACCGTAAGCAATTCGGCCAGGCGATTGGCGAATTCCAGATCATGCAGGCCAAGATCGCCGATATGTACACCACCATGAATGCGGCAAAATCCTATATCTACACCGTCGCCAAGGCCTGTGATCGCGGTCAGACCACGCGCAAGGATGCCGCCGGCGCCATTTTATATGCCGCCGAGAAAGCCACCTGGATGACGCTAGAGGCGATTCAATGCCTCGGTGGCAATGGCTATATCAATGATTACGCGACAGGCCGGCTGCTGCGCGATGCCAAGCTTTATGAGATTGGTGCTGGGACCTCAGAAATTCGCCGCATGCTGATTGGGCGTGAATTGTTCCGCGAAACGGCATGAGCATTCTACGCAGTACGCTCGATACGGGCAGCGAAAGCTTCGCCGCCAATGCTGGCGCCATGGCGGCGCTGGTTGCGGATTTGGAGAAAACTGTCGCTACTGCCGAACAGGGCGGCGGCAAGGCAACGCGGGACAAGCACCTGGCCCGCAACAAGCTGCTGCCGCGCGAACGGGTGCATGCGCTGATCGATCCAGGTTCGCCTTTTTTGGAGCTTTCGCAGCTTGCGGCCCATGGGCTTTATGGCGGCGAAGTTCCCTGCGCAGGTATCATTTCCGGCATTGGGCGTGTGTCAGGGCGCGAATGTGTAATCATCGCGAATGATGCTACGGTGAAGGGTGGCACTTATTTCCCGATGACGGTGAAGAAGCATGTGCGCGCGCAGGAAATCGCCCGCGCCAATCGCCTGCCCTGCATTTATTTGGTGGATTCCGGCGGCGCCTTCCTGCCGCAACAGGATGAGATTTTCCCGGACCGAGAGCATTTCGGACGCATCTTTTTCAATCAGGCGAATATGTCGGCGGCAGGCATTCCGCAAATCGCGGTGGTGATGGGAAGCTGCACCGCGGGCGGCGCCTATGTGCCCGCCATGTCGGATGAAAGCATTATCGTCCGCCAGCAAGGCACCATCTTCCTGGGCGGCCCACCTTTGGTGCGCGCCGCCACCGGCGAGGTTGTCACCGCCGAGGAATTGGGCGGCGCTGATGTGCATGCGCGCCAATCGGGCGTGGTGGATCATTACGCGCAGGATGATCTCCATGCGTTGGCGATTTGTCGTCGCATTGTGGCTGGGCTTGGGCCACGCATGGCGCTGCAATTGGCGCTACGCGCCCCACGCGCGCCGCTTTATGATGAACACGAATTGCTCGGCGTTGTACCCGCCGATATCCGCGCCCCCTATGATGTGCGGGAAGTGATTGCACGCCTGGTGGATGGCAGTGAGTTCGATGAATTCAAGCGGCTTTACGGCACAACCTTGGTCTGCGGCTTCGCGCATATCCATGGCTATCCCATCGGCATCCTCGCCAATAATGGCATTCTCTTTTCGGAATCCGCGCTGAAGGGTGCGCATTTCATTGAACTTTGCTGCCAGCGTGGCATTCCGCTGCTGTTCTTACAGAATATTTCAGGCTTCATGGTGGGGCGGAAATATGAAGCGGGCGGCATTGCGCGGGATGGTGCGAAGTTGGTGACGGCGGTTGCGACCGCGGGCGTGCCGAAATTTACCGTAGTAATCGGTGGCAGCTATGGTGCCGGCAATTACGGCATGTGCGGGCGCGCTTATGATCCGCGCTTTCTGTTCATGTGGCCCAATGCACGCATTTCCGTCATGGGCGGCGAACAGGCGGCCAGTGTTCTGGCGCAACTTCGGCGCGATAATATGGAAGCGCAGGGCAAGCCATGGCCGGCTGAGGAGGAAGAAGCCTTCAAGGCCTCGATCCGCGCCAAATATGAAACTGAGGGCCATCCCTATCACGCCAGCGCGCGGCTTTGGGATGATGGCATCATCAACCCTGCCGATACGCGGCGCATTCTGGGGCTGTCATTCGCTGTTGCGTGTAATGCACCCATTGAACAGACACGCTTCGGCGTGTTCCGAATGTAGGCAGCGATCATGTTTCAAAGCCTGTTGATTGCCAATCGCGGTGAAATCGCCTGCCGCATCATCCAGACCGCGCAGCGCATGGGGCTGCGCAGCATCGCAGTATTCTCCGACGCAGACGAGTCCGCGCAGCATGTGCAGATGGCGGATGAGGCGCTTCACATCGGCGCCGCGCCGGCGCGCGAGAGCTATTTGAATATCTCTGTCATCATCGCTGCCGCGAAGCGTGCGGGGGCGGATGCGATCCATCCTGGCTATGGTTTTCTGTCTGAAAATGCCGCCTTCGCGGAAGCCTGTGCGGAGGCTGGGATTATCTTTGTTGGTCCCACTGCTTCCGCCATGCGTGCCATGGGGTCCAAGGGCTCAGCCAAGGCGTTAATGGAAAAGGCCGGCGTGCCGCTGCTGCCCGGCTATCACGGTGCGGAACAGGATGCGGATTTCCTGGCAGGTGAAGCGCAGCGGATTGGCTTTCCGCTGGTGATCAAGGCCGTTGCCGGGGGTGGCGGGCGTGGCATGCGTGTGGTGCGCGCCGCTGGCGATTTTGCCGATGCGCTGCGTGCCGCGCGGCAGGAAGGCGCCTCGGCCTTTGGTGATGATCGCGTGCTGATCGAACGCTATCTGGAACGCCCGCGCCACATTGAAGTGCAGGTATTTGGCGATAGCCACGGCCATGCGGTGCATTTGTTTGAACGTGATTGTTCTGCCCAGCGCCGCCACCAGAAGGTGATTGAAGAAGCACCCGCACCTGGTATCAGCGCTGAAATGCGCGACGCCATCGGTGCTGCTGCGGTGGCCGCTGCCAAGGCTGTGCAGTATCAGGGAGCCGGCACGGTGGAATTCATCGCGCAGGATGGCGGCTTCTATTTTCTTGAAATGAATACGCGCTTGCAGGTGGAACACCCAGTGACGGAAGCCATCACTGGCTTTGATCTGGTGGAATGGCAATTGCGCGTTGCTGCCGGTGAAGTGCTCCCGGTAAGGCAGGAAGATATCCGCGCCCAAGGCCATGCGATGGAGCTTCGCTTATACGCCGAAGACCCAGCACGGGATTTCGCGCCTTCCATTGGCGCGCTTCAGGTCTTTCGGCTTGCCGACCAGGGCTTGCGCATTGATAGCGGCTTTGTCGCCGGCGATCGCATCAGCATCCATTATGATGCCATGGTTGCCAAAATGATCGCCCATGCACCCAGCCGTGCAGAGGCAATTGCACGGCTGCGCGCTGGCCTGGCGAATTCGGATATCATTGGTGTCGCGCATAATCTTGATATGCTGGACCGCATTCTGGCCCATCCTGATTTTGCGGCAGGCGGCATTGATACCGGCTTCATCGGACGCAACGCCGGAACCCTGCTGACACCAAAGCTGAAACCTTCCGCGCAGACGCTGGCCCTTGCCGCGCTTGGTGTGCTCGCCTTGGAAGAGGAAGCCGCGCGAGCGCAAGCAGCCAATAGCGCCGATCCGCATTCACCCTGGCATGCGACTGATCATTGGTGGGTCAATACGCGGCCATCCCGCGTTTTTGAGTTTCACCTTGAAGATGCGGTGCACGCCATCACGCTTTCGCCTGCTACGGATGGTTGGCGCATCACATCGGGTGCTGCGGAAATCATCGCGCGGCACACCAAGCTTGAAGCTGGCCGTATTCATGCGCTGCTGGATGGCAAGCGGCTTTCTGCTTCCATCCTTCGCGCGAATGAGGCGATCAGCCTGCGCCATGCCGGACAAAGCTGGCGCCTCCGCCTGCCGGATCCTATCGCGCGCGCGGGAGAGGAAGAAGGCGGCGATGACCGGGTAGTGGCACCCCTGCCCGGACAGGTGACGCAGCTAATGGCAAGCGAAGGCCAGGAAGTCGCGCACGGTGATGTACTTGTGGTGCTGGAGGCCATGAAGACTGTCTTTCGCCTCACCGCCCCGCGCGCCGGCAGGATTGAAACTATTTCCTGCCGGGTTGGTGAAGCGGTGCGCGAAGGGCAAATCCTGATCCAATTCGCCGCCACTGGTACCGACTGAATTCAGCTCGGCTTTGCACCCGTCGCGCGTAGGATCGGCACCCATTTTTCAATTTCAATACGGATGAAACGTGCAGAAGCAGCCGGGTCATTAGGCATCGGTTCAACGCCGGCATCGGCAAAACGTTTTTGTACTGAAGGATCGGCGAAAGCCTGTGCGACGGCATTTGAAAGCGTGCTGATGATTTCGGCCGGTGTGGCTGCCGGCGCATAAAGCGCCTGCCATGAAGATGCGACATAATCAGCAACGCCCGCTTCCTGAAGGGTAGGAAGCTCCGGCAGCAATCGGGAACGTCGAGCCGTTGTTACCGCAAGGCCCCGCGCCTTGCCTTCACGCACCAATGGCGCGACGAGTGTTTGGCTATCAATAACAAAGTCTACCCGCCCTGCCATGAAATCCGTCACTGCTGCCGGCGTGCCGCGATATTGCACGATCGTAAAATCCACCCCCGCGAGTTTTTTCAGCAGTTCACCAGAAAGATGCGAAGCAGCGCCAATGCCCGTGGTGGCGAAGGTTGCCTCCCCTCGTTTGGAATGCAACCAGGCGCGTAATTGCGGCACATCATGCACCGGCAGTGATGGATGGACCGCAAGCACGAAGCCTTGGTCGCCAAGTGTCGAAATTGGAATGAAATCTGCAAGAGGATCAACGCCGGCATCCGGGAAAAGCGCGGGGATAACGCTATGCGCCGCGCCATTCAGCAATAGCGTATGCCCATCCGGCGCGGCGCGTGCCACGCTGCGCGCGCCAATAGTGCTGCCCGCACCTGGTTGATTTTCCACTACCACGGGCTGCCCCAAAAGGCGCGGCATTGGTTCCGTAATGATGCGCGCTACCAAATCAATCACACCGCCCGGCGCGAAGGGCACAATCACGCGAATGGGCCGCGATGGGTAGCGGCCTTGTGCGAGTGCTGGCGTGGCAAGCGCGCTTCCGGCCAGCGCAAGAAAATCACGACGTTCCAACATGGGCTTCCTCCTCCTTAATCGGCTTGAAATTCACGCACCACCAACAGGCTGAAAATCATAGCTGCCAACCCCTTGCAGAATGGCAAAGCGGCAGCGCCCGCCATCCTTGCCTGTTACCCGATGCGCGCGCTTGGCCCGCACGGCATGCATCTGGCCTGGCGCCAATTCCACGCTTTCGCGCGGTGCGCGCATTTCAATCACCATCGGCCCATCCATGCACCAGAAAGTATCCGTCACCTCACTATGCCAATGCCAGGGCACTTCCTGCCCCGCTGCCAAGGTGAGGATCTGCATGCGAAGCCCCGGCGCTTCGGCGATCAATTCGCGCTTTTCCAAAGGATAGGACATGGCGTTTCCCTCACGCTTTCGGCGGATGCTGCGCCCACCAATGGCGCGCAATATCGGCGCGGCGACACACCCAAACCTCCGGCGTCGCCGCCACCTTATGCAGAAATCGCGCCAGCGCCGCCGCGCGCCCTGGCCGCCCGATCAGCCGGCAATGCAAACCAACCGACATCATTTTCGGTGCACCAGCGCGGCCTTCCGCGAGCAAGGTCTCGAATGCATCAGTGACATATTGCTCCCACCCATCCGGCGCAGTGAAGCCGGGCGGCACCGCATATTTCATGTCGTTATTATCGAGTGTGTACGGAATGATCAGCATCGGCTTGCCGGCTGCCGTCACGTAAAACGGCAGATCATCCGCATATGAATCGGAATCATACAAAAACCCGCCATGTTCCGCGACCAGGTGGCGGGTATTGGGGCTGATGCGCCCGGTGTACCAACCAACCGGGCGCGTTCCTGTCAGGCGTTCAATCACCTCAACACAACGGGCGATTTCCGCGCGCTCCGTCGCCTCATCCATATTGTGATAATCAATCCAACGCCAGGCATGGGAAGCGACCTCATGCCCCGCATCGGCGAAGGCGCGTGCGACCGTCGGGTTTAGCTCCAACGCGCGGCCCACACCATAAACGGTCAGCGGCAGTTTGCGCGCGGCAAAGGCGCGCAGGATGCGCCACACGCCGGCCCGCGCACCGTAATCGAACTGGCTTTCCACGGTACGATTACGCTCACCCAATATCGGTGATCCGCCAGGCACTTCATGCAAATACAATTCACTGCCGGCATCGCCGTTCAGCACGGTATTTTCGCCGCCTTCCTCGTAATTCAGCACAAAGGAAAGCGCGAGCTTCGCACCATTCGGCCATTTCGGATCGGGTGGATTGGCGCCATAGCCCAGAAAATCGCGCGGGTAATCGGTATCCGCCGCCATCATATGCGAAGTGTCGGTCATATCGCCCTCTCTCGCTCTTACGACAATTTCAGCCCGATAATGCCCGCGGTGATCAGCCCCACGGAAGCCCAGCGTAGCGCAGTATTCGCATCGCCGAATAGCGTAATGCCCACCAGAAAGGCGCCCACGGCGCCGATGCCAGTCCAAACGGCATAGGCGGTGCCAACAGGGATTTCCCGCAAAGCGAGCAGCAACAAGCCGCCACTCGCGATGATGCAAAGTATCGCGAAGGCCAACCAGCCATAACGCAAACCGCCCGCAGCCCAACCAAGCTTGAGGCCAATCGGCCAGCCGATTTTGCAAAACCCCACAAGAATAAGATAGGCCCAGGCCATGTGCTCCATCCAAGAAAAAGAGCCGCCCGATTGCCCAGGCGGCCCGATGAAAGCATAACCCTGATCGTTTCGCGGATCAGTTACGGCTCTTGTCCACCAGCGCGCCCTTCTTGATCCAGGGCATCATGGCGCGGAGCTTTTCGCCCACTTCTTCAATCGGGTGTTCAGCCAGACGGCGGCGCGTGGCCTTGAAGCTCGCCTGGTTCACCTTGTTTTCCAGCATCCAATCGCGCGCAAAGCGGCCGGACTGGATATCTTCCAGTACGCGCTTCATCTCAGCCTTGGTTTCGCTGGTGATGATGCGCGGACCCGTGACGTATTCGCCATATTCCGCAGTGTTGCTGATGGAATAATTCATGTTGGCGATGCCGCCTTCATAAATCAGGTCCACAATCAGCTTCACTTCATGCAGGCATTCGAAATAGGCCATTTCCGGCGCGTAGCCGGCTTCGACCAGGGTTTCGAAGCCAGCCTTGATCAATTCAACCAGGCCACCGCAGAGCACGGTCTGTTCGCCGAACAAATCAGTTTCGCATTCTTCCTTGAAGGTGGTTTCAATCACGCCCGAGCGCCCACCACCAATGGCAGACGCATAGGACAGCGCGATTTCCAGCGCATTGCCCGAAGGGTTCTGATGCACGGCCACCAGGCAAGGCACGCCGCCGCCCTTCTGATATTCGCTGCGCACCGTATGGCCGGGGCCCTTCGGCGCGATCATGAACACATCAATATCCGCGCGGGGATCGAGCAGGTTGAAATGCACATTCAAGCCATGCGCGAAGGCAAGCGCGGCACCCGGCTTCATGTTCGCGTGCAGGCTTTCACGATAAAGGTCGCCCTGGCCTTCATCCGGCGTCAGCACCATGACCACATCGGCCCATTTCGCCGCATCCGCGGGCGACATCACCTTGAAGCCCGCCGCTTCCGCCTTTTGCGCGGACCCGCCGGGGCGCAGACCAATCCCGACATCCTTCACGCCGGAATCGCGCATATTCATTGCATGGGCATGGCCCTGGCTGCCAAAGCCAATGACCGCAACCTTGCGGGCCTTGATCAGATTCACATCCGCATCCCGGTCATAGTAAACGCGCATCTGCCGTTTCTCCTTTGCTGCGCAGGCTTTCGCCCGAATTGATCCTTGCGGGGCCTGCCATGCGTAAGGAACAAGCGCGGCCCCAAGGGCGAACAAGGCCCGTTCATTCCTTTATTTTGCGCTTGCCGACAAGATGCTGTATGCATCTGGCGCGTGATTTATGGGCTTTCGAGGAAACCTCGTTCAGGCCGCCCGCTTCAAGGGCACAGCACCTTCATCGGCGTATTTCGCCAGCGCCGCGCGATACTTCTCCCGCCGCCATTGCAGCAGCCGCCAGGAAGCCTTGGCCGCCAGGTCTGAAACCCGCCCGCGCGGGTCAAGCCCGATGGTCTTGAAGATCATCCCCATGCCGCGTTCGATATGCCGAAAGCGATAAAACCCAATCGCGCGGCCCATATACGCCGTGGTGCAGCGCTCATGGTCATAGGGCGTGCCCTCAGGCTCATTAGCGCTGTGGAAGGCGAAGGCGAGCTCATCATCCTCCGTCTCGCCAATGCGGCCCAGCGCCACGCGCAGCCGCTTGGAGAAGGAGAGGTTCTCCCGCGCCAGATAGCGCTTCATATGATCGTAAAACAGCTTGAAATGCCGATATTCATCAGCAGCGATCAGCCGGCAGACCTGCTTCAGTGCGGGTTCGTCCGTGGAATCGCCGAGCGCAGAGTAATAGCTGCTGGTGCCGGTTTCCACCATGCAGCGCGCGATCAATTCGCCGGTGCGGCTGCCGCGAATGGACGCTTCCGCATCCAATTGAATCTGATACCCGGCGCGATAGCGTTCAAACGCCGCGGCAAAATCCCAGCCAGGATCAGCCAACATGCCCCAACAGCCCAACGCATCGCCATGCTGCGTTTCCTCAACCCCCCAATGTTCGGCCGCCGCGCTGAAATCCGGATCATCGGCGAAAACGCGCGTCAGGTAGGTGACGTAATCCGCCGCATTGCGTTCCACCATGGCGGCGGCCTTGATCAGCGGGACAATTTCGGGATCAACCTTGGAAGGATCGAACCGATCCCAAGCAATCTCATCAATATGCCAATGTTTCATGAGCCTGCCCCGAGCGCCTTGCCATGATGGGTCCGCGCGACCCTTTCCGTTTATGTTTTTGTGCCAAGATGCGGCGGTTTCAAGGCAGGCTTCCGCGCGCCGCGCAAAAAGAAACGGGCGGCCCAAGGACCGCCCGCCGAAACTTGAGCTTTGATAAGGCTTCAGGGCGCCGTCGCAGCGTCCATCATGGCCCGCGCCGACAGCATCCGCGCCATGGCGGCTTCACGCTTCTCGAGCGTTTCATTCGCCGCTACCGCCATCGCCTCCTCAGCTTCCTTCAATCGGATCTGCGCTTCGGATTTCGAAAGATTGGCGAGCGGGGTTGCTTCCTCAGCCAGGATCGTCACGCGGTCCGGCGCCACTTCGGCAAATCCACCAGCAACGAAAAGCTGTTCCGTCACCTGGCCGCCCTCACGCACGGAAATCACCCCACCGCGCAAGGCCACGATCATGGGCGCATGCCCAGCCAGCACGCCCATTTCGCCTTCCGCCGCAGGGATCACTGCCATCTCAACCGCGCGGGACAGCAGCAGCTTTTCCGGTGAGACGAGTTCGAGTTGAAAACTCGCCATGGTGATCAGGCCGCCGCCTTCAGTTCTTCGCCCTTCTTCGCGGCGTCTTCAATCGTGCCGACCATGTAGAAGGCCGCTTCCGGCAGGTGGTCGTAATCGCCGCGGCAGATCGCTGCGAAGGACCGGATGGTATCTTCCAGCTTCACGAAGACGCCCGGCGTGCCGGTGAAGACTTCCGCGACATGGAAGGGCTGGGACAGGAAGCGCTGGATCTTGCGCGCACGCGCGACGATCAGCTTGTCTTCTTCCGAAAGCTCATCCATGCCAAGGATCGCGATGATGTCCTGCAGCGACTTGTAGGTCTGCAGAATCTTCTGCACTTCGCGCGCGGTATTGTAGTGATCAACGCCCACAATGCGCGGGTCCATGGCGCGCGAGGTGGAGTCGAGCGGGTCAACCGCCGGGAAGATCCCAAGCTCGGCGATGGAACGATTGAGCACCGTGGTCGCATCCAAGTGGGCGAAGGATGTCGCCGGCGCCGGGTCGGTCAAGTCGTCCGCAGGTACGTAAATCGCCTGCACCGAGGTGATCGAGCCCTTTTTGGTGGAGGTAATACGTTCCTGCAGCGCGCCCATATCCGTGGAAAGGGTCGGCTGATAGCCCACCGCGGAGGGAATGCGGCCCAGTAGCGCGGAGACTTCAGCGCCGGCCTGGGTGAAGCGGAAGATGTTGTCAATGAAGAACAACACGTCCTGGCCCTGCTCATCACGGAAATATTCCGCCATGGAAAGGCCCGAAAGCGCCACGCGCGCGCGCGCGCCGGGCGGTTCATTCATCTGGCCATAAACCAGCGCCACCTTGGACCCATCGGTATTGCCATCACCAAGCTTGATGACGCCCGCATCAATCATTTCGTGGTAGAGGTCATTGCCTTCGCGCGTACGCTCACCCACGCCGGCAAAGACCGAAACGCCGCCATGGCCCTTGGCGATATTATTGATCAATTCCTGAATGGTCACGGTCTTGCCCACGCCCGCACCGCCGAACAGGCCGATCTTGCCGCCCTTAAGGTAAGGCGCCAGTAGGTCAATCACCTTGATGCCCGTGACCAGGATTTCCGCCGCCGTTGCCTGTTCTTCAAAGGCCGGCGCTTCGCGGTGGATCGGGAAATGCATGGTGGCGCTGACCGGGCCGCGTTCGTCAATCGGCTCACCGATCACGTTCACAATGCGGCCCAGCGTGCCAGGGCCAACCGGCACGGAAATGCCCGCACCCGTGTCCACAACTTCAGTGCCGCGCACCAGACCATCGGTGGTGTCCATAGCGATGCAGCGCACCGTGCGCTCACCCAAATGCTGCGCCACTTCAAGCACCAGCTTCTGTTCGCCGATTTGCAGCGTCAGCGCATTCATGATGGCGGGCAGCTCGGCGGGGAACTGAACGTCCACCACGGCACCGAGCACCTGCGTCACCTGACCAACATTATTCTTCATGGCAGTGATCCCTTCTTAAAGCGCTTCAGCGCCGGAGATGATTTCGATCAGCTCGCGGGTGATGTTCGCTTGACGTGTGCGATTGTAATTTAGCGTAAGCTTGTTGATCATTTCGCCCGCATTGCGCGTGGCATTGTCCATGGCTGTCATCTGGCTGCCATAGAAGCCGGCGGCATTGTCCAGCAGGGCGCGATAGATCTGAATGGCGAGGTTCTGTGGTAGCAGGCGCGCCAGAATTTCTTCCTCGGCCGGCTCAAACTCATATTGCGCACCGCTATCGGCAGCCACTTCGGGCAGCGGCGCGGGAATAAGCTGTTGGCCCACCGGCGTCTGGCTGATCACGTTCCGGAAACGGTTATAGATCAGCGTGCAGACATCGAATTGGCCGCCATCCAGCATATCGCTGATCCTGGCGCTGACTTCCGCGGCATCTTCGAAACCAATCCGCTTCTTGTTGGCGAAGCTGATCTCTTCAACGATGCGATTGGCGAATTCGCGCCGCAGATAAACGGCGCCCTTGCGGCCCACGGTGACGATCTTCACCGTCTTGCCTTCGGCTTCCAGCGCACGCACCTGGGCACGGGCGAAGCGGCCGACATTGGTGTTGAAGCCGCCACAAAGGCCGCGCTCGGCAGTTACCACCACCAGCAAATGCACCTTATCCGCGCCAGTGCCCACCAGCAGCTTCGGCGCATCAGGCGTGCCGGCAACCGATGCGCCAAGGGACGCCAGCATCCGTTCCATACGCTCAGCGTAAGGGCGAGCGGCTTCGGCCTGGCTTTGCGCACGGCGCAGCTTGGCCGCCGCCACCATTTTCATCGCCTGCGTGATCTTGCGCGTGGATCTCACGCTATTGATCCGCAGACGTAGGCTTTTCAGGCTGGGCATTGGTTACTCTCCCGCAGGCCCAACCTTAAGCGAAGCTTTTGGCGAAGCCATCAAGGAAGGCAATAAGCTTCGTTTCCGTATCCTTCTTGATCTCACGATCATTGCGGATGGCGGCCACGATATCCGGCGCGCTTGACTTCAAGTCACCCAGCAGGCGGCTTTCGAATTCACCCACCTTATTGAGCGGCAGGCGATCCAGATAACCGCGCGTGCCGGCAAAAATTGCAATCACCTGATCTTCAACGGCAACCGGCTTGAATTGCGGCTGCTTCAGCAGCTCGGTCAAACGCGCACCGCGCGCCAGCAGCGCCTGGGTGGAAGCGTCAAGATCCGAGGAGAACTGCGCGAAGGCCGCCATTTCGCGATACTGCGCCAATTCCAGCTTGATCTTGCCGGCCACCTGCTTCATCGCCTTGACCTGCGCGGCGGAACCCACGCGGGACACCGATAGACCGACATTCACCGCAGGGCGGATGCCCTTGAAGAACAATTCGGTTTCAAGGAAGATCTGACCATCCGTGATCGAAATCACATTCGTCGGAATATAGGCTGAGACGTCACCCGCCTGGGTTTCAATCACCGGCAGCGCGGTCAGGGAACCATTCCCGGCTTCATCACCCATCTTCGCCGCACGCTCCAGCAGGCGCGAATGCAGGTAGAAGACGTCACCCGGATAGGCTTCGCGGCCCGGCGGACGGCGCAGCAGCAGCGACATCTGACGATAGGCAACGGCCTGCTTCGACAGGTCATCATAGAAAATGACCGCATGCATGCCATTGTCGCGGAAATATTCGCCCATGGCGCAGCCCGTATAGGGGGCCAGGAACTGCATCGGCGCCGGGTCGGAAGCGGTGGCCGCGACGATGATGGAATATTGCAGCGCGCCCTGTTCTTCCAGCGTCTTCACGAGTTGGGCAACGGTGGAGCGCTTCTGCCCCACGGCAACATAGATGCAATAGAGCTTCTTCGATTCATCATCACCAGCATTGATGGTCTTCTGGTTGATGATGGTGTCCACGATCACCGCGGTCTTGCCGGTCTGGCGGTCACCGATGATCAGCTCACGCTGGCCACGGCCAATCGGGATCAGCGCGTCAATCGCCTTGATGCCGGTCTGCATCGGCTCATGCACCGATTTGCGCGGAATAATG
>VGDM01000018.1 GCA_016869715.1 Alphaproteobacteria bacterium
AAGAAGCGATCCGGGCTGCTGCCCCCGCCGCGCAGGACATGACCCAGCGCAGAGCATCGCGCGGGAATCCCTTGTCAGCGGAAGAGCGCGCGAAGAACGCCACCAAATCACGCGGGCGGGCGAAGGGCGAGCATCCGCTGCTGATCATCAAGCGGATTTTTGGTTTCACTCAAGTCCGCTATCGGGGCCGTATCGAATTGACCGCACACGCGCGCTTCCTGTTCGGCAAGCAATTGATGACGCCCGATATGGCAAATACGCCGGCGCGGCGCATCTATTTCGCACTGCAAACCGCCTATATCGGGGATCACGATGAACGGCGCGCCGGGCTTGACCTGTAACGGAATTTGATAAGCGAATTCCGCGAAGCCACAACCTCAGACATGGTGCGAGATCTGCTGGATCGTGCCCTGAAAGCCGCGGAAGAAGACCAATGCTACAAGGCACTCAAACTCGCGCGCCGCGTAATGCGGCATGAGAAAGTGGTGCTGGGCCTTCCGCCCGTTTCCGCCGTTTCCGTCGCGGAGGACGTGGCATGAACATGATGCATGCGCAGCGCGCCGATAGGATGACCCGTCAGGCAACTGACCCGCGGGAGCATGAAGCGGATGTTGTGCGCCGTGTGACCTATGCCCTAAAGGAAGCCCTCGAACAGGAAGGCATCGCCAGGGCACGTGCCATCACTGATAATCGGCGGCTTTGGATCGCGCTTGAAGCTTCAGTCCGTCACCCCGCCAACCAATTGCCTCGAGAAACAAAAATCGCCCTGCTGAATACCGGGCGGGCCGTGATGCGGGAAATGGAAAGCCAGGCGCCCGATATCGGCTTTATGATCGAAGTGAATGAGCAATTGGCCGCAGGTCTGCGCTAAGGCGCCATTGGTGCTCGGCCGACAGCGCTTGCGGCGCGGTTTGTCTTTGACCCTTGGCGTGTTAACGCCGCCTGCATGAGGCTGGATACCACCGTCCTTGGTATAGAAAGCAGCTGCGATGAAACCGCAGCTGCGGTTCTGCGCGCGGATGGCAGCATCCTGGCCGAGGCAGTATTCAGTCAGCAACAGGAACACGCGGCCTTCGGCGGCGTAGTGCCGGAAATTGCCGCACGGGCGCATCTGCAGCATTTGCCCAGCCTGGTCACCAAAGTCATGCGGGAAGCCGGCATCGGCTATGCAGGCCTCCATGCCGTGGCGGCCACGGCGGGCCCTGGGCTGATCGGCGGGCTGATTGTCGGCGCTTCCTTCGGCAAAGGTATCGCGCTGGCGCATGGCCTGCCCTTTCTCGCCATCAACCATCTGGAAGCCCATGCGCTCACAGTGCGCTTGCCTGGGCTGATGCCCGGCAAGCCCCCGGCCTTCCCCTATCTGCTGTTGTTGCTTTCAGGCGGGCATTGCCAATGCGTACTAGTGGAGAGGCTTGGCCGCTATAGCCGCCTTGGCAGTACCCTGGATGATGCGGTGGGCGAGGCCTTCGACAAGGCCGCCAAGCTGCTCGGCCTGCCTTGGCCGGGCGGGCCGCATCTGGAACGCCTCGCCGCGCTGGGTGATCCGGATGCCATTGCCCTGCCGCGTCCGCTGCTTGGGCGGCCGGGGTGTGACTTCTCCTTCTCCGGCCTGAAAACGGCGGTGGCGCGAGTCGTGTCGCAGGGACAGGCAAGGGCCGAGGATATCGCGGCGTCCTTCCAGGCGGCCGTGGCCGCTGTGCTCGCGGATCGTGCCCGACATGCGCTGAATATGGCGCCGGGGGTGACAGCGCTGGTGGTGGCGGGCGGCGTTGCCGCCAATGGCGCGGTGCGGCGCGCGCTTGAAGGCGTGGCGATGACGCACAGCCTGCCCATGCTGGCGCCACCGCTGCATTACTGCACCGATAATGCGCTGATGGTGGCCTGGGCAGGGATTGAGCGGTTGCTCCATGGAGCGTCGGACCCGCTTTCGCATAATCCACGCCCGCGCTGGCCACTGCCGGAAATGACAGCGCCTTAGGAGCATGTTGCGTTCATATGGGTTCACGCAACGCGCTCTACTCCTTTATTTTTTGAGCATCTTCACGCGTTCAAATTTTCCATCTGAACGGGGTCTGCTCTCGGAAAAAGCGCCTTCAAGTGCGTTCACCGCTACTCCGCCCGCCAGCGCGCCCAGGGCGCGATATCCGGCAGGCGTTGCGGGGCCGCCGCCGGGCCAGCAAAACGCAACCCAATCTCGGGCGCCTCGGCCATTGGCAAGCGCAGCGCAAAGCCGATATCGATTGTTGCGCGCGGCAAATCCAACGAGCCTGTAACGCGGGCAGCAACGCCGCCCTCGGCCGCCAAATTCGCTTCCTGCAATGAAAGCCGCCCGGTGCTGATGTGCCAGCCGCCTTCCAATCGCTCCACCGCGGTGGCGCCGCCCGAAAGGGCGTGGCGCAAGGCGGCCTCGGCCGCTTCGGGATCGGCGATTTTGGCCGCGGCATAGGCATCAAGCAGCGCAACCCCGGCCAGAACGCCATCCACCAATAGAAAGCGTCCGGAACCTTCCAGAGAGGCAACAAGTGCCGATGACGCATGGCCCGAAGCGGCAAGCCGGCCGGCCAGCGCAAGCCGGCCTGCGGCCAGATCAAGCGGCACGTCGAAAATCGGATGCGCCAGTGTTGCGCCGGTGATTTCAAAACTCGCTTCAAGTCGCGGCGGCTGCGCGCTTGTATCCAGAGCACCGCGCCCTTCCATCTGCCCGCCGGCGAGCGCAGCACGAAAACCATCAAGCCGGAGCTGACCATTTTCCAACGCCAGCGCGGCTTCCGCGTTTTCCACCGCCGGTAGGCCCAAAACCGCAATGCGCGCGGCGCTCAAGGCGAAGCTGCCATCCAAACCTGCCAGGGCAGCAAGCGGCAGTGGTTCCTGATCGATCAGAACAGGCGTGGGCAGGGCCAGGTTTTCTGCCGCCAGCTTTAAGGTCAGCTTGGGCCGCGCACCATTCATTGCCAACCGTGCCTCACCGACAGCGCGTGTTTCGGCGGCGACCATGCTGAAAAAGGGCAACGTAATGACGCCGCCTTCCAGCGCCAGGCGCGCAATAAAGGAAGCGGAGCCCTCACCCATCCAGCCCGGTTCCTCGCGGCCAAGAATCAGGCCGTAAAGCCGTGCCGCGCCGGGGTGGCGAAAGGTCAGGCTGCCCTGCGCCTGCGCCTTCGGCAGATCAAGCACTGCATTGGCATCAAGCTGCGCATCTTCCAGCAGAGCTTCGGCGACAAGGTTCAGCGCTTCGGACGTGCCATTGCCGCGAAGGCGCAGCGTGGCCGGCAGCGCGGCGAGCCCCGCCGGTAGGGGCAGCGCTTCCAGCAGCACCGGCGGCAAGGCATTTGCCATGGGGGCGGAAACCTCAAGCGCGGCATCGGCAAGGCTTGGCGTGGCGCCAAGCCCAATAGCGCCCGAGGCGGAGATATTGGCGTTGCCCTGGCGCGCAGAAAACCGCTGCACGGCAAGCTTGCCCGCATCAAGCGTTGCATCCAGCGCAACGCCAACCAGCGCCTGGCCCTGCCATTCCAGCCGGCCTGCGGTCACGCGGAGATTGGCATCAAAGCCTTGCAACGCTTCATTCGCGGCCTGCCAACTCACGTTTTCGGCAAGCAAGCCATCCAAAGCCAGCGCATCGATCGAAAGCCCAAGCCCGAGTGCGGGCCGCGCGCCGAGGCGGAGCGCACCGGCGCCGGCAAAGCGCTGGCCATCCAGCAGCAGCGAAAATTCCGGTGCCTCAACACGGCTGGGTTCCAGCAACACGCGCCCACGCCCCTCAAAGCGCCGCAGTCGTGCAGGGTCCGGCGCTGCAACCGCAAAGCCGAAAGCCGCGAGACTATCGCGCAGGTTGGGGCCGGTGACGCTAAGTGCCAATTCCAGCCTTTCGCCAAGTGTCGCACCGCGCGCTTCCAACTCAGCCTCTCCGGGCAAAAGCGCTGCGATATCCGTCAACGTCATGCGGGCACCTTCACGCGCGATGCCAGCCTTGAAGCGGCGCAATTCCTTGCCCTGCCAGCGTGCTGACTCGGCAGCCACATCCAGTACAATCGGAAACGGCCAACTTCGCGCAGCGCGCATGGCGGCGATCCAGGGATCGAGATCAAGCCGGTTCATGCTGACGGCCAGATCCATTTTCGCATCCGGCGTCAGTCGGATTTCTGCCGCCGTGCGACCGGTGCCGCCATCAAATTCCACCGCCAGATCGGGGGTGATGATCCGGTCCTCACTGGCGCGAATACGGCCCGTGATGCGGAAGGGCAGTGCGGGCGCGGGCAGAAAGGCGGAAAGATAAGCGCCGGAGGCTTCAACCCGCCCTTCATAGCCACCTTCGGCGAGTAGCGCACCGCGCGTGACCAGCGACGCGCCTTGCCCATTCAGCCGCAATTCCAAAGTGCCAATGCCATCATGGCCAGGTCGGCCAAGCACGGCCTGAAAGCGCGCTTCGGCCCCCGCGCGCATAAAACTGCCTTCCAGGCGCACTGCATCCAAGGGGCCAGGCGCGACCAGTCGTGCCGCGACATTTTCCAAGACCACTTCACCCAGCGCGACGCGGCTTGCTTCAATGCGCGCGGCGAAATCCGAAAGCCATGGCGGCGGGCGGAGCGCACCGGCGGCGGGCAGCGGCCAGGTCAGGCGGATATCCGCGCCCACCAGCACCAGATCGCGCGCTTCAAGCCGCCCAAGGATCAGCGGCAGCAGGCCAAGCCTCAGCCGTAGCGTTTGCGCCTTCACGCCAAGCCCGCCCTCATCCTGCCCCAGATGCACCTCATCCGCTTCAAGAATGGGCTGGGGCAGCAGCACAACGCGCAGCGGCCCTTGCAGGGCAACCGGTCGCCCAAGCCGTTCCGCCGCGAGGGCCGCGAGGGTGTTGCGCTGCCCTTCCCAGGAGATCAAACGCGGCCCAATCCAAACCGCCGCAAGCGCGACGCCGAAAAGCAAAAGCGCGAAAAGGCTGCGGCGCGATTTCAGCTTGCCACCCCCCAGCCACCACCGCCTGGCGTTTCCATGCCAAGCACTTCGCCAGCCGCGAGATGCGCGGAATCGCTACCACCCAGCCATTGGATGCTGCTATCGGCGCGCTCCACCCATTGCCGGCCGGCGGCACCATCGGCACCGCCTTGCAGCCCATGCGGCGCGACGTTGCGCCGCGATGCCACAATCACCGCTTCCATGGGATGCAGGAAGCGAATGCGCCGGCGTGATCCATCGCCACCGCGCCAGCGCCCTGCACCGCCTGAACCGCGGCGGATGGAAAATTCCTCAAGCCGTACGGGGTAACGCAGTTCCAGAATCTCCGGATCGGTCATGCGTGTATTGGTCATATGGGTTTGCACCGGGCCAGTACCATTGAAGCCAGGCCCCGCGCCAATGCCACCGCAAATCGTCTCATAATATTGGTAGCGCGCATCACCGAACAGCAGATTATTCATGGTGGCCTGGGCAGAAGCGCAAGCGCCAAGTGCGGCGAGTAGCGCATTGCAGGTCATTTGACTGACCTCGGTATTGCCGGCCACCACCGCGGCTCCGGGGCGCGGTGACAGGAAAGTCCCCTCGGGGATCACGATTTCCAAAGGCTTCAGGCAACCATCATTCAGCGGAATATCCTCACCCACCAGGCAGCGGAAGCAATACAGCACCACGGCGCGGCAGACTGCCGATGGCGCGTTGAAATTGCTCGGGCGTTGCGCGCCGGTGCCGGTGAAATCAATCACGGCCTTACGCGTGGCGCGGTCAACACGGATCGCGACTTTCAGTGGCGCGCCATCATCAATGCTGGTTTCAAAACGCCCATCCGGGAGTTTTTCCAAGACGCGGCGCACGCTTTCTTCGGCATTTTCCATGACATGCCGCATATAGGCGCTGACGGTAGCCAGGCCGTAATCGGCCACGGCACGCTGCAATTCCTGCACGCCTTTTTCATTGGATGCGATTTGCGCTTTGATATCGGCCACATTCACATCCGGGCTGCGCGCGGGATAGCGCGCACCAGCCAGCAGCGCGCGAAACGCCGCTTCGCGAAAATGCCCGCTATCCACCAGCAGGAAATCATCAATCACCACGCCTTCTTCTTCTAGCGTGCGCGACAGCGGCGGCGTGGATCCAGGTGTCAGGCCACCAATATCGGCGTGATGCCCGCGCGACCCCACGAAAAACAGGATGGATTTGCCCGCCGCATCAAAGACGGGCGTGATCACCGTCACATCCGGCAAATGCGTACCGCCATTATAGGGATTATTGAGTGCCACCACATCGCCAGGCTTCAGTGTCGCACCTCGCGTGCGGATCACGGTGCGCACACTCTCCCCCATCGCACCAAGATGCACCGGCACATGCGGCGCATTTGCAATCAGCGCGCCGGTCGCATCGAAAATCGCGCAGGAGAAATCGAGCCTTTCCTTGATATTCACCGAAAGACTGGTGTTTTGCAGCACCGCGCCTGTTTGTTCGGCAATGCTCATGAACAGATTGTTGAAAAGCTCGAGCATCACGGGATCAGGCCGATCCGAAGCCAAGATATCCACCGCGCGTGCGCGGGCCGCGATCCGGCGCAGCACCAGATGATTGCGTGCGGTAACCTCCGCTTCCCAGCCGGGTTCCACAACTGTGGTGGAATTGGCTTCGCGCAGCAGCGCCGGCCCTGTGATGCGATCCCCCGCGCAAAGCGCTTCACGGTCATGCACCGGCGCGGCATATTCCGCACCGCCGGTGAAGAGCGCGATGCTGCCCAAAGGCTTTGGTGCTTCACCTGCCGCACGCGGCGGCAGAGCCGCTTCGCGTACTTCCTCACCAGGGGCGGTCACTTCCGCGATGCACGCTTCAACAATTACCTGGCGTTCGGGTGTGGCGAAACCAAAGCGGCGGCGATGCGCTTCCGTGAACGCTGCCAGCACGTCCTGATGCGTGCCAAAAGCGACGGGCAGAAAGGTATCCGTGCCGGCATAGCGCAGATGGAGCCGCCGCGCTGCTTGCAACCGCGCAGGATCGGCCCCTTGGCGCGCCAATTCTTGTCGTCCCGCAACCACTAGCGCGTCAAGCCGCACGGTCAGATCGCTGATGGCATCAGCGGTGAAGGGCGCTTCAACCGCGGCTTCCCGGATCACCGCCTGATCCGCAAGCCCCATGCCATAGGCGGAAAGTACGCCGGCAAAAGGATGGATAAACACTGTTTCCATGCCCAATTCATCAGCAACCAAACACGCATGCTGCCCGCCCGCGCCGCCGAAGCATTGCAGCGCGAAGCGTGTCGCATCATGGCCTTTCTGGATCGAAACCTGTTTGATGGCATTGGCCATATTGGCAACCGCAACCCGCAAATACCCTTCCGCCACCGCGCGGGGATCAGGCGCGGGCTTGCCTTGTGCCTGGCCGATCGCTGCTGCCAGGACCACAAATTTTTCCGCGACAATCGCCGCATCCAAGAGCTGATCACCCTTGGGGCCGAAAATCGCCGGGAAATGATGCTGCTGAATCTTGCCCACCATGACATTCGCATCCGTCACCGTGAGCGGCCCGCCGCGCCGATAACAGGCCGGCCCCGGCACGGCACCTGCGGAATCTGGCCCTACCCGAAACCGCGTGCCATCAAAATGCAGAATGGAACCGCCACCGGCGGCCACCGTGTTGATCGCCATCATCGGTGCGCGCATGCGTACGCCGGCGACTTCCGTTTCGAACGCACGCTCAAAAGCGCCGGCGTAAAGCGCGACATCGGTAGAAGTGCCGCCCATATCAAAGCCAACGATCCGCTCAAACCCGCCCATCGCCGCGGTACGTGCCGCACCGACAATCCCGGCTGCGGGACCAGAGAAAATCGCATCCTTGCCCTGGAAATGCCCAGCTTCGGTAAGGCCACCGCTTGATTGCATGAAGTAAAGCCTGACACCCGGCAATTCCGCCGCCACCTGGTCCACATAGCGGCGCAAAATGGGCGAGAGATAGGCATCAACAACGGTGGTATCGCCGCGCGGCACAATGCGCGGCAGCGGGCTTGCGCGATGGCTCAAGGAGATCTGCGTGAAGCCTTCTTCGCGGGCGATGTCGCCAAGCCGTTCTTCATGCGCTGGATGCGCCCAGGCATGCATCATCAGAATGGCGACAGCGCGGAAACCTTCGCGATGCGCGGCGCGCAGCGCCTCACGTGCCCCTGCCTCATCCAAGGCTTCCAATTCAGTGCCAGCCACCGCGACGCGCCCGCCGATTTCAACGGCGCGTTCATGCAGCAATTCCGGCAGGCGCACATCCAGATCGAATAAGCGGGGCCGCGCCTGATTGCCAATGCGCAGCAGATCAGCAAAGCCGCGATTGACCAGCAGCAGCACAGGTTCACCCTTGCGTTCCAGCAACGCATTGGTGGCGACCGTGGTGCCCATTTTCACCGCCTCGATCAAACCGGGCGGGATAGCCGCGCAAGCAGCCAGGCCAAGGCATTGGCGAATCCCGGCAACGGCCGCGTCCTTGTAGCGTTCCGGGTTTTCCGAGAGCAGTTTCAGCGTCGAAAGCCGCCCGGCAGGGTCGCGCGCGACGATATCGGTGAAGGTGCCGCCGCGATCAATCCAGAATTGCCAAGCCGACATGCAAAACCCTTGCGCAGAAGGAATATCAAGGAGAACGCTCTAAAACATTATTCGGCCAAGTGAAATCGCCTCAAAGCCCCGCATCGGCAGGCACCAGCACCTGCCCCGCCTCATCCACCCGCACTGACACGGCTTCCAAGGCTTCCCCGTAACAGGGGCCGGAGACGCATTCACCGGAGTCAATCTCAAACCGCGCGCCATGGGCGGAACAGAGGATATGCTGGCGCTTGGCATCCAGAAAGCGATCCGGCACGGGGTCAAGCGGCAGGCCGATATGCGGGCAGGAATTCACATAGACCCAAACCGCGCTACCACGCCGCACGGCAAATAGCCCCATGAAAGCACCAGGTGCTGCCGGAAAACCCTTGGACCCGCCATCGGGTATGTCCTCAAGCGCGCAAAGCGCACGTTCGGGCTTGCTCATTTACCTACCCAGCCGCCCATACGGGCAATCAACGCCCAATGCTCTGGTGCGATGGGCATGACGGAAAGGCGCGATTGCCGGATCAAGACCACATCTGCCAGCGCCGGTTCGGCCTTGATGGCGGCAAGGCCCACGGGCTTTAGCATGGGTGCCACCGCGCGCATATCCACACAAACCCAGGATGAGCCTTCCTCAGCGGTCGGGTCGGGATAGGCTTCGCGCGCCACCTCGACCACGCCCACCACCTCCTTGCCGATATTGGAATGGTAGAAAAAGGCCAAATCGCCGAGCTTCATGGCCATCAGGTTCTTCTTGGCAAGGTGATTGCGCACACCCGTCCAGGGTTCCACGCCATTGGCGACCTGCTGGTCCCAGGAAAAGGCATCGGGTTCGGATTTCACCAGCCAGCGGGAAGCGGGCGCTGTGGTCCTGGCTGCTGGCATGGCGTTCCTCACATCCCCCCGCTCCGCCTTCGCGGAGCGCATGACAATCAGGTAACGCCAGACGCGCCGCGCTTCAATAAGCCTGGGTTCGGTTTTCGAAATGGGGGGGGACTCCCCTAGCGACCCACCGCCCCCATGTGAAGCTGGCAAGGAGGCAAGCGGGTGATTCCACCCGCTGGATAACTAGGCTAGTCTGACCAGGTGGACATGAGAATGACAATCAAAGCTGATAGCAGCCTGAGTGGTGCCGCCTCTGGCGCGCGTTCGCTGCATCGCTTTGCCAATCCCGGGCGCTTCCTGCGCGCCTCGGCCCGGGTGCAGGTTTGGCTTTGGGTGGCGGCGGCGCTGGTGCTGGGCGCGGGGCTGGTCTGGGGCTTGTTCGCCTCGCCCGCTGATTGGCAGCAGGGTGAGACAGTGCGCATCATGTATGTGCATGTGCCGATGGCCTGGCTTGCCATGGGTGGCTATACTGCGCTCGCTGGCGCTTCCGTCATGTCGCTGATCTGGCGCCATCCCTTGGCGGATCTTTTCGCGCGCGAATTATCGCCGGTGGGTGCCTTGGTGACGGCGCTTTGTTTGGCAACCGGCAGCCTATGGGGCCGGCCCATGTGGGGCACCTGGTGGGTCTGGGATGCGCGGCTCACTTCCGTCCTGGTGCTGTTTTTCCTTTGGCTTGGTCATGCGGCACTGACGCGCGCTTTTGAAGATCAAGAACGCGGCGCGCGCGTGGGTGCCATTCTGGCGCTTGTCGGCATTGTGAATATCCCGATCGTGAAATTTAGCGTGGATTGGTGGAATACGCTGCATCAGCCGGCTTCCGTCACGCGGTTGGATGCGCCGGGGATGCATGTGGATATTCTCTATCCGCTGCTGACCTGCGCGCTTGGCTTTTCGCTGCTCTTTGGCGCGGTGGTGCTGGCACGCACACGCGCTGCCGTGATGGAACGGCGCATCCGCGCCCTGCAATTGGCCCGCGCGCGGCGCGAGGAGGCTTTGGGCGCATGAGCCACGCATTCTTCATCACCGCATCCTATGCGCTGGTCCTGATTGGCTTTGGCGCTTTGGTTGCGGATGCTGCGCGTCGCCATGCCACGGCCAAGCGCTTGCTCGCGGAATTGGACCCGCGCGGAGACCGGCCATGACCCGCAAAAAGCGCCGGCTTTATGTTCTGCTGCTGTGCGGGCTTGGGCTTGGCAGCGCCACCGCGCTGACGCTGACGGCGTTTCAGGACAATCTGGTTTTTTTCCGTTCGCCATCTGACATTATGCGTGAAGCGCCGCCGGCCAATCGTGCCTTTCGCCTGGGTGGGCTGGTGGAAGCGGGTAGCCTGGAACGCGGCACGGGCGCGGATGGCAGGCCGACCGCCAATTTCCGTGTCACCGATGGCGCGCATGTCATTCGCGTCTCCTACGCCGGCGTGTTGCCGGATTTGTTCCGCGAAGGGCAGGGTGTGGTGACGCTCGGCATGATGCAGCCCGATGGCGTTTTTCGCGCGCGTGAAGTGCTGGCGCGGCATGATGAAACCTATATGCCCCCCGAGGTCGCCGATGCGCTGAAGCGCGCCGGCCATTGGAACCCGGCACAAGGCGCGGCACCGCCTCCGGCGGAATGGAACACCGCACCAAGGAGAGGCGGATGATCGGCGAACTTGGCCATTTCGCGCTGGCGCTTGGCTGCATTCTGGCCCTGGTGCAATCGGTCTTGCCCTTGGTTGGCGCGCATCGCGCCGATGCGCGGCTGATGGCGCTGGCCGCACCTTTGGCGGTGGCGCAGTTGATTGCGATTGGGGCCGCTTTCGCTGCGCTGCTATGGGCCTTTGCGGTGAATGACACCACGATTTCCAATGTGGTGCTGAACAGCCATTCGGCGAAGCCACTGATCTATAAATTCTCCGGCGCCTGGGGCAATCATGAAGGCTCCATGGTGCTGTGGGTATTCATCCTGGCGCTTTGCGGTGGCGCGGTGGCGGGCTTCGGGCGCGATTTGCCCAGCGCCTTGCAAGCGCGCGTGATTGGCATTCTGGGGCTGATCGCCGCAGGGTTTTTGGGCTTCATCATTTTCACCTCCAACCCCTTTGAACGCGTGTGGCCGCCGCCCATGGATGGGCAGGGGCTCAATCCGCTGTTGCAGGACCCCGGCCTCGCTTTGCATCCGCCCATGCTCTACCTCGGCTATGTCGGTTACGCGGTGACTTTTGCCTTTGCAGTGGCGGCGCTATTGGAAGGACGCGTGGATGCGGCCTGGGGGCGTTGGGTGCGGCCCTGGTCACTCGCGGCGTGGTCCTTCCTGACGCTTGGCATCGCACTTGGGTCCTGGTGGGCGTATTATGAGCTCGGCTGGGGCGGCTATTGGTTCTGGGATCCGGTGGAAAACGCGTCGCTTTTGCCCTGGCTGATTGGTGCGGCCTTGCTGCATTGCGCGATTGTCGTTGAAAAGCGCGAAAGCCTGAAAATCTGGACGGTGCTGCTGGCGATTCTGGCCTTTGGCATGTCCTTGCTGGGCACCTTCCTGGTGCGTTCGGGCGTGTTGAATTCCGTACATGCCTTCGCCAATGACCCGGCGCGCGGTGTGTTCATTCTGGGGCTGCTGATGGCCTATGTGGCGGGGGCCTTGGCGTTGTTTGCGTGGCGCGCGCCGCGCTTGGGTGGCACCGGCATTTTCGCGCCAATCTCGCGCGAAGGCGCGCTGGTTTTGAATAATCTACTGCTCTGTTCCACCACCGCCGTGGTGCTGGTGGGCACGCTGTGGCCGATGTTCGCCGATATCCTGTTTGGCGCGAAGATCTCGGTGGGCGCGCCCTTCTTCAATGCGGCGACAGCGCCATTGGCGATTCCCTTGGTGGCGGCCATGGCGGTGGGGCCGCTGCTTGCCTGGAAGCGCGCTGATTTGGCGGGCGCCTTGCAGAGGCTTTGGTGGGTTGGGCTACTGGCGGTGGCGGCGGCGTTTCTGACGCTGTTGATTGCGGGCCATCATGTCTGGCCGGCGCTTGGCTTTGCCGCGGCTGCTTGGCTGATTGCCGGGGCGGCAGCCGATATTCTGGACCGTATCGCTGCCTTCCGCCGGCCTTCCCAAGCCTGGAACCGCGCACGCGGTCTGCCGCGCGCTGCCTGGGGCGGTGCCATTGCCCATGCCGGCATGGGTGTGACCTTCGCGGGACTGGCAGGGATGGGTTTGGCGACTGATGCGCTGGTGGAACTCAAGCCCGGGCAATCAACACGGCTGGCCGGTTATGAATGGCGGCTCGAGAGCATTCGCGATGTGCAGGGGCCGAATTGGTCGTCGCGCCGCGCCACCATCACAGTGCTGGCGGATGGGCAGGTGGTGACGGTGCTGACGCCCGAAAAACGCTTCTTCCCGGTGGGGCGCATGAACACCACAGAAGCGGCCATCCATACCAATGCTTTGCGCGATCTTTATGCGGTGTTAGGTGATGAGCGTCATGGCGGTGGCGTCGTGCGGCTACATCACAATCCGCTCTCCCCCTGGATCTGGGTTGGCGCGGGCATCATGGCTTTGGGTGGCGGGCTATCGCTTTCAGATCGGCGCATTCGTGTTTCTGCACCTTCCCGCAAGGCCGCGCCCGCCCCGGCATGAGTGACGCGGCTTTCCCCAAGCGTCCACGGCGCTGGATGCTTTATGCGCCTGTGGGACTGGCTGCAGCGGCGGGGGTTGGCTTCTACGCCATGCTGCAAGGCTTGCGGGATGGCAGCTATAATCCGCGCGGCGTGCCTTCTGTCTTGCTCGGCAGGCCCGCACCCGATTTCACCCTGCCCGCCTTGGAAGGCGTTGATCTGCCCGCCCTGACCGCCGAGGATTTGCGTGGCCCCTTGCCGGGGCCGGTGCTGGTCAATTTCTGGGCGTCCTGGTGCGCGCCCTGCATCATTGAACACCCGCAATTGATGCGGCTATCGCGCGAAGGCGTCGCGGTTTACGGCGTCAATTACAAGGATCGCATGGCGGAGGCCGGCGCTTTTCTTAAGCGCCACGGAAACCCCTATCGCCGGCTCGGGCGCGATGAACCCGGGCGCACCGCGATTGATTGGGGCGTCTATGGCGTGCCCGAGACCTATTTACTCGACCGCCAGGGCATGATCCGCTGGCGCTGGGCCGGGCCCATCACCACCGATACGCTGGAGAGTGAATTGCGCCCCCTACTCCGGAGATTTGCGTGACGCGTTGGATCTTCTTCTGCCTGCTGCTGGCGCTGCCCGCCTGGGGCGCGGTGGGCGACCCGAATGAGCGGTTGGCTGATCCTGCCAAGGAAGCGCTGGCGCGGGAGATCGGGCGCGAATTGCGCTGCCTTGTTTGCCAGAACCAATCCATTGAAGACAGTGACGCACCATTGGCGCGGGATTTGCGCCGCCTGGTGCGCGAACGTGTGGCGGCGGGCGAGGAACCCTCAGCCGTGATCCGCTTTGTGCATCAGCGCTATGGCGATTTCGTGCTGCTGCGCCCGCCCGTGACGGCAGCGACCATTCTGCTATGGGCGACGCCCTTCCTGGCGCTTGGAGGCGGCATTGCCGTGATCCTGCTGCGCCGCCGCCGCGCCATGGCCGAAGCTGCAGCGCTATCGCCTGAAGAAGTGCGGCGCCTGGCTGAGCTTGATCGCGGCGCGGCATGATCTGGATTGCGATGGTTCTGCTGGCGCTGGCCGCCATGGTGCCGCTGGTGGCGACATTGTTTCGCCCCGTGGTGGCGCGCGGGCGGCGGGAAGCGGATTTAGCGCTGTATCGCGCCCAATTGGTTGAGCTTGAACGTGAGGCCGAAGCCGGCCGGCTGGATGGCGATGCTCTGCGCGCCGCGCAGGTGGAAGTGCAACGCAGACTGCTACAGGCCCCAGCAGAAGCGGCACCCACAACCCGAGGCCGCGCGCTTGGCTTCCTGCCCCTGGTTTTTCTGATCCCCACTGCCGGGCTTGGGCTTTATCTGGTGCAAGGCACGCCGGACATGCCATCCGCCCCGCATCGCGAAAGGGCCGAGATTGCCGGGCGTGATGACGCCTTGCTCAACCGCCTGCGCGAGAGGCTGGCGGGGCTTGACCCAATGAGTGAGACAGCGCGGCAGGGTTTTGTCATGCTGGGTAATGCGGAACGCAGCCGCGGCAATGCTGATGCGGCGGCTGAGGCCTGGCGCCGCGCCTTGGCGTCGCGCTTTGATGTCGAATTGGCGGGCGATCTGGTGGAAATGGAAATCGGGCGCGGGGAATTTGTGGCGGCCGGCCCGATCCTGCTGCGCGCCCTGGCGGAGGCGCCAACGGAGCCCAAGCTGCGCTTTCTGCTCGGCGTGATTGAGGCCGAGGCCGGGCAGCCGGAACGTGCGCGGGCAACCTGGCGCGCGCTGCTGGCCGATAGCCCGCCGGATGCGCCCTGGCGGGCGCTGGTGCAACAGCGGCTTGGGGCTTTGCCGTAAAATGAAACCCGCCCGGCAATCACTGGGCGGGGCGCGGCATCAGGCGCTACTGCCCCTGACGCACAAACCGCAGCTGAATATAATTATCCGCCGTTTGCATCACATTCCAACCCTGCCGCGCAGCCCAGACAATCTGCTGCTGATGCAGCGGGATATAGCCGACATCGTTCTGGATCACCTTGCCCGCTTCCGTGATCAGCCCTTGGCGCGCGGCCTGGTTGGTCTCGACCGCGATGCGGGTGATCAGCTCATCCAGCCGGGGATTGGAATAGCCGCCATTGTTGAAATTATCGCGCGTGCCATCTCGCGTGCCAGCCAGGTTGAACAACGCGTTATGCGCATCTGATGTCGCCGGCGTCCAACCCAGCAGGTAGAAGCTGGTATTATAGCCAGGGGCATTCACCTCGGCGAAGAAGCGCGCGCGTGTCTGCGCATTCAGCGTCACGCGGATATTGATGCGCGCCAGCATCGCAACCACGGCGGTGCAGATCCCCTCATCATTGACATAGCGGTCATTCGGGCAATCCAGCGTCACGCCAAAGCCAGTCGGATAGCCCGCTTCCGTCAGCAATCGGCGCGCCTCGTTCAGATCGAGGCGCGGGCGCTGGTCATGTTCTTCACGGAAGCCGTTCACGCCCGGGCCATAGATCAGATTGGTCAGGCGGGATTGGCCGCGCATGACGCTGCGCTGAATGGCCGTTGTGTCTATGGCCAATTGCATGGCACGCCGCACGCGCACATCCTGGAAGGGCTTCTTGCCCTGCACATCGGATTTCAACAGCTGCGGGCGCATTTGATCCAGCCCAAGATAGATCGTGCGCAATTCCGGCCCCTGGATGATGCGCACCCATGGGGAGCGTGACATCCGGTCCACATCCTGCGGCGGCACGGTATAGACAAAATCCATCTCACCCGAGAGCAATGCCGCCACGCGCGTTGCATCATTGGCAATGATGTTCAATTCAGCACGCGTCAGATTATGGGCGGGCTTGTCCCAGCAATCGGGATTGGGCGCGATGACCGTGCGCCGATCCGGCTCCCGCGAGACCAGAATGAAAGGCCCGGTACCCATGGCATTGCGGGTCGCGAAGTTTTCCACGCGCGTTGTCAAATCCGCAGGACGTGTGGCGTTGTTTTTCTCGGCCCAGGCGCGGCTGAACATGCCCCAATTGGTGATTTCCTGAAGCAGGATCGGGTTGGGCACATTGGTTTCGAAATCAACCGTGTGATCGTCAATCTTGCGCACTTCCTTCACGGAAGCGAGCACACCTCGCACATTCGAACCAGGCGCGCGCGCACGTTCAACACTGAAGACCACATCATCGGCGGTGAAGGGCGTACCGTCCGAGAATTTTACGTTGCGGCGCAGATGAAAGCGCCAAACATTCGGCTGTGGTTGTTCCCAGCGTTCGGCAAGCGCGGCTTCCACCTTGCCTTCATGATCGCGCCGCACGAGCGGTTAATAGAAATTGGACCCGAAGGCAAGCAGGAAGGTTTCCTGCCGCGTATAGGGGTCCATCGAATTCACATCGCCATCATTGGCCCAGCGAAAGACATTGGCATGGGCAGATAGGGCGGAACCGGCGCGCAAAGCGGCGGCAAGGGTAAGGCGGCGCAACAATATGATGCAGTCTCTCCCAGAAGAACGTGACCCAAATCTTTTAGGGCTTTTATGCGCCATGAAAAAGCGGAATCATTTGGCAAGAAAAAAGCCCCTTTGCATGCCAGAGAAGGGGCTTTGATCGGGAAAGGCGATGATGCCTCAGGCCGCGCGGAGTGCCTTGCCCAGCTCGCCCGTTCCTTTTTCGATCAGCGATGCGTCGGTCGCCGCATCAATCGTCTCGGCCAAAAGGGTCCGCGTTGCGGCGGTGGCGATATCAGCCGCCGCCTGACGCACTTCGGCAATCGCGCCCGCTTCGGCAGCGGCAATGCGGTCCATCGCCATGCGTTCACGCCGCTCAGCGGCCGCCTGGGCTTCCGCCTGCGCCGCCGTAGCCACGCGTTCGGCTTCCGCCTTGGCGCGGGTCAGCATTTCCTCGGCTTCCTTCACGGCGGTGGCGCGTTCGGCTTCTGCGGCCTTCGACATCGCCTCTGCCTCGGCACGGAGCTTGGCCGCTTCGTCCAACTGGGCACGAATGCCCTCAGCGCGCTTGTCGAGAGCGCCCATCAGCGCGCTGAAAACCGCGCGGCCAAACAGCACGAAGAACAGCACAAAGGAAACGGCGACCCAGAATTTCGGGTCCAGCCAGAAATGCGCATAGCCGTACATCATGCCCTCCCGCGCGCGGTCATTTCGCGACTAACCGCAGCGCCAATGGCACCACGATCCGCCGCACCGATCAGCTTCTGCACCAGGGCTTCAGCCGTATCCGTCGCAACGTCACGCAACGCCCCCATGGCAGCACCGCGCGCCGCATCAATGCGTGCTTCCGCCGCAGCCACTTGTTCAGCAAGCTTGGCGTTCAGCACGGCGGCACGCTTTTCCGCCTCCGCCTGGGCGTTCTGCAAGGCACCCGCGATTGAAGCCTGCGCTTCAGCCCGCGCCTTGGCCGTGGCGTCGCGATGCGCGGCCATGGCTGCGTCCGCATTGGCCTTGGCGGTACGGGCCGCTTCCAGGTCTCCCTGGATGCGGGCGCGCCGTTCTTCCAGCACGCTTTCCACGAGCGGCAGGCCCTTGTTCTTCACTAGCCAATAAAGGGCCGCGAAGATCAACAGCATCCACACAACCTGGGCAATCACCAAAGGATTGCCGAATTCAAGCTGTGGCATGCCAGCACCACTGCCCCCGGCCCAGGCCATGCTGGGCAGGAGCATGGCTGCACCCGCGAAAAATCTGGTCAACAAGCTTGTCATGCCACGCCTCATGCTTCCATCGGCGGGGCAGCACCCCAATGGCTCTGCCCCAAGCGCACAAAGGCCCGGCGTACCGGGCCGCGCTTTCCTCAGGTGAAGAGGATAAGGAAGGCGATGAGCAGCGCGAAGAGCGCGACCGCTTCCGTTAGCGCGAAGCCCAGAATACCGATCGGAAAGACCGCATCACGGGCGCCCGGATTACGGGCCACTGAGGAGACCATGGAAGCAAAGATATTGCCGATCCCGATGCCCACACCGGCAAGAGCGATAACGGCGATGCCGGCCCCGAGGGCCTTAGCGGCGAGCACGTCCATAATGAAGTTCCTTCCTTTTCCTGACAGGAGTGTCGAAACCCGATGATCTCAGTGCAGGTGCACCGCATCATGCAGGTAGATGCTGGTGAGAATGGCGAAAACATAGGCCTGGAGGAAAGCCACGAGGAATTCGAAGCCAACCAGGGCCACATTCACCGCAAGCGGTGCCGCGGCACCGAAAATACCGACCACGCCGGCGCTGCCCATCAGCACGACGAAGGTGGCAAACACCTTCAGCATGACGTGGCCGGCAACCATATTCGCGAAAAGACGCACGGAAAGGGAGACCGGCCGCGATAGGTAGGAAATCACCTCAATCGGGATGATCAGCGGCGCCAGCACCTTGGGCGCACCTTCCGGGAAGAAATAGCTGAAGAAATGCATGCCATGGATGCTAATCGCGACCATGGTGATCAGCACGAAAACAATCATCGCTAGCGCGAAGGTGACCGCGATATGGCTGGTGAAGGTGAAGGCATAGGGCAGCATGCCAAGCAGATTGCCGAATAGCACGAACATGAAGAGAGCAAAGACAAATGGGAAAAAGTACTTTCCCTCATCACCCACCTGGCCTGTCACCAATTCATGTACGAATTCATAAGCGGTCTCCGCCAAGGATTGCAGCCGACCCGGCACAATGGCGCGCTGGCGCATGCCATAGACCAAAAGGCCCATGGTCAGCAGCACGGCAACCACCATGAAAAGATTGGCCTGGCTGAAGCCAACGGCCTTGCCCACAAAGCCAAGCACGGGTGAGAGCTCAAACTGGCTCAGAGCGTCAATCGCCTTGCCTTCCGCAGCCACAGCCTACCTCTCCCGCTTCATCATCACTTCACTGTCGGACGCGAACGCGGGTTGAAAAGCCGATAAACATTCAAAACCCCGGCCGCGCTGCCCATGACAAAAAACACCAGGAAAAGCCAAGGCCAAGTGCCAAGCCAGCGATCGAGTGCCCACCCAATACCGACGCCAACAACAAGGGCCGAGACAACCTCAACCCCCGCGCGGAACCCGATTCCCCACGGTCCTTTGGGCAGGCCTTTGGACCCCTTCGGATCTTGTTCCAGACCGCTTTGGGCCCGGGCCTGCTTGAGGCGCGCATCAAAATCTGGTTGCGAATTCACCTTTGCTCCCCAGGCGATCCCCGCCAGAAGCGAAGCGGCGTTTACGGGGGGGCTACCGGAGTGTCAAGCATGTGCGGCGCAGCAAAGGGCTAATTATTGGTGCTTAGCGCGGTGGCGTCGGCGGCCGAGGCGGGCGCGGCGCCTGTCGTGTCGTGGAACTTGCTGGGCGGGGCGGGGTCGCTGGCGGCGGCGGTGGCGGGCGGCGAATCGCGAAACGCTGCTTGGCCGGCGGCAGCGCATTCCATTGGCGAATGATCGCCTCCTCGGAGGAGGTGTCATAGCCAAGGCGCCGCATGGCGTCCCGGGCGCGGCGCTTCTGGTCCTCATTCAGCTGATCCCAGGCGATGGGGCCGGGGGCGAAGACCTGTTCCGGTTCCTCAGCCGGGGGGGCGGTGGTCACGGGCGGGGGCTGGTTCAGCTGGGCGCAGGCTGCCGGCAGCAAGGCCAGCAGGAAAAAGCGACGTTTCATGGCGTAAGTTCCACCAACACGGGCACATGGTCAGATGCTTGCGGCCAATCCCGCGCATCCTTCAGCACCAAATGGCACTTGAGCCCGCCCGCCAGATCATCACTGACCCAGACATGATCTAAGCGCCGGCCACGATCGGCCGCCCGCCAATCCCGCGCGCGATAGGACCACCACGTGTAGAGCTTTTGATCTTCGGGGACGAAATGGCGGAGCGCATCATGCCAGTCAGCCGCCTTCTGCCAGCCCAAAAGCCCTTCAACTTCGATGGGTGTATGCGACACCACATCCAATAACTGCTTATGGGACCAGACATCATGTTCAAGGGGCGCGATGTTCAGATCGCCCACCAGCACGGCGCGCTTAGCGCCTCGGCGCGCAAACCAGCGCGTGGCTTCAGCGACGAAATCAAGCTTGTGGCCGAATTTTGGATTGGCGCTGCGGTCGGGAATATCGCCGCCGGCGGGCACGTAGAAATTATGCAGCTCAACCGGGCCGCCTGGCGCGTCCAGCATCGCGCCCAAATGCCGACAATCACCCTTGGCGCACCAATCAGGATCATCTGCGCGCAGCGTGATCGGCAGGCGGGATAACACAGCCACACCATTATAGCCCTTCATGCCGCGCACCAGCCGGTGCGTGAAGCCAAGGGCAGCGATGCCTTCATGCGGAAAAGCCTCATCCGGGCATTTGGTTTCCTGCAGGCAGATCACATCAGGTGCCAGATTAGCGACTAGGTTTTGCAGCAAAGGCAAGCGCAGGCGCACACTATTGATGTTCCAGGTCGCGATACGAAGAGCCTGCCGCGATGCGCCGCGTTTCGCCATGGGTTTTTCTGTCGTCACTTCTGGGAAAGGGCTTCAAAAACATCGCCTGAAGTCGCGGCACCTTGGATATGGCGCCGATGCCAAAGCGCGTAAAACAGCAAATGCCAGGCGGCGAAGCCTTCGCGCTTGCCGGCGGCCGCGCGAAACAGCGGCAGGATGCGGTCAGCCTTAGCAATCTCAGCAACCCCCGGCTGGCCTGCCACCAAGGGCGCGAGCTTGTCGGCGACATCTGCAATCCAGGCGCCAACCGGGACTGTGAAACCCTGCTTGGCGCGGAAGGGCTCGCTGGCCGGAAAATTCTTCGCGAGCCATTGGCGCAGCAGATATTTGCCGCGCCCATCGCGAATCTTGAGCTTGTCCGGCAGGCAAAACGCAGCGGCGGCGATGCCGGGGTCAAGGAAGGGTGTGCGGCCTTCCACGCCATGCGCCATCAGGCAGCGATCAAGCTTGATCAGCAGATCATGCGCCAACCAATCGGCGCAATCGGTGGCTTGCGCAATTTGCAGGCGGCATCGCCCTGGCAGCGCCGCGGCGGCTTCGGCGGCGGCGATGCCATCGCGCCAGCCAGTCAGCGGTTCACGCAGCACATCCAGCCGATCAAAGGCGCCATGGCCGCGCATGGTCTTGCCACCAAGCCACCAGGGACGCATCGCAGCACGGTAGCGGCCATAGCCGCCAAACACCTCATCGCCGCCTTCACCACAGAGCACCACCTTCACCTCCTGCTGCGCGGCACGGGCGAGGAACCAGGTGGGGATGATGGCGTAATCGGCAGCGGGATCATCCATGCAGGCGATGATTTCCGGCAAATACCGCCAAACCATATCTCGGGTGATGTCAACGCGCACATGCCGCGCGCCAGCAGCACGCGCCGCCGTGGCGGCGGCTTCGCGTTCATCCGCCGCACCCACCACATCAAAGCCGGCCGTGAAGGCCAGCACCGGCGCAGTATTGATGCGCGCCATGGCGGCAAGCACGGCGGCAGAATCCGTCCCGCCGGAGAGGAACATGCCGTAAGGCACATCGCTCCGCTGATGCAGGTCAACGCTTTCCATCAGCGCCGCATCCAGCCGTGCGAGTGCTGCTTCTTCCGAAATCGCTTCCGGCCCTTCCTCCGGCAAGGCAGCGCGGTGCGCGCGGGCGATGATGCGGCCATCGGCGATGGTGATGGTCTCGCCCGGCAGGACACGGCTGATGCCTTGGAAGATCGTCTCTGGCCCGCGGGTGAATTGCAGTTGCAGTAATTCATGCAGCGCCGGGCGATGCAGTTGCGGTGTGACCAGGCCAGCGGCTATCAGCGCTTGTGGTTCGGAGGCGAAGGCGATGCCATCGGGGATTTCAGCGATATAGAGCGGCTTGATGCCGAAAGGGTCGCGCGCCAGCAGCACCTGCCGCGCCGCGCGATCATGGATGGCGATGCCATACATGCCGCGCAGCAGTTGCGCGAAGCCCGCGCCGTCGCGGCGATATAAATGCAAGGGTGGTTCACAATCGGATGCCGTAGCCGCAGGCAGCGCGTGATCGCTCCGCAATTCGCGGTAATTATAGATCTCACCATTCGCCACCAGAGCAGCGGCGCCCGCGAAGAAGGGTTGATCGCCGGTCGCCAGATCAATGATCGCAAGGCGGGCTTGCGCGAGTGCGACATTGCCCGAAACATGATGCCCCGTCCCATCCGGTCCGCGATGCGCCAGCGCGCGTGTGAGCGCTTCCAACACCGTGGCGGAGGCTGAAGCACCGTGGCGGAGCGCAAGGCCGGCTATGCCGCACATGGCGCTACGCCCTTCCCGCCGGCTTGAGTTCCGCCAGCAAGTGCCGCCAGCGGGCGATCACCGGCGCCTCCGCAAACGCGCTCACAAAATGCGCGCGGCCCGCAGCGGCAAGGTCAGCGGCGCGATCAGGGTTTTCGGCCAGTGCTGTAATTGCCGCCGCAAGCGCCGCGACATCTTCACGCGGCACCAGCACGCCATCCTTGCCATCGCTGATCAATTCACTCGGGCCCTGCGCGGCAGCAGCAATCACCGGCTTCGCAGCAGACCAGGCTTCCAGCACTATATTGCCAAGCGGTTCATGGCGCGATGAACAAATGAAAACATCCGCAGCCGCCAGCAGCGCGCCAATATCGCGCCGCCACCCAAGGAAACTCACGCGCGTGGCAATGCCAAGCTCTGCGGCCAAAGCGCGCAAGGCGGCTTCTTCCGGCCCCGCACCCGCCAGATAGACATGCCCGTGCGGCAGCAGCGCGATGGCGCGCAACAGCACGTCAAAACCCTTATTGGGATGCAGCCGACCCATGGCCAACAGCCGCGGCGCATTGCTGGCAGCCGGCAGATCGGCGGGGGCTCTGCCCGCGAAATCCTCAACGAAATTTGGCAAATAATGCACACGCTCTGGCGGCCAGGGCGCAGCAGTGATGGCGCGCACCAAATCATGCGTATTCGCAACCAGATGACCGCAATGGCGGAAATACTTCACATCATAATAGCCACCGAAACGCCCGACCATGACCCAAGGCCCCGCAGGCGTAAACCGCGCGGCGCGCTGCATCCAGGCCATCACAAGATCGGGTTTGAAATCCCGCAGGGCACGCCGCATCCGCGGCCGGGTCAGCACATCAAGCGCGCCTCCAAAACCAAGTTCCACCGGCAGCAGGCCAGCATCGCGAAGCCGCGCCGCACGTCCCGCATCGCGCCGAATAATGGGCAGCACCACATCGCCCGCGTGATGCAGCGCGATGGTGGCGCGTTCAAAAAACGCCTCAGCCCCGCCAATTGGCGCGCCGGCCATGACCTGCGCAATCCTCATGGCTTCTGCCCGCCATGGCGTTCCGGCTCCAACCACGCCTTCAGATAGGACAGCAAGGGAAAGGCGCCGGTACAAAAGGCCAGCAGCACCCCCCACGCCCCTTCGCGATACCCTTTGCGAGACACATAGGATTTGAAGGCACGGCTGATAAAGCGGCGCAGATTAGCACGCAGCGTGCCGATATCACCGGACGCAATCAGATCCGCTGCCTTGGCCGAGGAATACTTGTCCAACCGGCGCAGCATATCGGAAATATCGCGATCCACCAGATGCACCAGCGCGCCGGTTTTGATCGGCGGGCCTTGCTTCCCCTGCCAATCGAGCCCCGGATGCACGCGCTGCGCGCGCCAACGCTTCGCGCCACGCTGAAACAGGCGGGGGACCGAGGTCGTGCCGAAACTCCCCGCCCAACCATGCCGCAGCAGCCGATCACCCACGAAATTATCCACCGGTACCTGATGCCAGGCGAAGCTGCTGCTTGCGATCACGCGGCGGATTTCAGCGGCCAGGGCGCCATCCACGCGTTCGTCCGCATCCAATTCCAGAATCCAAGCGCCGGTGCAGGCGGCGATGCCGGCATTCCGCCGATCACCTTCCAAATCCCAAGCACCTTCCAGCACAAGGGCGCCGACACCACGGGCGAGGGCCGCGCTTCCATCCGTGGTGCGGTCCAGCACCACAACAATTTCATCTGCAAACGCTGCGGAGGCGAGGCAATCGGGTAGCCGCGCTTCCTCATTTCGCGCGACGATCAGCACGGAGAGTTTTGGCGTCACGCCGGAACCCGCGCGGCCTGGCCGATCAGCGCCCTGGCGGCTGCCAACACCCGCGCCACGGGCAAATCTTCCATGGCGCCCTGACCAGGGGGGCCATCGGCCGGAACGGCGCCTGCCTTGGGGCCGGCGGGGCCATATTCGTCGGGGGGGGTCGGGCCAAACAGGCCTAAGGTGGGCGCGCCGGCGGCGGTGGCCAAATGCATCAGGCCGGAATCATTGCCGATGAACATCGCCGTACGCGTCAGCACCGCCGCCACTTCGGGCAGGTCTAGCTTGCCCACCAGATCAAGCGCCTGGGGCAAGGCGGTCAGAACCGGCGTCGCCATGCTGCGTTCCTGATCCCCCGGCCCGCCCAGAATGGCAATCCCAGCGCCGGGGAGCACCCCATCCGGCGCGGTCAGCCGCAGGGCGAGCTCGGCGAAGCGTTCCGCCGGCCAGACCTTGCGGTGCCAATTGGCGGTCGGCCCCAGCACCAGCCAAGGGCGGCCTGCCAGCAACAGCGCGGCGGCGCGGGCGGTGTCCTCCGGCGCGGTCCAGATCACCGGCAGCGGTGGGGGTTCAATACCCAACAATGCCGCTAGATGCGTCAGACGATGGCCGGGCCGCCGCCCGCCCTGGATGATTTTGTGCGCGCGCGTCCAAAGCAGCCAGGCAATGGCGGAAGCCCGCAAATCCACCACCAAATCCCAGCGCGTCACGGCCACCTGGCCCCAGATTTCCAGCCAATGCAGCGAATAGGGGCGCTTTTCCACGCTTATCAGCCGTTCAAGCTGCGGCATGCGGCGAAATACGCCCTCCGCCACCCGCCCGCAGACAATGGTGAAGCGCGCTTCGGGATGCGCCCGCATCAGGTGGTCCAGCAGGCCGGTGGATAGCACCGCATCGCCAATGCGGGTGGAGGAGATGAAAAGAATGCGCACCCGGCGCCCTTACCACTTCCCGCGCCGGAGGGGGAGGTTGCAGCCGTGCCCCGGCCGACACAGGTTCAGGGCATGAAACTCGCAGCCTTGCCGGACCGTGCCGTTTTGGAAATCTTGGGGGAGGGCCGTGTCGCCTTCTTGCAGGGATTGGTTTCGAATGATGTGACCAAGGCGCAGGCGGATCAGGCGATCTGGGCCGCGCTGCTGACGCCCCAGGGCAAGTGGCTCGCGGATTTCTTTGTGATCGCCACGCCCGAAGCACTGCTGCTAGATGTGGAAGCGGCGCAGCTTGCCATGCTGATCATGCGCCTTTCTCGGTTCAAGCTGCGCGCCAAGGTGGCGCTGCGCGATGCCGCGGCCGATTGGCGGGTGCATGCGGCTTGGGGGGAGGGCGCGCCATCGGAAGGCTTGGCGGCGCGCGATCCGCGCCTGCCGGAGGCGGGCTGGCGGGTGTTGGCGGGCACTGGCTTGCCCTGCAATGCCAGCCCCGCGGATTACGCGGCGCATCGCCTTGCCCTTGGCCTGCCTGATGGGTCCAAGGATATGGAAGCCGATAAATCCGTGCTGCTGGAAGGCGGCTTTGATGAGCTGCATGGCATTTCCTGGACCAAGGGCTGCTATATGGGCCAGGAACTGACCGCACGGACACGCTATCGCGGCCTGCTCAAGCGCCGCCTGGTGCCGGTCGTGATTGAAGGCCCCGCCCCGGGGCGCGGGGTGCCGATTTTAACGCCAGATGGGGCTGAGGCCGGGGAAATGCGCTCCAGCCTAGGCGCGCAGGGCCTAGCGCTGCTTAGGTTGGAATGCCTGGATAAGGGGGCGCTGCTGGCGGGCGAGGCGCGCCTGACCCCGCAACCGCCCCCCTGGATGAAGTTGCCGGAGGATAAGCCATGACCGAAGCAGATCACGGCCCCGGTGTGCGCCTGCCACCGCCAGTGATGGTGGGCTGCGTCTTGGCGCTGGCCTGGTTCGCGCATCTTTTCTTCCCGGTACGGCTCGGCCCGCCCTTGCCGGATTACGGCGTGCTTGTGATTTTTCTGGGGGTTGCGCTGATCGGCTGGGCGCTGCTAGCGCTGGTGCAGGCGGGCAATGACCCAAGACCGGAAAGGCCCGATGCCGCCATTGTGACGACCGGGCCGTTTCGCTTCAGCCGCAACCCGATCTACCTCGGCTTTCTGGTCGTGGTGCTGGGCTTTGCGCTGCGCTGGGGTGATCTTTGGGGCTGGCTTGCCGTGCTGGTTTGCCATTTGGCGCTGGATCGGCTGGTGGTGGCGAAGGAAGAAGCCTACCTCAGCGCACGTTTCGGCGCGGCTTATGAGGGCTACCGCAAGCGCGTGAGGCGCTGGGTTTAGTCTCGGCTGGCCAAGCTGCGCGCCAGCCGATCGAATTCCGCTACGCTCAGTGTCTCACCACGCCGATCCCCGGCGATGCCGGCTTGGTCCAGCAAGGCTTCGGCGCCCCCAAGCGCCTTCAAGGCACCGCGCAGCATTTTGCGCCTTTGCCCAAAGGCGGCCGCGGTGAGTTTTTCCATGGCAGCGAAAAGCGCGGGCGGCGGGTCTTCCGCATGCGGCACAAAACCGACCACGGCGGACCAAACCTTGGGCGGCGGGCTGAAGGCACCTGGCGGCAGGCGCAACAGCAAATCGCAACGGCAGCGCCACTGCGCAAGCACGGCCAAGCGCCCATAGGCGGGGGTGGCAGGAGCGGCAGTGATGCGTTCGGCCACCTCAAGCTGGAACATCAGCGTCATGCCCTCCAGCGCTGCCGCACCACGCAGCCAGCGCACAAGCAAGGGGCTCGCAACATTAAAGGGCAGGTTGGCGATGATGCGCCGTGGCGCGGGTAGGGCAATGGCCGGGTCCACACCAAGCGCATCGGCCTCTAGCACGCGAAGCCGCGCGGGATAGGAGGCCACCAATTCCTGCAAGGCGATCACGGCGCGAGAATCAAGTTCCACCGCCAGCACCGATGCAGCAGTACTTGCTAATAGCGCGCGCGTCAGCCCGCCCGGCCCTGGCCCCACTTCCAGCACATGCCGCCACGCAAGATCACCCCCCAAGGCAGCGATGCGCGCGCAAATGGCGGGATCGAGCAGGAAATGCTGACCAAGCGCCTTGCGTGCATCAAGCCCATGCCGGGCGATGGTATCGCTCAGGCTGGGCAAAGCAGGCGTGGTCACGCTTTCAGCCTGGGCGCGCGGCGTTATTCGTGCGCAACTCAATTTGGGCGCGGCGGCGCAAATCCCGCTGCAGTTGGCGGGACAGCAATTCAATCCGATCGCGCAGCAGAATGTCGCGGGCCTGCTGTGGATTGGTTTCCGCCAGATTGCGCGTTTCCCGCGCGCACACCATAAAAATCAGCGCGCCATCCACGGAAATAATTGGCTGAGTTGCGCGTCCGATCGGCAGGCTGCCCAGCAGATCGCGCAATTCAGGCGGGTTGATATTATCCAGCCGCACCGGGCCGGGATCAGCTGGGCGCGGGCTGCCACGCGCGGCGGCATCCATCGCCTCGCAGCCGCGCGCCTGGTCGGACAGCGTCTGCGCGCGTTGCAATTGCGCCAATTGCTGCGCGGTTGGCGCTTGCGGGTTTACCTGACCTTCAAAAGGCAGGAAGACCTGACGCATATTCATGACGGTTGCCATATCGCGCCCTGAAACACGCCGATCGCGCAGCAATATGATTTCAAAGCCTCCGGGGACCCGAATGGGATTGCTGATGGCGCCTTCAGGCATTTGCTTGAGAATCGAAGCCACCGCCGGATCAAACCGATCCCCTGTTATCCAATCCATCGCGCCACCCTGAACGGCAGTTTGAGATTGGCTGAATTGCGCTGCCACCATCGGGAAGGGTACGCCCTGACGCAGGCGTTGAATGACGTCAGTGACGAAGCGACGGACCTGCGCTTCCTGCCCAGGATTTTCGACTGGGATGAAGATTTCGGAGACCAGGAATTCGGGTTCGCCAAGCCGGGCACGCTGGGCGGCGAGGAATTCATTCACTTCGGCTTCCGGAATATTGGCCTGTTCGCCCAGCATGCCACGCAATAGCCGCGCCCAGCCGATCTGCGCGCGGATCTGGTCATACAAAACGCGCGGCTCGATCCCGGCGCGCCGCAGATTCTGCACCACGCCACCGGGTGGCAGCCCATTGCGGCTTTCGATATTGACGACCGAAGTCGCGATATCCTGATCGGTCACCAGAATGCGCCGACGGCTGAGTTCCTGGATGCGCAACCGCTCATCAATCAAAAGGCGCAGGATTTGATCCCCGCCTTGTGCACCCGTATCACCCGCCATGCCGGCAGATAGCGCCAGCAGGCGGCGACGGCTTTCGACTTCGCTTCGCGTCACGACATCGCCATTCACGACAGCGACGATGCTGTTCACGCTGCCGCCCGCGGCTTGCGCCAAGGCAGGTGTTGGGGTGCCGTGCACCAGCATGGCTGCCAGCAGTGCCAACGCCAGAAGGGGTTTTCGGGACAAGGTCACGGCGCGCATCAACGCCTCCTAAAAGCATTTTCAAGCCAAGTGGAGTCACTTGGCGGCTTGGAAAATACGGCCACACAAAACTTCAGCCCGCGTTCTTGGCGCGCAGGGGGTGAGCGGAAAACGCACTGAATTTGCCGCCATCGACAGGCGGGGTAGCGCAAGTGCTCATAGAGCCCTCAATCCGAAATCACCAATGGTTTTGAAGCCAAAGCGGAACAGCAACACCGTGGCCCCAGGGGAGAGATCGCCCGTTGCAGGATCTTCAGTGTAGCGTTTGACGAAACGGGTTTCAAAAATAAAGCACTCATCTTCATACATTGCCGAAACGCCAACGGCTACCGGGCGATTAAGCTGGAGATCCTGGCGGCCAAAGGCGCTGACTTGCCAAAAGCCAAGACGCTGCCTGGCGCCCAAATAGATTTCCTCGCGCTGCGCCACGGGATTGAGAAAGGGCATCGGCGGTGCCTGCAAATAGCCCAGGGTGAAGCCTGTATCATTGGTTGGGCGCAGCGTGGCGCTGACATCATAGGCGCGGGCGGCGAAGCTTTCCCCACCGCGCCGCGCGCGGCCGGTCAGATCAATCCAAGAACTTGGGCGAAATGTCAGTCGGCTGACCCAATCGGAAGCACGATTTTCCAGACCACTATAGGGGTAGAAGGGACCACCATCTTCCTGAACGCGGAAGGATCGCCCAACCACGGCTTCAAGCTGGCGATTTTCCGGCAGGAACCAGGCTCCGCGCAGCGCCATATCGGCGCGCGTGCCACCTTCCTGGCGGTCACGCCCAGAGAAGCGGTTGAGTGAGAACAGATTGGCATCGGTGAAGTCAAAAACGATACTGTCTTCATTGGGAGTCCGGTATTGGCTGCCGGTCATGGGGCCAGTTACCAATTGGACGCGCGGCTCAATCACCTGGCGCCCCCAATCGCCACCATCACGCAGAAAGGGCATGCGCCAATCCAATGCTGCGCGGATATTCGCCGCAACACTTTGCCCATTGGCAGCGCCCGCCGCGTAATTGGGAGCAAGGTTGATATCCTCAAAGTCATAGGCCGCCAGATCACTTTGCGCCCGCAAGGTCCAGATGCCACCCAGATCATCCATGCGCGGCAGCGCATAGCCAATCCGCGTTGCCGCGCGGCGTGTGCTGGTGCCGGTACCCCGGAAGACAGCGAAGTTCCAGGTATCTACGGTGAAGCGACCGCCAAGCGAATCTTCAGGCAATTCCCAATCGGCGTAGATATTGGGCAGCACGAGGGGGATGCGACTGATGTCATCGGTCTGCCGCAGCCCCTGATAGGCGCGGGCATCAAACCGCGCAAAAGCCTCAGGCCCCCAAAAGCCTTCTGTGAAAAGCGTTGTCGGCAGAACGCGCTGCCCACCATAGCGATAGATGCGGAGGTATTGTTCTGAACTGGCGCGGTTCACGTCAAATCCGGCGCGCCAAGTCTCATCCAAAGAAAAGCGCCCCTTGGCGAAAACATGGCCAGCGAAGCCTCCTTCCGTACCATCGCGGCCATCCAGATGGCCGGCAGAACTCAGCACCTCAACCTCGCCATTGTTGAAGCGCCGTCGGTAATCCAACCCAAGATTAGGCGCGACACGGGTCGAAATAGTGGGGCGCAGGACCAATTCCTGACTTTCATCGATCGCCCAATAATAAGGCGTTTCGATGAAGCCACCGAGATATTTGGTGATACCGAAGCTCGGGCTGAGAAAGCCAGATTGTCGTGCGGCAGATCCATCCGGGTGCTGGAAATAGGGCAACCAGATCACCGGTACGCCCGCCATATCCACTGACGCGCCGCGATAGCGCACCTGTTGTTCCGTGCGATCCAATGTTGCCGTACGCGCGCGCAATTGCCAGAGCGGTGGCGCCAGCGGGTCATCCTTGCAGGGATCGCATACGGTATAAAGAACACGCGAAAGATCGAAAATCGAACCATCGGTGCGCCGCGCGCCATTTGCAGCAATACGGCCATTTTGCAGCAGATAGCCGCGCAGCCCTTCCAGTACGCCATCGCGCATCTGATTGGACAGGACAGCGTTCTCTGCGAAAAAAACCTGTCCATCCATTTCAATCAGCTGCACTTTGCCACGCGCTGTCGCGACACCCGTGTCGCGGTTATAGGTCAGCTCATTCGCGCGCAAGATTCGCCCGCCTTGGAAGGCCTCCACCCTCCCGCGTGCCACTACCAGGGCGGCATTTTGGTCGTATTGCACTTCATCGGCGGTGAAGGTAACAGGCGCATGCGGCGTTGGCGCTGCGGCTGGGGCAGCAGCCGGTGCCTGGGTACCTCCTGGAAGGCTTGGGGCCACCGCAGTGGGTGCTGTAACCGGCGGCAGAAGCAAGACCTGCGCGGATGCCTCGTGCGCCGTAAGCGCCAACAGCAAAAAGCAAAGATTTCCCGCAGCGAGGCGCTGCATCCTAACCATCCTCAAGATGCAGCAGCAGTGCTGCCGCCAGCAGGAAGCCGGCGCCCGCCGGTGCCCAGGCCGCCAATACCACGGGCAAGGTACCTGCTTCACCAAACTCGCCGGTGATCTTGTCCAGCACAAAAAGGGCAAAGCCCGCGCTAACCCCGCCCGCGATCATGCGCGCCACACCGCCGCGTCGTGCCGAGCGCATGGAAAAACCGGCCGCCAAAAGCGCCATGGCAATCGCGAGCAAGGGCAACGCCAAAAGCGATTGGAAATGCAAACGATGGCGAATGGCGGAAAATCCGGCGTTTTCCAGAACCGTGATGAATTCCGGCAGGGCCCAAAGGCTAAGCGTATCCGGGCTTGCGAACGAATTCTCGATCCTTTCAGGTGTTAATTCGGTCGGGAAATCCAGGCTCTGCGGTGCACCCGCCGCGGGATCCGCGCCAAAAACCCTGGCACCTTCTATGCGCCAGCGCCCGGGTTGGAGCAAGGCCGATGTCGCTTCGATGCGCGCCAAGGGCCGATCTTCCGCCGAAAGCCGCCAAACGCTGACCTCGGCCAAGCGGAGCGCCTCATCGGAGCGCGATTCCCGCGCCACAATTGGCCGGCCGGAAATGATAGCAACGCCCTGGGGTTGCAGCCCGTCATCCGCCTGGCGCAGCCAAAGCCTGCCGCCAGCCAGCGCCGTGATGCCGCCAACATTGCGGAGATAAAGCTGATCAAGCCTTTCCGCGCGGGCCAACATCGCAGATGACAAGGGCGACAGCGCCATGCTGGCGCCAAGCCCCAGCGACAGCGCAACCAGCACGGGCCCGGCCAGAAAGCCCCAGGCGGAAATTCCCGCCGCGCGCGCCACCACCAATTCAGAAAACCGCGTGAGGCGCCAAAAGGCAATGATACCGCCGAGCAGCACGGCAAAGGGCAGGATTTGCATGGCCACATAGGGAGCGCGCAAAGCCGCAATCTGCGACACCAGCGCGAAATTCGCCTCAGGCCTCGTGGTCGCGCGGCGCAGCAATTCAATAAGGTCAAACAGCGCGACCAGCATGGAAAGCGACAGTACCATCAGCAGCGCCATGCCGGCAAAGCGCCGCGCCACATAGGCCATGAGCGTGATAGGCAAGGTCATGGCAGCGCCTCACGCGGGGGCGCTTTCCGTGGCAGGCCCGGCGCGCCAGCAAGCCACCAAACAGAAATCACACCCGGCAGGATGGCATGCAGCCAGATCAGCCAGATCAGTCCATCGCGCCGCGCCGCTGCATTGCTGATGGTCAAGCCAAGCGCCAGCAGCGCCACCATGATGCCAATACCGAGCACCACGCCGATACCGCCGCCATGGCGGCGGAATTGCCCGGTCAGCGCCACCGCAAGCCCGACAAGCGCGAAGGAAAGAGCGGTCAGCGGGCCTGCCATACGCTGATGCGCCTCCGCCCGAAAGCGCCTGAGCTCGCGCGGGCGCAAACCCTCAACCGGGTCGGGGTCGAGCAATTCAGCGATGGAACGCTCCCGGCTGTCACGGCTGCGCGTTTCCTCATTGCGCGCAACACGGGCCAGATCAACGCTGTTTTCGGAAAAGCTCAGCACCGTCAGCCGCGGCGGTGCGCCGGCGGCGCCTTTTTCCATCTGCTGGCGCACACCATCGTAAAGCGTCACGCGCGGCCCATCCGCCCCCTGCCCGATGCGCCCGGCCTGCGCGAGGATGGTCACCGCCCCGTCGGCTTCGCGTTGGTTGTGCACCAAAATGCCGCGCAGCGTGCCATCAGGATCACGCTTGCGGGCATAGACAGTCAGGTCATTGCCGAGGGTCGAGAAAACCCCCTCCTGCACCAGCACGCCCACCAATTGGTTGCGGATTTCGAACTGCCATTGCCGGAAGGCAGTGTGGCTGAGCGGCACCAACCAAAAATTCAAAAGGGCCATCACGGCCACCACCAAAAGCCCAAGCGCCATCGCCGGGCGCGCGATCTGCCAATTGGAAAGCCCCGCCGCGCGCATCACCACCAATTCGCGGTCGCCGGCGAGGCGCAAATGCACGAACAGCATCACGATGAAGGTCGTGATCGGCAGAATGACCGAAAAGAAGGATGGCAATAAAAGGCTGGTCAATTCGAAAAATACCGCGAGCGACAAGCCGCGATCCAGCACCAATTCAATGAAGCGCAGCGATTGCGTGAGCCAGACAAGCGCCGCCAGCCCCACCGTTACGGCAAGCAGGGCCGGCGCAAGCTGGCGGAAAAGATATCGGTCAAGCAGGGTCATCGGCCATGCCACCCTACCCGCTTGGCGCCAAGGCCGAAAGCCGCTTCAGGGGAGGACCTTGCCGGGGTTCATGAGGCCCTTGGGATCGAGCGCCGCCTTGATCTGGCGCATCACGGCAAGCTCTGTCCCGCCGCGCCATGCTTCCATCATATCGGTCTTGAGCTGCCCGATGCCGTGTTCCGCGCTGAAGGACCCGTCCAAATCCCGCACCACCTCATTCACGCAATCCATGATGTCATGGCTGCGTGCCAGGAAGGCGGCCGGATCAGCGCCCTCGGGCTGCACCAGATTCACATGGATATTGCCATCGCCCATATGGCCAAATGGCATGGGGCGAATGCCCGGGATCAGCTTGCGGCAGGCCTCCGAAGCACGCTCGATCAGCTCCGGCACGCGGGAGACGGGGACAGAGACATCATTCTTCACCGAAGCGCCGGCCTTGCGCTGTGCTTCGGTATGTTCTTCGCGAATCCGCCAAATCGCGGCGCGCTGCGCTTCGCTTTCGGCCAACACGGCATCCAGCACTTCGCCGGATTCCATGGCAGTTGCCAGCGCCAGCTCCGCGAGGCCGCGCAAATCCGCGTCCGGCCGTGTCGAGGCCAAATCAATCAGCGCGTAATGGGCAGCGCGTTTGGCAACCGGCAGGGTGACGCCGGGGATCAGCTGCACCGTCAGGTCAACGCCATCGCCCGACATGTATTCAAAGGCACGGATCGCGCTTTCGTCATTGTCACGAAAGCGGCGGAACAGGCCGAGTGCCGCTTCGGCATCACGCACGGCGGCGAAAATCACCTCATTGGCGCGGGGGCGAGCGAAAAGCTTCAAGACCGCCGCGGTTATGATGCCAAGCGTGCCCTCGGCACCCACAAAAACATGGCGCAGCGCATAGCCGGTATTGTCTTTGCGGAGCCGCCTCAGGCCATGCCAGATGCTGCCATCGGGGAGCACCACTTCCAGACCCAACATCAATTCCCGCGCATTGCCGTAGCGCACTGTGTTATTGCCGCCGGCATTGGTGGAAAGCACGCCGCCGATCATCGCCGTGCCCTCACCCCCGAAACTGAGCGGGAAAAGGCAACCGGCAGCAGCAGCGGCTTCCTGCGCGGTTTTCACCACAACGCCCGCCTCGGCCGTCATGGTCATATCAACGGGGTCGAGGTCGCGGATGCGGTTCATGCGCGCGAGGGAGACAATCACGGCGCGCCCCGAAGCATCCGGCGTCGCACCCCCCACCATGGAGGTATTTCCCCCCTGCGGCACAATGGCGATGCCGGCGGCGCTGCAGAGCCTGACTGCCTCGGCCAATTCGGCGGTATTGGCCGGGCGGAGCAACGCCATGGAGCGGCCCTGATAAAGGCTCCGCCAATCCGCCAGCGCGGGCGCGAGATCGGAGGCTTCGGTCAGCAGCCCGGCAGGGCCAAGCAGGCTGGCAAGCGCGGGGATAAGGGAGGGTGAATCGGCCATGAGCCGTTCAAACCCCCCCTGCCCTGTCCGGTCAAGTTTTTCTACTCGACCTTGATCTCGGCGGCCGTGATCAGCGCCTGCCCGCGGGTGTTTTCAGCCGCGTTACAGCGGGCCTGTTCCGCCGCATCGCTGGGCATAGGTTCAAAGCCAAGCGCCGAAAGCCGCTCCACCACGGCCCGATCCACGAGCACCCGCGCCAGGGCTGTTTCCATGCCGCGCACCGCCTCGGCCAAGGTATTGGCGGGGGGATAAACGCCCATCCAGGCGGCCACGTCAAAACCAGCAAGGCCAGCTTCCTGGAGTTTGGCAGGTTCGGCAGCAGTGCGCTGCGCGCTGCGCCAGTCACCGCCAGGGGCCGCAGCTCATTCGCGCGCGCCAGTGGAATGCCGATGGTGAGGTCCACAATGGCGAAGGAAATCCGCCCTGCCACCAAATCCGTCATGGTATTAGCCGAGGAGCGATACGGCACATCCAGCACCTCAGCCCCGATCTGGCGCACAAAGCTTTTTCCGGCGGCAAGATAAACCGCCGACCAATGGCCCAAGCTGAATTTACCGGATTCGGCCTTCAGCGCGGCTATGAAGGCACTGATGGTTTCGGCCTTCACGCCAGGATGTACCGCGAGCATGAGCGGAAAGATGCCAATGCGGCCAATCGGGGTGAAATCGCGTACGGGATCATAGGGTAGTCTGCGATAAAGCGCTGGGTTGATCGCCTGGGCGGTGCCGGTGGTGAAGAAGAAGCTATAGCCATCGGGCATGGCACGGGCAGCAGCGACCGCGCTTTTATTGCCATTGGCCCCGCCGCGATTTTCGATCACCACCGCATGGCCCAGATTGCGCCCGAAATGTTCGGCCATGATGCGCGCCACACCATCCGTCCCGCCACCGGCAGCGAAGGGGACAATCGGGGCAATGGGCCGTTCCGGCCAGGCAGCATGGGTGGGGTATGCGGCAAGCGCCATGATGGCGCCGATGATGGAGGCAAAAAGGCGCTTTTTCCTCTCCTGTCCTGCGCGGTTGGCCCGCGCTTGGGTAAGACGGTCATGATGTGCCGATGCGCGTCGAAGGTCCACACCTTTGCGCTGCTTGACAGGGTTTCGCTAGCTGCTGAGGGTTTGCCCGCCCGGTGAAATCCACCCCCGGTCCTTTGGAGTGACACATAATGCCCTTGGTCAAGATCACCCTGGCGCGCCGTGCAACGCCGGCATCACCGGAAAAGAAAGCCGAACTCATCGCCGGGGTGACCGGATTGCTGGTGGAAACGCTCAGCAAGCGCGCCGAGGATGTTGTTGTGCTGATCGAAGAACTTGATCCAGATAATCGGGGCCAGGGCGGCATTACTGCCTCAACCCTGAAGCACAGGCGCGACCCTACCACGGAACATCAAGGAGTGAAAGCACCGTGACCGCTGCGCTGGATGGGCTGCTTGTTCTCGACCTCACGAATTTTCTCTCTGGCCCCTATTGCACCATGCTGCTCGGTGATTTGGGCGCCGATGTCATCAAGGTGGAACGCCCCGATGGTGGCGATGATGCGCGGCGCATGCCGCCCTTTTTGGAGGGGCGCAGCCAGCCCTTCGCTGTTTGGAACCGTAACAAGCGCAGCATTACCGCCGACCTGAAGCAACCTGATGATATTGAACTGCTGCGCCAATTGGCGCTCCACGCCGATGTGCTGGTGGAGAATTTCCGTCCCGGCACGCTGGCGCGCCTCGGGTTGGGGTGGGAGGCATTAAGTGCCGCCAATCCGCGCCTGATCTGGTGCGCCATTTCGGGTTTCGGCCAGACCGGGCCTTGGGCGGATCATGGCGGCCTGGATATGATGGCGCAGGGCATGTCGGGCCTTATGGCCGGCAATGGCCCGCCTGATGGCGAACCCTATCGCCTGCCGATTGCCATTACCGATGTCACGGCGGGGATGTTCTCGGCCCTTTCAGTGCTCGCTGCCTTGCAGGCGCGCGAGAAAACCGGGCTGGGCCAGCGGATTGATCAATCCCTGTTCGAAGCGGGCGTGGCGCTTGGCGTTTATGAGGCCGCGCATGTTTTCGCCCATGGCACGCGCCCTTCGCGGCTTGGGCAATTGCATCGCGGATCGGCGCCTTATCGCGTATTTCAGACCGCCGATGGCTACATCACGCTCGGTGCTTCCAAGGAGAAATTTTGGCAGGCTTTGTGTGACGTCATCAGCCGGCCAGACCTGGCGAGCGACCCGCGCTTCAAGACCAATGCGGATCGCGTGGCCAATAACAACGCGCTGATCGCGATTTTGCAGGAAATTGTAGCGACCCGCCCCAGTGCCGAATGGCTGGCCGCGCTCGGCAAGGCGGGCATCCCATCAGAAGCCGTGCTATCCTATGACGAGGCGCTATCGCACCCGCAGGGCCAGGCACGCGGCCTGGTCAGCACCTTTGCAGACCCCCAACGCGGCCCGATCCAGCATCTGGCATCACCCTTGCGGCTGGAAGCCACACCCGCCCGCATTGCCCGCCGTGCCCCTGATCTGGGCGAGCATAATGCGGAAGTTCGCGCCTGGTTTGCGCAAAAAGCTTGACGCAGCCCCGGCGAAAATTGTCTGATTTTTGTGGGGTTTTGGCGGAGCGGCAGGGCACCTGCCGCCATAACAAAAGGGGCTCGCGTCATGCCGAATGGCACTGTGAAATGGTTCAATGCGACCAAGGGCTTTGGCTTCATCCTGCCTGATGGTGGCGGCAAGGATGTATTTGTACACATCACCGCCGTGCAGAAGGCGGGCATGCAGGGGCTGAAGGATAACCAGAAGGTCGCCTTTGAAGTCGCCGAGGAACGCGGCAAGCCGACTGCGATTAATCTGAAGGCGCTGTAGCGCCCGCAAAGGGCGGCGCGCGGCAGACACCGCTGCGCCGCAGATGCAGCATCACCCCGCGCGGAAAGTGATGGGCTTGGCGCCTTCCCACAGCACGGCGCGGCCGGTCTTGGCCAGGCGGTCCAGGCCCTCACGGATCGTCAGGAAGTGGTTACCCGCCAATTGGCCCGCCTTGCTGGCAAAGCAGGTGGGGCCATAGGCGACCAGAATTTCCGTCTCACTCATCGTGCCCGGGTGCACAATGATCTGCCCCGGTGCCGGGTAGCTGGTCGCGTTTTCCCAGGGGATGGAAAGTTCGCGTTCACCCATCGGGATCCAGCAGGCCTCGCCCGACCAGCGCACATGAATGATGCGGTCCTGATAGGGCAGCAATTCACGAAAACGCGCGCAGGTATTGGGCGCGGCGTCGTCTTCAAAAAACGCCTCAAAAACTCCGCCACCAATGTCAATGATGATATCGGCCATGGCTGTCCCTTTTTTCTCCCGGCGCCCGAGTGGCGCGCTGCTTGTCGGGTTACGCGACCGCGCTGTACTTGCCAAGCCCAGCGCAGTTGCTATTCCTTCGCAACATTCGCCTCTGCCGCGATGCGCGCCCAAAGATCCAATTCACGCCGATTGTATTCGCCAAGCGCTTCAGGCGTGCTGATGGTGGAAACAATGCCAAGGGCATCGATATGGCGCTTGGCTTCATCGCTGTGGCCGATGATTTGGATTTCGCGATTGAGCCGCGCAATAATGGCGGGCGGCGTGCGCGCCGGCATCCAGGAACCGTTCCAGGATGCGAAATCAAAGCCTGGCAGCGCGGCTTCGGCCACGGTTGGTACATCAGGCAGGGTTTCCACACGCCGCGCAGTGGTAACGGCCAGCGCGCGAATGGTACCGGCGCGCAAATGTTCTACCGCTGGCCCCAGATCGGTCACGAGAAAATGCAGCCGACCACCCAGTAGATCCGCCATCGCCTGTGGTGTCCCGCGATAGGAGATTTGTTCCGCCTTGAAGCCGGCGGCCTGACTCAGCAAATGCGTACCAGCCAGCCCGCCCGCATTGCCGATGCCGTAATTGAGCGCACCAGGATTGGCGCGTGCATGGGCGATGAAGGCTTGCAGATCACGCGCAGAGTTATCGGCCCGCACCAGAACGCCGAGCGGGTTGATGCTGATCATGGAAAGCGGGGCGAAATCGCGCAGCGGATCATAGCCCGGTTCACGCATTAGATGCGGATTGGCCGCATGGGTGGAAACGGAGCCGAAAAAGATCGTATAGCCATCAGGTGCGGAACGGGCAGCGGCGCGTGCGCCGATGGCGCCGTTCGCGCCGCCGATGTTTTCAATGACGAAGTTCTGGCCGAAGATGCGGCCCAGACGTTCGCCATAGAACCGTGCGAGGCTATCCGTGCCGCTACCTGCCGGAAAGGCAGCGATAATGCGGACAGGGCGGTTTGGCCAATTCGCTTCCTGGGCACTTAGGATGCTTGGCGTGAACAGCGCAGCGCCGACGCCAAGCGTGAGCAGCGAACGACGAGCGGTATTTATTTTCGATTGCATCATTTCTCTCCCGTCTTTGTAATGTTTCAGGCGAAGTCGAATTCCCGGTAACCGCCGGCGGCAACCTCATCGGCGATACGGCGATATTCCACCGCACCGCCATAATAGCCAAGGGTGCGGCGAATATCACGCCCTTCGACATTCCGATTGATGCCGGTTTGCCAGGAATTGACCTCGGCAAACAGCAGGCCGGCCACGGCTTCCTCGACCTTATCGGCCCACCAATGCACGGCATCCGGTTTCGGTGCCACACGTTTTAGCCCGTGCTTGCGCATATGAATGACAAGGCCAGTGACCCAATCGACGATTTCTTCGATATTGCGCGGGATATTGCCGCGCGCCGTATGGGGGCCAAGCACCATCAGCATATTCGGAAAGCCCTCGGCCATCACACCAAGAAAGGTTCTTGGTGTGGCGATCCATTCCTGTTTCAGGCTACGCCCGCCGGGGCCGCGAATATCAATGCGATCATAAGGGCCGGTCACGCCATCAAACCCGGTCGAGAAAATCAGGATATCAAAGCCGAATCCCTCAGCGCTGGTTCTGAGGCCGTCGGCGGTGATGCACTCAATTGGCGTTTCGTTGAGATCCACCAGCCGCACATTGGGTTGGTTATAGACCTCGTAATAGCCACTTTCCAAAGGCAAACGTTTCGTGCCGAAGCCATGATTTTTTGGGATGAGTTTCGCCGCGACTGCGGGGTCCTTCACCCTTTGGCGGATCTTGCGCGCCATGAAATCGCTTGCGAGCGCATTGGCTTCCTTATTCGTCAGCACATCGGCGAAATTGCCGACCCAAATGCCAAAGCCAGGCTCGGCATATAGTTTTTCCCAAAAAGCTTCGCGTTCCTCGGCCGAGACTTCCAAAGCCTTTCGTGGATCGGTCTGATGAATGAAGCAGGTCGCGGTTTCGCGGCAGCGGGCGAAGATTTCCGGATAGCTCGCCTTAATCTTCACCTGTTCTTCCGGCGTGATCTTGCGGTTATGCAAGGGCGCGGCCCAATTGGGCGTGCGTTGAAACACGGTTAAGTGGCCAACATCCTTAGCGATGGTTTGGATGATCTGAATGGCGGTTGCACCCGTGCCAATGATGCCAACGCGCTTGCCGGTGAAATCCACCGGATCATGCGGCCAACGCGCGGTATGAAAGGCTTGGCCCTGAAAGGAAGCGCGGCCTGGAATATTGGGTAAGGTGGGCGCGGAAAGCGGGCCGAGGCCGGTAATCAGCAAAGGCGCGCGGCGAGTATCGCCATTTCCCAAGGTGACGGTCCAGAGGCTTTGCACATCGTCGAAATAAGCTGCCTTCACCCGGCTATTGAAGGTGATGTGCTTGCGGAGATCGAATTTATCGGCGACGTAATGCAGATAGCGGAGCGTATCAGGCTGTGCTGCAAAATGCTCTGGCCATTCCCATTCCTGAAGCAGTTCCTTTGAGAAAGAATAGCCATAGGACCAGCTTTCGGAATCAAACCGCGCGCCGGGATAGCGATTCCAATACCAGGTGCCGCCAACATCCGAACCTGCTTCAAAAACGCAGAGCTTCATGCCAAGTTCGCACAGTCGGATCAGCTGATACATGCCGGAAATGCCGGCACCGATGATGATGGCATCAGCATCTTTGGTGCTGGAGCTTTCCTGGGTAACTGAGAGAATTTCTGCCATGAGCCGAGACCTGATCTGACCAAACCTTTTTGGTCCTCCACCCAAGGACCGCACCTTGATGCCGACGAAGGAGCGTTTTCGGCGTCGCCATCAAATCTTGATTTATTATGAACAGCGCCCGGGTATTTTAGCAAATGGCCGGGTGGCTTTTAGGCCAATCTCGGTGAGCACTGGCCTTGCTATATTTGGCATGTTGAACGCCGTCCTTCAGATTTCACTCACCAACGCCGCTTATTTGGGAAAATTTTGTATGCGCGAGCCTAATTCTATTTTCATGATTTTATCTTAGGCATGAGGATCTACACATTACCGACGGGAAAGGCCCCCCTACGCCGAAGCAAAAATCCGCCTTTAAAATCGGAACGTGTTTGGCCTTCGCCATCGCCCTGCTAATTCTTGCGGTTTTGGTCATGAGCGGCCTTGTCATTTCGCAGCAACTGCAAACGGTTCGTCAGGCAGATCGGCTTCAGGCGCTCAGCCATTACAGCTCCCGCATCAGTGACCTTGTGCATGAATTGCCGAAGGAACGTGGTATGTCGGCGTTGTTCATCGGTGGCGGTGGGCAGCAAATGGGACATGAGCTTCAGGCCCAGCGCCGGGATACGGATGGCCAGATCGCCATTGTACGCGATACGCTGCGTGGTCTGGCCCTGTCGGATTACAGCGCAGAGCTTCGCCAGAATGTCGAAAAGGGCCTGGCGGGGCTGAGTGAGCTTGAAGGCAAGCGCGCCGAAGTCACGGGCTTGCGGATCGTGGGGCCGGACTCCTTCCGCTTCTACACCTCCCTGATCACCAACCTTCTTGCTGTGCCTCAGGATTCGGTGAAGGTATCAGCTTCACCGGCAGTGACCGCGAATTTGCTTGCCTATTACAACTTCCTGGCCGTAATGGAACGTGCCGGCCAGGAACGGGCGACCGGTTCGGCGGGCTCTGCTTCAGGCCGATTCGCGCCAGCGCAATATCGGACATTGCTTACCATCCTGGCCGAACAGGGGGCCTATCTTTTGGCTTTCCAATCCTACGCCACCGATACGCAGCGCAATGCGGCGCAGCAAACGCTGTCTGGTCCCATTATCACCGAAACGGAAAGGCTGCGCCGGATTGCTGTTGAAGCCGATGCCGAAAAGCCGCTCAGTGGCGTGAATGCGCGTGAGTGGTTCAAGGCGACCACTGATCGCATTGATCTGATGCGAACGATCGAGGATGTCTTGCAGCATGATCTTGCGGCGCTCAATCAGGCAAATGCGGCTGAGGCCTGGAAAATCCTGAGCTATGGTTCAGCTTTCACTTTTGCCATGCTGATGGCGGCGCTGATTGTGGGCTTCATTCTGGCGCGCGGCATCACGCGCCCCATTACGAGTACGAAAGAAGCCATGCGTGCCTTATCGCGCGGTGATCTTTCAACTGTGATCCCAGGGCGTGACAAGCGTGATGAAATCGGCACCATGGCAGAAGCGCTTGAAGTTTTCTGCAAAAGCATGATGGAAGCCGAAGAACTCCGTAAGGCGCAGGAAACACAGAAGCAACGCGCCGCAGAAGAACGCCGCATTGCCATGAATGCGCTGGCCGATAAGTTCGAAGAAAGGATCGGTGAGGTCGTGAATAATGTGACCACGGCTTCTTCCCAGTTGCAGGGGACGGCTGCAGATATGGCCCGCGCCGCTGAGGAAACCTCGGGCCAATCCACCGCCGTTGCTGCGGCTTCGGAACAGGTGAAAGCCAATGTGCAAACAGTGGCTTCCGCGACCGAAGAGCTTACGGCTTCCATTCGTGAAATCGCGCAGCGAGTGGCCAAAGCCAGCCGCATGACCAATGAAGCGGTAGGTCAGGCACGGAGCAGCACGTAGGAAGTCCAGGGCCTTACCGAAGCGGCGCAACGCATTGGTGATGTTGTGCGCATCATCAACGACATCGCAGGGCAGACCAATCTCTTGGCGCTGAATGCCACGATCGAAGCCGCGCGTGCCGGTGAGGCCGGCAAGGGCTTTGCGGTAGTGGCATCAGAGGTGAAGGCACTCGCCGCCCAGACCACCAAGGCGACTGATGAAATCGCATCGCAAATCAAAGGCATGCAGGAAGCAACCCAGCAGTCTGCACAGGTCATCACGCATATCGCTGAAACCATCGAACAGCTCAGCCAAAGCTCAACCGCCATTGCATCGGCGGTTGAAGAACAAGGCGCCGCAACACAGGAAATCGCGCGCAATGTGCAGCAGGCCGCAGTGGGCACAACCAAGGTTGCGGGCAATATCACCCAGGTGAGCCAGGCCGCGAACGTCACGGATAGCGCTGCAACCTCCTTGCTCTACGCGGCTGGGACGCTGAGCAAGGATGGCGTAGTGCTGAAGAAGCAGGTGGATAGCCTCCTCCGTCAAATCCGCGCCGCGTGATACAGGCAGCCACTAAGCTGGAAGGTCGCAGTGTGACTTTCCAGGGTGAAATTCGGGTGCCATGATGTCGCCAAACACTGAAGGGGAACATCGTGGCACGCTTCAACGGCAAGGTTATTCTGATTTCAGGCGGCGCGCGCGGGCAAGGCGCCGCAGAGGCACGGCTTTTGGTGGCGGAAGGTGCGCGCGTCATTCTCGGTGATGTGCTGGAAGCCGAAGGCCAAGCCCTGGCGCGCGAACTTGGCCCCGCTGCGCAATTCCTCAAGCTTGATGTGACCGAGGAGGCGGCTTGGGCGCAAGCGGTTGCGGCGGCCGAAGCACTCGGCCCGCTCACGGGGCTTGTAAACAATGCCGGCATCTATGTGCCGAAGCTGATGATGGAAACCGATGTGGCGCTGTTTGAACGCCATACCGGCATGAATCAGCTTGGGTGTTTTCTTGGCATGAAGGCGGTAGTGCCGGCCATGGAAAGGGCAGGGGGTGGTTCGATTGTGAACATTTCCTCCACCGCCGGGCTGCGCGGATCAGCGCGTGCTTTTGCTTATGGTGCGACGAAATGGGCGCTGCGCGGCATGACGAAATCCGCTGCACTTGAACTGGCACCGCGTGGCATTCGCGTGAATTCAGTCCATCCAGGGCCGATCGCGACGCCGATGCTCGATATCCGCTCACCAGAAGAAAATGCCGCGCGACTGAAATCCGTTCCCATGGGCCGGCAGGGCACGGCGGATGAGGTGGCTCGGCTTGTCTTGTTCCTACTGTCTGACGAAAGCAGCTATATGACCGGATCGGAACTCGCCATTGATGGTGGTGCTACGCTTTGAAGGGCTTTGGATTTTGGCCTTCATTACGCCAGTTGCCATTCTGCTTTCTGACGAATTACGCCGCACGGTATTGCCTGAGCGATCCGGCATGCATGATCCGCCCCGCCAGCGGGCGACCAATAATGCGTTCCGCAAGCCGCGCGGCTTCAATCAGCCGGTCAAGATCAATGCCGGTTTCGATGCCCATTTCATGGCACAGAAACACCATATCTTCGGTGCAGATATTTCCCGCGCCGCGCGCATCACCATGGCCGGCAAAGGGGCAACCGCCCAGACCCGCCACTGAACTGTCAAAGAGCGAAACACCCATTTCAAGCGCCGCCAGCACATTGGCCGTGCCAAGTCCGCGCGTGTCGTGCAAATGCAGCCCCACTTCCACATTGGAGAGTTTTTCGCGCAGCATGCCAACCAGGCGGCGCACCGCCTGCGGATTGGCCCAGCCCATGGTGTCTGCGAAATAGAGCTTCTTCAGATCAATACCGCGTTCCGCGCAGACCCGATGCGCCCAGAGCAATTCCTGCACCGGGCGTTCAGGCGGAATTTCACCTTCGTAATTACAGCCAAAGGCGGTCATCACCAAGGCGCGTTCCACCATGACGCCTGCTTCAGCGTAAAGATCAAGCCAACGCACCGCGCGATCCCGCATTTCAGCCGCCGTGCAATTATTATTGCGCCTGGCGAAGGCATCCGATGTGTAAAGGCTGATCTTGCCGACCAGATCAACGCCCTTGGCCGCACGGGCGCGCGCAAATCCCTGTTCATTCAGCCAGAGCGCCTCATAACGCACACCAGGGCGCTTTTTGATGGCGGCGAAGAACTCGGCTGAATCCACCATTTGCGGCACGGCCTTGGGCGAGACGAAGGATGCGACCTGAACGGCGGTCAGGCCCGTCTCAGCCAGTGCTTCCACCAAGGCGACGCGATCGGCCAGCGGATAGATCGCGGGTTCTATCTGAAATCCCTCACGTGGGCCTTCTTCGTGGAAATGGACATGCTTTGGCAGATCAAACATGGCGGTTTCCCCATTCAGGCAGACGTTGACAGACTGACCCGGCGCAATGACGCTTGCCCATGATTATGGCGCTGCCTTTGACGCCGCGCCAGAGCCAAAGGGAAACGCCATGAAAGACACCACAGTACAGCGGCGCGCGGCGCTTTTGGGGGCTTTGGGTTTGGTGGGCGCGGGGGGCGCTGCCGCGCAACCAGCCACGCGTTGGCCGGATCGGCCCATTCGCTTCATCGTCGCCTTCCCCGCCGGCAGCGGCACCGATGTCACGACGCGCAACTTCACCGATGCGCTGAGTGCGGAACTTGGCCAACCCGTGGTGGTGGATAATCGCGGCGGTGCGAATGGCTTCATCGCCTCAGAAGCGGTCGCGCGGGCGCGGCCTGATGGCTATACGTTTCTCTCCACGGCCAATACCACGCATGGGTCAAACCCGCCGTTGTTTCATCGCCTGCCCTATGATCCGGTGGCGGAATTTGCCCCGGTTGCCTTGATTGGTGTCGGGGTGCTGCTGGTCGTGGTGAATAATGATCTGCCGGTCCGTAGCATGCGCGAACTTGCCGATCATGCGCGCGCCAATGCGGGCAAGCTCAATTTTGCTTCCGGCAGTGTCTCATCACGCGTGGCGGGCGAAATGTTCAAAGCCATGGCTGGGGTGGATATGGTGAATGTCACCTACCGCTCAAACCCGCTTGGCATCACGGATGTGATCAGCGGCGTGGCGCAAGTGATGTTTGTGGATGCCACAACTTCCATGCCGCATGCGCGCGAAGGCCGTGTCCGCGCGATTGGTGTGACAAGCCGCCAGCGCGTTCCCGTGATGCCTTATCTGCCTACTGTCGAGGAACAAGGCTTCCCCGGTTATGAAATGCTGTCCTGGAATGCGATGTATGCACCGGCCGGCACGCCGCCTGAGATCATCGCCCGCATCAATGGCCTCGTGAATGAGATCATGGCGCGCCCCGCCGTGCGTGACCGCCTGACCGCCAGCGGCATGGTGCTGCGCCCGGGATCGCCCGATGATCTGGCGCGCTTCCAGGCTGCCGAGATCGAGAAATGGAAGCGCCTGGTGCGCGAAGCCAGGATTGAATTGCAATGACGGGCGTCTTGTCTGGCGTGCGCGTGGTGGAGCTTGGCCAGGTGCTGGCCGGGCCCTTCGCGGGCGCGATTTTCGCTGACCTCGGCGCTGATGTCATCAAGGTAGAAAAATCCGATGGCGGCGATGATGCACGCCGGATGGGCCCGGATTTCCGCCATGGCGATGCGCTGAATTTCCATGAATTCAATCGCGGCAAGAAATCCGTGACACTTGATCTGAAATCCCCCGCGGGGGTGGAGGCTTTGCATGGCTTGCTGACGCATGCCGATATCATGCTGCATAATCTCCGCCCCGGTGCGGCGGAGGCTTTGGGGATTGGCGCGCAAGCCGTAACCGCGCGCCATCCGCATTTGATCTATTGCGAAATGTCGGCCTTCGGCCATATCGGGCCGGAAAAGCTGCGCCCTGGCTATGAGCCCTTGTTGCAGGCTTTCGGTGGCCTTTCTTCCATCACCGGCGAGCCGGATGGGCCGCCGGTGCGCATGGGGGCTTCCGTTGTTGACCAGGGGACAGGGCTTTGGACCGTACTTGGCGCGCTCGCCATGCTGGAACGGCGCCACCGCACGGGGCAGGGTGGTGTGGTGAATACATCGCTATTCGAAACAGCGCTGTTATGGGCGGGGCAGAAAATCAGCGCTTATGTGAATATGGGCAAGCTGCCGGAACGCCATGCCTCTGGCCATCCCAATCTGACACCTTATGAGGCGTTTGATGCCGCCGATGGGCCGGTATTGGTCTGCTGCGGCAATGACCGGTTGTTTGCGAAATTCGCTGCTGAATTGGGCCATGCCGAATGGGCGAGCGATGAACGCTTTGCGACCAATCGCGCGCGCCTGAAGCATAAGCCGCTGCTGCTGCCGATGATCGCGGCGCTGATGCGCATCGCGCCACGCGCCGAATGGTTGGAAAGGCTTGCGCGGATTGGTGTGCCCTGCGCGCCGGTGAACAGCATTCCCGAAGTGCTGGCGGAACCGCAAACCCAGGCGCTTGGCATGGTCCAGCCGGTCCCAAATGAGGATTTTACCTTGGTTGCCATGCCGCTTTCTTTCAATGGCGAAAGGCCGCGCATGGCAGGGCCGGCGCCGCGACTTGGCGCGCATAATACCGAGATTTTAAGGGGCTGACCAGCCAACTAGCCTAGCACGACCTTTGGCAGTCACGCGCACCTGCATGTCAGCCGCACCAGCGCGCGCGGGTTTCAGGCGGATCAGGCCCTCGTCCAAGGCATCTTCCCAGGCGGAAAGCCGCGGGCAATTGCTGCGCCAGGCATCCATGGTGTCGGCGTAGCTGCGCGGGCGTTCTTCCAACCAGCGCAAGAATTGCACCATGAGCGTGGTTGGGATGGCGGGCGCATCGGTGATCATGGCGCAAGCGTAAGCCCGATGGTGGGGGCGCTCAAGATGCCAGGATCGCCTCCACAATTTCCTGCGCTTCTAGGGCTTCGCGCAGAGTGGCCAGCCGATGCGCCTCACCGCGCGTCATGGCGGCGACTTGCGCCAATTGGCCCTTCAACACCAGCGGGCGCATTTTCTCATTGGGTAGCGCGTCCGGCGCCTGCACCCAAGTGCCATCAGCGCCAAGCCTTTCGGCGAAGGACCAATCACGCAGCCGGATGGCGCCATTCAGTGTCCAGGTATTGTGATCATCCTTGGTGGTGGTGCCGACCGAGCCTTGCAGCGTGACGGGCACGCCACCCGCCATCAGCCGCGCGGTGATGGCGGATTCCGCGCCATCACCAGGCGGATAGGTCACCTGGGCTTCCAAAAGCTGGATTGGTCCCAATTGCCAACGCGTGAGGAACAGAAAGTGGGAGACTACTTCGCGCGTGAAGCCGCCCTCGGCGCGTTTCGCAAGCCAGCTTGCCGCCGCCTGCTGCCAGCCGCGCGGCCAGGTGGGGAAGGCGACTTCAATAGCCAAATTCTCGGGGATGAGTGCTGCGCGCCAGGTGGAAAGCTGCGCCACCGCTGGCGATGACGCCATGGGGAAATTTACTGCCGCCCGCGCACCGGCCGCTTCCGCCCGCGCGACAAAAGCGCGCGCCTCGGTCAGCGATGTCGCCAGTGGCTTTTCGATGAAAATACTCCGACCTGCTGTAATGGCGGCCTCGGCCAGTGGAATATGCGCAGCCGGCGGTGCGGCGATGTAGAGGCAATCGCAGGCGGCGATCACCGCATCAGGTGTGGCCGCCATGCGTGGTGCGCCGGTGATGCCCGCAAGGCGCGTCGCCGCCGCAGGTGCTGGGTCCCAGACCGCGACAGGGGTGACGCTTTCGGCAGCATGATCCAGGGCCGCACGCAGCAGGCGCTCACCCATAATGCCAAGGCCGATGATACCAAGCGTGACGGGGGAGGTCATTTTGATGTTGTCCATGAAGGGGCTTGTTCCGCAGCCTGACTGCCACCACCATGGCAGGATCGCAAGCCAAAGGCCGGAAGGGCGCGCATGGTCCAGACAGTTCCCGACGCGGGCTACCGTTTCATTCCTGGTGTCTATCAATATAGCGCCGGTGTCGCTGCCGAACCGGGCTTTCGGCTGGAACGTGTGCGCTTTGCTGAACCCCTGCCGCTCATGGCGGGTTTCACGCGGATTGCGGCCCATCTGGAAGCGCTCGGCCGGCCAAAGCTTGCTTTTGCAGCCTGCGAATTACGCTCCCCCGTGCCTTTCACCGAAGAAGGTTTTGCAGCGTTTAATCGCATCTATGGCGGCGTCTTGCAGGAATGGGGCTTGTTTCGTGATGGGGTGAACCCCGTGGCGCGCAGCAATGTCTGCCCGGAAATCACCCCACCGGCTGAGCCTTGTTTTCATGCCTTTGTCTATACCGTGCCGGATGCCGGTGCCGCGCCCTCGTTCTCAGTCGCTGGCAGTGGGGAAGCTGCCGAAGGCCGGGGCGATTACCGCAGTAATACGGTGGCGCTTGGCGATATCTCACCCGCCGGCATGATTGCCAAGGCGCGCTGGGTGCTTGGCGAAATGGAACGCCGCATGGGCCTGCTGGGCGCTGATTGGCGCGCAACCACAGGCGTGCAGGCCTATACTGTGCATGATATGGGACCGTTTTTCGCTGCGGAAATCGTCCGTCGCGGTGCCGCACGCCATGGCCTGACCTGGCAATATTGCCGCCCGCCCGTGGTTGATCTGGAATTCGAGATGGATTGCCGCGGCATCGCGCGGGAGCTTCTGATCGGCTGAGCCTATCTCAGCCCTTCAATCCCGATCATTTGCCAGGCGCCATTTTTCAATGGCGGCGATGGCGGTTTGGGAATCGATAACATCAGCGTAGCGGCGTTCCACATCGCGCAAATTCTGCCGATGCGCAGCCTCATCATGATCGCCGACGCAATCCTCCGCCACCATGACACGAAAGCCGAGCGAGAAGGCATCAATCACACTCGCGCGGACGCAGCCAGAGGTAATGCAGCCCGTCACAATCACGGTATCCACGCCTTCACGTGTCAGGATGGCGGCGGCGGGGGTCGCGAAGAATAAGGAAGGTGCCGATTTCATCAGCAAGACATCGGGTTCGGCGGCGGCAATGCGCGGGTCGAGTTCGGTGGAAGGCGTGTCCTTCAGCAGGTCATAAACCGGTTCGATCTTCCAATGCGGGGCGGCGCGCGGTGAGTCATAGCCATTGACGCAGGCAATCACGGGCAGGCCCGCACGCTTGGCGGCTTCCATCAGGGGTACGGTATTGGCGACCGCCTTATCCACCATTGGCGCACCGCCCAGAGGGAATTCCGGGTCTATGAAGCCGCGCTGGAAATCCACGACAACAACGGCAGGCTTCTTCCCGAAGCCGAGCCTGCGGCTATCATAACCGCGTTTTTCGTAGATGTCTGACATGCGGGTGTCCTTTGCTGTTGGGGTTCGGCTTCAGCGATGGTAGGCTGAAGATCAAGTTGCCTTCATTCTCTCTGCTCGCTCAGAGAAGACCATCTCAGTTATCTTTACAACATATTGGTAGTGGCCGCTCCATAGGCGGCTCATGGTCGGAAGGGCGATCAAGCGACGTTGAGCGTTACGGCCAAAGGATCAGCCGGCCCCTGTTTATGCTTGCACCCTTTGGGGTTTTCCTTATCAGGGGCAACTCACGCATGTTTGCGGCCCGATTGGAGGGGGCACACAATGGCCGGAACAGAAGGTTTGGATAGCTCAGCGTCCCTCGAATTCACCGAGGATTGGTTCTCGCGCCATATGCCAACCTGGGACCGCATCCTGACCAGCCTGAAGCCAAGGAAGATTCTGGAGATTGGCTCCTTTGAGGGTCGCTCCGCCTGCTATCTGATCGAAAAATGCGCGGATTTTGCTGATGGTGAGCTCTCGATCACCTGTGTAGATAGCTGGCAAGGCGGGCGTGAGCATCAGCAGGGCGGCATGGCCGAGGCAAAGATGACCGAGGTTGAGCGCCGATTTGATCACAATATGCGCTTTGCCCTCGGCAGGGCAGCAAGGCCCGTGACCTTTTGTAAGTTGAAGCAGAACTCGTGCGCTGCCCTGGCTGGATTGATAACGGCTGGACTCTCTGAAAGCTTCGATCTCGTTTACGTTGATGGATCGCATGAGGCGCCAGACGTATTGTCCGACGCGGTCATGGCTTTTGCCCTGCTGAGGGTTGGCGGAACATTGATTTTCGATGACTATGTCTGGTCCGATCAGCCCCCGGATAAGCGAGACCCTTCGCGTATGCCGAAGCCCGCGATAGACGCTTTTTTGAATGTCTATTATCGGAAACTGATACCTTACGAATGGGTGCCCCTTTGGCAAATCTATGTACGAAAAATCGCCGCCTGATCTACACCCTGAAACCTGCCCAGTTTTGGAAAGACCGCCATGCCCAATCCCCTGCTTAAAGACCCCGGCCGAATCCGCGATCTTTCTGCTGACATGGCGAAAGGTGACGTCACGGCTGAAAGCCTTGTGCGCCGCTATCTGGACCGCATCGCTGCCGTTGATGGCCAGGTAAAAGCCTGGGTTCATGTGCTGGCCGATAGCGCGCTTGCCGAAGCGCGCACACTGGATGCGGAACGCAAGGCGGGTAAGCTTCGTGGGCCGCTGCATGGTATTCCTGTGGGCATCAAGGATGTGATTGATGTGCGCGGCCTGCCGACGCGCGCCAATAGCCCATCCCGCGCTGATATCGCACCCGCCAGCGCCGATGCCACGGTGGTCGCGCATCTGCGCGCGGCGGGCGCGATTGTTCTGGGCAAGCTGCACACCACGGAATATGCGTTTTTCCAAAGCCTGCCACCCACGCGCAACCCTTGGGATTTGGCGCGCACGCCGGGTGGGTCTTCCGCCGGTTCCGGTGCGGCGATCGCGGCTGGCATGGTGCCTTCGGCCCTTGGCACGCAAACCGCAGGCAGCGTCAATCGGCCAGCTGCCTATACGGGCGTTTGTGCCTTCAAACCCTCAACACTCGCGATTGGCGGGGTTGGGGTGGTGCCGCTCGCGCCCTCCTTCGACACGGTCGGCGCTTTTGGCGCCAGCGCGCAGGATGCGGCCTATCTGGCGGCAGGCTGTGCAGCGGATCATTTGCGACTGGCCAGCCGCCCTGCGGTCACGCCGCGCATTGTGCTGCTGCACGACCCGTTGATCGAAAAGCTGCAACACCCTTCGACAGCGGCGTGCATTACCGCCCTTGCGGTACAGCTTGGCGCTGCCGGCCTTACGCTGCATCGCTCCAGCGCTGATGCTGGGTTTGAGGAAATGATCGCGCGCCATCGCCGTGTGATGTTGGCGGAGCTTGGCCGCACCCATGCAAGGCTGACGCGCGATAGAATCGCGACCGCCATTGCCGACGGCATCGCCGAGGGCCTGGCCATTCCGGATCAGGAATACCACGCGGCGTTGCGTGACCTCGCGGGTTTTCGCGCGCGTTTCTGGGCGGGCTTTGGGCCTGATGATTTCATCCTGACCCCCGCCGCGCCGGATGTGGCGCCGGATGCCGGCAGCACGGGCGATCCTTCCTTTGTCATTCCAACCACAGTGTTGGGCGGGCCGGTGGTGACGCTGCGTGCGGGCCTCGCCGCCGATAGCGGCATGCCGGTGGGGGCACTGCTGTTTGGCCGACCTGGGGCGGATGCGGCCATGGCGTCCTTCCTATTCTCGGCCACCGCGACCGCGCTTGATCTTTAGGCCCCAAAGCTTGCCGCGCCCGGCCATACGGCACATCTACAGGCCAGTGCGGCTTTCGGGTAGCTAGTCGCGTGGCTTAGCGACTGATCCGCGTAGGTGGCATCGCCGAAGCGGTGAATCAGTCGCTCAAACTAAGGCCAAAGCGAGATCGGTCAAAACGGATCGCGCTTTAGCGCGCAGGAGGCGTTTTGGGTTTCTGGGGTAAAATGATCGGCAGCGTGGCAGGCTTCGCCATGGGTGGCCCCTTGGGCGCCATGGTGGGGGTGGCGCTTGGCCATGCCGCGGATGCCGGGGCGCTGGGCGGCAAGGGTGGCGCCATTTCGGCTGCCACACCTGATCTGATGGCATTTTTCGGCAGCAAGGAAAACCTGTTCTCCTTTTCTGTCGTTGTGCTCTCGGCCAAGCTTGCCAAGGTGGATGGGCCGATCAAGCGCGAAGAAATCGCCGCCTTTCGCAACCTGTTCCATGTGCCGGAAGAAGCCTTGGGTGAGGTCGGGCGCCTGTTCGATCAGGCACGCGACTCCGCCGATGGGTGGGAGCCTTTTGCCGAAAAGCTGGGCGAGGCCTTCGCCGACAATAAGGCGATGCTGGAAGATGTGCTGGTGGCTTTGGTGCAGATTGCGCGCGCTGATGGCCCGGTCACGAAATCCGAAGGCGATATGCTGCGCGGCATGCATGCGCGCTTTGGCCTGGATGCCGCCGCCTGGGAACGCGCCAAGGGCGGCACAAGCCGCGCCGCCGCGCCGGAAACCCAAGGTGAGGACCCCTATTCCATGCTCGGCCTGACACGGCAGGCGAGTGATGAGGAAGTACGCCTGGCTTGGCGGAAGCTGATGCGGGAAAACCATCCGGATAGCCTGGCGTCCCGCGGCGTGCCGCAGGAATTCGTCAAGCGCGCGACGGAACAAGTGGCCAAGATCAATGCCGCCTGGGATAGGATCAAGCGCGAGCGGGGGCTCTAACGCCTTGCGCATCCGTGACGTGCCAAGCCCCAATCACGAAGCGCGTCCCGATGGTGCGGTGATTGATTCAATTGTGCTGCATTACACTGGCATGCGCTCAGGGCAGGAGGCGATTGTGCGGCTCTGCGACCCTGCCGCCAAGGTTTCTGCGCATTATGTGGTGGAAGAAGATGGCGCGGTGTTTCGCCTGGTAGCAGAGGAGCGCCGCGCCGCGCATGCCGGCATTTCCTTCTGGCGCGGGCGCAGCGCGTTGAATGGGAACAGCATCGGGATTGAGATTGTGAGCCCCGGCCATGAATGGGGCTTTCGCCCCTTCCCCGCGCTGCAAATGGCAGCCGTTTGCGATTTGTGCCTGGAGATCATGGCGCGACACCCGATTGAGCAGCGCAATGTGGTAGCACATTCGGATATCGCGCCGGATCGCAAACAGGATCCAGGGGAATTGTTTGATTGGCAGGGGCTGGCGGCGAATGGTGTCGGGCTTTGGCCGGGTGCGGATGGAGCACCGGTGGAGGAAGCTGCGCTGCTGCCCTTGCTTGGTGCTATTGGGTATCGCACCGATTTGCCACTTCCCGTTTTGCTCACAGCGTTTCAGCGCCATTGGCTGCCCGGGCGAGCAGATGGGACTGCGGATGCATCGACGCGCGCGCGGGTGGCGGCGGTGGCGCGGGTGTTTGAATAGGTGGATGCGCAACGCTGCTGATATCGCCGATTTTATCGCGCATACCCCGCGCATGATGCGCTGCCTTGCGGTACTCGCCGCGCATGGCCCTGCCGGCGTCTGGATTGGCGCGGGTTTTGTGCGCAATGCCGTATGGGATCATCTCTCCGGCCAAGATACCGAAGCCACGCCACTCGCTGATCTCGATGTGGTGTTTCACGATCCGGTCAATGCAAGCGCGGAACAGGATGCAGCGCTTGAGGTGGCGCTGCGCATCGCCGCGCCTGATCTTCCATGGTCCGTGCGCAATCAGGCGCGCATGCATGGACGCAACGGGCATCTCCCCTATCGTGACATTACCGATGCCCTGGCCCATTGGGCGGAAACTGCAGCCGCCATAGCCGCGCGTCTTGGGCCGAATGGTGTTGAAATCCTCGCGCCGTTTGGTGTTCAGGATGTGCTGGAGGTGATTATTCGCCCAACGCCGGCCTTTCTTACCAAGCCAGAAATTCCGCTGGCGCGGCTTGAATCTAAGGGCTGGCCCAAGCGCTGGGCTGGGCTGCGCGTTGTTGGGCTTGGCGCTTCCCCTTGACCAGCCCGCCCTCAAAGCGGTGGATTAGCGATATAATGTTTAGCGTTCATTTCCCCTTGCGGTAATGTAGGGATTTGCATGGTCTACGAAGAGGGCCTCCACCAGCCCAGAATGAGATCAGGCCGGCTTAAATCTCTGCGTAAACCTCGATGAGGTTAGCATCAGGGTCGCGGAAGAAAAGCGTGCGGTGACCGAAGGCGTGGTTTGTTGGCGGGGAGAGCACGGCGATCTTTCTTCGTGCCAACCAATCAGCGGAGCGGTCAACATCAGGCGTGGGAACACGAAACGCAAGCTGGACGGCGGCACTGCCTTTCGGCGTCGCCGACTCATTGGCTAGGCGTCTGGGGCGGGCAAGTACAAGCATATTCGACCCCACACGGTATTCCCGCCAATTTGCAGATACTTCACGTGCGAATTAAAATCCCAGCACTTCCTCGTAGAAGTGCTTCATAGCCTCCACATCCCGAACGAGAATGACAGTGTAATCGGTCGCACTGATGGATTGAAAAGGCGACGTCATTTTTCGACACTTGTGCTAAAAAATTATCTTCGGCTCATTCTTGTCTTGGATGGCAGGCGTCAATAGCTCACTTCAGGCAAGCAGGGATGCTGCCGGCCAGTACACTCTTAGCCTTGAGCTGCACTGCGAGGTTCATTGACTGCTCTGCTGCTGAAAACGTGAATGGGTCTTTGTGTGCCCGCGGCGTAAAGTGGTTTTTTACTAGTGTCCACACCACGACCATCACCCCCCACCACCGCTTCCCCTTGACCAGCCCACCCACCTAGCGCCAGATGCAGCCAGCGTCAGACGGCCGGGCGGCCGCTGGTTCGTGAGGTAATCACGGGCTGGAGGAAAGTCCGGGCTCCACGGGAATAGGGTGCCGGTTAATGGCCGGCGGGGGCGACCTCAGGGAAAGTGCCACAGAA
>VGDM01000019.1 GCA_016869715.1 Alphaproteobacteria bacterium
GAGGGGGCGAGTTGAAGCGTGGGTAAGCCGGTGCTAAAAGACCAGCATTATGGGGGATAGTTTAGCGGTAGAACTTCCGGCTCTGACCCGGGCAGCCTTGGTTCGAATCCAGGTCCCCCAGCCAAACCTCGCTTTTGCTAGAATTGGCAATTGTCACCGCCTCTTGGAAGGCCGTGATGGCTGTGGTTTCCGCCAACAGATCAGAGGGTTGGCGGAAGGTGGCGGTCATCTCGCCGTCCGCCCAGGAGCAGTTCGATAGTACGAAGTTGAGCAGGCGGCGTTTCTGGCGCGATTCCTGGCGCTCGAACAGCCGCTGCGCGTTCCGCGCCAGTTCGAGAAGCTGCACGCCTTCGTCCATGTAGGACTGCTCGGCGGACTCGTGCCGGTCGATCTCCCGTTGCAGGCGCAGTTGCTCCTCGCGCCATTCGCCGGCGAAGCGGTCGTAGAAGTCGCCGCCGATTTTGCCGGCGAGCTTGTCGATGTACATCGCGTTGATGCGCTCGCCGAGGCGCTTGTGCTCGGCGCGCAGCCGCTCGATGGCGGCTTCGTGCTCGCGCCGCTCGTCGGCATGGCTGGCCTGAAGCGCCTCGCGCAGCTAGCCCAGCACCTCATCGTCGAAGCGCAGCCGTCCGAGCAGTTTCGTGAACCGCTCCTCCAGCACCTCCTCGCGCACGTATTTGCGGGTGCAGACCGGCTTCCGTCCTTCGCTTTTGTCGACGTAGCCGGTGCAATGGTAGTAGACGTAGCGCGGCACGCTGGTCGCGGCCTACCCGGTGACGGGGCCGCTCGACGTGCTCGGCGACCGGCCCGCGGAAAAATCCGGCGGTGCGATGCGCGAGGATTTGCGCGAGGTTTGCTTGGCCGCGCTCGAAATCCCGCGCGCGCGCTCTCGCCCATGCGCGCGACTATTCCTGGGCCGAGTGCGCGCGCCAATTCGCCGAGCATCTGCGTCCGCGCGGCTGACGTTTCAGACGTCGCGCGCGTACCACAGCGTCAGATCTCCACCGAGCCAAGGCTGACGCTGCGGCCGGCGGCCTTGCAAGAACGCCAGTGCCTCGCGCGCCTCGAACGCACCTGCGTAGAGTTCGAGCCAGCCCACGTTCGGCCGTTCGGCGAAGGGCGTTTGCGTCACGCCCGTGCGCCGATCGAACGCGGCCGCGTCGGCATAGCCCGCCAGCGTCCGGCGGGCGACGCGATGGAAGCGCGCGTCGGCGATGTCGATCCCGTTGGCGCGCGCGAAGATGGCACCGAGCGCGAGCGGCCCCATCGTGAAGATGTGGTAATGCCAAGCCTTGGCTCCACGCAACAGTTCCTGCGGCAAGAAGCCGTCCGCGTCGACCTGGACGAGCGTGCGCTCCATTCGCGCTGATTTTTAACCAACGCCCTGCGGCGATGGCGCTGAATTTTATTCAAGTGTCTGGAAGCTGTGCGCCACAGCAACAGGCGTCGTACTGGCACGTCAACGCCGCTGTGCAACGCCCGCGCAGCAATCAGGCGCCGGAGTCGACTGGATGACATTCTGCCTGACGGAGAAGGGTGTCAATTGGCCAGGGGGCAGCGCCCTAACCTGTTGAAGGATGACTTCAGAATCACGGCAGAAATGCGACCCCGCGCGGGCTGCATCTATGGCGTGATCCTGGGAAATATTGGTGTAGTATTTATCAAAACGGGTCTGCCCTGCCCCGCCTTAGGCGCGGCGGAAATAACCTTGCAGTTCATTGGCCGCCAACGAGAGTTTGCCACTATAAGGTTGAAAAGCGGCCATCATGCGGGCGGGATCGATTTTGCACTGATGAGAGATCACTCTCAGGTAACTGTTCGTGGCCCAGGTATCCTCCGCATTCCGTTCTTCTGGACGCATGCAGGTATTCGCCAAAACCGGTCCGGCTACCAGAACCGGCGCCACCGCTGCCAAGAGCAAGCGCTTCAAACCTATGGGCTTCTTCCCTTTTTTCATCAAAGGGCAGCGGATCGGCCGCTGCAAAGGAACCCTGCCACACATATGCGGGTTCACCCGCGCGAAGGAAACAGAGAGCCAGGATCAAGCAGCGCGCGGCTTGAAACGCGCCAGGCGCTTCTGAAAGCAGGCGTGATCCGCCAGCCGCCGATCCAGGAATTCCAGCGCCGCATCAAGCCCCTGGCCGTGCCCGCTCAGCCAAAAGGCCAGCGTGGCGCTGTAGATGGCAGCGAGCGTCGCGCGGCGCGTATACCAGGAAAAATCAGCGGATTTGTCGCCCGCCGCATACCAGATAGCGCTCACGCTGCGGGCCAGGCTGGGTGCGGCAATCGGTGCGTTCCAGGGCAAAGCGAGCAGGGAAAGCGCGGCGCGCAACGCATCGCGGTGCGGGTCCGCCGCTTCCAGCCGCGCCTTGATCAGGAAGCGCACGCGTTCATGGGTGCGCATGCTGGCCATATCGGCAGCAAGGCCGGCCGCTTCCATGCGCCGATCGGCAAGTTCGATCCAGGCTTCAATCGCCGAAATCGCGCCGCGTGGGAACATCCATTCAGCGTCCTCCGGCGCCATGCCGGCATCCTTCAGCCCTTCGCGAATGGCGCTGCCCCTCCAGCCATGTAGCGGCACCAACGGCAGAATGGCATCCAAGGCGGCATCCCGCGCGTCACGATCCGGGCCGGCATCCATCATGGTTTTTGTCTCTCATGTTCAACAGGTTTCGGCGGGTTGAAGCGGGCCAATTCCTCCACAAACCCAAGCCGAGACAGATCCGTCATCCGCATAGGGTAGAGGACACCTTCAAGATGGTCATGTTCATGCTGCATGACCCGCGCAGCCATGCCGGCGGCTTCGCCTTCAATCCAGGTGCCGGCGATATCCTGGCCGCGAAAGGCGATTCGGGCCGGGCGCTGCACCACACCGCGCAGGCCGGGGATGGAAAGGCAGCCTTCCCAGGCTTCCTCAAACTCGTCCCCAATTGGCTGGATTTCCGGGTTGAACAGGGCGGTATGCCCGCCCACTGCGGTGCGACAGATGAAAAGCCTGAGGGAGACATGGATTTGCGGGGCAGCCAGCCCAAGCCCGCCAATATCTTGCAGGGTTTCCACCATATCGGTGACGAGGCGGCGCATATCGGCCGCCGTCGGGTCGGCCACCGCTTCGGACCATTGCAGAAGCACGGGATGGCCCAGCCGAGCGATTTTTAGAATGGCCATAAATATTTCCGCTCCAGAAAACGCAATTTTTTATATAATTGCGCTGAGAAAGGCTTGAAAGGGGCTTCCGGCGCGGTGAACCACTGTGCTAAGCCCTGAGCTCTAGGTCGGGCACCGGGTAACCGGCTGCGCGCCCTTTGCTTTGAACCAGCGATCCATGAAAGGGGGTTGTGCCGCGTGCAAGTCGTCGTTCGTGACAACAATGTTGATCAGGCGCTGAAGGCGCTCAAGAAGAAATTGCAGCGTGAAGGGGTCTTCCGTGAAATGAAGATCCGCCGCCATTACGAAAAGCCGTCTGAGCGCCGCGCCCGTGAGGCTGCGGAAGCAGTCCGTCGCGCCCGTAAGGTGGAGCGCAAGCGGATCGAACGCGAAGGCTTTTGATTACCCCAAGCCGGGTTTGAGATCGGTAATCCGCGGCACGGGGCAACCCCTGGGCCGCGGGTTTGCATTTGAGGCTATCGGTGTGGTTACAAGCGCGCCGCCAGCTTGCGGGCCAAAAGATAGCCAAGGCCCCCGCCCAAGGGCGCTGCCGGCAGAGCGAGCAGCCAGCCAGCATGGGACCCAGCCACGACCAGGGCTAGGCCCGCGTAAAGCGTCAGGCCACCCACCAGGCTGCCTACCACCCCGGCCGTCAGGCCAAGGATCAGAATTTCTTCGCGTGAAACACTCATGGCTCGGGGATGGGGCCGGGCGCGGGGTTTGACAAGCCCCATCGCGCGGAATATCAGCCGCATGCTTTCTGGGAATGTGGACGGACCTTCGGGGGCCGCGCCCGCCTTGGCCAGCCGGCCAGGGACTACCGGGACAACAAGGCCCCTTGGGGCATAGCAAGAAAGGCCATCGCTTCCGCGGTGGATTATGCGCATGACGAGGCGCGCTGAAAGCAAATACAAGATCAATCGCCGTCTTGGCGTAAACCTTTGGGGCCGTGCGAAATCGCCGGTCGCGAAGCGCGAATATGGTCCCGGTCAGCATGGCCAGCGCCGCAAGCAGAAGCCGACCGATTTCGGCGTGCAGCTGATGGCGAAGCAGAAGCTGAAGGGCTATTACGCGAATATCGGCGAAAGGCAGTTCCGCAAATATTATGAGGAAGCCGTGCGCCGGAAGGGCGACACTTCCGAAAACCTGGTGGAATTGCTGGAACGGCGCCTGGATGCCGTTATCTATCGCATGAAGCTGGCCGTCACCCCCTTCGCGGCGCGGCAATTCGTCAATCATGGCCATGTGCTGGTCAATGGCAAGCGGCTCAATATCCCGTCCTATTCGGTGAAGAATGGCGACGTGATTGAAGTCAAGGAAAAGTCGAAGCAGCTGACAGCGGTTCTCGACTCCGCGCAAAGCACGGAACGTGATGTACCGGAGTATCTGGAAATTGATCACCGCGCGATGAAGGGTAAATTCCTGCGCGCGCCGAAGCTTTCCGATGTGCCTTATCCGGTGCAGATGGAACCGAATCTGGTGGTCGAATTCTACAGTCGCTGATCAGGCTTTATTGCCGCATGTTTCAAAGCCGGTGCCTTCGGGCGCCGGCTTTTTGTTTGCGTGGGGTTTTTTGCGAAACTGGCGAATGACAGATGTTATCAGCCTATAGACGAAACCCTGCGGGACGCGTTAGGCCACGCGCATGAGCCCTGCCGCCATCATCCTAGCTGCCGGTCTTGGGACGCGCATGCGCTCCAGCCTGCCCAAGGTGCTGCATCCCTTGGCGGGGCGGCCCATGATCCAGCATCTGATCGGCGCTTGCGAAGCGGTATTCGGGCGTATTGTGGTGGTGGTAGGGCCGGATGTGCCGGCTTTGGAAGATGCGGTCGCACCGCGCGAAGTGGTGGTGCAGCGCGAAAGGCGCGGCACCGGTCATGCGGCGCTGCTAGCCGCACCCTTGCTGGGGGGGCATCAGGGTGATGTCGCGGTGCTTTATGGCGATAACCCGCTGATCTCGGCGGCTACCTTGCAGGCGCTGGTGACGGCGCGTCAGTCGGCTGGCCTTGTGCTGCTTGCCATGCGGCCCACTGACGCCGCGCGTTATGGCCGTGTGGTGCTGGACGCAAAATCCGAAGTGGCGCGCATTGTCGAATGGGCGGATGCGACAGCAGAAGAACGCGCCATCGGGCTTTGCAATGCGGGCGTGATTTGCGCCCCGGCGCAGGATTTGTTCCGCTGGCTTGCCGCCATCGGCAACAACAATGCCAGGGGCGAATATTACCTGACCGATGTGATCCAACAGGCGCGGGCGGACAGCAAGCGCGTGGTCGCCGTGGAAGCGCCAGAGGCTGAGCTTCGCGGCATCAATAGCCGCGCGGAATTGGCGCAAGCGGAAGCCGAAGTGCAGCGGGGCTTGCGCGCGGCAGCCATGGCGGGTGGGGTGACGATGCTGTCGCCTGAGACAGTGCATCTCTGCCACGACACTAGGCTTGGTGCTGATGTGCTGCTGGAGCCGAGTATCTTCTTTGGCCCCGATGTGACGGTGGAAAACGGCGTTACCATTCGCGCCTTCAGCCATTTGGAAGGCTGCGTGGTGAAGGGGGGTGCGGTGATTGGCCCCTATGCGCGGCTCCGTCCTGGTAGCGTCATTGAAAACCACGCGCATGTCGGCAATTTTGTGGAGTTGAAGGCAACGACACTCGGTGCTGGGGCCAAGGCCAATCATCTTTCCTATCTTGGTGATGCCATGATTGGTGCGGGGGCAAATATCGGCGCTGGGACCATCACCTGCAATTATGATGGTGCGGCGAAACATCGCACCGAAATTGGCGAAGGCGCTTTCATCGGCAGCGATACGGCGCTGGTGGCTCCGGTAAAGGTGGGCAAACGCGCGCTGGTGGCGGCTGGCAGTGTGATTACGGAAGACGTGCCGGATGATGCGCTCGCGATTGCGCGTGGGCGCCAGGCGGTGAAGCCGGGGCGCGGCTTCAAGGGCAAGGGGAAGCGCTGATGTGCGGCATTGTTGGCGTGGTTGGTCAGGTAGCGGCGGCGCCTCGGCTTCTGGAAGCGCTGCGGCGGTTAGAATATCGCGGCTATGACAGTACGGGCATTGCCACGCTGATTGACGGGAAGATTGATCGCAGGCGCGCTGAAGGTAAGCTCGGCAATCTAGCTGTCGTTTTGGAAGCGAGCCCGCTGCCTGGCACCACCGGCATTGGCCATACGCGCTGGGCGACGCATGGCGCGCCCACCACGCGCAATGCGCATCCCCATGGCACGGCGCGCGTTGTTGTGGTGCATAATGGCATTATCGAAAACCACGCTGAATTGCGCGCCGAATTGGAAGCGCGCGGCCACATCTTCCAAACCGAAACCGATACCGAAACCTTCGCCCTATTGGTGGATGATTTCCTGCAAGCGGGCTACGCCCCGGAATCCGCCGCTGGCGCCGCGCTGAAGCGCGTGTATGGCGCTTTTGCGCTCGCGATGATTTTCGCGGGACATCCTGATTTGCTGATTTGCGCGCGGCAAGGTGCCCCGCTTGCCGTTGGTTTTGGTGAGGGCGAGATGTTTGTGGGCTCCGATGCGCTCGCCTTGGCCCCGTTCACGCGGCGTATTGCCTATCTGAAAGAAGGCGATTGGGCAGTGTTGGACCGCACCAGCGCGCGGTTTCATGATGCATCTGGCGCGGAAGTGGCACGCGAGATCAAGCTGACCACCGTTTCAGGTGTGACGATCAGCAAGGGCAATTACCGGCATTTTATGGAAAAGGAATTGCATGAACATCCGGTGGTGCTGGGTGATACGCTGACGCAATATCTGGAACCGGCGCAGCGTCGCGTGGTTTTGCCAGAATTGCCCTTTGATCCCGTGACTGTGCCGCGCCTGACCATGACCGCCTGTGGTAGTGCTTATTTGGCGGGTTTGGTCGGGCGCTATTGGATTGAGGAAGTGGCGCGCCTGCCCGTGGATGCCGATTTCGCGAGTGAGTTGCGCTATCGCGACCCGCCCTTGCCGGAGGGTGGTGGCGCGCTACTGCTCAGCCAAAGCGGTGAGACCGCCGATACGCTCGCGGCCCTTCGGCTCTTGAGGCAATGTGGGCAGCGTATTCTTTCCATTGTGAATGTGCCGGAAAGCACCATGGCGCGCGAAAGCGATGCTGCGGTGATTACCTTGGCGGGGCCAGAAGTTGCCGTTGCTTCCACCAAATCGTTGATTGCACAGCTTTCGGTGCTCGCTTGCCTCGCCATTGGATTGGGGCGCGCGCGCGGCACCATTACTGCAGAACGGGAGGCAGAACTCACAGCGGCGCTGTTGGAAGTGCCGCCCAACGCAGCCATTGTGCTGGAACGCGATGGCGAGCTTCGCGCCATGGCCGTGGAAGTCGCCAAGGCACGGGATGTCCTGTTCCTTGGGCGCGGTTCGCTCTTTCCGGTGGCGCTTGAAGGCGCGCTGAAATTGAAGGAGCTTTCCTATATCCATGCCGAGGGTTACGCCGCCGGCGAGATGAAGCATGGCCCGATTGCGCTGATTGATCCTGCCGTGCCCGTGATAGCGCTTTGCCCCTCAGGCCCTTTGTTCGAGAAGACCGCGTCCAATCTTCAGGAATCAGCCGCCCGCGGCGGTCGCGTGATGGCCTTCACCGATGATCTGGGCGCGGAAAAATTGCGGGGCTTTGCCGAACGTATTGTGGTGCTGCCCCGCGTGCCGGCCTTTGCGGCGCCCATTCTGCACACGATCCCGGTGCAAATCCTCGCCTATCATGTCGCGGTGCTGAAGGGCACGGATGTTGATCAGCCGCGCAACCTCGCGAAAAGCGTCACGGTGGAATGAGCGCCTTCACGAAAGCTTCTGCTTCAGCACATCATTGACCAGCGCAGGATTGCCCTTGCCTTGCATGGCCTTCATGGTCTGGCCGACAAAGAAGCCAAACAGCTTGTCCTTGCCGGAACGGTATTCCGCTACCTTATCGGCATTGGCAGCCAACACCTGGTCAATCACTGCTTCAATCGCGCCACTATCCGTCACCTGCTTCAGGCCGCGATCTTCGACAATGGCGCCTGGCGCACGGCCAGTTTCCACCATGGCTTCGAACACTTCCTTGGCGAGTTTACCGGAAAGCGTGCCATCCGCCATCAGATCCAATAGCGCGCCAAGATCAGGCGCGGTGACGGGCGGTTCGGCGATCGATGTTTTCGTGCGATTGATGGCAGCGAAAAGATCACCCATCACCCAATTCGCGGCCTGCTTCGCATCCCGCCCCTTGGCGACCGTTTCGTAATAGGCCGCGGTTTCACGTTCCAGCGTCAGCACATGCGCGTCATAGGGCGGGATGCCGTAATCGCGCACATAGCGCGCGCGGCGCTGATCCGGCAGTTCCGGCAGTGCGGCCTTCAGGCTTTCGACGAAAGCGGCATCAATCACCAAAGGCGGCAAATCCGGGTCTGGAAAATAGCGGTAATCATGCGCATCTTCCTTGGACCGCATGGAACGCGTGATGCCGCGCCCCGTATCAAACAATCGCGTTTCCTGATCCACCCTGCCGCCTGCTTCCCAAACCTCGATCTGGCGACGCGCTTCGGCTTCCACAGCCTGCATGACAAAGCGGATGGAATTCACATTCTTCACTTCGCAGCGCGTGCGGAAGCCTTCGCCTGCCTTACGCACTGAAACATTCACATCAGCGCGGAGCGAGCCTTCATCCATATTGCCATCGCAGGTGCCAAGGTAGCGCATGATCTGGCGCAGTTTGGTCAGGTAAGCGCCGGCTTCCTCCGGGCTCCGCATATCGGGTTCCGAAACAATTTCCATCAGCGCCACGCCGGAACGATTGAGGTCAATGAAGGATTTTGTCGGGTGCTGGTCGTGCTGGGATTTGCCGGCATCCTGTTCCAGATGCAGCCGCGTGATGCCGATGGTCTTTGTGCTGCCATCGGCCAATTCAATATCAATCGCGCCTTCACCGATGATCGGGTGCGCGTATTGGCTGATCTGATAGCCCTGCGGCAAATCGGCATAGAAGTAATTCTTGCGATCAAAGCGCGACCAGAGATTGACGTTGGCATTCAAGCCAAGCCCGGTGCGCACGGCCTGCGAAACGCATTCGCGGTTGATCACCGGCAACATGCCGGGAAAGCCCGCATCAATAAAGGAAACCTGCGCATTGGGTTCCGCGCCAAAGGCCGTTGCCGCGGCGGAAAACAGCTTGGCGTTAGACATGATTTGGGCATGAACTTCCAGCCCGATCACTATTTCCCATGGGCCGCTTTCGCCGTCAATTATGTAGCTCATGCGCCGGCCCTCATTGCTGGCACTGCCTTGAAATCAGCGGTGCGTTCCAAAGCGGCCCCCACCGCGAAAACCGTTTCCTCATCAAAGGCTCGGCCAATCACCTGCAAGCCGAGCGGCAATCCCTGATGATCCAGCCCGGTTGGCAGCGCCAGGCCCGGCAGGCCGGCAAGATTGGCGGTGACTGTGAAGACATCATTCAAATACATCTGCACTGGGTCATCGGTATTCTCGCCCTCGGCAAAGGCTGCGGATGGCGTGGCAGGGGTCACAATCGCATCCACCTTGGCCCAGGCTGCGTCAAAATCGCCCGCGATCAAGGCACGGATTTTCTGCGCCTTCAGGTAATAGGCATCGTAATAACCTGCACTCAACACATAAGTGCCGATCATGATGCGCCGGCGCACTTCGGCGCCAAACCCCTCAGCTCGCGTGCGCTCATACAGATCACCCAGATCGCTATCCTTCTCCGCCACGCGCAAGCCAAAACGCACACCATCATAGCGCGCCAGATTGGAAGATGCTTCCGCAGGGGCCACGATGTAATAGGTCGGCAGCGCATATTTCGTGTGCGGCAGGGAGATATCCACAGTCTCCGCCCCCGCGTCGCGCAGCCAATCCAGGCCCTGACGCCAGAGCTTTTCAATCTCAGCCGGCATGCCATCCAGGCGGTATTCGCGCGGCACACCAATGCGAAGGCCCTTCACACTGCGGGCGCAAGCGGCAGCAAAATTCGGCACGGGCTGATTGGCGCTGGTGGAATCCTTCGGATCATGCCCCGCCATGGACCGCAACAGAATGGCGCAATCTTCGACCGTGCGCGCAAAGGGGCCGGCCTGATCCAGGGAGGACGCAAAGGCCACAATGCCAAAGCGCGAACAGCGCCCATAGGTCGGCTTGATCCCCGTAATGCCGCAAAACGCCGCCGGCTGACGGATGGAACCGCCGGTATCCGTGCCCGTCGCGCCGAGAGCGATCCGCGCCGCCACTGCCGCAGCAGACCCACCGGACGACCCGCCCGGCACCAGCCGCGCGTCCGGATCATCCTTGCGCTGCCAGGGGTTCAACACGCCACCATAGGCCGAGGTCAAATTGGATGATCCCATGGCGAATTCATCCAGATTGGCCTTGCCCAGAAACACCGCGCCATCGCGCTTCAACTGCGCGGTGACGGTGCTTTCATAGGGCGGGATGAAATTACCCAGGATTGTCGACCCCGCCGTGGTGCGCACGCCTTCCGTGCAGAACAAATCCTTGATGGCGAGCGGAATACCCTCAAGCGGCCCCGCCTCACCGCGCTTCCGCCGCGCATCGGATGCGCGCGCTGCCTCCAGCGCTTGTTCGCTCGTGGTGGTGATGAAGGCATTCAGCTTCGGGTTCAGCGCTTCTACGGCGGCCACATGGGCGCGAGTCAATTCCTCGGCGCTGATCGCGCCCTCATTCAGCGCAGCCAAGGCGCCGCCGAGGGTAAAATCGGTCGCATGCATTATTCCACCACCTTCGGCACGCCGAAATATTCGCCCTCTCGGTCAGGCGCATTGGCCAGAACGGCCTCGGCTTTGCCGCCATCGGTCACCACGTCACCCCGCATCGGCATGGCAGCGGCGCCGCCAGGCGTGCCGCCGGCCATGGGCGCGACGCCATCCGTATTCACGGCCTGGAGCTGTTCAATCCAGCCCAGAATGCCGTTCAGCTCGCCCTGTACGCGGGCGATATCCTGTTCTTCAAGGCGCAGCCGGGCCAAGGCCGCAACGCGCCGGACGGTGGCGGTGTCTAGGGACATGAAATCACTACTTCCCCGAAAAGGAGCGAGGGACCATAAGGCCCCCGATGCCTATCATCAACCTGATAGAAATGCGCGCCGCACTCCCCCGCCATTCCCGGCTGATCGGCCTTGATCCGGGGAAAAAGACCGTGGGTGTCGCGCTCAGCGATGTTTCGCTGATGTTGGCCAGCCCCTATGGCAGCCTGAAGCGCGGAAAATTGATGACCATGGCCGCCGAGATCAAGACGATTGCGGCGAAGGAAGGCGTGGGCGGTCTGGTGGTGGGCTTGCCGCTTGGGCTTGATGGGTCTTTCCGCCCGGCGGCGCAGGCAGCGCGGGATTGGGCGCGGTCGCTTTCGGATGCCGTTGGTCTGCCTGCCGCGCTCTGGGATGAAAGGCTTTCATCTGCGGCGGTGAACCGCATGATGGTGGGGGAAGCCGATCTCAGTCGCGGCAAAAGGGCTGCATCGGTGGACAAGGCGGCGGCGGCCTGGATGCTTCAGGCCGCTTTGGACGCAACCAAGGGATGAGGCGCATGGATCAGATTCTGGTGGAAGTCGCCCTAGATGGGCGCATCCGCTACGCGATAGGCGCACTGGCGGGGCTTGGTTTTGCCATGGTGGGCTTTGCGCTGGCGCCGCAGTTTTTTGGCCGAGTGGCCGGCGATTACGCCCCGGCTTTTGGGGCTTGGTTTTCCCCTCCTGGAGCTTGGGATGTTCCTGTGGCTGTCCTTCATTCCCGCCCCCCATGCGCTGGCGATTCGCGCCGATGGCAGCGCGGTCTTCGCCCGCAGCATCACCACCTGGTGGCGGTTCTTCGATGCATTTGAGAACCTGCCCCTAGGCGCCATTACCGGGGTTGCTGTAGCAGCTATTTCCACCCCAAGGCGGCATCACAACAAGCGGAGAGTCGGATTTCTCCGCCACATCAAAGGAATGGCGGCTCGTGCTGCGGCTGGCAGACGGCAACTTCAGGGAAATTCAGCGCAGCTCCGGGCGGGCTTCGCTGGATGAAAAGGCCGCGGTGCTGCGTGGCGCGCTCAAGCTGCCCTGAACGGGTCTGGCCTTCATGGCCATTGGACGGCTAGAAGAACCCTGTGTCTTATCCCCGCAAACACCTTCTGGCCATTGAGGGTCTTGAACCGCCGCATATCGCGGATTTGCTGGACCTGGCGGAAGCCTACGCCCTGCTCAACCGCAGCGGCAAAACCCAGCGCGACCTGTTGAAGGGCCGCACGCTGATCAATTTGTTTTTTGAAGACAGCACTCGCACGCGGACGAGTTTTGAGCTCGCAGGCAAAAGGCTGGGCGCCGATGTCATCAATATGTCGGTCAGCACGTCCAGCGTGAATAAGGGTGAGACCTTGCTGGATACCGCCAGCACGCTGAATGCGATGCATTGCGATTTGCTGGTGGTGCGGCATGGGCAATCCGGCGCACCTTCACTGCTGAGCCAGAAGGTAGATGCGGCGGTGATCAATGCGGGCGATGGCACGCATGAACACCCGACTCAGGCGCTTTTGGATGCACTCACCATCCGCCGCCATAAGGGCCGGCTTGAAGGTTTGATTGTCGCGATTTGCGGCGATATCGCCCATTCGCGAGTCGCACGTTCCAACATGCACCTGCTAACCACCATGGGCAGCCGCGTGCGCGTGGTGGGGCCACCCACGCTGATCCCGGCTGAGGCCGCGCGTTTGGGTGTTGAGGTCTTTCACGACATGAGGGCCGGGCTTGCCGGGGCCGATGTTGTCATGATGCTGCGGCTGCAACGCGAACGCATGTCGGGCGGGCTGGTGCCATCAGCGCGGGAATTCTTTCGCTTCTACGGGTTGGATGCCGAAAAGCTCGCTTTCGCCAAGCCGGATTCGATTGTGATGCACCCCGGCCCGATGAATCGCGGTGTTGAGATAGACAGCGCCATTGCCGATCACCCAACACGTAGCGTGATTGGCGAACAGGTGGAAATGGGTGTGGCCTGCCGCATGGCGGTGCTGGATGTGCTGGCGCGTGGGCTTAGGCGCAATGTGTGAGCTTCGCCCTGCGCGCGCTGAAGAAGCGCCCGCGCTTCGCCTGTTGGTGCGTACCGCCTATGCGCATTACGTGCTGCGGCTTGAACGTGAACCGGCGCCGATGCTGGATGATTACGCGGCGCGCATCGCGGATTGTCAGGCTTCCGTGCTGGAAGCCGAGGGCGCGCTGCAAGGCGTTGCGGTGCTGGAAGACAGCGAAACTGGCCTATTCCTGGAAAATATCATGGTGGCACCCAGCGCGCAGGGCAAGGGGCTTGGCCGGCAAATGCTGACCTGGATTGAAGCCGAAGGCCGCCGCCGTGGCCATCAGCGGCTTTGGCTTTATACGCATGAGGTGATGGCGGAAAACATCGCCATGTATCAGCGCATGGGCTTTGGCGAGGCGCATCGCGCCGAAGAAGCAGGCTATCGCCGCGTGTTTTTCGAGAAGTCCTTGTGATGGCCGATACCTTCATCACCAATGCCCGCCTGCTTGACCCAGCCTCCGGCCTTGATGCGCCGGGCGCTGTACTGATCCGTGACGGGCTGATTGCCGATTGCGGCGCGGGACTGACTGCACCCGAAGGGGCCACAACAGTGGATGCGTCGGGCGCTTGCTTGGTACCTGGTTTGATTGATCTCCGTGCCAATCTTGGCGAACCGGGGGCAGAGCATCGGGAAACCATAGCCTCAGCCGCGCAGGCTGCCGCTGCCGGGGGCATCACGACCATTTGCGTGCTGCCCGATACCGACCCGGCGCTTGATGATCCCGCGCTGATTTCCTTCATCGCGCGGCGCGGCGAAGCCACCGGGTCGGTCACGCTTTTGCCCTATGGTGCGGCCACGGCGGGCTGTGCCGGCAAGGAATTGGTGGAATTTGGCCTGCTGCGCGAAGCCGGCGCCATTGCCTTTACTGATGGTGCGCGCGCCATTGCCTCGGCGCGCAGCATGCGCCTCGCGCTCTCTTATGCGCGCGCCTTTGGCGCCTTCATCATGCAGCACGCGGAAGAACCTAGCCTCGCTTCTGGCGGCGCGGCGACCGAGGGCGAATTGGCGACCCGGCTTGGCCTGCCCGGCATCACGCCAGCGGCCGAGGCGATGATGGTGGCGCGCGATATCGCAATCGCCCGCATCACGGGCGGGCATGTGCATTTTGCGCATATCTCAACGGCGGCGGCGCTTGACCTGATCCGCGCCGCGAAGGCCGAGGGGCTGGCCGTCACCTGCGATACCGCTCCGCCCTATTTTGACCTGAACGAGACCGCGATTGGCGATTACCGGACCTATGCCAAGCTCTCCCCGCCGCTGCGGACGGAGGCGGATCGGCAGGCAGTGGTGGCGGCTTTGGTGGATGGCACAATTGACGCCATTGCCTCAGACCATCAGCCACGCGATGCCGATGACAAGCGCCTTCCCTTTGCGCAAGCCGAGGCCGGAGGCGCGGGTTTGGTGACCCTGCTTGGCGTGACCCTGGCACGCGTGCATGCGGGGGATGTGCCGATGCTGACCGCACTTGGGTTGCTGACTGCGCGGCCCGCGAGTTTGCTCAATCTGCCGCAGGGCCGCTTGGCCAAGGGCGCCCCGGCGGATTTGGTGCTGTTCCATCCCGATCGCGGCTGGAAGGTTGAAGCCGGCAAGCTGCCGGGCAAGGCACAGAACTCGCCGTTTGATGGTCGCGCTCTGGAAGGCCGGGTGCTTGGCACCTGGAAGGCCGGGCGGCGCGTTTTTGGGGGCTGAGCCATGGCCGAACATGCGGACAGCATCGCCTTCCTGATCGCGCTGGTGGGCGGCTATCTGATCGGTTCCATCCCCTTTGGCCTGCTGTTGACCAAGGCTGCCGGGCTTGGTGATATCCGCAAGGTGGGCTCGGGCAATATTGGCGCCACCAATGTGCTGCGCACCGGGCGCAAGGGGCTGGCGGCGGCAACCCTTATCCTGGATGGGCTGAAGGGGGCGGTCGCGGTGCTGGTCGTGCGCTATTTCCTGGGTGATCAGGATTTGGTGGTGGGTATGGCGGCGGTGCTCGGGCACCTATTCCCGGTCTGGCTTGGCTTTCGCGGCGGCAAGGGGGTGGCAACCGGGCTTGGCGTGCTGCTGGCCGCTGCCTGGCCGGTGGGGCTCGCCTGCTGCGCGATATGGCTGATGGCGGCAAAATTCTTAAAAATATCGTCAGCGGCGGCGCTGACCGCCTTTGCGGCGGCGCCGCTTTTCGCCCTGGTTCTGTCCAGCGCGGATCACGCGCTGATGGCGCTGCTGATCGCCGTGTTGGTGTTCTGGGGGCATGAGGAAAATATCCGCCGACTTCTGGCGGGCACCGAACCGCGTATCGGTAAAACCGCAAAATAGAGCCGGCATTTAGTATTTCCCGCACGTGGAATTACGGTATAGTCTTTCGCCTATACCTGTCGCCACCCCCAGCCCCGCCGCAAGCCTCGCCCTCTGGCGCCTTGCCGAAACCGAGGGGATCGGCCCCATAGGCTTTCGCTGCCTGCTCACCCTTGATTGCAGTGGCCGCGCAGCCTTGGAGGCTTTGCCCCGTCTTCTCGCCAGGCGCGAAACCCCGGCACGTATCCCAAGCCTGGATGAGGCGCGGCGGGAAGCCGATGCAATGGCCAGGCTCGGCGCGCGCTTTATCTTTTGAAGCAGCACTGACTACCCGCCCTTGCTCGCCATGTTGCCTGACGCGCCAGCCATGCTCGCGGTGCAGGGCAATGCCGTTTTGCTGCCTCAGGTGCCAAGCTTCGCCATAGTCGGCGCCCACAATGCCTCGGCCGCTGGGCGGCGTATCGCCGAAGACATTGCGGAGGCTTTGACCAAGGCAAGTGTGCTGATGATCTCGGGCCTCGCACGCGGGGTTGATGCGGCCGCGCATCAGGGCGCCCTGCGGGCCGGGCCAACGCTTGCCGTGCTGCCGGGCGGCTCGGATGTCGCCTATCCGCTGGAAAACGCAGCGTTTCAGGCGCGCATTGGCCGAGAAGCTGCGCTGGTGGCGGACCATGCCTTGGGCATCGCGCCCCTAGCGCGGCATTTCCCCAAGCGCAACCGGATCGTCGCCGGGCTTTCGCTAGGTGTGCTGGTGGTGGAAGCGGCTGAGCGCTCCGGCACGCTGATCACCGCGCGCCTCGCCCTGGAAACGGGGCGCGACGTCTTCGCCATCCCCGGCAGCCCACTCGACCCACGCAGCCGCGGCGTTAACGACCTGATCCGCCAGGGCGCGCATTTGGTGGAATCCGCCACCGATGTGCTGACCCATCTGCCCGAAGTGCCCAGCGATGCCCCGCTTTTTGTGCTACCAATGGTCTCGGAAATCCCAATTACGGAGGATATCCCGCCCGAGGCCACCCCCGGCGAATATGGTCATCTGATTGATTTGATTGGGATGGCACCGATATCGGTTGACGATCTTCTCCGGCGCTGTCACCTCTCCCCCCATGCGCTCCAGGCGGCGCTTGCCGATCTGGAACTGGAAGGCCGGGTGGATATGCTGCCCGGGCACCGGGTTGCGCTAACCGGGCGAGGGTGAAGCGGGAAGGCATGAGCGACGTAGTGGTGGTGGAATCGCCGGCCAAGGCGAAGACAATCGAAAAATATCTCGGCCGCGATTTCACGGTGCTTGCCTCCTATGGCCATGTCCGCGATTTGGAAGAAAAGGATGGCGCGGTCCTGCCCGAACAGGATTTCGCCATGCTCTGGGGCAAGGACCCGCGCGGCGAACAGCAAATTGGTAAGATTGCCTCCGCCCTTAAGGGTGCGAAGCGGCTGTTTCTGGCAACCGACCCGGACCGGGAAGGGGAAGCGATTTCCTGGCATGTGAAGGATATGCTGGCCGAGCGCGGGGCGCTGAAGGGCAAGCATGTTCAGCGCATCACCTTCAATGAAATCACCAAACGCGCCGTGCAATATGCCGTCGCGCATCCGCGCGAATTAGATCAGCCGCTGATTGCGGCCTATCTGGCCCGCCGCGCCCTCGATTATTTGGTGGGCTATACGCTGTCGCCGGTGCTGTGGCGGAAGCTCCCTGGATCACGTTCCGCCGGCCGCGTGCAATCGGTCGCGCTTCGGCTGATTTGCGAACGCGAAGCGGAGATCGAAGCGTTTCGCTCCCGCGAATACTGGACCATTGAAGGCCGCTTCACCACAGCGGCCGGCGCGCCCTTCACCGCGCGGCTCACGCATCTTGAAGGCCGCAAGCTCGAGCAATTCGACCTCCCGGATGAAGCGTCGGCAATGCGTGCGAAGAAGCTCGCCGACGGTGGCAGCTATAGCGTGGCGTCGGTGGAAAAGCGCCGCATGCGGCGCAACCCGCCGCCGCCCTTCATGACTTCTACGCTGCAGATGGAAGCATCGCGCAAGCTTGGCATGGGCGCGCAGCAAACCATGCGCACGGCGCAGGCTTTGTATGAGGCCGGCCACATCACCTATATGCGCACCGATGGCGTGACCATGGCGCGCGAAGCCATTGCCGCCATGCGTGATCACGTCAAAAGCGCATTCGGGCCGAATTACATGCCCGCCGCGCCGCGCGAATATGCCTCCAAGGCCAAGAACGCCCAAGAAGCGCATGAGGCAATCCGCCCGACCGATGTGACGCGCAGCCCTGAGACCATGGGCGGCGAATTGGAAGGCGCGCAGGCCAGGCTTTATGATCTGATCTGGAAGCGCGCGGTGGCGTCGCAAATGGCCTCGGCCGAGATGGATCAGACCACGGTGGATATCGCCGCCAAGGATGGCCGCGCCAATTTCCGCGCCACCGGTTCGGTGATTGCCTTTGACGGCTTCCTGAAACTCTATCGCGAAGATGAGGATGATCGTGCGGCAGACGCACGCGCCGGCATCCTGCCAGGCGCCGCCGCTGAGGATGAGGAAAGCCGCATCCTGCCCCCGATGCGGGCGAAGGAAGCGCTGAAACGCGGCGAGATTGCCGCGAGCCAGCATTTCACCCAGCCGCCGCCGCGCTATTCCGAAGCCTCGCTGGTTAAAAAGCTTGAGGAATTGGGCATTGGGCGGCCTTCCACCTATGCCTCCATCCTGCAGCGCTTGCAGGATTTGAAATATGTCTCACTCAAAAAACGGCGTTTTATGGCGCAGGATTTGGGCCGGATGGTCACCACCTTCCTGGTGCGCTTCTTCGAAAAATATGTGGATACCGGCTTTACCTCCGCCATGGAGGAAAAGCTCGATGAAATCTCCGGCGGGCAGGCGGAATGGCGCGCGGTGATGCATGCCTTCTGGGATGAATTCTCCCGCGCGGTGGAAGCGACCAAGGATCTGAAAGTGCGCGATGTTATTGACGCGCTGGATGAGGATTTGGGGCCGCATATCTTCCCCGCGCGCAGCGATGGCACAGACCCACGCGTTTGCCCGAGTTGTTCGGCGGGCCGGCTTGGCCTGCGGCTTGGGCGCGGTGGCGCCTTCATCGGTTGCTCCAACTACCCTGAATGCCGCTACACGCGCCCTTTTGGCGTTGGGCCTGCCGATGGCGAAGGTGCCGGCGCGGATCGCGAATTGGGCAAGGACCCCGCGACGGGTCAGGTGGTGACCATTCGGCGCGGGCCTTACGGGGTTTATGTGCAGCTTGGGGAACCCGGCACGGATGCCAAGGGCAAGCCCACCAAGCCACGCCGCGCCAGTCTCGCCGCCGGGCAGAACCCTGATGGCATGACGCTGGAAGCAGCGCTTGGTTTGCTGTCCTTGCCGCGCGTGATTGGGATTGATCCGGAAAGCCAGGAAGAAATCACCGCGGGGCTTGGCCGTTTCGGTGCTTATGTGCGCTGTGGCAGCATCTTCAAATCGCTCGACAAGGATGATGATGTGCTGACCATCGGGCTCAATCGCGCGATTGTGCTGCTGGCCGATGCGCGGTCGCGCATTCGCGAATTGGGACCGCACCCGAAGGACGGAGAGATGGTCGTGGTGCGCAAGGGTCGCTTTGGCCCCTACGCGCAGCATGGGCGGGCGGTGGCCAATCTGCCGCGCGATTTGGCGATGGAAGACGCCAGGCTTGCCGATATGGTCACGCTGCTCGCTGAAAAGGGCAAGGAAATGCAGGCGCGCGGTGCTGCGGCGCGCAAGGGTGCCAAGGGTGGCGCGCGCAAGGCCGCTGTCCCGGCAGCGCCCGCGAAAGCCAAGCCCCCTGCCAAGCCGAAAGCCGCGCCGGCCAAGGCGAAGCCCGCCGCCAAAGCGAAGCCAGCTGCGGCAAAGGCCAAACCTGCTGCCAAGGCAAAGGCCGCGTCCGCCAAAGGAAAGCCAGCCACGGCAAAGGCCAAACCTACTGCCAAGGCAAAGGCCGCACCCGCCAAAGCCAAGCCCGCTGCTAAGGCAAAGGCCAAACCCGCCGCGCGCAAGAGCGGCCGCTGACATGCCGCGTCGCGGCCCGCCGGTGAAAGGCCATCAGGCCCGATCCCGCGCCGCCGCCGGCCCGGCGGCCGGTGCCAAACATCGCGGTGGCGCGCGGCAGGCCTCTGAAACGACTGGCGAGCTTCCATCAAAGGCAGCGCTGCGTGGCTTCATCGTGGAAGCCAAGGGCCGGGTCACGAAATCCGAAATCGCCCGCGCTTTTGGGCTCAGCCCGGATCAGCGCCCCGCCTTGCGCCAATTGATGCGTGAATTGGCCGCAGAAGGGGGATCAAGCCCTGCCGGCAAGCGCGCCATCATCGCGCCTGGCCGCCTGCCGGATATGGCGCCGGTGGAAGTGACCGGCACGGACCCGGATGGCCATCCCATCGCTCGCCCGCTGCACTGGGAAGGCGAAGGTCGCCCGCCGATCATCTACATGCGCCCGGAAGGCAAGGGCCGCCCGGCGCTTGCGGTTGGGGAACGCGTACTCGCGTGCCTCAAGCCCATCGGTGCCGGCAAATATGAAGGCCGCACTTTCAAGCGCATCGCGGGCGGCGCGCCGGCGCGCATTCTGGGCGTTTACGAGGAAGGGAGGATCATCCCGACCGATCGGCGCCAGAAGGGCGAATGGATCGTGCCCCCTGGTGAAGCGGGCAGCGCCAAGCCGGGCGATATCGTGCTGGCTGAGCCCTTGCCTGCCACGCGGCATTTCGGCCCCAAGTCGGCGCGGATTGTCGAAAGCCTGGGGGTGATGGGCGAACCGCGCTCGGTCTCCCTGATTTGCATCCATGCCCATGGCATCCCCGATGTCTTCCCCGCCGAGGCGATCCGTGAAGCCGAAGCGGCGAAGGGTGTCACCGCCCGCGGGCGCATTGATTTGCGCGACCTGCCGCTGGTGACGATTGATGGCGATGATGCGCGGGATTTCGACGACGCCGTGCATGCCGAGCCCGATGGCGCCGGCTGGAAGGTGACCGTCGCCATTGCCGATGTCGCGCATTATGTCGGCCCCGATAGCCATCTGGACCGCGAAGCCTGGGCGCGGGGCAATTCGGTCTATTTCCCCGACCGCGTCGTGCCGATGCTGCCCGAGGCGCTGTCCAATGGCTGGTGCAGCCTACGCCCGCGTGAAGATCGCGGCTGCCTCTTTGTTGAAATGCGCTTCGATGGTGCGGGGCGGAAGACCGGGCATCGCTTCGGGCGCGGCATCATGCGCTCCGCCGCGAGGCTCACTTACGAACAGGCGCAGGCGCGTTTTGAAGCCGGGTCTGAACCGGAAGGCTTGGCGCCTGGCCATATGGCCAGCCTCTACGGCGCCTTCCGTGCCTTGCTGGCAGCGCGTGAGGCGCGCGGCACGCTGGATTTGGACTTGCCGGAACGCCGCGTATTGCTGGACGATAAGGGGCGCGTGACGGCGGTGGTTCCCCGCGCGCGGCTCGATTCCCATCGGCTGATTGAGGAATTCATGGTCGCCGCCAATGTCTGCGCGGCGGAGGAATTGGAACGCCTGATCCACCCCTGCATGTATCGCGTGCATGACCGGCCTTCGGATTTGAAGCTGGAAGGGCTGCGACAGTTTTTACGCAGCCTGGAATTGTCGCTGCCGCCCGGTGATCGGCTGCATCCGCGCGACTTCGCCGCGCTGCTGGCTTCAGTGAAGGAAAAGCCGGAAGAACGCCTGGTGCATGAAACCGTGCTGCGCAGCCAATCCCAGGCGGCCTATGCGCCAGATAATCTCGGGCATTTTGGTCTCGCTTTGGCGCGCTATGCGCATTTCACCTCCCCCATCCGGCGCTATGCCGATTTGCTGGTGCATCGCGCGCTGATCCGCGGCTTGAAACTTGGCAGTGATGGTCTGGCGGAAGTGGAAGCAGCGCGGTTTTTGGAAACCGGCGAACACATCACCGCGACCGAACGCCGCGCTGCCGCAGCCGAACGCGATGCGGTTGATCGCTACCTTGCGGCATATATGTCAGAGCGCGTGGGAAATTTATTCGCCGCACGCATTTCTGGGGTGACACGCTTCGGCCTCTTTGTCACTCTGGATGAGAATGGCGCGAGCGGAATCGTACCGCTTGGCTCATTGCCGGATGATAGATGGGATCAGGACGTAGCCACGCAGCGCCTGGCTGGTCGCAGGACAGGTCTGACCTTTACTTTGGGTCAGTCTGTGGAAGTGCGGCTCAGGGAAGCGACCGCGCGTACGGGCGGGATGGTGTTTCACATCATGCAAGGCATACCGAAACGCAGTGGTCGGCCCGCACCAGCACGGCGTGGGCGGCGCTGAGCACGCGCGCGCGCGTTTTTGCCTCACTTGCCTTTCTGATCCTGCTGCTTGCTTCCGCCCTGCCTTTGGGCGCCGCCTTGGCACAGGAAGCCCCGCGCGCCGGGGTGCATGAAGCCATTGCTCCCTTCCCGCGTGAGGAAATGCAGGCGGTTTTCGCCGCCGGCTTCGCCGCCATTCTTGATCGGCATATGGAACGCGCGCTGCCGAGTGATCTGATCACCTGGGGCCTTGCCGGTTTTACGGCACATGATCCAAGCCTTCGGGTTGAACGGCAGGGGCGCGAATTGCGCCTGATGCGCGCGCGCCGCGCCTTGATCAGCCGACTGCTGCCGAGTGATTCCACGCGCGGCAAGCCGGAAGCGATTGGCATGACGGCTGCTGAAGCACTGATGCCTTTTCAGGAGGCTGCCTGGGCAGCCTCTCCTGCCATTCGCGATCAACGGCGGGATAGGCTGCTGCGCGCCGGTTTTTCGGCCATTTTCGGCCATCTTGACCCATTCAGCCGCTATGTGACGCCGGAAGAAGCGCAGTTGGCGCGGGAACGCCGGCTCGGGCAGGGCAGTGTCGGCCTCAGGCTTGCGGCGCAGCGCGGTCAGGTGCTGGTCGCCGCCGTCACGCGCGACAGCCCGGCGGCAACGGCCGGCATACGCGTGGGTGATCGACTGGTGACCGTGGATGATGAAATGGTCTTCGCCAATGACCTGCCCGGCGCCGAATTGCTGCTGGAAGGCGCGCCCGAGACTGAGGTGACGCTGGTGACGCAGCGGGCCGGGCGTCGGCGGAATGTGACGCTACGGCGCGTGGCGCAGCGCGTGGAAACGGTCACAACAGAAACCCGCGATGGCGTGCTGCATCTGCGCGTCTCGGGCTTTACCGCGCTGACCTCGGCTCAGGTATCCGGCTTTGTTGAAGCCGCTTTCGCCAGCGCCAATCCACCGCGCGGCCTGGTTCTGGATTTGCGCGGCAATCGCGGTGGCATCCTTACCCAGGCAGTGGCGGTCGCCGATATCTTCCTTGATGCCGGGGAAATTGTGGGCACTGCCGGTCGCCATCCGGAGGCCAATCGGCGCTACATGAGCCTTTCCGATCTTGATCTCGCGCAAGGCCGGCCCATTGTGGTGATGGTGGATGGGCGCACGGCCTCGGCGGCGGAAATCCTGGCGGCAGCCTTGGCGGAGCGCGGGCGCGCGGCGGTGCTTGGCACCGGCACCCAGGGCAAGGGCCTGGTGCAAATCCTGCTGCCCCTACCGAATGGCGGGGAATTGCAACTTAGCTGGTCGCGTATTGTCATGCCGTCTGGCTGGCCCTTGCAGGGCGCAGGGCTATTGCCGGCACTTTGCACCGCCGGCGGGGATGAGGCTGCGGCGACCGCGCTGGCGGCCTTGCGCGCCGGGCAGCAACCCATGGGGGCAGTGCTAGCACGGTTGCGCGCGCTGCGCCCGCCGGTCTCAGCTTTGGAAGCCACGTCCCTGCGCGAGACTTGCCCCGGGCTGGTTGGGATTGAGCGGGATGCGGATTTCGCCCAGGCGCTGGTGACGGATGCCGCGGCCTATCAGGCGGCGCTGAAGCGCTAAGCGGCCAGCACTACAACGCCAGGGCGGCGCCTTCGGCATTTGCCCACAGCCCTGCTTGCGCGCATTCCCTGAACGCTTTTGTGGAAGTCCGCCAAAAGCCACGAAGCCAAACTCTCGGGCAATCGTCACGCCCATGCTATGCCCCAAGGAGGAGGAGACAACCATGCTCGATAACCCCCCGCTGCTCACCATCCATCGCGGCCATCGCCGCCCTGACCGCGCGCTGATTGAAGCCTTTCGTGGCGCGCAGACATCCCATCTGGTGGATGCCATGGATGGGCGTGGTGCGCTTGATTACCGGATCAAGCCAATGGACCCGGACAATGCGGTTTTTGTCGGCCCGGCGCTGACTGCACTCGCCTATCCCGCCGATGTGGTCGGCGTTTTTGGCGCGCTGATGGAAGCGGAAGAGGGTGATGTGATTGTGGTCGCCAATGATGCCTATACAGCGACCGCCGTGATCGGTGATCTGGTGGCCGGTATGATGAAGAATAAGGGTGTGGCGGCTTTCGTCACCGATGGGCTGGCGCGCGATCGCGCCGGCATTGTTGCATTCCGCCTGCCACTTTTTGCCGCCGGCATCATGCCAGCCTCACCGGCTGCCAATGGCCCGGCGGTGGTGGGCGCGCCAGTGACGCTTGGCGGGCAGCATGTGCGCCCCGGCGATATCATTGTGGGCGATGCGGATGGCATTGTCGTGGTGCCGCAGGATCAGGCGGCAGCGGTGCGGGAAAAACTCGCCGCCGTGCGTGCCGCCGAAGCCCGCGCCATTGCCGCCGTGGAAGCCGGTGCCACCGCCAATGAAAAGATGCGCGCCATTGTCGCCAATGCGCGGATCATCAGCCAATAAATAAAAACGCCGCCAAGGTTTTCCCTTGGCGGCGTTTTTTAAGCCGATTGCGTTCAGATGGAACCATCTGAACGTGTGAAGATCTCAAAAAACAACGATCTAGAGCGGGTTGCGTGAACCCATGTGAACGCAACATGCTCCAGGGAACGGGCGATCTAAGCCAGCTGTAATCAATCCGTCTGTTTGCCAAGATAGGCCAGCAAATCCTTTAATTGCTGTTCATTGCGAATGCCGGCAAAGGCCATGGAGCCCTGCGGCACAACCGCCTTTGGATTGGTGAGGTAAGCGGTCAGGCGTTCCTCATTCCAGGTAAGGCCACCTTCGGCCAGCGTACGCATACTGGAGGAATAGCGGAAGCCTTCGATGGAAGCCGCCTTGCGCCCCACAATGCCCCAAAGGTTGGGCCCGACGCCATTGCGCCCAACTTTATCGACGGTGTGGCAGGCGCGGCACTGGTTGAATACGCGTTGGCCGGCATCGGCATCCTGCGCAAAGGCGGGCGCCGCGATGGAAAAACTCGCGAACAAAGCCGCGGAAAAAGAAAAACGACGCATCAATCAAGGTTCCTGGAAGCTGATAGGCCGTGAGCACGGCAGACGACCCATAACGATGAGATGGTCGCGTTTGGCAAACTGGCAAGCGGTCACGCTGCCCGCATGTCAGGACTTTCATGTTTCTGCAATAAGGCTGCAATAGCTGGCCGCGCCGCAGCGGGATCAGTAAAGGCAAGATAAAGCTGCCCCTGGGCGCGTGAGACAAGCCGCACGGCGAACGCCGGCCCCAGCGCGTCAATGCGAAGCTCACCTTCGGCAAAATCCGCCGTACCCCCCAGGAACAGCGCCCCGCTCGGCGAAAGGTCCAGCAATACGCCGTCAGAAGCATTCAACCGAGCAGGCACACTTAAGGAGGGTCGCGCTTCTCGTCGCCTATCGGCTGCTGAAACGTGCCCGCGCAGCGCCTCCCCCAGACTCTGCGGGAAGGCGGCGATGGCATCGGCCAGCTCATCCACGCCTGACTGCAAGGTCCAAGCGGCCTCTCCGGTATTGCCAAATCCTGCGTCAGCGCCTCCATCCTATTCGCCACATCGGCGGCATTCTCGGCCGCGCCGGTGATGGCGCGGGAAATTTTGGCCGTGGTGGCGGATTGTTCCTCAACGGCTGCGGCGACCGAGGTCGCTACCGCATCAAGTTCCGCCACCACGCCGCCAATGCCATCCATGGCGGCCAGGGCACGGCTGGCGGCGGCCTGCATGGCGGCAATGCGCCCGGCGATTTCCTCGGTGCTTTAGGCGGTGGGTTTGACGTGGTTCTTTACCTCACCCGCCGCCAGGCGCGAAAGCTTGCTAGCAAAGCCCGCCAGCATGTTGCGCTGATGCCAAAGCGCCCGACATCCCAGCAGCAGGCAAATCATGAAGCCCGCCGCCTGACCAGCAGCGACAACCTGCCCCGCCGCCGCCAAACCGGGTTGGGCGAGCAAGAGCATCACGGCAAGGGCTGGTAGGCGAAGATCAGCTCTCATGGCGCATCCTGGAGTCCGAAGCTCACTGTGCCGCCATTTCGCTACGAGCCGGTTAAGGCCCGTGCGGCCTGGCGCGATTGCGGCTAAACATGGCGAAGGTTTTAGGAATTGACGTATGGCTCATCGTATCGCCGTTATTGGTGCCCCATCCCTGATCGGGCGGGAAATCCTTCGCTGTCTCGCGGAAACCAGCTTGGCGGGGGCTGAAGTAATGGCCCTGGCCGGAGGTCGCGCTGCGGGGGCCGAGCTTTCCTGGGGCGAAAAGGCTGTACTCAAGACGCGCGATGTCGCGCGGTTCGATTTTGCCGGCACCACGCTCGCGATTTTCGCCTGTGACGCCAAGCTGGCGTCGGTGGAGGTGCCGCGCGCCGCCGCCGCCGGGGCAATGGCGATTGACCTTTCCGGGCATTTCCACCTGGAACCCGATGTGCCCCTGGTGGCGGCGGGCGTGAATGATGCCGCTTTGGCGCATGCCAGCAAAAGGCGGATCATTGCCTGCCCGCTGCCCGCGAGCCTGATTCTGGCCATGGCGCTGAAGCCCTTGCATGAAGCGGCTGGCATCCTGCGCGTGGTGGCAGCGACCTATCAGCCGGTCTCCGGCGTGGGCAAAGAAGGCATGGATGAGCTCTGGTCCCAGACGCGCGGCATTTTTGTGAATGACAATCCGGAAGCGCAGTATTTCACGAAGCAGATCGCCTTCAATGTCATTCCGCATATTGACCGCTTCATGGCCGATGGCGCGACGCGGGAAGAATGGGCGCTGGGTGTTGAGGCCCGCAAGCTCCTCGGCCCCGATATTCAGGTGGCGGCAAGCTGCGTGCGCGTGCCCGTGATGCTTGGCCTTGGCATGGCGCTGAATATCGCCTTCGACCACCCGATAAATGAACGCGACGCGCGGGAAGTATTGCGGAAATCGCCGGGGATCAGCCTGATCGATCGGCGCGATGATGGCGGCTATGCCAGCCCCACCGAGATTGTGGGGGAGGATATGGTTTATGTCTCCCGCATTCGACGCGACGCGACGTTGCGCGACGGGCTTTCGCTATGGGCGGTTGGCGATGATGTGCGGCTGGGGGCCGCGCTGAATGCGGCGCGGATTGCGGAGGCTGTGGCGCGGTCGTGAGGGTATCCGGAAAATTTCCTTGAGAAAATCGGAATAATATACTATAAACGACCCCCAGCAGAGGTCGTGCCCATGCCCCCAGCCAACCCAGCAGAGACCAGCACAGGCAACATGGAAGGGCGCTCCATAGCGCTGGAACTGCTTGATATCATGCGCCTGCCATTGGGTATTCTGCTGACTCGCGCGGCCATTTCCGCCATGCTGGGGGCCGGTGTCGCGCTTGGCCTGCCGGGGCCAGAGGCGCTCTTCGCTGCCTTTGCCGCACCCGGCGCTACCGGCCTACCAGCCCTGATTGATATGATGATTTTCCTTATCGGCATCGGCTTCGCCGCCTTTCTTTGGTGACTGGCGGCACGCGGCTTCGCCCTGGTCGCCAACCCTGCCAGTGGGCCGGAACGGCTCGCGGGCTTGCGAGACCTGCCGCTTGCCCTGTCGGAAGGCACGGTGCGCGCGCTGCTTGCGTTGATTGTCGGGGTCATTGGCCTGCCGCTGTTGTTGTTCTCCAAGACGCTTGGGCTCACGGATGCGATTGCCGGCTATGTGAATGGCATTGTTACCGGCTCTTTCAGCTTTTACTTAGGCACGCGCAGCACCGGCGCCGATGAGCAAATCGCCCGCCGCGCAACCGAACAATGAGCGGAGCGTGAACGTGCCACCGGCGTGCTCGCCGCCGAGGCAGAGGCGCTGCGGCAAAAGGTGGAAGGCGCCGCGCGGGAAGCTGCCCTGCTGGCCCTTGTGACCTTGGGAATGGGCTTTCTGTTCGCCTCAACCCTTTTTGCTGCCGCGCTGATGTCCCTCGCTCTTTCCTGCGCCGGCGGCTTGCCTTGCCCCCGGCGCGAGCGCACACTCCCCGCAGCAAGGGGAAGGGAATGCCGCCATTATGAATAACTCCGCGCGCCGCGCGCGGTTTCGCGCCATTTTGGCCGGAGATGCCTGCGTGCACCCGGCGTCAGTCCATGACCCCATCGCGGCGCGAGTCGCAACCGATCTAGGCTTTGAAACCGCGATGTTTGCGGGCTCCATCGCTTCCATAGCTATCCTTGGGGCGCCTGACCTCATTCTGGTCTCGCTCACGGAATTCGCTGAACAGGCCCGGCGCATCTGTCGGGCCGGTGCACCGCCGCTAATGGTTGATGCCGATCACGGCTATGGCAATGCCCTGAATGTCATGCGTACCATACAGGAATTGGAAACCGCCGGTGTGGCAGCGCTCACCATTGAAGACACGGACCTGCCGCGCGGCCATGGGACGGGCGAGCCCGGCCTGCTCAGCCTGGATGCCGGGCTTGGTAAAATCCATGCAGCACTTTCTGCCCGCGAAGACCCTTTACTCGCGATTGTGGCGCGTACCAGCGCGGTGAATCTGGTGAGCCTCGAGGAAGCCATAGCGCGCACCCGCGCCTATGCCAAAACAGGCGCCGATGCGCTGTTCTATACCGGTGTGACCGATTGGGGGCAGCTCGCCGCGCTGCAAGCCGCTGCCAATGGTGTGCCCCTGATGTTGGGCGGCACGCCGCCTGCCTTGGCCGATAAGGTGAAGCTTGCGGCGCATGGCGTGCGCGTCGCGCTCCAGGGCCATGCGCCAAGCTTCGCTGCCATGGCGGCCGTCCATGCAACCCTCAAGGCCTTGCGCGATGGCACACCGCCCGAAAAACTGCCCGGGCTTGCAGATGCGGCGCTAATGAAGGCCGCCATGCGTGAGGATGATTATGCGCGTTGGACGCGCGACTTTTTGGCCGGTTGATTAGTGGGGACGACATCAAATGCTGAGTGAAACTGATGGCAAATTCCTGACAATGCACGAATTCGCCAAGGCGGCGAAAAACCGGCTCGATGCCAATATCTGGGACTACCTGACCGGGGCGACAGAAACCGAAACCACTATGCGCCGCAATCGCCTGGCGCTGGATACGCTCGCGCTTCGCCCGCGCGTGCTGCGGGATGTCTCGACCATCGACACAACTTCCGAGATGTTCGGCAAGAAGCTCCGCCTGCCGGTTGCCTTGGCGCCGGTGGGTGGCTTGGAAAGCTTCGGCGCCAATGGTGCGGCGACGGCGGGGCAGGGGGCTTCCACCTTTGGCGTGCCGCTCATTGTTTCTTCCGTCACCAAGCCAGGGCTTGAGGAAACCGCCGCCAATACGCCCGGCCCCAAGATCTTTCAGCTTTACGTGCGCGGCGATGACAGCTTCATTGATGATTATGCGGATCGTTCGGTGGCAGCTGGCTATGATGCCTTCTGCTTTACCGTGGATACTGCGGTTTATAGTCGGCGCGAACGTGACATTGCGCGCCGCTTCGCCAAGCCCTGGCGTGCGCGGGTGCAGGGCATTGAATTCCAGGCCGCCCTTTCCTGGAAGCAGGTGGATCGTTTCAAGGCCAAGTACAAAATGCCCGTAATTCTAAAAGGTATCGCCACCGCCGAAGACGCCGCACTTGCCTGCGAACATGGCGTGGATGTGGTTTATGTTTCCAACCATGGCGGACGGCAATTGGATCATGGCCGGGGAGCGATGGATGTGCTGCCGGAAGTAGTGCAGGCCGTCGATCGGCGCGCGAAGGTTTGGATTGATGGCGGGTTCTCGCGCGGCACTGATGTGGTGAAGGCGCTGTGCCTGGGCGCTGATCTGGTTGGGCTTGGCCGCCTTTACTGCTATGCGCTGGCGGCTGATGGCGCGGCTGGCGTGCAGCGCATGCTCGAAATCATGGAAAGCGAGATCTACACCACCATGGGCTTGCTTGGTGCCACGAAATTCAGCGAACTCAATCCAAGCTTCATCTTTTCAGGCGCCTTCGCAACCAATGCGCCGCATGTCTTCAGCGCCTTCCCGCTGCTGCATTTGGGCGATTCAGGCTATTGAGACGATAAGGGCTGCGCGGCGTCATGGCTGATCCCGCGCCGTTCAGGGTTCTGATTTCCGACCACGCCTTTTTGAAACTTTGGGGCGCGGGCGGACTGACCAACTCCATGCGTTGGGTGGAAATGCTGGTCAGCGGGCTTTACGCCTATGAACTGACGCGCTCCGCCTTCTCGGTGTCGCTTGTGTTGATGGCGCGCGCGCTGCCGATGCTGCTGATGGGTGCGCTTTCTGGCGCGGTGGCGGAAAGCCTCAATCGCAAATATCTGCTCATGGCTGGCCAGGCTTTGACCGCGCTCGGCGCCATTGCCATTGCGATCCTGGCCGCCTTTGGCTGGATCTCGCTCTGGCATCTTTGGGTCAATGGGCTGATCGGCGGCTTGGTTTGGACCAATGAACTCGCCACCCGCCGTCGCATGGTGGCCGAAACGGCGGGGCCGGAGCGCATTGTTCCGGCCATTGCATTTGATACGACCACGGGCAGCACAACCCGCATGATCGGCCCCATGCTGGGGGGCCTGTTCTACGAGATCATTGGTGTCACCGCGGCCTATGTTATCGCCTCTTCGCTTTACCTGATTGCCTTGGGCTTGGTTTCCACCGTGGAATATTCCCAGCCGCGCCGCGCCGTCGTGCCACGCCGCCTTTTCGCTGAGGTGGCCGAGGCGTTGCGGATGGCGCTTGCCCATCCCGCGCTCCGCGCGGTGCTTGGCGTGACGCTGGTGATGAATACTTTTGGCTTTTCCTATAACTCCATCCTGCCGGCCTTCGGCGACCGTGCCTTTGGCGCCGGTGCGATCGAAATCGGCCTGCTGGCGGCGGCCGAGCCCTTGGGCGCGCTGATCTCTGGCCTGGCACTTGCGCTCCGGCGCGGTCCGCAGGCGGGGCGTCGGCTTTTCCTGCTGGGCTCCGCCGCCTTTCTTGCCGTGCTGGCGCTGGCGGCACTCGCCCCTTCACTCTGGCTTGCGGCGCTCCTTTTGATGCTGGGCGGTTTTGGCACGGCGGCCTTTGCCAGCTTGCAAACCGGCATTGTGATGATGGAGGCCCCGGTCGAGGCGCGATCACGCATCCTCGGCCTGACCACTACCTGCATCGGCACCGGGCCGCTTGGTGTTTTGGTCTTGGGGGCGCTGGCGGATGGTATCGGGCCGCCCTTGGCGATTGCCGGCTTTGCACTGCTTGGGCTGTTTTTTCTGGCATTGGTCGCTTTCGCCACGCGTCGTTAGGCTCGCTGCCGCATTCCTGCCTTGTAACGCGCCGATAAACCCCTTGCCGGGTGCTGCCGCAAGGTTGAAACTTCGCGTAAGGCTCACGTTTGACCGATTGGATTCGCGATGCAGGTCTACCTGCCCATCGCTGAGATGAGTGTGGATGCCCTGCTGCTGCTGGGCATTGGCTTTGGCGTGGGCTGGCTTTCAGGATTATTCGGCGTGGGTGGTGGCTTTTTGTTGACGCCACTCTTGATGCTGATTGGTATTCCATCTGCCGTCGCAGTGGCGTCCGGCGCCAATCAAACCTTGGGCGCCTCGATCTCTGGCCTGGTTGCGCAATGGCGGCGCGGCAATGTGGATTGGCGCATGGGGCTTACGCTGTTCGCGGGCGGGCTTTTGGGCTCCGCGCTTGGGGTACAGATATTTGCCTTGCTCAAGCGCTGGGGCCAGGTGGATGTTGCGGTCTCGCTCTTTTATGTCGTGATCCTTGGCATTGTCGGCGCATTGATGGTGCGGGAAAGCGTCTCTGCACTGCTCCGGCGCCGGCGCGGCGCGGCGCCGCGGCGCAAGCTCCATGAACATACCTGGTTGCATGGTCTGCCCTTCAAACTGCGCTTTCGCGATTCCAGGCTGTATATTTCAGTCATTCCGCCGCTGGCGATTGGCTTTGGCATTGGCATCCTCTCCGCCATTATGGGAGTCGGCGGTGGGTTCATGCTGGTACCCGCAATGATCTACATCCTTGGCATGCCGACCGCGATTGTGATCGGCACGTCGCTGTTTCAGGTGGTGTTTGTCTCAGCCAATGTGACCCTGTTGCAGGCTTGGCAGGTGGGCAGCGTGGATATTGTGCTGACCATGCTGCTGCTGGCCGGCGGCGTGGCTGGCGCGCAATTTGGCGCTGCCATGGGCACCAAGCTGCGCGGCGAGGAAACCCGTGCCCTGCTTGGCCTGCTGGTGCTTTCGGTCGCCTTTGGCCTGGCCTGGAACCTGCTGCAAACGCCAAGCCGCGCTTTTACCCTCGGCCCGATTTCATGATGTTGCTGGCGCGCGCCTTGGTGTTGCTTGGCTCGCTGATGGCGCCCGCCTTGGCTTCCGCACCGCCCATCACGGCAGAGCTTTCCACGGACCGGGTTGACATCAGCACTGGCTTCACTGGCGCCTCCGTTCTGGTTTTCGGCGCGACGCAAAGCTTTTTGGGCGTTGATCCGCCTGAGGATTTGATTGTTGTTGCAACCGGCCCGACCCAGGGTGTTGTGGTGCGCCGCAAGATCAATGTGCTGGGCATTTGGCTGAATGGCCCTTCCACACGGTTTCCCGATGTACCGGGGTTTTATGCGCTGACCGCCACGCGCCGCGTCTGGGAAATTTTGCCCGAGGAAGAAAGGCGGCAATATCGCCTGGGCTTTGACAATCTACGCCTGCGTAGCGAGGGTAATAGCAACCCAGCCTTTCGCGCCGCGCTGCTTGAATTGAAGCAATCCGGTGGTCGCTGGCACGAATATGCCGCGCCGGTTTCCCGCGCCGGGGAAAGGCTGTTCAGCGCGCGCATCGCCTTCCCCGCCACGGTGCAGGCCGGGGATTATCAGATTGAGGTTTTGCTCGCGCGCGAAAACCGCGTTATCGCGCGGCAGGAATTGTCGCTGAGGGTGGAACGCGTCGGCACTGCGGCGGATATCGCCTCCCTCGCCCGCGGGCAGCCGCTGCTTTACGGTGTGCTATGTGTTGTCTTGGCGGTACTGGCCGGTTGGCTTGGCAGCGTGCTGTTCAGGAGGAATTGATGCCCGAGACTGAAGAAGCGGCCGCCGCCGCAACCAAGGCCAAACGCGATCGCGTTTTCCTGGTGGTGGTGGATGACAGCGCCGAACAGGCGGTGGCGCTCCGCTATGCGTGTTTGCGCGCGCGCAAGGGCGGTGGGCGCGTTGCGCTGCTCCGCGTTTTGGAACCGGTGGAATTGGTGGAATGGGCCGGTGTTGGCGTGATGATGCAGGAAGAACGCCGGGCTGAGGCAGAACGGCTACTCGCCGGGCTTGCTGCGCAAGTGAGTGATATCACCGGTGGCATGCCAATCCTGATCATCCGGGAAGGGGAGCCGCGTGAGGAATTGCTGAGCTTCATTGAAGAAGACCCGCGTATTTCAATTCTGGTGCTGGCCATGGCGACCGGCAGCGGCGGGCCGGGGCCGTTGATCTTGGCGCTCACGGGCCGGCATGCTTCGCGCCTGAAAATACCAATGGCGCTGGTACCGGGCGGGATGACGGAACAAGAATTGGATCGCGTGACCTAGCGGTGCAATTCATGCTGACCTTTCCCCCCCACCAAAAAATGACCCCGCACACCACTGGCCATATGTTTGATGGGCCTATTCACGCTTCTGTCGGGAACCGACAGCGGTGATCGATATTGCCGTCCGGATCTGTCGAGCAGTACTGAGGAAAGCCGGAAGGCCAGCAACAGCCGCGCCCCGCCCGAGAGCAGGAACCAGGCTGCGGTAACTATCAGCAGGCCAATGGCGGAAACCCCCGGCGCAAGCAGGATCACCGCCGCGGCGATGAGTGAGATGACGCCGTCAATCCAAAGCCGGGCTCGGCTGCGCCCCCCGGTCGGTTGGCCGCCCTTGATGGCCTGGAATATGGACCCCATGCCATCAAACAGCATCCAGGCCCCGATGCCGGCCAGGATAAAGACCAGGCCAAGACCTGGAAACAGAAAGATAAGCGGCCCAAAAATGATCGTAGCCACGCTGCGCAGCATGAAGACCCACCAGCTTCCCGCCGTCTGTCTCACCAGCTGCATACCAAAGTGCCCGGTCAGGAGCATGGATTAGTGGACCGGAGGCTTTGGCTATTCTGACATGAAACTTTTCTCTCCACTAATTGTGGGAGCAGACTGACAGGTTAGAAACTTTGGCGCAATCGCTGCCACCTTGGCGACAATTCCTGCCCGGCGGGGCCTTCCCCCCTTTCCATCCCGACCCCATTTAATAAATTGTGGTTGCAACGCAAAAAAAGGAGTGCCCTGCCATGGCAAAATTCGGCCTCAGCCAATCCATTCGTCGCGTGGAAGACCCCAGGCTTTTAAAGGGCGATGGGCAATATACCGCCGATATCAACCTGCCCGGTGAGGCGCATGGCGTGGTACTGCGCAGCCCGCATGCCCATGCCGCGATCAAGCGGATTTCCACCTCTGGCGCCAAGGCCATGCCGGGGGTGCTGGGCGTTTACACCGCGGCTGATCTGGCGGCTGAGGGGCTTGGCCCGCTGCCTTGCCTTATCCCGCTCAAGAATAGCGATGGTTCGGCCATGTCTTCCACGCCGCGCCCTGTGCTGGCGGATGGCACGGTGCGTCATGTGGGTGACCCGGTCGCTTTCGTGGTCGCCGAAAGCGCCAAGGCCGCGCGGGACGCCGCCGAGGCAATTGAGGTGGATTACGACATCCTACCCTCGGCCACCGATCTCGCGACCGCAACCAAGCCTGGTCAGCCGCAGGTTTGGCCAAGTGCGCCGAACAATACCTGCTTTGATTGGCACGTCGGCGACAAGGACAAGACCGATGCGCTTTTCGCCAAGGCCGCGCATGTCACGCGGCTGACCGTCGTGAATAACCGTGTGGTGGTCGCCAGCATGGAATCCCGTGCGGCAGTCGCAAATTATGATGCCGGCAGCAATAAATGGACGCTGCATACCAATACCCAGGGGTCTTGGCTGGTGCGCAAGCTTCTCGCCGGCAGCGTCTTCAACCTGCCGGAAGATCATTTCCGTGTCGTCACCCCTGATGTCGGTGGTGGCTTTGGCATGAAGCTGTTCCTGTATGCCGAGCATGTGCTGACCTGCTTCGCCGCACGCCACCTGAAGTGCCCGGTGAAATGGACATCCGAGCGTACGGAAGCCTTCCAGTCAGACACGCACGGTCGGGATAACATCACCGCCGGCGAATTAGCCCTCGATAAGGATGGCAAGTTCCTCGCGCTGCGCACCAAGAATTGGGCGAATATGGGTGCCTATCTGAACACATTCGCGCCCTTCATCCCGACCGGCGCGGGCACCAAGGTGCTGGCGAGTGTTTATGATTTCGGCGCCATTTACGCCAATGTTGTCGGTGTGATCACCAATACTGTGCCGGTGGATGCCTATCGCGGTGCTGGCCGGCCAGAGAGCAATTACCTGGTGGAGCGCTTGATTGACACCGCCGCGCAGGAAATGGGCCTGGATCGTGTGGCGATCCGCAAGCGCAACATGGTACCGTCATCGGCCATGCCTTATGTCTCGGCCATGGGGCAGCGCTATGATTCGGGCGAATTTGCTAAGCTCATGGATACCGCTCTTGAGCGGCTGAATTGGTCCGACTTTGCAGCGCGGCGGGCGGAGAGCCAGCGGCGCGGCAAAAGGCGCGGCATTGGCTTTGCCTATTACCTGGAAGCAACCGGCGGCGACGCCACAGAAAACGCCGCGATGCGTTTTGCCGATGATGGATTTGTTGATGTCTATGTCGGCACGCAAAGTTCCGGCCAGGGGCATGAAACCGCCTATGCCATGCTGACCAGCCATGAGCTTGGCATCCCGATTGAGAAAATCCGCGTGAAGCAGGGCGATTCCGAAAGCCTGCCCTCAGGCGGCGGCACGGGTGGCGCGCGCAGCCTTTATTCCGAAGGGCAAGCCATTCTGGTGACGGCGGCTTCGGTGGTGGAAAAAGGCAAGAAGGCCGCGTCCGAGCATTTGGAAGCCGCAGTCGCCGATGTTGAATTCACCACGGCCAATGGCCGTTTCGGCGTGGTGGGCACCGATAAGGGCGTCGGCATTCTGGAATTGGCGGCGGCGCAGAAGGCGCGCGCAGCCAAAGGCCAGGAAGTCACGCTTTTGGATGCGCTGGAAGTGGCGCAGATCAAATCCCACACCTTCCCCAATGGCTGTCACGCCGCCGAGGTGGAGGTGGACCCCGATACCGGCATCATCAAGGTTGCGAATTACATCGTGATTGATGATGTGGGCCATGCGCTTAACCCGCTGATTGTGCGCGGCCAGGTACATGGTGGCGTGGCGCAGGGCATTGGTCAGGCCATGCTGGAACGCACGGCCTTTGATGCGGAAAGCGGCCAATTGCTCTCGGCTTCCTTCATGGATTATGCGCTGCCGCGTGCCGATGATCTGCCGAATATTGATGTGGATTTCATCGAAGTGCCGTGTGAGACCAATCCGCTTGGCGTCAAGGGTGCTGGTGAAGCGGGTGCAGTTGGCAGCCCGCCGGCGCTGATCAATGCGGTGGTGGATGCGCTGGCCGGCGATGGCGTGAAGCATATTGACATGCCGGCCACGCCTGAGAGCGTGTGGAAGGCCTTGGCAACTTCCAAGGCAGCGTGAGGCATATCGCGCCAGGGGGTTGCGTCCCTCGCGCGCCCTTCACACGGGTTTCAGATGTTCCAATAAGCGCGGCATCAGCTCAACTAAATTGCAGGGGCGGTGCCGCGAATCCAATTGGAAGCGCAATATGTCATCCCAGCCATCCTTGCAGGCGCCGCTTGAACCAGGCAGCGCAAAAAGATAGGTCCCGCCTGAAACGCCGCCCATGGCGCGCGATTGGATGGTAGAAGTGCCAATCTTCTGAAAGCTGATCCAGCGAAACAATTCGCCGAAGCCTTCGATTTCCTTCTCAAGCACGCGCTTGAAGGCCTCCGGCGTCACATCCCGTCCGGTAACGCCAGTGCCGCCGGTGGTGATCACGCAATCTACATTGGGATCAGCAATCCAGCGCCGCAGTACGGCTTCAATCGCGTGCGGATCATCTCTCACAATCTCTCGCGCCACGCAATGATGCCGCGCGGCTTCGATCCTGTCTTGCAGGGTTTGGCCGGAACGGTCGGTCGCCATGTCGCGCGTATCGCTCACGGTCAGCACGGCGATATTCACGGGCAGGAATTTAAGGTTTTCATCAATCGGCATGGCGGCGTCTTTCCTGGGCTGGCGCACATATCATGGGGGTTAGGGGCGCCGCCGACAACGCCCGCTTGCAAGGCGCGGTAAGTCGCGTGACACTCACCTGGATTATATCCAGGGAAACGCCCATGAATTGGCAACCGGAAATCGATGAGCTGAAGCGCCGCCAAGCCATGGCTGAGGCCATGGGCGGGCCGGATAAGGTGAAGCGCCAGCATGATGGCGGGCGGCTGACGGTGCGCGATCGCGTGCTCAAGCTGGTGGACAAGGATAGCTTCCACGAAGTCGGCGCCATTGCCGGGCGTGGCGAATATGATGCCAAGGGCGATCTGGTGACGCTCACACCTTCCAATTGCATCATGGGCCGCGCGGAGATTGAAGGCCGCCCCGTGGTGGTGGTGGGCGATGATTTCACCGTGCGCGGCGGTAGCGCCGATGCGACCATTCGTGAAAAACCCATTATGGCCGAACGCATGGCGGCTGAATTGCGCCTGCCGATCATTCGCCTGATTGAAGGCTCGGGCGGTGGCGGTTCGGTGAAGACCATTGAAACCACGGGCCGCGCCAATCTGCCGGGCGGTGTGGGTGGCACGCAGCTATATCATCTCACCACCCAGAATCTTGGCCTGGTGCCGGTGGTGACACTCGGGCTTGGGTCGGTCGCCGGGCTTGGCGCTGCGCGGCTGGCGGCGGCGCATTATTCGGTGATGACGAAATCCTCGGCGATGTTTGTCGCGGGTCCCCCGGTGGTGGCTCGGCTTGGCGAGAAGCTGGACAAGCGCGACCTGGGCGGTTGGGAGATTCAATGCAAGGCAGGCGCGGTGGATGATGCGGTCGACACTGAAGAGGAAGCTTTTGCCGCCGCGCGGCGCTTCCTGTCCTACCTGCCGCAATCGGTGTTTGAAGTCTCGCCCCGCTTGCGGTCGCGCGATGATTTGGGGCGGCGCGATGCCAAGCTGATCAGCGCCATTCCGCGTGACCCGCGCCAGGCCTATAAGATGCGCCCGATTATTGAGACGCTGTTCGATAAGGGCAGTTTTTTCGAAATGGGCCGCTGGTTCGGCCGCCCGATCATCACGGGGCTCGCGCGCTTGGATGGCTTGCCCGTCGCGGTCATGGCATCCGATCCCGTATTCTCCGGCGGATCATGGACGGCGGATGCTTGCGCCAAGATCATTCGCTTTGTGGACATGGCGGAAACCTTTCACCTGCCAGTGATATATCTGATGGATTGTCCCGGCTTTGCCGTGGGGCTTGACGCGGAGAAAACCGCCACCATTCGCTGGGGTGTGCGCGCCATGGCCGCGGTCAATCAATGCCGCGCGCCCTGGTGCACCGTTATTTTGCGCAATGCCTTTGGTGTTGCAGGCGTGGTGCATCAACCGGCTGGGCGTTATTCCATACGCTATGCTTGGCCATCCGGGCGTTGGGGGTCCTTGCCACTCGAAGGCGGGATCGAAGCCGCCTATGCGGCAGAGGTGAGTGCGGCGACGGATCGCGAAGCCAAGATTGCCGAGATTGACGAACGCTTGCAAAAACTGCGTTCCCCCTTCCGTACTGCCGAGGCTTTCTGGGTCGAGGAAATCATTGACCCGCGCGAAACTCGCCCGTTGCTTTGTGATTTTGCGCGGCTGGTGGAACCCTTGCGCGGGACGGGCCTTGCCGTACTCACCATGCGGCCCTGATCAGGCTTCGACCACCAGATCCTTATAGGCATGCCAGGTCGCATGCCCGATCAGCGGCACCACAAGCGCGAGGCCGAGGAAGAACGGCACCATTGCGAAGGCTGTGAAGACCACAATCAACCCGGACAAGAAGATCATCGCGCCCGAATTCGTCGCGACCGCCCGCTTGGAAAGCGCAATCGCTCCCAAGGCGGAGACATCACGATCCACCGGCACGGGGATGGATATCGCCGAGATCGCAAAAGCTGTCGCTGCCAGAATGGCACCCGCGCCGGTGCCGAGGATCAAAAACTGCAGCAGCATGTCTGAACGCAACATGACGAAGGGCAAATCTTCCAGGCTTGGGGCGAAATCGATGCCGAACATTAGCATGACAATCAGCGCTGCCACGCGCACCCAAAGCAGATGCAGGATCACGTGAACACCGCCAAGAAAGGCAAGCTGCTAGCCTTTGCGGGTTAAGCCGGCAAGGAAGGCGCTGAAGGTTACAGGCTTGTCCTCGGCGCGAAGCTTGCTCGCCTCATAAAGCCCAGTCACGCGCCAAGGGGGCCACCATGAAAAACCCAGCCGAGGCCGGCAGGATTACCCAAGCAGAGCGCACGCCAGGCAGGATCATGATTAGCAACCAGCCTGCGGGGGCCAAGGCACCGCCGTAGAGGAACCCGATCCGGGGATCCGCCATAAGATCCTGCCAGGCGGCATTCAGCCAGACCCAGGGGCGATCAGGGGCGACCTCCTGATAGTCAGCCGGCGCCGCGCAATGGCTGCATCGCTTGGCATGAGAACTTCCTCCATTTGCCTTACAGGCGCGAGGCCCGAGCGATTGGTCGCGAAAATTAGCGGGGTGCGATTCCACCCAATTGATCCGAATCAAGGAGGGAAGGCGCGCTTGGGCGTTTTTTACGCTCCGACGCGGCCCGTTTCGAGTCCCGCGTCTTGAGGGAGACTAGATATGGCCGCCATTGCCGCCTCGGCGCGAAGCTCGCCCAGTGATCAGCCCGTCATGGTGCAAGGCCCGATCCGCGCATGCGCCATCGCCACATCCTTTTGGGGGGTTGTTAGATTTCGGGTGGGTGTTGTTATCGCGCTTCAGCTCGCTTTTACATTGCTCAATCTTGATCTGAAATGGACCAGCTTCGGGCGGCTGCGCCCGGTGCATACCCACGCAACCGCTGGCACGCTTCCTGATCTTGCCGCTGAGGCTTTCGCCGAATATGGCGTGCCGGCCTTCCGCGCGCGCCTTACTGAATCTTGTCGAAAATTTCTGCTTGTGGAACAGCATGTGGGCCTCATCGGCTTTGCCGAAATGAGTAGAAGCGCCAAAGAAGCCCCAGGCGCGTATTTGCGCGGCGCTGAGCCTGTCCGCCTTTATGTTCAACCATGTGGACAGCGGCGCGGCATTGGTCGCGCATTGCTGCGCCAAGTTGAAGCCATCGCGATTGACACCGGATTATCCGCACTCTGGTTCACGGTATGGGAAAATAACGCCATTGCCTTGGCCTTTCATGCAGCACGGGGTTTCGCCACCAAAGGGGCTGCGACATATAGCTTTCGTGGGCGGCAGTATCGCAACCATGTCATGGTCCAGGCGTTGCCATAAGGCGTAGCACGTCATGCCGAGACTTAGAAAATGCTTGATTTCTCCGGCCTGAAGGACTTACTGAGTAGGGAACGAAAAGAGCCGCGTCGAAAGCCCGGTCTTAGGCCTTGGCAGACGGCCCATCGATCTCTTGAGGGAGAGGCAACGATGAAAATTGCACGCAAGCTATTGGAACAGAAAATGGTAGGGGTAATCTCGGTCGCGCCGGATGCCACTGTTTATACGGCCCTTGAACTGATGGCCGAGCATGATATCGGCGCCCTGCTTGTGCTTGATGGTGCGCGACTGGTCGGTATTTTCTCCGAGCGCGATTATGCGCGCAAGGTGATACTGCTCGGAAAATCTTCCCATGAAACCTGTGTTGCCGAGATCATGACGCCCAAAGTCGTCCAGGTGACGCCGGCTGAGGGGGTTGATGCCTGCATGGCCCTGATGACTGAACGGCGCATCCGGCATTTGCCGGTTGTCGAGAATGATCATGTGGTGGGCATCCTTTCCATTGGTGATCTGGTCAAGGAAATCATCTCTGATCAGAGCTTTCACATTCGCCAACTCGAAGGATACATCAGCGGCTGATCCGGCGTTGCTGGCTGCCGGATAATCCGCGGGGGTATTGACCAGCACCGCGGACCGCCCAATGAGCGAGGTAAAAGGCGTGGCAAATTCTGAGATCCTGCCTTCAAGCCCTGATTTGGTGGTTGGCATTCGCCCTGCCAATCGCCACAATACTCCCTATGGGAAGCATCATTCGTGCAAAAGCGACACTCGAAGAACGCTGGGAAGCCCGCTCCGGCCCCATATTGCTCACGGGGACCCATGCGCTGGTGCGCCTGCCCATGCTGCGCCAGGAGATGGATGCCGCGCTTGGCTTTCGCACCGGCGGCTTCATTTCGGGCTATCGCGGATCACCCCTTGGCGCCTTTGACCGGGAATTGGCCCGTCAGGCCGAACGGCTCCGCGCCCATGATGTGGTGTTTCAGCCCGGGTTGAATGAGGATTTGGCCGCGACCGCCATTTGGGGCTCGCAGCAGGTGCATCTGACCCCGGGCGCGCGTTTGGATGGCGTTTTCGGCATTTGGTATGGCAAGGGGCCAGGCGTGGATCGCTCCGGCGATGTGCTGCGCCATGCCAATTCTGCCGGCAGCGCGCCGCTGGGTGGTGTGCTTGCGCTGGCGGGGGATGATCCGTCTTCCAAATCCTCAACCATCACCTCGGGCTGTGAATATGCCTTCATGGATTTGGAAATCCCCATGCTCGACCCTGCCGATGTGGCCGAGGTGTTGGAATATGGGCTGAAGGGCATTGCGCTGAGTCGTTACGCCGGTACCTGGGTTGGCATGAAATGCGTGGCCGACACCATGGATGCGACCATGACGGTGCTGCTGGACCCTGCGCTTTACGCCACGCGCGAACCGCAGGGCATGCCAAGGGTGCCTGATGGCGTGCATATCCGCGCGACTGATCCGCCGATGGTGCAGGAAGAACGCCTCCGCCACGTGAAGCTGCCGCGCGCCAATGCCTTTGCGCGGACCAATGGCATTGACCGCATGGTGCTGGATAGCGCCGATGCGCGTTTCGGCATTGCCGTCCGCGGCAAGGCTTTCACCGTGCTGCGCCAAGCACTTGCCGAAGCGGGCATTTCCGAGGATTTCGCCCGCGCCCAGGGGTTGCGCATTTGGAAGGTGGGTTTGGCTTGGCCGCTTGATGCTGATGCCGCGCGCGCCTTTGCGGATGGGCTTGAGGAAATTCTGGTGATCGAAGACCGTCGGTCCTTTCTGGAGTGGCAACTGCGCGATGCGCTTTTTCACATGGACCGCCGCCCGCGCATCACCGGCAAGCGTGATGAGGCCGGGCGGCCCTTGCTGTCCGATTTGAACGAGCTTGATTCCGCGCAGATTCTACGCGCGCTTTTCGCGCGTCTGCCGCAGGCGTTTCGCACCAATGCCATGCTGGCGCGCATGGCGGCGCTTGAATCCCTGGCCGCCGGAGACCAAACGCCGGTTCATGGGCGCGATCCCTATTTCTGTCCGGGCTGCCCACACAATACCTCAACCCGCGTACCGGAAGGCAGCCGCGCGCTTGCCGGCATTGGCTGCCATTATCTGGCGCGCTTCATGAATCGGGAGACGGATTTCTTCTGCCAAATGGGCGGTGAGGGCTCGGCCTGGATCGGGCAGGAACATTTCACCAGCCAGGAACACATCTTCGCCAATATGGGCGATGGCACCTATGCCCATTCGGGTAGTCTTTCGGTGCGCTTCGCCGTCGCTGCCAAGGCCAATATCACCTTCAAGATTCTCGTGAATAGCGCTGTCGCCATGACCGGTGGCCAAACCCCGGAAGGCGAGATTGATGTCCCCCACATCGCCGCGCAATTGCACGGAGAGGGCGTTGGGCGGATTGAGATTGTCTCCGACGATCCGGACCGGCATCGCGGCCATCCGTTACTTCCGGCTACGGTTAGCTTTCATCATCGCGCGCGCCTCGATGCCGTGCAGAAGGAATTGCGCGCGGTGAAGGGCGTCACCGCCATCATCTATGATCAGGAATGCGCAACCGAACGCCGCCGCAAGCGCAAGCGTGATCTAGCGCCGCGCGCCAATCGCCGCATCGCCATCAATCCGCGCATTTGTGAAGATTGCGGCGATTGCTCTCGCGCGTCGAATTGCCTGGCGGTGGAGCCGATTGAAACGCCCTTCGGCCGCAAGCGCCGCATTGATCAATCTGCTTGTAATCAGGATTTTTCCTGTGTTGAGGGGTTTTGCCCGTCCTTTGTCAGCCTGATCGGTGCTGAACCGGCGCGGCCCGCGGCCATCAGGCTGCCACCGCTGCCGCCCGAACCAAGCCTGCCCGCGATTCAGGGTGAGGCATGGAATCTGCTGATTACCGGTGTTGGCGGGCAGGGCGTTTCTTCCATGGCGGCCGTTCTGGCGCAGGCCGCGCATCTTGAAGGAAGGCCCGTGCGCACCTTGGATTTTCTGGGCCTCGCGCAAAAGGGTGGCGGGGTTTATGCGCAGCTTCGCATCGGCCCGGTGGGTGCGGCGGCGGATCAATTATCCGGTGCGCGCATCGCGGCTGGTGAAGCGGATTTGCTGCTGGCGGCTGATATGGTGGTGGCGCATGGCCGCACCGCGCGGCCCTTGCTCGGCCCGGCCCGCAGCACAGCGATTGTGAATACCGATCTGTCACCCACCGCGCAATTCGTGAAGGATACCGAAACGCGCTACGGTAATGCGGCTATGCTGCAAAGCCTAGGCGCGGCGTGCCGCGAAGCGCTGACAATCCCCGCGCTCACGCGGGTTGAGCGTGATTTGGGCGATGCGATTTACCTCAATCCCTTCATGCTGGGTTTTGCCTGGCAGCGCGGGTTGGTGCCGCTTTCGGCGGAGGCGATTTTGCGCGCCATTGAACTGAATGGCGCGGCGGTGAGGCGCAACAAGGTAGCCTTCGCACTAGGCCGCAGCGCCGCGACCGAAACGCCGGAAGCGCCGCGCGGGCCGGAAACGCTGGATGAGATGATCGCGCGTTATACCGATGACCTGAAGGCGTATCAGTCCTCCCGTTACGCGCGGCGCTATCAGGATTTCGTCGCGCGTATCCTTATGGCAGAGGCGGCTGCGGTGCCCGGCGAGGATCGGCTTTCTCGTGCGGTGGCGCGGCAGCTTTATCGCCTCATGGCTTATAAGGATGAATATGAAGTGGCGCGGCTGCATAGCCTGCCGGCATGGCAGGAAAGCCTGACGCGCGGGTTTACCGGCACCCAAAGTATCGAGGTGCATTTGGCACCGCCCATCATCAGCAAGGTCAATCCTGAAACCGGCCTGCCGGAAAAGCGCGCCTTCGGCCCCGGCATGCTGCGCGCGATGAAGCTGCTGCGCCATGGTAAATTTCTGCGCGGCACCTGGCTTGATCCCTTCGCGCGCACAACCGAAAGGCGGGAAGAACGCGTGCTGCCGAATGAATATCGCGCTGGGCTGGAAGCGCTGCTACCCAAACTCTCGCCGGCCACGCACAGCGCCGTGTGTGATTGGGCGGAAGCCGCCGCCGGCATCAAGGGCTTTGGCCATGTGAAGGCGCGCAACCTGAAGGCCGCCCGCGCGCGCATGGCCGATATCGCAAAGGAAATCCCCGCATGAACGCCATCCCCTTCGATCTTCCAGAAGAAACCCGGGCGCTGCAATCCGTCGCACGGGATTTCGCCCGTGATGTACTGGCACCAAAAGCCCTGCAATGGGACAAGGAACAGCATTTCCCGGTGGCGGAGATGCGCGACGCTGCGGCGCTTGGCATGGCCGCACTTTATGTGCGCGAAGACTCAGGCGGTGCGGGCCTGACGCGTCTGGACGCGGCGGTCGTGTTTGAAGCACTGGCGACAGGCTGCCCAACTATCAGCGCCTTCATGTCCATCCACAATATGGTCGCCTGGATGATTGACCGCTTCGGCAATGATGCGCAGCGCAGCGCATGGTTGCCGAGGCTGATCAGCATGGAAGCGATTGCTTCCTATTGCCTGACGGAACCAGGGTCAGGCAGTGATGCGGCGGCGCTGAAGGCGCGTGCTTCGCGCGACAATCAGGGCTATGTGCTGAATGGCACCAAGCAATTCATCTCGGGCGCTGGCGCGTCTGATCTGTACCTCACCATGCTCCGCACCGGCGGCGATGGGCCGGGCGGTGTTTCCGCGCTTCTGATCCCGAAGGATACGCCCGGCCTTTCCTTCGGCGCCAATGAACGCAAGATGGGCTGGAATGCGCAGCCGACGCGGCAGGTGATTTTTGAAGATGTGCGCGTGGGTGCAGATGCCTTGCTCGGCGCGGAGGGGCAGGGCTTCCGCTTCGCCATGGCGGGGCTTGATGGCGGGCGCTTGAATATCGCGGCCAGTTCTTTGGGTGGGGCGGAAGCCGCCTTGGATATCGCGCTGCGTTACACGCAAGAACGCCGCGCCTTTGGCAAGGCGATCAGCGATTTCCAGAATACGCAATTCAAGCTTGCCGATATGCGCATTGAATTGGAAGCAGCGCGCGCTTTGCTTTGGCGCGCCTGCGCCAAGCTGGATGGCGGAGAGCCCGACGCCACCCTATTCTGCGCCATGGCGAAGCGCTTCGTCACCGATACAGCGTCACGCGTCGCTGATGATGCGCTGCAATTGCTGGGCGGTTATGGCTACCTCGCGGAATATGGCATTGAGAAAATCGTCCGTGATCTTCGCGTGCATCGCATTCTGGAGGGCACGAATGAGATCATGCGCCTGATTGTCGCGCGGAAGATGCTGGCGGAGTAAGGCGTTCAGGCGCGCTTGCCGCGCAGCCAAGCGACTGTCCCGCCAAGCCCCGCCACATCGGCGCGGAGTTTGTCAAACCGCAGCATGATCCCGTGGCCAACCGCCTCGCCGCCATGATGCCAAACCCGCGCCCAGGCCTCGCGCCGCGCCGCCACGTCATTCTGCATCAGCGCCATGTAATGCAAGCGGCTCCAGGCCATGTGCCGCGCCTTGAAGGCAGATAATGCCCGCGATGGCGCGGAAGAACCGCCGCCCGCGTGATGCATCACCGCATCCGGCACCAGCACCAAGGCACGCCCCTTGGCGCGCGCGGCAGCACAAATCGCGTCATCCTCATAGAACAGGAAAAAGGCCTCATCGAAGCGCAGCCCCTCGGACGCGCGCAGCAATAGGCAAGCGCCAGAAAGAAATTCAGCGCAAAGCGGCCCTTCCGGCCAGGGCTCCGCATCACGTTTGTGCGGCAATAAACGTCGATGCTGTTGCTCCACATCCCAGGACCTGACGCGCGCGCCGGTTTCATCGCAAAGCACGGGTGCCAGGATCGCGGCATCGGGAAAGGCATCAGCGGCGGCCACCAGCCGCGCGATCGCCGCCCCATCCAAGCGTGTATCGGGGTTTGCAAGCAGCACGAATTCCGCGTCCGCAGCATCCATCCCGATATTGCAGCCCGCGCCAAAACCAAGATTGGCGCCCTTGCGGATAACGCGCGCACCAGCATCTTCCGCAACCGCCGCGCTGTCATCCGCGCTTGCATTATCCACCACAATGACGCCTAGGCCGGGCAGCAGGCTCCCCAGCATGCCGTGCAAGGCAGACGCGCTGTTATAAGCGACCGTGACGACGCAAACGCGTGCCAAGGCAGCGACAGTATTCAGCCTTTCAGCCTCCGCAACCCAGCGCAAACGCGTTCCACCTGCGCATCGGTCAATTCGGGATACATGGGCAGGCTCATCACCTCCTGCGCGGCATCGGCGGTCTCGGCACAGGCGGCAGGACCCAGCGGCACGCGGCCCTGATAGGCGGGCTGCAAATGCACGGGCACCGGGTAGTGAATGCCTGTGCCAATGCCCTGTTCCTTCAGCTTCGCCTGCACCGCCGCACGATCCAGCACGCGCAGCACATATTGATGAAATACATGCTCCGCCCCTGCGCGGCGCTGCGGCGGCGCGTAAGGCCCACCGGCCAAAGCGGCATCATAGGCGCTGGCAATGGCACGGCGGCGTTCATTGCCGGCATCAAGTACGGTCAGTTTCACGCGCAAAATTGCTGCCTGCAGTTCATCCAGCCGCGAATTCACGCCGACCATGTCGCTGATATAGCGTTCCTTCCAGCCATATTGCCGAATGGCCGCGATACGGTCCGCCAAATCCTCATCATTTGTGGCCAGCACACCGCCATCGCCAAGCGCGCCGAGATTCTTGGTGGGGTAGAGGCTGAAGGCCGATGCGGTGCCAAGCGTGCCGAGCTTCGCGCCATTCAGCGTCGCGCCATGGCATTGCGCGCAATCTTCGATCAAGGCGATCCCCGCCGCGCGCGCCGCTTCCCGCATCGGTTCCAGATCGCAGGCCTGACCATAGATATGCACGGGGAGTACAGCGCGCAAAGGTGGCAGGCCGGGCGGCGGATGATTCAGCACGCTCAGAAATTCATCAGCATCCATGGTGTAGGTATCGGGATCAATATCCAGCAACAGCGGTGTGGCCCCCACCATCTCAATCGCGGCAACAGTCGCAACCGCCGTGTGGGAAACGGTCGCCACACTCATGCCTGGCCCAATGCCAAGCCCGCGCAGGATCAGGGCCAGCGCATCCGTGCCATTGGCGCAGCCAATCGCGCGGCGGGTGCCAAGCCAGGAAGCGTATTCTTCCTCAAACGCCGCACCTTCCTTGCCAAGGATATACTGGCCGCTGGCCAGGGCGCGCGCGACCGCGGCATCAATCTCGGCCTTTTGGGCGCGATAGCCGGCACGGGGATCAGCCTGCGGGATCATATTGATGACGGGCGCATTCATGTCGCGTTCTTTCCCTTCAGGGTCACAGATAATCCGTCAGGCGCTGGCGATACCAGTCAAGGGAAAGCTTCAGCCCCTGATCGAGGTCAATCGCCGGCGCCCAGCCGGTTGCCGTGCGGAAGGCGCGATCATCCGCAGCGTAGGAGCCGATATCAATCGGCGCACGGTCGGCAGGAAATTCGCGCAATTCATAGCGGCCCTGCCTGCCATTAGCCGCGATCAGCTTATCGGCTAAATCCAGCAGGGAAATGGGTGGGCTGCCGCCAATATTGAAGACCTGGCCGGCAACATCTGGCTTGCCCGATTGTTCGGCGGCGATCAGAAAGGCGCCGGTGACATCATCCACATAGGTCAGGTCGCGCAGCTGTGCCCCGCCCCAGACTTCGAACGCCTCATTTTCCAACAGGCGGCGTATCCAAATGCCGAGGAAGGTTTGGCGCGCATCGCGAATACGCAGCCTTGGCCCGTAGCAATTGGTGAGGCGCAGCGACACCACCGGGCGATTCAACACGCGGTTTTCCAGGAGCCAATATTGCTCGCCCGCCCATTTTGAGACCCCATTGGCATCGGGCGGATTGACTGGGTGGAGTTCATCCACCGGCAGGCTGCGCGGCCGGCCGTAAAATTGCCGGGTCGAGGCATGTACCACGATTGCCTTCGGGGTGGCTTCACGCATCACGCCAATCAGGCGCACCTGTGCGACCGCATTGATGGCGATATCGGCCACGGGATCCTTCTGCCCGCCCATATGGCTGGTTTGCGCCGCCATATTGAACAGCACATCAATGCCTTCACAGAGCGAATGCAATTCCGTGTCGCGAATATCGCCGCGCACCAGCAAAACGCCTGCCCCTTCCAGATTGCGCGCCGAGGCGCCGCCATCCGGCATCATGGCATCAAGCGCCGTGACCCGCGCCCCCATGCCGGCCAAGGCGTGGCAAAGGTTGGCGCCAAGGAAGCCCGCCCCCCCGGTCACCAGAACTCGTTTTCCCTGCCAATAGGCTGGCGTTACCATGCGTGCATATCCTGAAACCGCTTGCTGAATGTCATACTCCAATTGCGGCGGAATGGCGCCTGTCGCGTGGCGGATTTGCATCCGCTCATCCGCCACGCGCCAGCTTCTCTGTTCTGTCGCATTTTCCGAGCCGCCTAGTGTAACCACTTGGCTTGAAATTGCTTAATGGTCGACGGATCGCGGGCTTTTTCCCGCCCCCCGCCATCTGCACGCGCCGGCTGCGCATGATCTCGGCAAACCCGAATAGCAGCAGGATCTGCCCCGCCAGCACCTGCACCCCGGCCCGCAACCTTATGCCATGATCATGCGGCGTAAAATCGCGAAAGCCGACCGTCACCTGCATAACTCTGGCCGCGCGGGGCAGGGGGCGCGTTCACGGCGCCAATGCGACCCCAGTGATTTCCACCTTCCAGCTGGGGTCCACCAAAGCGGCCTCAATGGTCATGCGGGCGGGCTTATGGGCCGGGTCCAGCCAACGATCCCAGGCGCGGTTCATGGCCGGCGCATCGCGGATATCGGCAAGGATTACCGTGACCGACAGCAAGGCGCGCTTATCCGTACTGGCTTCAGCCAGCAGCGCATCAATCTGCTTCAGGATATCGGTGGTCTGGCCTTCCGCATCCAGGCTTGCATCATCGGCGACCTGGCCGGCGAGCCAAATCAGGCCGCCCCCGATCACGGCGCCCGAGAGGCGCTGTTCCGGGTTAAGACGGGTAACGGGCATGGGCGCTGTCCTTTCGATCAAGCCTTTGGGTGGGCTTTGGGCATAGCCTAGAAGGGATTTTCGGGGACGGAAACGACGCTCGGGGCAACGAAGATGCTTGCAAGAAAAGAACAAAACAAATACCAGGAAGATAAGTGTTGGGAAATACATCCTATAAATATATTTTTCTTTCCAACACTTCAAAATCTCATAGAATTTTAAGCATGAATCTATAGAACTGGTTACTTGGGGCTTTTGGAGTTTAAAGTTAATGAACTCCATTAAGCTCCAATTTGATCCGAGGTTTCAACATTTTGTCACGATATTTCCCTTGCTTTGGATAATGTGAATCATACGATTATAACCAAAAGTTGTATTATTGAGTAGTAATTCGCGTCTAGCATGAAATCTCACAGAGTGATCGTAAAACCATCCGGCTCAATACTGTCGTCCGCGCCCGGCTGAAGACCCGGCCGTAGCGCCCGCCGGGTGCAACCGCCAGTGCGGGCGCATCCTGGCTCCGCGCCCGCCCGAGCGAGGGGGAGCCCATCGCTCAGCCCTATCTGAAGGTGCCTGTCTCTGACCGGATGCGTACCGTCCCGGATCAGCTCTGGCTCCATTTTGGCGGCACGCCGGAGGATCCTTATGCGGATATCCTCTGCATTGAAGCCTGCTGCACTTTTCAGAATTTACTCGATAAGCGGTCCCGCTTCGCACCCTCCACCACCTCTTTGCTCGCCTTCTGCCCCTTGCCCTGGCTGGTGGCGCCCACTCAGCCGGGGGATGACACGCCGCGTTGGCGCATGATCCCGGCCTGTATTGCCGAGCCCCTTGTGGGCTTGACCCTACCGGTGCGCGATATCCGGATGCTTTGTGGCCTCCAGCGGGAACATTACACCGGCTTTACGCGCAACCAGGTGCCCCAGCCGCACGAGTATTTCTGCCCTATGGAGGCCTTGACCGCCCATGAGGGGCACGAAAACCCCTCGATGAGGTCACTGATCGTGCGGGCTTCCATGACTTCGGCCTTCGTGGACCCGCCTTAAGGCGGTGCCACGGCACCCGCGGCCAGAAGCTGGGTTAAGGCAGCCGCCACGACCTGCGCCGGGAAGGCCTGCACCGAAACCGTGACAGCATCGGCTTCCGCAGCGGGGTCTTCTAGGGTGGCGAATTGGCTCGCCATCAAAGAAGGCGGCATGAAATGGCCCTGCCGCGCGGCCTGACGCCCGGCGATCAGCGTGGGCGCGCCCGCCAGATGCAGGAACACCACATCGCCATGGCCGGCGCGCAGCCTTTTCCGATATGCGCGCCGGAGCGCCGAACAGGCCACCACCACGGGCTGCCCTGCCATGCGTGCCGCTCCGATATGCGCCGCAATCGCATCCAGCCAGGGCCAACGATCCTCATCCGTCAGCGCCTGGCCCGAGGCCATTTTCGCAACATTCGCCGCCGGGTGAAAGCCATCCGCATCGGCAAAGGGCCAGCCCAGCGTCTCGGCCAGCAGGGCGCCAATGGTGGATTTGCCCGACCCCGATACCCCCATCACGATGATCGCGGCGGCGCGCATGGTTATTTGGGCTCGAGATGCCCGCCAAAGCCATGGCGCATGGCCGAAAGCGCGCGATCGCCGAAATTGACATGATCACGCGACCGGAAGCGGGCATAAAGCGCCGCCGTCAGCACCGGTGCAGCCACAGCGGTTTCCACCGCCTGCTGCACCGTCCAGCGGCCTTCGCCGGAATCCCCCACCTTGCCAGAATATTTCGCAAGATCAGGGTCTTCAGCCAAGGCGCTCGCGGTCAGATCCAATAGCCAGGAGGTAATGACCGAACCGCGCCGCCAAGCTTCCGTTACATCGGCGATATCCACGCTAAGGCGCTGATGTTCCGGTAATTCAGGGCTATTGGCATGGCGCAGCAGATCAAGCCCTTCGGCCAGCGCCTGCATCATGCCGTATTCAATGCCGTTATGCACCATCTTGACCAGATGCCCCGCGCCGTGATCGCCGCAATGAAGCCAACCTTCTGCGATATTTACGGGGCGTCCTTCACGTCTTGGTGTGATTGGAATATCCCCCTGGCCAGGCGCCAGCGCGGTGAAAATCGGCGCCAGCCGCGCCACCGGCGCAGCCTTGCCGCCGATCATGAGGCAATAACCGCGCTTCAGCCCCCAAACCCCTCCCGAGGTGCCGATATCAAGGTAATCAATTCCTTGGGCAGCGAGTACCTTGGCGCGGCGGATATCATCCTTCCAATGGGTATTGCCGCCATCTATCGCGGTATCACCCGGTGAGAGCAGCCCGCCCAGCTGTTCCAGCGCGTCTTCCGTCGGCGCGCCATGGGGCAGCATGACCCACACCGCGCGCGGCGCGCTCAGCGCCGCGACAAGCCCAGCGAGGTCCGTAACACCCACTGCGCCCTCGGTAGCCAAGGCGGCTACGGTGGCGGCATCCTTGTCCCACACGACGGCGCAATGCCCCGCCTGCATGAGCCGCCGCGCGATATTCCCGCCCATCCGGCCCAGACCGACAATGCCGATTTCCATGGATTGCGCCCCCTCAAACCAAAGCCGCGCGCACGCGACCGATAAAACCATCCATCGCCTTGGGATCCGTCCAGCGCAGCACCGCGACAATGCCCGAGCTTGGGTCCACCCAGATCAGATTGCCCCCGGCGCCCGAGGCGAAAAACGCGTCCTGCGCGGCAGAGGGGAACCGCTCCCCGGACGTATTCAGCCACCACAGGAAGCCATAGGAGGGATTGAGCGCACAGGCTTCGGTAGACCAGTCAAACCATTGCGCCGGCAGGATTTCACTGCCCGCCCAGCGGCCCCGGTTGAGTGCCAATAGCCCGATCCGCGCCTGATCCTCGGCATGGATGGCAACCCCGCCGCCCCAGTGCGTGCCGCCGGGGACGGATTGCACGCGCTTGCCATTCTCCAACGTGACCCAGGAGGTGCGATAGCCATCCCAGCGCCACTCCCGGCTGCCGCCGATAGGGTTCAGGATGCGCTCGGCAAAGACCTCGGGCAGAGGCCGGCCGAAGCGGCGCAGCAGGGCCAGCGACAGCCGGTTCACGCGGACGTCGTTGTATTCCCAATGCGTGCCGGGCGCCTGCAATTGGCGCATGCCCTTCTTGCCCTGACCTTCGGCGCCAAGGTCGCGGCCTCGGTCAATGGTGTCGGATTTGCCGAACAGCGTGCCTTCCCATTCGGACATGTTTTGTAGCAAATGCCGCCAGGTTATCGGGGCGTTTTGGGGCGTATCAAAGCCGCCATCCTTGACGGTTTCGCCGACCCGTTGGTCGAGGTTCGGGATCAGCCCATCGGCCCAGGCAATGCCGGCTAGCATGGAAAGATAGGATTTGGCGGCGCTGAAGGTTTGGCTAACCTCACGCGTATCGCCCCAACTTGCCACGACAGCCCCACGGCGCGTGATCAGGCCGCCAGGCGCGCCGCGCGGGCTGAGCGGGCCCAGCACCTCATTATCTGGCGGCGCCTCGAAAAAGCCGCGGCCGATATGGCCGGCCAGGTCATAGGGCCAGGGGGTTTCATGCGCGGCGGCGAAAACCACAGCCGCTTGCAACTTGGTGGCATCGAAACCGACGTCGCTGGGGTTTGTGCTTGGCCAAGCGGCCGGGACGGGGGCGGGGAAGATCATGCCGGTCATGCGCCTGACCATGCGGCTTTCCACGCCACTCTCCAAGAGGGTACGTGCTGGACCGGGGCGCGCCAAACCGGCATGGTGGTTAGCCCTTGCAGAGGAGGAAGCCCCATGGACAGCGCCACAGACAACAATGCCGGCAATTTGGATGTCATTTCGGACGCCATCTGCCCCTGGTGCTGGATCGGCAAGCGCAATTTGGATGCAGCACTTGGGATGCTGGCCGAGGAAGGACTTACCTTCAATGTCCGCTTCCGGCCCTTCCAATTGAACCCTGACATGCCGGCACAAGGCGTGGATCGGCGGGAATATCGCAGCGCCAAATTCGGCTCGCTGGAAAAATCGCAGGAATTAGACCGCCGCGTGGCCGATGCCGGGCGCATCGCGGGGCTTGAATTTCGCCCTTATCTGATGGCGCGCACACCGAACACTTTGGAAGCGCATCGGCTGATGCGCTTGGCCGGCGCCAATGGCCGCCAGCGCGCGGTGGCCGAGGTGATCTTCCAGGCCTATTTCCAGGAGGGCAGGGATATTGGCGATGCCGCCACTCTGGCTGAACTGGGTGCGGCGGCCGGCATGTCAGCTGAAAGCCTGGCCGCCTTTGGTGCCGGCGATGCCGGGCGTCATGAGGTGCTGGCCGAGGATGAGGGCTATCGCCGTGCGGGGATTTCCGGCGTACCATCTTTTGTGCTGGACCGGCATTTGCTTTACTCTGGCGCTATGCCACCTGAGAATATGGCTGATGGGCTGCGCCGGGCGGTCGCGATTTTGCGCGAGCGGGCGCGCGAAGCTGCCGCGGAATAGGGGGCGTCAGCCCCCGCTCAACCACAGCGCCATCTCGGCGGCGCCCCAGGCGAGCGCCAGCAATAGCGTGAAATCACGCATTGCGCTGCGCGCCTTATCGAAGCCCGCACGGCGCGCTTGGAAACGCACGCGCACCGGGCGTTGTGGGATGATGAGGGAGGGGTCTTGGTACAGGGTGCTGCTCATACAGGCGATAAGAACAAAACAAGAACAATATTGCAAGCATAAAATGACGCTGACCGCGAAAAATTTTAACCGGTTGCTTTCATTCGTTTTCTGGGAGCATGGCCGCCTCGCAACCATGCGGGTGCTGCATCAACACGCTATCCACCCAGCGCCCATGCCTCCACCCTGCTGCCTTGAGCGACCCTGCCTGGCTTGTCCGGCGTCAGCGCCTATGGGACCAAATTGGCGATTTGAGTAACGGAGGATTTCTGTCTCATCGTAACCCCAAGG
>VGDM01000020.1 GCA_016869715.1 Alphaproteobacteria bacterium
CCCCGCCGATGCCTATTTCGGCTGGGGGCAGGCCATCCTGCTGGACCGTGTGCGCATCAAGCGCAGAACCATCCAGCACCGCCGCTTGATGCATCACCAAAAGGCAGCCTAACCTTAAACCCAGATGGGCCAGATACTCCGGCACAAAGGCCGCCAATTAGTCTCAAATGATTTGACAACGGACAGTTTGATCCTTCCTCCGCGCGGAAGAAATGCGCGATGGTGAGCAGGATGCGCATGCTCAGGCGTTTCCTCTCGTCAACAGCCTATCGAAATAGGCGATGGTATGCACCAGGCCCTGTTCCAACGGAATGGTCGGTTCCCAACCGAGCTGGCTGCGCGCCTTGGTGATATTGGGCTGGCGCTGGCGTGGGTCATCCACCGGGGTAGGGCGAAAGACCATGCGGGAAGCGGAACCCGTCAGCCGGATCACCGCGTCCGCCAATTCGACCATGGTAAACTCACTTGGATTGCCGAGATTAATCGGCCCCGTGACATCTTCCCGCGCATCCATCAGCCGGCGCAAACCCTCCACCAGGTCTGAGACAAAACAGAAGGATCGCGTCTGCTTGCCATCGCCATAAATTGTGATGGGATCACCGCGCAAAGCTTGCACGATGAAATTGGACACGACGCGCCCATCATTCGGGTGCATACGAGGCCCATAGGTATTGAAAATGCGCGCCACCTTGATGTTCAGCCGATATTGCCGATGGTAGTCGAAGAACAGCGTCTCCGCACAACGCTTGCCTTCATCATAACAGGAACGTGGACCGATGGGGTTCACATTACCCCAATATTCCTCAGGCTGAGGATGCACCTTCGGGTCACCGTAAACTTCGCTGGTGGAAGCCTGCAAAATGGGTGCCTTCAGGCGCTTCGCGAGGCCGAGCATATTGATCGCGCCATGCACGCTGGTCTTTAGTGTTTGCACCGGGTCATGCTGGTAATGGATGGGCGATGCCGGGCAGGCGAGGTTGTAGATCTCATCAACCTCAACATAAAGCGGGAAGGTCACGTCATGACGCAGCAATTCAAAATAGGGGTGATCCAATAGTGTTTCGATATTTGCCTTATTGCCTGTGAAGAAATTATCGGCGCAAAGCACTTCATGGCCAGCTTGCAACAGCGCTTCGCATAAATGGCTGCCGACAAAGCCGACACCACCTGTCACCAAGATGCGCTTGCGCGCATGATATTCCCGCTTGGCTTCGTTCTTATCGTCCATCATCGCCCCACTGCATAACCCTGCATGCCGCGCGGATTGGCCCCGGCGCGGATGGTGCCATCGGCCTCACGCCGCGCGCCGGTCAGCCGCCCTTCGGACCAATCGCCGCCCGCTTCCACTTGATGCCCGCGCGCCTTCAGTGCGGCCAGCACTTCCGGCGCATAGCGCCCTTCAAGCACTAGCTTGCCGGGCTTGGCGCCGCGCGGCCAGAAGCTGCTGATCCAATGTTCCGAATGGAAGGAAGGCGCATCAATCGCTTCCTGGATATTCATGCCATGATGCAACATCCGCAGCAGCATGATGGGCTGCCATTGATCCTGCTGCTCGCCACCTGGTGTGCCGAAGCTCATCCAGGGCTTGCCATCGCGCAACACAAGTGCGGGTGACAGCGTGGTGCGCGGGCGCTTGTTCGGTTGCAGGCCATTGGGCAGCGCCTCATCCAGCCAGAACATTTGGCAGCGCGTGCCAAGGCAGAAGCCAAGCTCAGGGATCGCGGGTGAGGATTGCAGCCAGCCGGCGGAAGGTGTCGCACTCACCATATTCCCGGCCGCGTCAATCACATCCACATGGCAGGTATCGCCACCCGCAGCACCAAGGCGAGAGACCGTGGGCTCACCACTACCGGCAGCGGCGGCCATTTCCCGCGCGCGGCGGATGGCGGCGGCGTAATCCGTGCGCGGGGCGCGGCCATCGGGCGACCCAGGGCGGAATTCCATGCTGGCGGCAGCGCCAATCAGCGCGCGACGCGCGGCGCTATAGGTGGGCGACAGCAATGTCGCCATCGGCACATCAACGAAATTCGGATCGCCATAAAAGGCTTCACGATCCGCAAAGGCCAACTTCATCGCCTCGGTGACCAGATGGATGAAATCCGCGCCTAGCGGGTCCATTGCCGCAATGTCATCGCCGGCGATCAGGGCCAGGGTTTGCAGCATGGCGGGGCCTTGGCTCCAGGGGCCACATTTCAGCACGCGATGGCTGCCGTAATCCAAGCCAAGCGGTTCTTCGATGGGCGCGGACCAGCCAGCCAAATCCTGCCCATTCAGCACGGCGCGGTGACGGCGGCCTGATGTATCCATCGCCTCTGTCGTGTGGCAAAAGCGATCAATCGCTTCCGCCACAAAGCCGCGATACCAGGCACGCCGCGCAGCTTCAATTTGCGCCACGCGATCCGCGCCCGCGGCCTCCGCCTCGCGCAGCACGCGTTCATAGGTGTCAGCCAATGTTGGGTTGGCATAAAGCCCGCCCGGCGCCGGGCCGCCAGCCCGCAGCCAAAGCGCTGCAGAGGTTTTCCATTCCGCCTCAAATAATGGCCGCACGGAATCAACCGTGGCGCGTACGCGCGGCACCATGGGTGCGCCATGCCGCGCATAGCCAATTGCATAGGCCAGGATATCGCGCGGCTTCCAGGTGCCGTGGTCGCGCAGCATCAGCATCCAGGCGTCAAAGGCGCCTGGGATGGGTGCTGTCAGCATGCCGGTGCCCGGCATGATTTCATGGCCCAGGTTTTTCATCAGCGCGACATTCAAGCCGGCGGGGGCGGGTCCTTGGCCGCAAATCGCCTGCTGCAGGCCGGTGCGCGCGCTATGAAAGATGATCAGGCAATCACCGCCAGGGCCATTCAGATGCGGCTCCACGATTTGCAGCGCGAAACCGGCAGCAGCAGCCGCATCAAAGGCATTGCCGCCCCGTTCCAGCACCGCCATGCCAACCTGGGAAGCAATCCAATGGGTGGAGGTCACCGCGCCAAAGGTCCCGTTAATTTCCGGGCGCGTCGTAAATCGGCGTGCCGCTTCCTTCGTCGGGAAGCCGATTGACGCAAGGTTGGTGTGGGACATGAGCGCTATTATTCCATCTCTCCGCTGAATGGGAATCTGAACCCAGAGAGCCTTGTTTAGGCGAAATGGTCAGAAAGACAAAGCTTGGGCCTAAGCCAAGCCGCCATCAGGCTCTGCGTGCATTTCGGCAAAGACATGCTTGGCGATGATCATCGCTTCCCGCACGGCGGACAGTCCGATATACCCGCAAAGATGCATGAGCGCTTCCGTCAGTTCATCCTCGGTCCAGCCCATGCGCCCCGCCATGCGCAGATGGATGGCCAGTTCTGGCCAGGCATGGATCGCAGTATCGGAAATCACGCAAATCAGCGCGCGGGTTTTAAGATCGAAGCCCGGGCGGGACCAGAGCATGGCAAACACTCCCTCGCGCGCGTAATCGCCGAATTTTTCCATGATGGGGTCGTCATAGACGCCCTTATTCATATTCTTGATGGTGGCTTGACCCATCAGGCGCGTGCGCACCGCGTTGCCTTTTTTTCCAGAGTGCGGATTTTGCCTTGGTTTCTCTCTCTTTCACCAAAGTGGGGGAGCCTATGCCTAAGTCTGCAACCCGGTGAAGAATATTTCTCGCGACGCCCCGGTGGGAACTGTTGATGGAGCACGGATGCGGTAACCAGAGGCAAAAAGCGGAGCTCGCCTTTGGCACGGGGCACGAACACGCATTGAGGCCTCGTTGTGGCCGCTTTTACCCCAGCATCAAAAGCGCCCCGAACCCGGCAATCGCCGCACCACCAAAGCGCAGCGCGCCCGCACACCGCGCTCCGGCCACGCCAAGCGCGGCGCCAAAACCATGCAGCAGCGCGGAACTCGCCAGCATGCCAAAAGCGGTTGGCAGGGCTGCGCCAGCAATCTCACCGCCATGCGCCAGGCCATGCACCAACCCCGCCACCAGCACCAAGGGTAGCGCCACCGCAGGGCGGAAGGGCTGCGCCATGGCCAGCATGGCACCCAGCACAATCAGGCTGCCCGCCACCGCCGTTTCCACCACTCCAAAGCCAAGCCCAATGCCGCCCATGAGGCCAAGCGCAATGCCGCCCGCCATGCCGGCCAGGAACCCCAGCGGCGGCAGCCAGCCGCGCTGCCAGCCAAGCGATGCCGCCCAAAGCCCAATCGCCATCATCGCCGCCACATGATCCGCGCCCATCAGCGGGTGTAGGAACCCCGCGACCATCCCATGCTTATGCCCCGCATGGGCCAAAGCGGGGCTGGCGCCAAAGGCAAGGGCCAGGAAGGGCAGGGCGGTCAGGGCAAGGCGGGGCAGGGACATTGTGGCCTCCGGTAACGATCCGAAGTCCACTGTGGGCGCGCATTGGGCTGCAGGCAAGGGCTTTGGGCTGTGCTAACCTGAGGTTTGACGCGATTCCGGAACGCCAACTGCATGTCCTTTATTCATCTGCACACGCATTCGGCCTATTCGCTCTCGGAAGGCGCGATCAAGGTTGAAAAGCTCGCCGCGCTTGCCGCCGCCGATGGCATGCCGGCGCTGGCCCTGACAGATATCGGCAATCTGTTCGGCGCCTTGGAATTCGCCGAAGCCTGCACGAAGAAGGGCGTGCAACCCATCATGGGTTGCCAACTGAGCTTGTCGCGCGCCAGCACGGATGCTGATCGGCCAGACGCGCTCCGCCTGCCGCCGGACCCGCTGGTGGCGCTCGCCCTTACACCCAAGGGCCTGGATAATTTGCAGCGCCTGTCATCGCTCGGCTTTCTGCGCGAAGATGCCTCGGGCAAGCCGGCCGTGCTGTTCGATCAACTCGCGGAACATGCTGAGGGGTTGTTTCTGCTAACAGGCGGCACACTAGGCGCGATTTCGCGCCTATTGTTGGAAGGCCAGAGACCCGCTGCCGCCAGGTGGCTCGCGCGGCTCAAGGAAGCATTCCCGGATCGGCTCGCGGTAGAACTGAACCGCCATGGCCGGGATGAGGAAGCGCTGCTGGAACCCGCCCTGCTCGCACTCGCGCGGAGTGCGCGTCTGCCGATCATCGCCGCCAATGATGTCTATTTCGCCGCACCTTCCATGTATGAAGCGCATGACGCGCTGCTCTGCATCGCTGAAGGCCGCACCATGGCGGAACGCGACCGCCGGCGCGTGACACCCGAGCATTGGTTCAAACCGGCAGAAGCCATGCGGGCGCTATTCGCGGATTTGTCCGATGCTTGCGACAATACGCTTGCCATTGCGCGCATGAGCGCGGTGATGACCGAAGCGCGCAAGCCGGAATTACCGATCTGCCCCAAGGTGCAGCAAGGCAAGACAGAGGCCGAAACACTCCGCGCCATGGCCGAAGCTGGGCTTGAGCAACGCTTGGACGCGATGCGCCCCGCGCCGGATGAAGCGACGCGCACGCAATATCGTGAACGCCTGGCCTATGAAATTGGCGTTATCGAGAAAATGGGTTTTCCAGGTTATTTCTTGATTGTCGCGGACTTCATCCAATGGGCCAAGGCGCAAACCCCGCCCATTCCGGTGGGGCCTGGGCGCGGTTCGGGCGCCGGTTCGGTCGCTGCCTGGGCTTTGCTGATCACGGACCTTGACCCCATTCGTTTCGGGCTGCTATTCGAACGCTTCCTCAACCCCGAACGCGTTTCCATGCCGGATTTCGATATTGATTTCTGTCAGGATCGCCGCGACGAAGTGATTGCCTATGTCCGGCGCGAATACGGCGAAGATCGCGTCGCGCAAATCATCACCTTCGGGAAGCTGCAAGCCAAGGCCGCGGTGCGCGATGTTGGGCGCGTGCTGGGCATGCCTTATGGGCAGGTGGATAAAATCGCCTCGCTCATTCCCAATAACCCGGCGAAGCCGGTGACACTCTTGCAGGCCATCGAAGGCGAAGCGCGCTTGCAGGAAATGCGCAACAGCGACGAACAGGTTGCGCGGCTGATGGATATCGCGCTGCAGTTGGAGGGGTTTTACCGCAATGCTTCCACCCATGCTGCCGGCGTGGTGATTGGGCGGAGGCCCTTAATTGAAACCGTGCCCCTTTATCGCGACCCGCGATCCGAATATCTGGTGACGCAGTATTCAATGAAATACGCCGAGATGGCGGGCCTGGTGAAATTCGACTTCCTTGGCCTGAAAACGCTGACAGTGATTGAACGCGCGCTCGATATACTGAAAGGGCAGGGGATTGAGGTTGATATCGCCGCCATCCGGCTGGATGATCCGAAAACCTATGAAATGCTGGGGCGCGGTGATGCCGCCGGCGTGTTCCAGTTTGAAGGGCAGGGGATGCGCGACTGCCTGCGACAAATGCGCGCCAACCGCTTTGAGGATTTGGTGGCGGCTGTCGCACTCTATCGCCCTGGCCCCATGGCAAATATCCCCGCCTATTGCTCCCGCAAACATGGCGAAGCGTGGCAACCGCCACATGAGGCAATCCGGCATATCCTGTTGGAAACCTATGGCATCATGGTCTATCAGGAACAGGTCATGCAGATTGCGCAGGATCTGGCGGGCTATTCGCTTGGCGCTGCCGACTTGCTGCGCCGCGCCATGGGCAAGAAGATCCGGAGCGAAATGGAAGCGCAGCGTAAGATTTTCTGCGATGGCGCCGAAGCGCGCGGCATTGAACCGGCCAAGGCGGCCGAGATTTTTGACCTCATGGAACGCTTTGCGGATTACGGCTTCAATAAATCCCACGCGGCGGCCTACGCGCTGGTCAGCTATCAAACCGCCTGGTTGAAGGCCAACCACACGGTCGCCTTCCTGGCGGCTTCCATGACGCTTGATCTTTCCAATACGGATAAGCTTGCTGGCCATATGCAGGAAGCGGCGCGGCTTGGTATTGCCGTGCTGCCGCCCGATATCAACCGCAGCGGCGCCGATTTTTGCGTAGAAGTGCGGGATGATGGCAAGCAGGCGATCCGTTTTGCGCTCGCTGCCGTGAAGCGCGTTGGTGAAGGCGCCATGCGTGATCTGGTGGCGGCGCGTGATGCGGGCGGGGATTTCACGTCACTCGCGGATTTCGCCGCGCGGGTGGACCCAAAGCTGCTCAATAAGATGCAAATCGAAAACCTGGCCCGCGCCGGCGCTTTTGAATGCCTGGATGGCAATCGCGCCCGCGTCATGGCCGGGGCGGAGACCATCCTGCGCCGTGCGCAAGCCAGCGCCGAGGAACGCGATAGCGGCCAGATCGGCCTTTTCGGCGCTGGGCCTGGCCGGCCGGAGGCTTTGCGCCTGCCTGATGTGCCGGATTGGCAGCCGCTTGATCGGCTTTCCCAGGAGGCCGAGGCGATTGGCTTTCACCTTTCCGCTCATCCCTTGGATGCCTATCGCCAGGCGCTGAAGCGCATCGGCGTGGTGCCGTCCTCTGGCATTGCCGACCGCGCAAGCCGCCGCGGCGGGCGCGTCAAGCTGGCCGGCACGGTGGTGAATGCCAAGGAACGCAAAACCAAGACCGGCAGCCGCATGGCCTGGGTCCGCGTTTCCGACACGCATGGCAGCTTTGAAGTGACCTGCTTTTCCGAGGTGCTGAACCGCAGCCGAGAGCTGCTGGCCGAGGGCAGCGCTATTCTGGTGACGGCGGATTTGCGCATGGAAGGCGAAGCTTTGCGCCTGACCGCGACCGAGCTTGAAAGCCTTGATAAGGTCGCGGCCGATGCCGGTGGTGGGATTAAGTTATGGCTGGAAGCGACCGCGACGCTTGGTCCGATCCGCGCCTTGCTGGCGCGCGAAGGCCGCGGGCGTGGCCGCGTGATCCTGGTGCCGCAGCTTGGCGCCGAACAGGAAGTGGAAATCGCGCTGCCGGGCGGCTTCAATGTCGGGCCTAGGTTGATGCAGGCCATGCGGGTGGTGCCGGGTGTGGCGCAGGTCGAGGAATTCTAAAGTGATATCAATTTTCCATAATATTCATTATGCGGTAAATACATGATCGAATCCTTGAACCAAAATTCGCCTGAAGCCAGGCTCCGTGCCCTGCTCGCCATCATGGCGAAGCTGCGTGATCCCAATGGCGGCTGCCCTTGGGATTTGGTGCAGGATTTCGCCTCCATCGCGCCTTACACGATTGAGGAAGGCTATGAGGTGGCGGACGCCATCACCGCCAATGACCCGGACGAGCTATTGGATGAATTGGGCGATCTGCTGTTCCAGGTGGTCTATCACGCGCAAATGGCCGCCGAGCGCAGCTGGTTCGGCTTTGCTGAGGTCGCTCAATCCATTGCCAACAAAATGACCCGACGCCATCCTCACGTCTTCGGTGAGGAAGCCGCACGCGACGCTGCCGCCCAAACCCGTAACTGGGAGGCACAAAAGGCCGCCGAACGCGCCGCGCGGGCGGAAAGCGGCGTGCTGGCGGGAATCCCGGATGGCCTCCCTGCCCTGACCCGCGCCGCCAAGCTCACACGCCGTGCCGCACGGGTTGGCTTTGACTGGCCAGATGCCGGCGCGGTGCTGGATAAGCTGGAAGAAGAAGCGAGCGAACTCCGCGCCGAGCTGCAAGGCGCTGATAAGGCACGACTTCAGGATGAGGTAGGCGATCTGCTTTTCGTGCTGGCTAATCTGGCGCGCAAGCTGGATTTGGACCCGGAAGCGGCACTCCGCCAAGCCAATCAGAAATTCACGCGCCGCTTTGGGTATATTGAAGAACAGGCTGATCTTGCAGGAAAAAGCTTGAATGACATGACGCTGGAGGAGATGGAAGCTTTGTGGCAGCAGGCAAAACAAAGCGAAAAGTGAATCGCGCGGCAGAACCTACTGAATTTGAGATATTTCACTCTACAGGATAGCGGATCCCCACCACCTCAATCTCCTCCACCCCGGCTGGCGTGCGCAACCGTCGCAGATCGCCAACCCGCGCGCCCAAGAGCGCACGCGCCACCGGCGCCACCCAGGAAATCCGCCCAGCCTCGGCCTCGGCCTCATCCACGCCGACAATGGTGATGGTGACATCCGCGTCATCTGACGCGCGAGCATAGGTCACGGTGGCGCCAAAAAACACCTGATCGCGGCGCGTCTGCTTCGCCGGGTCCACCACCTGTACCTTCTCAAGCCGCTTGGTGAGAAACCGCACGCGCCGGTCAATCTCGCGCAACCGGCGCTTGCCATATTGGTAATCCGCATTCTCCGACCTATCCCCGAGCGCCGCCGCCCAGGAGACGATGTCGACCACCCTAGGCCGTTCATCCTCCCACAGCCGCTTGACCTCGGACCGCAAGGCAGCGGCACCAGCAGGGGTCATGTAAAAGGGCGTGCCTGGGGACAGGCCGGGCGGGCCGGCTTCCTCATCCTCATCAGCACCACTCATGGGGTGAAAAGCGCCTCCTGAGCGGCTTCCCAACTCGCGCGATCAGGCGCGCAGATCAGCCCGCCGGTGGTCAAATGCGGGCCGTAAGCGCTGCCATCAAAGCGCGCGGAATGCCCGCCGGCTTCGCGGTGCAGCAGCCAGCCCGGCGCGTGATCCCACGGCATCAGCTTGTTATAGACCAGCAAATGCGCATTCCCGCCGGCGGCCAGCCGATATTCATGCGCGGCACAGCGATAGGACACTGTGCCGGCCAGCCGCGGCAAGCGGCTGGTGACGCGGGATTTCAGTGGCTCTGGCAGATAGCCCCAGGATACCGCCGCTACCATATCGCCGGGCGCGGTGGGGGCGGCCACGCGCAAATCGGCGAAGCGCCGCCCTTCCGCATCAGCAAGCCAGGCCCCCTCCCCGCGCAAGGCTATCGCCGTATCATCGCCCAGCGGATCATGGATCCAGGCACCAATGATCTCACCGCGCCGGATCGCCGCCGCCATGCAGCCAAACAGCGGCACGCCGGCGGCGAAATTCGCCGTGCCATCCACCGGGTCCACCACAAAGGCAAGCTCCGCATCCGCGAGCCGCCCGAGCAGTGAAGGGTCAGAAGCGGTGGCTTCCTCCCCCACCACAACACAGCCGGGGAAAAGCGTGCGCAGTCCTGCGCTAATCACGCGCTCCGCCGCCTCATCCGCATCCGTCACCAGATCGAGCGGCCCGGTCTTGCTTCTCACCGCATCCGCCCCCATGCGCCGGAAGCGCGGCAGTATTTCCGCCCGAGACGCCACGCGCAACAGCAGGGCTACGTCATCGGCTTGCCTGGCTGAAATACTCATTTCTGGCCCCGGCTTTCAAACCGCGCACGGTCCATGGGCGATAGACGCACTCTAAGCTGCACCGCGTCATCGGTATCCTGGCGTTCCAGCACCTCACCGTGCGCATGCAACCAAGCAATGGCGGCACCGTCAGATGGCGGCAGCACCGCATCAATCACGACAAACTGCGCCAAAAGCCTGGCATCAATCGCGGCACGAAGTGCGGGCAACCCCTCTCCGGTCAGGGCCGAGACCGCCACAGCATCGGGGCTGCGGCGTTCCACCGAACCAATGCCGCCAAGCAGATCAGCCTTGTTCAGCACTTCCAGAACGCGGTCCGGCCAGGCCTCATCCAGCGTGGCATCCGGGCCATCGGCCATGGCTTCCAAAACGCCCAGCACATCGGCGCGCTGCGCCGCGCTATCGGGATGCGCGATGTCGCGTACATGCAAGATCAGATCGGCGGCGGCGACTTCTTCCAAAGTGGCGCGGAAGGCTTCGACCAGCTGCGTCGGCAGATCGGAAATGAAGCCGACTGTATCAGAAAGGATCACCTTCCGCCCCGATGGCAGTTTGATCGCACGCATGGTGGGATCAAGCGTCGCGAATAACTGATCCTGCGCGTAGACCCCTGCCCCGGTCAGCGCATTGAACAGCGTTGACTTGCCGGCATTGGTATAGCCCACCAGCGCCACCACCGGATAAGGCACACGTTCGCGCGCGCACCGATGCAGGCCGCGCGTCCGCCGCACCTGATCCAATTCACGCTTGAGCCGCATAATCCGATCGCCGATCAGCCGCCGGTCAATTTCAATCTGGCTTTCACCAGGCCCACCCAGAAAGCCGAAGCCGCCGCGCTGGCGTTCCAGGTGCGTCCAGGACCGCACAAGCCGCGTGCGCTGATATTCCAGATGCGCCAATTCCACCTGAAGGCTGCCTTCGCGCGTCTGCGCCCTTTCGCCAAAGATTTCCAGAATCAAGCCCGTGCGATCAATCACCTTGCAGCCCCAGGCGCGTTCCAGACTGCGCTGCTGTACGGGGCTGAGCGCCGCATCCAGAATCACCACGCCCACCCGCTGGTCATGCAGCGCTCGCTTTTCGATGTCCACCTGGCCCTCGCCCATCAGGGTGGAAGGCCGCCGCTCTCGCAGCGGATGGATCGCGGAATGGACGACGGTGACACCGATGGAAGCGGCAAGGCCGATCGCCTCGGCGAGCCTAGCCTCGGCGGCACGCTTGCCCCCCACATCGCCAATGGCGCTGCGTGCGGGCTTTTCAAAAAGGAGGATGACGGCGGCGCGGGTGGGTCGACCGGCGTCCGTTTCAGTTTCCGCCGTCAGAGATCACCTCTCGCTGCAAGGTCAGGCGCGTTTCAGACGCGGGCGCGGGTGCGGTGCCAGCACCTGCCGCCGCCGGCACGCCATCAAAGAGCGAAATCGGTGCGCCTGGCATGACGGTGCTGATCGCATGCTTATAGACAAGCTGAGTATGGCCATCACGGCGCAGCAGCACCGAGAAATTATCAAACCAGGTGATGATGCCCTGCAATTTGACGCCATTCACCAGAAATACCGTGACGGGCGTTTTGGATTTGCGAACGTGGTTCAGGAAGACATCCTGCACGTTCTGGGACTTTTCAGTGGCCATGGGACCGGTCCTTCTTTTTGCTGGTCACCGACCAGGCACGGTCCGGCGAAAACCATTTCCGGCCGCCGGCCTAACTAGTTTGGCAGGTTAGGCTGGTTTGACAAGTGACGAAAGTGCTACAGCCAGATCATGACAATTTGTGAATATTTGATCCGCCCCGACTGACGCAATCCCGCCATCATGCGCCGCATCCCCCATCAGCACGGCGCGTAGCCCCGCTGCGCGCGCTGCCTGCATATCCAGCGCAGTATCGCCAACATACCAGATATCCGGCGCGGGGCTGAGGCCAAGCGCGTCCAAGGCCATCAGGATCGGCGCTGGGCTTGGCTTATCAGCCGCCGCGTCGCCGGCGCCAATCAACGGCCCGAAATGCCGATCCCAACCAAGATGCAGCGCTTCAGCGCGCAGCAAAGGCCCCTGCTTGTTGGAAACGACCCCCATGGGCAGGCGCTCTGCCCCGGCTTCCAGCGCCATCGCCGCGCCGGGCATCGGCATCAGCACCTGCAAATGGCAGGCGCGCAGTTCGGCATAGAAAACATCGCGCGCCCTTTCCCAATCGGCGCCGAATAATTCCGGAAAACTCTCCCGCAAGGCACGGCGCACATTGGCTAGCACCTGAGTGCGATTCCAAAGCGGCAGGCCAAATTCCCGAAAGGCGGCATTCAGCCCGGCCTCAATGGCGGCCCAGCCATCCACAAGCGTATTGTCCCAATCGAATAGGATGGCGCGCGGGGCGGTATTCATGCCGCGTTGCGCATCGCCCCCTTCACATGCCGGGCGAAAATGTCAAACAGCTTGCGCACCACGGGGCCCACTTCCCCATCACCCACCAGCGCGCCATCAATCTTGGTAATGGGCTTCACGAAGGATGTGGCAGAGGTGATAAAAGCCTCTCTAGCGCGGCGGAGTTCTGCCATGGAGAATTCGCGTTCTTCAAAGGCAATGCCGGCATCGCGCAATTCCGCCATCAGCGCGGCACGGGTGCAGCCGGGCAGGATGGCGTCGCTCAACGGCTGCGTGCGGATGGTTCCGGCCTCATCCACAATCCAGAAGCTGGTCGCCGCCCCTTCCGTCACCATGCCGGTGCCCTCGTCATACAGCACCGCTTCAATCGCGCCGTTTTCACGCGCCGCCTGCCGCGCGAGGCAATTCGGCAGCAGGTTCACGGTCTTTATATCGCAGCGCGCCCAGCGGAGGTCCGGCATGGTGATCGCCGCCGCGCCCCAAAGGTCCACATTGGTCGGATAAGGCGCGATGCGCTTGACCGTCACCACCAGGGCGGGCGGGATCGGCTTATTCGGAAAGGCATGGTCACGCCGCGTTACACCGCGCGTGACCTGCATATAAAGCAACCCCTCGGTCACGCGATTGCGCCTGGCGACTTCGCGCAGCACCATCCTGAGCGACGCAAGCGGCATTGGCATGGGCAGGGCGATTTCGCGCAAGGATCGTTCCAGCCGGGCCAGATGCAACTCCTCATCAATGAAGCGGCTATTATAAAGATGTATCACCTCATAAATGCCATCACCGAATTGATAGCCGCGATCTTCAATATTCACCGACGCGTCGGGTTGCGGCAAATAGCGACCATTCACATAGGCGATGCGCGACATGGGGCTACCTCAATTGGTGGGGGTTGTAGGCGTGCGGTCTTCCGCCTGGACGCCCAGGAATTTCAGCTTGCGATGCAAGGCGCTTCTTTCCATGCCGACGAAATTCGCGGTCCGGCTGATGTTGCCGCCAAAGCGCAGCAATTGCGCTTCCAGATATTGGCGTTCAAACACTTCCCGTGCGTCACGCAGCGGCAGCGTCATGATTTCCGAACTGCGATCCAGCGTCAGCACCGCGGGGGCGGCGGACCCGATCTGTGGCGGCAGCATTTCCGGGCGAATCGCTTCCCGGCTTTCGCCCGGCGCCATGATCAGCAGCCAATCCATCAGATTGCGCAATTCGCGCACATTGCCTGGCCAATCATAGGCCTGCATGGCCGCGAGTGTGTCTTCCGACAAATCACGCGGCGCTATGCCGGTGATTTCAATCGCGCGGGCGATGAAATAGCGCGCGAAAAGCGGCACATCCTCCCGGCGTTCCTTGAGCGGCGGCACACGGATAGGCACCACCGCCAGGCGATAGAACAAATCCTCCCGGAAACGCCCAGCGGCGATTTCAGCAGCCAGGTCGCGATTGGTGGTCGCCATCACGCGTACATCCACCTTGACGCGCGTGCCACCGCCGACCCGTTCAAACCCCTGTTCCTGCAGCGCGCGCACGATTTTGCCCTGGGTTTCGAGCGGCATATCCGCCACCTCATCCAGAAGCAGCGTCCCGCCATGGGCGCGTTCCAACACGCCCGCGTGCCGGGTTTGGCCCTGCGCGTCAGGCTCCACGCCGAATAATTCTTCCTCGAACCGCCCTGGGTTCAGGATGGCGCAATTCAGCACCACAAAGGGGCCATCGGCGCGGCGCGATTGCGCATGGATGCTGCGCGCCGCCACTTCCTTGCCAGCGCCTGCCGGGCCGGTCAGCAATACGCGTGACCCCGTCGGCGCCACTTTCTCAATGGCGCCGCGCAATTGCTGAATGCCGGCGGATCGGCCCAGCAATTCCGCCTCCGGCCCCGCGCGGAGCCGGAGGTCGCTGTTTTCGCGCTTGAGCCGCGCTGCTTCCAAGGCGCGCGCCAGAACCAGCAACAACCTATCCGATTTGAAGGGCTTTTCGATGAAATCATAGGCGCCCTGCTGGATCGCCTGCACCGCCGTTTCGATGGTGCCATGGCCCGAGATCATCACCACCGGCACTTGCGGTTCTTCCGCATGCATCGCCGCCAGAATCCCCAGCCCATCCAAGCGGGAATTCTGCAGCCAGATATCCAGGATCACCAGCGAAGGCCGGCGCGTGGCAAAGGCCGCCAGCGCGGAATCGGCATCATGGGCCTGACGAGTTTCGAATCCCTCATCGCTCAGGATGCCTTCAAGCAGCGCCCTGATATCGGGTTCGTCATCAACAATCAGAATCTCATGCGCCATGCGCGATCTTGCTGCCCCTCAATTTGCCACTTGCGGCGCCTTGGCGCCGGAGCTTTTAGACTGCCAGGGAGACTCGCCAAGCGGCAAGACCAGTCTTGCGATGGTGCCCGAGCCCTCTGGCCGGGCCGCGAGGCTGATGGAACCACCGTGGTCTTCCATGATCTTTTTCACAATGGCAAGGCCAAGACCGGTGCCCTTCGGCTTATGCGTCACATAGGGTTCGGTCAGTCTTTCGGGCGGTTCTTCACTGGGCAGACCAATGCCATTATCCGTCACCTCAAAGGTCAGCATATCGCCTTCCTGGGTGATGCGGGTTTCAATCCGCCCGGCTTCACCGCCTTCGCGCATGGTGATGGCGTCTGCCGCATTCTGCAAAAGATTGGTCAGCGCCTGACCGATCAGGCGGCGATCACAGGGAAGCTTCAGTCTCTCAGGCCCAGCATGGTTGTCGAAGGTGATGTCGGGATGCGCATTCCGTTGCAGCACCAGCGCTTCCAGCATCAGGCGATTGGCATCTTCCGGTTTGATCACCGGCTGCGGCATGCGCGCAAAGGCCGAGAATTCATCCACCATGCGCCCGATATCTTCCACTTGTCGCACAATCGTGTCCGTGCATTGACGGAAAGTATCGGGATCATCGGTGATCTGGCGCAGATAGCGGCGCTTGAGCCTTTCGGCAGAAAGCTGAATGGGTGTGAGCGGATTTTTCATTTCATGAGCAATGCGCCGCGCCACATCCGCCCAGGCTGCCTTGCGCTGCGCCGATTGCAATTCGGTAATGTCATCGAAGGTCAGCACATAGCCTTCAATACGCCCGCCCAGCGTCTCGGTGCCGATCCGCGCGAGCAAGATGCGCTTCGCATTGGCCGGCCCGATCAGGATTTCAGCGACACGCGGGCGTTCCGGATTGGCCGCCGCCGCTGCAAGCAATTCAGCAAATTCCGGGGCGATGCGCGCAAAGAAAAGGCCAATCGCGGCATCCAGATCAACACCCAGCAACGCGCTCGCTGACCGATTGGGCAAGGTGACGCGCCCTTCACTATCAAGCCCGACGACACCGGCCGAAACACCCGACAGCACGGTCTCTGTAAAGCGCCGGCGCTCATCAATCAGGCTATAGGCATTCATCAATTCAGCGCGCTGCGCGCCAAGCTGGCTCGTCATGCGGTTGAAGGACCGCGCGAGGCGCGCAATTTCATCATCCGCCTCCCCTTCTTCCACCTTGGTTGCCAGATCGCCACCGCGCACGCGTTCTGCCGCAAGGATCAGGCGCGAAATGGGCCGTGCTATGCGATTGGCCATGAGCAAGCCAATCAGCACCGCAGCCAGCAGCACGAGCAAGGTGGCAATGGCGAAGATCAGGAAGAAGGCGATTTGCAGGCTTTCCCGATTGCGGTCGAGCTGATTGTATTCATTAAAGGAAATCTCGGTCCGCCGCATATGCCCCAAGACCGAAGGATCAAGCGGGCGCGTGATCAGCAGCACCAGACCGGGCGGGATATTGAGCTGCACCATTGCGCGCACGCGCCCTTCCTCAGCCTCACTCGGCAGCACCACCACTTCACCTGAGCGCACAGCCTCCAATGCCCAGGCTGGTGGCAAATCCACCAAGTTTGAAATGCCAAGGCCCGCATTCGCCACCACCTGACCAAGCACGGGTTCAAAAATGATGGAGCTAGTCAGGCCGCGCAAAGCCGTATGGGTTGCCAGCAGCCGCGCAAAGGCAACGCCATTATCCGGCAGCAGCACCTGGGCCGCGCGATTGAGGTCATTCGCCATGAACAGGATATCAGCGCGGATCGTATTGCGATGCTCATCAAGATAGCCGCGTGAGGCCACCAGCGATGCTTCCAGCGTGTCGCGCACACGGTCACTGAACCAGGCCTGAATGCCAAGATTGAAAAATAGCGCAGCAAAGCCCGCCACGAGCAGCGCGGGCACCGCGGCCACCACGCCAAACAGCAGCACAAGCCGCACATGCAGCCGCGACCCCGCCGCACCGCGCCGGCGTTCCAGCCACATGCGCGTGAGCCGCGCTGCGAGTGAGGCGACCAGCAGCAACAACAGCGCGATATTGGCGAGAATAACGCCGGCCAATTGCCCAGCGCCCGTTGGCCCCACCGGCGTGCCGCCCGAAAGTGCCGCGAAAGTCGCAAGCCCAACCATCAGGGCCAAAAAAGCCAGCGCGAGCGTGAAAACCTTACCGGTGACAAAATCAGCCAGCCGGGTGAACAACCCACGCGGGCGCGGCGGCGCTTCCGCGAGCGGCTCGGCGGGCATGGTCAGGTCATGCGGCGATGTCGGATCATCACGCGCCGCGCACCACGGGAAGTTCCAATTCCCGCAGCTTCTTCCGCAACGTATTCCGATTGAGCCCGAGCATGGCCGCCGCCTTGATCTGATTGCCTCTTGTCGCGCTCAATGCCATGCGGAGCAAGGGGCGTTCAACCTCGGCGATCACCCGGTCGTATAATTCCTTGACCGGCACGCCATCCTTGTGCGCGGCCATGAAGCTGGCCAAATGGCATTCCACCGCCTGTTCCAGGGTCATGGGCGCGGGATGGCCATCGGGGCCGGCGACGGGTGCGGCCTCGGCAAGCTCCGCCGCCACGGCATCGGCGCCGATCACTTCCTGCGGATAAAGGGCCGCCATGCGGCGCATTAGGTTTTCCAATTCGCGCGCATTGCCAGGCCAACCATGGCCTTTCAGCGCCTCTAGCGCCTCGGGTGCCAATTGCTTGGAAGGCAGGCCAGACGCGCGGGCGCGATCCACAAAATGCCGCGCGAGCAAGGGGATGTCTTCCAGCCTTTCACGCAAGGGCGGCAGGCGGATCGGCACCACATTCAGGCGATAGAACAGGTCTTCACGAAACAGCCCTTGGCGGATCTGGTGGCGCAACTCGCGATGGGTCGCGGCCACAATGCGCACATTGGCCTTGATCGGCTGGCGCCCGCCCACCGTGGTGAATTCGCCTTCCTGCAAAACCCGCAGCAAGCGGGTCTGCGCCTCGGGCGGCATATCGCCGATCTCATCGAGAAAAAGCGTGCCGCCGGCGGCCTGTTCAAAGCGGCCAATGCCGCGGTTGAGCGCGCCGGTAAAAGCGCCGCGTTCATGGCCGAATAGCTCGGCTTCGATCAATTCGCGTGGGATCGCCGCCATATTGATGGCCACGAACGGCCCGGTGCGGCGCTTGCCGTAATCATGCAAGGCGCGGGCGATCAATTCCTTGCCTGTGCCGCTTTCCCCGGTGACCATCACGGTCAGATCGGTGGTGGTGAGCCGCGCCACCGTGCGATAGATTTCCTGCATCGCGGCGGACCGCCCGATCAAGGGCAGTTTTTCGCCCTCCGCTTCCTCGGGCGGCGGCGCATCCGGGGGTGCTGCCAAGGCGCGTTCCACCGTGCCCAGAACTTCCCTCAAATCGAAGGGCTTGGGCAAATATTCGAAAGCACCACGTTGAGTTGCTTTCACGGCAGTGGCGAAGGTGGATTGCGCGCTCATGACAATCACGCGCATCTCAGGGCGCACGCGGCGGATGCGCGGCACCAAGTCAAGCCCGTTTTCATCTGGCATGATCACATCGGTGATCACCAAATCGCCTTCTCCATCCTCCACCCAGCGCCAGAGCGTCGCCGCCGAGGATGTCGCGCGTACCTGATACCCGGCGCGGCCAAGCGCCTGGCTCAATACAGTGCGAATGGCGCGATCATCATCGGCAATCAGGACGGTGCGAAGACCAGTCATCAGGCGCTCTCCTGCCAACCCGCCGGGGGCGCCGGCATGGAAAGTTTGAATAATGTGCGTCCGGGGCGGGAATCGCATTCGATCAACCCGCCAAGATCGGTCACCAGCTTCGCCACCAGTGCGAGGCCAAGCCCCTGCCCACCCCTTTTGGTGGAGACAAAGGGTTCAAACAGCGTCGCCTGAATGTCTTCGGGGATACCCGGCCCATTGTCGCGCACCGTCACCAGCAGCGGCAGATGCACCCTTTCGTTGGAGATGGGCACCGCAATGCGCACGCCATGCTGATAGGCGGTGGACAGCACAATCTCGCCATGGATCGGGTCCACTGCCTCGGCGGAATTTTTCACCAAATTAAGGATGATTTGGACCAGAATGTCGCGATTTCCCCAAATCGGCGGCAGCGACGGGTCATAGTCCTCAGACACCTTTAAATACGCGGCAAAGCCCGTTTGCGCAATGCGTCGCACATGATCCAGCACCTGATGGATATTCACCGGTCCCAATTCGACCGGGCGCTCGGAGAAGATGTCGAAGCGATCCACCAGGCCCCGGATCCGGTCCACCTCATCCTGGATCAGCAGGCAAAGCTCCTTATCCGCCTCTGGCGCATGCTGTTCCAGCAATTGCGCGGCACCGCGAATGCCCGAAAGCGGGTTCTTCACCTCATGCGCCAGCATTGCGGCCATGGCAGAAGCGCCACGCGCCGCGCCCCGAAAACTGAGTTGCCGGTCGAGCATTTGCGCGGTTGACCCATCCTGCAAGGTCAGCACCACAGCGCCCTCAATTTCATGCAAAGGTCCACCATGGACGGAAACACCGCGGCGATTGATGCGCGGGCTTTCAAGCAGCAGATCATAATCCGAAACCGGTGAGTCAAAGCGCCTGATCTGCGCCAATACGGCAAAGACACGGTTATCGGGCGGCAGGATGTCGCTCAGTTTCAACTGGCAGAGCGCGCCAGCGGAAAGCCCGAAGAATTGCTCGGCGGCGCCATTGGCAAAGGTGAAGCGGTCTTCCGCATTCAGCACCACCGCCGGCACGGGCAGGGCAGCCAGCACCATGGCGCTGTCAAGTCGCGGCATGCTGCGATTGGTGCTGCCAAGGCTTGCGCGCGCATTCATGCCGCGATCCGCCCTTCCCCGGCTTCGTGGAAGGAATCCCGAACGGCGGTGACGCCTTTTTCGATCAGCGGGTCGAAAAAGCCATCAATCAGCGCCTGGACCGCTTCCGCCGTTACCGCGTGATTGACCGCGACGCGAAACTCAGCTGAGCCCGGCAAGCCCTTGGAATACCAGGCGACGTGCTTGCGCGCGATGCGAATGCCAGGCTCCGTGCCGTGATGTCCCAGCATCAGCGCGTAATGCTCCAACAGGATGCGCTTTTGCTCGGCGAGGCTCGGTTCCTCGACGCGGATGCCATGCATTAGATGGGCAGCGACCTGCCCGAGCAGCCATGGGCGGCCATAGGCGCCGCGGCCAATCATCACGCCATCGGCGCGGGATTGGCGGAGCGCTTCCTCGGCATCCTCGATGGATAGGATATCGCCATTCGCAATTACAGGGATTTGCACGGCTTCCTTCACGCGACGAATGAAAGCCCAATCGGCCTGGCCGGTGTAGAATTGCTGGCGCGTGCGGCCATGAATGGTGACCAGGCGAATGCCGCAAGCCTCTGCGATGCGGGCCAGATTGGGGGCATTCAGGCTGTTATGGTCCCAGCCCATGCGCATCTTGAGCGTGACAGGCACGGAAACGGCCTTGACGGTGGCTTCCAGAATGCGGGCAGCGGCGATTTCATCGCGCATCAGCGCGCTGCCAGCACTCTGCCCCAGGGCGACTTTTTTGACGGGGCAGCCGAAATTGATATCCACCACGGCAGCGCCGCGATCCACCACCAGCTTCGCGGCTTCCGCCATGGTTGTTGGGTCACAGCCGGCCAATTGGACTGAGGCCGGGCCGCCAAACCCGTCCAGCTCCGCCATTTTTAGCGTCTGGCGGTTTTCCCGCACCATGGCCTGAGAGGCGATCATCTCAGACACCACCATGGGCGTGCCGAGGGAGCGCGCGAGGCGCCGGAAGGGCTGATCGGTCACGCCCGACATGGGGGCCAGGATGACAGGCGCGGAAATGGCCAAACCGCCAAGGTCAATCGGCTTCAGGAGAGGCAGACTCATGCCGTGTGCACCAATTCTGCATTCAATTTATGCAAAATACCTGAAATCCTTTGCTAAGACAACTTCGTTCTGCCTGCGTCGCAGGATTCATGCTGCGTGTCTGGGCAAGGTGACGGGAGGGTTTCGTTGGTTGGATGGTACGGCGCAGGATGCATGCCGCGCGACTGGGCAGGGTGACGGGCCAAGCCATTCCATCTTATGCTAGAAGCATGAAAACCGTGGCGCTTCTTCTCTCGGCCGGGCGTGGCAACCGCTTTGGCGCGGCGCAGCCCAAGCAATTCCTTCCCTTGCTGGGCCGGCCAGTGCTGCGCCATGCTGCGGAAGCGCTTTTGGCGGAAGGCCTGGTAGCCGCGTTGCAACCCGTAGCCCCCGCTGGCGATGAAGCCTTTGTCGCCGGGCTATTGCAGGGTCTGCCCTATTTGCCCGTTGTGGCTGGCGGAGCGGCACGGGAGGAGAGTGTGCGCGCCGGCTTGGCAGCCATTGCGGCGGAGGCGCCGGATCATGTTCTGGTGCATGATGCGGCGCGCCCCATCATTCCGAAGGGCACCATCCCTGCCCTGCTCGCTGCCCTGGAACAGCATCCCGGCGCCATCCCGGCCCAACCGGTGGCCGATACGCTGAAGCGCGCTGTCGGCGGCGTCATTGAGGCGACCGTGCCGCGTGAGGCGCTGTTTCGTGCACAAACCCCGCAGGCCTTTCGCTATGCTCCGCTTTGCGCGGCCCATGAAGCGCGCGCTGGGGCCGTAACGGACGATGCTTCATTGCTGGAGGCGCTCGGCCAAACGGTTGCCATTGTGCCGGGCAGTGAGCGTAACGTGAAAATCACCTGGCCCGAGGATCTTGCCCGCGTGGAAGCTGAAATGATGGCCCGCATGATGCCGCGCACCGGCACTGGCTTTGATGTGCATCGGCTTGTTGCGGGGCGCCCATTGATCTTGTGCGGCATCAATGTCCCACATGGTCTTGGTCTTGATGGACATTCCGATGCCGATGTTGGGCTGCATGCGCTATGTGACGCGATTTATGGCGCACTGGCGGAAGGCGATATCGGGCGTTGGTTCCCGCCCTCTCAGGCGGATTGGAAGGATGCCGAAAGTGCGGCCTTCCTGCGTCATGCGGCCGGTCGGGTTGCGGCGCGCGGCGGCGTTTTGGTGCATCTTGACGTAACCCTGATTTGCGAAAGGCCGAAAATCGCCCCGCATGCGGACGCCATGCGCGCGCGCATCGCTGATCTGGCCGATATGGATGTGGCGGCGGTCTCGGTCAAAGCCACTACGACGGAACGGCTTGGCTTTACCGGCCGTGGCGAGGGCATTGCGGCTCAGGCGGCGGCGACCATTCTGCTGCCGGCATGAAGCGGGGTCAGCCCAGGCCGAGCCCTTCTGCCGGCAGATTGGCAATCAGCGCCGCATAGGCCGAAGCTTCTTTCGGCTTACCAATCAGATAGCCCCGGGCGCTATTGCAGCCTTCCAGGATCAAGAGCCGCATCTGATCCGGGGTTTCCACCCCCTCAGCCGTCACGGCAATGCCAAGGCTGCGCCCAAGCCCGACCACCGAGCGCAGGATTGCCAGGCTTTGCGAGCTTTCCGGCAAATCCCGGATGAAGGACCGATCCACCTTCAGCCTATCAAAGGGGAAGGACCGCAACTGCGTCAGCGATGAATACCCCGTGCCGAAATCATCCATGGCAATGTGGCAGCCAAGCGCGCGGATAGCGGCCAATTGCGCCGGCGCATCACCACTCGCCGGCAGCAGCGCGGTTTCGGTCACTTCCAATTCCAGCCGGTTCGGGGCCAGTTCAGTTTCCTTGAGCGCCGTGCGCAGCGTGTCCAAAAGCCGCCCATCTTTGAATTGTGCTGGGGCGATATTGACCGCGACAGAGAGGGATTTTGGCCAGCGCGCCGCTGTGCGGCAGGCTTCCCGGATCACCCAATCGCCAATCCGCCCCATCAGACCAAGTTTTTCGGCCAATGGGAGGAAATCACCTGGAGGCACCAAGCCGGCCGCAGGATGACGCCAGCGGATCAGCGCCTCAAACCCTGTCAGCCGGCCGGTAGGCAAGGCGATAAGTGGCTGGTTATGCTGTTCAAATTGCTGGGCGAATACGGCGTGGCGCAGCGCCGCTTCGGCATTGCGCGGCGCCTTGGCGCGGGCATCCATATCGGCGCTGAAGCGGCACCAGCGCGGCGTCGCCGCTGCCTCCTGCTCCAGGCTGGAACGCGCGAGGCCGGCACAACGCAGCAGCAGGGATGCGTCATTGCCAACTTCCGGCGCCAGCACGGAGCCAAGCCGTGGCGTCACGGTGACGGTCTCCCCGAACACCAGATAGGGGTGCCCGAGCAAAGCGGTTAGGCGCTTCGCCATGGCTTCTGCCTGAAAGGCAGCGGAGCCATCTGATTGCAGAATTGCAAATTCATCGCCGGCAAGGCGTACGACCAGGTCTGTGCCCCGGATTACGGCGGAAAGCCGCCGCGCAGCAGCGCGCAACAATTCTTCCTGCGCGGCATGGCCAAGATTGGTGGTGGTGTGGCGCACCCCGTCAAGATCGAGCATATACACTACGATACGCGCTGGGCGGCGCCCCGGCCTGACCAGAGCGGTGGCGACGCGGGCCGCGAACATGGCGAAATCGGCAAGGCCCGTGACCGTATCTAATCCGCCGCCGCCGGGCAGGCTATTGTTGCCCTGGATCGCCAAGGCCCAGGTACCGCTGCCGGCGTGGCGAATGGTGAAGCAAAGGCCCGGCGCGCCATCCAGGGTGACGTCCCGTTAACCCTCAACCGGGTTCCAGGTGGCGGCGGCGCAAGCCTGCACCAGGGCGGCAGCGGCTTTGGGTTCCAAACGGGGGCTGCTATCCAGCGGATCAGAAAGGCTGGAGAGGGGCGTGGCAGAACAGCGGCCCAGACCAAGCAGGCCAATCGCGGCTTGGCCAAGCGCGCGGATCTGCAGGCTGGTGTCAAAGGTCACGCGATTATCCACGAGGCTCAACCACCCTAGGACCTGGCGTTTGGGGCTTACATGCCATCGCCTTTGCCCCATGGGTTCGGGCGGCAGGTAAAGCACAGTCTCATGCACTTCACTCCAGAACGGTTCCGCCTCAGGAAAAGCCAGCAAGGCCAGGGCGGCTTCGTTCGCTGTAGGCGACGGAAGTGAAGGAAGGGTGGAGAGTGTTATCTGCTGCAGAAATACACGTAAAAGTGGATGTTCTTGTTTTGTCTATATAGGGGTTAAAATGCGTTGCGAAATGCGAAAAGAAATTCCCAAAAAAGAGGGCCACCCGACTGAGGTGGCCCTTAGGCAAGGTTGAGGAAGGCTAAGCTGCCAGGAGCGGGCTATCCCGCTACCAGACATGGGTGACCATGCATCAAGCGTGCCAAGATTTTTGGCACCAGGGTTGCGCCAAGAATACTTTTATCAGCCAGCACGCTCCAAAATTGAGACATAATTCGCCACCGCCGCGCCGCCCATATTGAAGACACCCGCCAAATCGGCACGCGGAAGTTGCATCGCACCCGCCTGGCCGCAAAGCTGCATCGCCGCCAGCACATGCATGGAAACGCCAGTGGCGCCAATCGGATGGCCCTTGGCCTTCAGCCCGCCCGAGCGGTTCACCGGCAGCTTGCCGCCTGCCGCTGTCCAGCCTTCCAGGGCGGCGCGGCCGCCCTTGCCTTCGGGGGCAAGCCCCATCGCTTCGTATTCAATGAGCTCGGCGATGGTGAAGCAGTCATGGGTCTCCACAAAGGAAAGGTCACCCACGCCCACCCCGGCCTGTTCATAGGCGCGCTGCCAGGCAGCCCGGGCACCGTCAAAGCGGATGATATCGCGCACCGCGATGGGCAGGTATTCATTCACCTGCACGGCGGCGCGGAAGCGGATGGATTTGCCCATGGTTTTCGCCGTTTCGGCATCGGCCAGCACCAGGGCCGCTGCGCCATCGGACACCAGAGAGCAATCGGTGCGCTTCAAGGGCCGTGCCACATAGGGGTTCTTCTCACTCTCGTTCCGACAGAAATCGAAGCCGAAATCCTTGCGCATCTGCGCCCAGGGATTGTCCACGCCATTCTTGTGGTTCTTGGACGCAATCATCGCGAGTGCATCGGATTGATCGCCATGGCGCTGGAAATAGGCTTCCGCAATGCGGCCAAATACGCCGGCAAAGCCGCCTTCAATGTCCGATTCCGTCTTGCGATAGGAAGCGGTCAGCAGAATCTCGCCAATCTTGGGGCCGGGGGTCGCGGTCATTTTCTCGGCACCCACCACCAGCGCGAAGCGCCCGCGCCCGGCGGCGATGAAATCCCGCGCGCCATGAATGGCAGCACTTCCCGTGGCGCACGCGTTTTCATAGCGCGTGATGGGGCGGAAGCGCATTTCCGGCACGCTTTGCAACAGCAGCGAGGCCGGGAAGCCCTGGGGCGTAAAACCCTCACCAAAAATGCCGACAAAGCCGGCATCAATTTCGGTGGGAGAAATGCCGGCATCCTCAATCGCGGCGCGGGCGACACGGGCGATCAGGCTTTCCAGATCGGGTTCGCCTTCAAGCTTGCCAAAGGGGCTGTGTGCCCAGCCGATGATTGCAGCTTCGGTCATGATGGGTTCTCCGGTTTATGTGGCTTATGCCAGAGTGGGCCGGCCTTGTAATGCAAGGCGCGGCTTATTCCGGGTCAATACCAGCCGCGCGCAGAATGCGGGTGTATTTCTCGACGGCTTCGCGCACGAAGGTCATGACCTGCGCATTGGTTTCAAAACCGGGTCGCGGCGTCACCCCGGCTGTGTCGTTCAGGCGGGTGGCGGTTTGCTGGACCGCCTGGCGGAAGGCGGCGCCAAGCGTCGCCACGGCCTCAGGCGGCGTGCCCCTGGGTGCGACCACCGGGAAAAATTCCTCAAACACCACGCCGGGCAGGCCCGCTTCCGGCGCGTTTGGCAGATCGGGCAGCGCTGGGCTGCGGTGGTCCGACAAGACCGCCAGGGCGCGCAGATTGCCGCCGCGCACCTGCCCAAGGGATGAGGCCATGGTCGGCGTGCCGAAATGCGCCTCGCCCGAGACCATCGCCGCAACGCCGGGTCCACCACCACGGTAATGCACGGTCTCCACCTGCACATTCATCAGGTTCATGAACAAAAGCCCGCCGATATGCGGACCGCTGCCAATCCCCGCCGAGGCATAGTTGAAGCGCCCCGGATTGGCGCGGAGTAGGGCCACGAATTCCTGTGCCGTGCGCGCTTCCACGCGGGGATTGACCACCAAAAGATGCGGCGAAAAGCCCACAATCGCAATGCCTTCGAAATCTGTCACGGTGTTATAGGGCATGCGGGAGACCATGGCCGGCACGGGGGCGAGCGAGCTATTGATCAAAAGCGTATAGCCATCCGCCGGGGCGCGTGCCGCGGCTTCGGACCCGATCACGCTGCCGGCGCCAGCGCGGTTTTCGACAATCATGGGTTGGCCGAGGATCTGGCCCACGGCCTCAGCCAGGATGCGGCCAACAATGTCATTGGAACCGCCTGGCGCGGCGGCCACGATCAGGCGGATGGGTCGCGTAGGGCGCCAGGCGCCCTGCGCACGCAGGATGCTGGGGGCGAGGCCGGCCGAAAGGGCGAGGCCGAAGGCTGTTCTGCGCTGCATTATGATTTGTCTTCCTCCTTCGTTATTTGCTTTTGCTTGGATCCGCCAATTCGTCAGAAACGAAGCGGCCAGGCTCGTCTCTCCCGGTAAGTGACAAAACGCTATCAGACATTGTTGCCCACGCGAAGCCGGTTTGCGAGTGGCCCATAACGCGCAAAGGGCCCACATGTTTTTGCGCTTGGGTTCAGCCGATGGGCTTCAGCAGAGGACCGGCAGGACGGCCCTCTGCCGCGGCTTCTTCCAACGCAATTTCGGCGGCGGCGATGGCCAAATAACTGGAAATGGCGTCATCAAGCGCCACGCTTGTGAGCCCACCAGGCGCCCCAGGTTGGGGCAGGCCAGCTTCAAGCTGTGCCCCCTGCAGCAGGATCGCGGCATGCGCTTCAAGCAGGATTTCAATGGCAGTGAAATTAGGCGGCGCCTCCTCGGCCATGATCGCGATGCCATCCGCCAGATCGCCCACACGATAGGCTTTGCCCTGAAATACCGCGCCCTGATCGGGCAGCAGCAGCAAATCCTCCTTGGGCGCCATGGTCCCAAGCACGCCGGGCAATACGCGAAAGATCGGCCCGCGATAGGGGATTTGCCGAATGCCAAGCACGCGCTGGAAGGGCGCGACGCCCGGTCTTACGGCAAGCAGCAGCTTGCCAGGGCCAAGCTTGGCGGCCAGCCTATCGACGCGCGTGGTCATTACCCGCGTCTCCGCCGCCATGCCCTTCATCGCGGCCTCGCCCTTTGCCCCCTTTCCCATGGCTTTATAGACGCTGAGGCCCAGGGCGCGAAAGCCCCGGCCAGACGCCGCGGCACGCGGCATGCTGAGTAAGTCCCGAAAACCCCAGTCTTTGACGGACGCCGCACCCAATGCCGCTTGACCTTGCCACCCTGCCCGCCCCTCCGGAGACCCGCCCAACCCGTGCAGAGGGCATCGCCGCTGCGCTTGCCGAGGCAATCACGCGCGGCGAAATCCCCCCCGGCACGACGCTGGAAGAAGAACGCCTTGCCCTTGCGCATGGCGCTTCCCGCACCCCGGTTCGGGAAGCGCTGCGCCTGCTGGTCGCAACTGGCCTGGTCGAGCAGCGCCCGCGCCGCAGAGCGGTGGTGGCGCGGCCCGAACCGCGGCGCATCGCTGAGATGTTTGCCGTCATGGCGGAGCTTGAGGCGATCTGCGCCCGGCTTTGCGCGGAAGCCTCGCCACGCAGGACAAAAATCAAATTGAAGGCGCGGCATGAGGCGATGGCGCGGCTGGTTTTGGTGCAGGATGTGGCCGCCTATCGCGCGGCCAATGTTGCCTTCCATGAGGCACTGTATCAGGGTGCAGGCAATGCCTATTTGGCCGAATTGGCCAAGGTAACGCGTCGGCGCCTGGCCCCGTTTCGCGCCGCGCAGCTTGGCGGCAAGGATCGGCTGGCGGCTTCCCATGCGGAACACGGCGCCATCATTACGGCGATTTGCGCGGGCGATAGCGCGGCAGCGGCGGCGGCGATGCGCGCCCATTTGGCGGCGACCGAGGGCAGCCTGGGCCTGATGGCTGGGCGGGAGGTGTGGTTTTGAAACTCGCCGCGCGCTTGGGCAAATGCATGGTGGGTCGCCTAATTTGTATGCAAAACTGTATACAATTGGTGGGCTCAGCCCGCTTTTCGGGCGGCACGCGGTTTGCGGAAGCAATGTAATGGATTTAAGCATTCTTCCCTTCCAAAAGGCGACGCTGCATGCCGCCTATCATGCTGGGCTGTCCCCTGAGTTTGTCGTGGCCGAGGCATTGCGCCGGCTGGAAGCGGCCAATGATCCCGGGATTTTCCTGGATGTGACGCCGCCCGAGGCCATGGACGCTGCGATCGGCGCCCTGCCCGGCTTTGACCCGGTGGCCTATCCGTTTTGGGGCCTGCCAGTGGCGGTGAAGGATAACATTGCTGTCGCCGGCCGGCCCATGACCGCTGCCTGCCCGGCTTTCACCCATATCCCAACCGAGGATGCGGAAGCGGTGCGTCGGCTCCGCGCCGGAGGGGCGATAATTCTTGGTAAGACCAATCTGGACCAATTCGCGACCGGCTTGGTTGGCGTGCGCACACCTTATCCTGTGCCGCGCAATGCCGCATCGCCGGATCACGTGCCGGGTGGGTCTTCGTCTGGATCGGCAGTCGCGGTGGCGCGAGGGATTGTGACGCTGTCACTCGGGACCGATACGGCGGGTTCGGGGCGCGTGCCGGCGGCGCTGAATGGGATTGTCGGGCTGAAGCCGAGCGTCGGCGCCATTTCAACGCGCGGCGTGGTGCCGGCGTGTCGCAGCCTGGATTGCGTATCGGTCTTCGCCACGTGTCTTGAAGATGCCTGGGCGGGCTTTGCTGCCTTGGCCGGTGAGGATCGCGCTGATCCCTTCAGCCGGTTGATGACTTGGTGCGAACCAAGTGCTGTGCCTCAACGCATTGCGGTGCCGCGCGCGGCGGATACGCATTTGGATGATGCCGCCGGGCGCGCGGCTTGGACGGCGGCGTTGGCCTTGCTGCCTTCGGCCATAGAAGCCGCGATTACCGAAATGCTTGATGCCGCCAAGCTTTTGTATGAAGGCCCCTGGGTTGCGGAACGCGCAGCAGCCTTTGGTGATTTCGCGCGCGCCCATCCTGGTGCGCTGCATCCCGTGACGCAAAAAATCATTGATGGCGCGAAGGGTTTCAGCGCCGTGGATGCGTTTCGTGGCATGTATAAGCTTGCTGAATATCGCCGTGTCGCCGAGGATTTCTTCGCGGCGCATGAGGTGCTGGTGGTGCCCTCGGTCCCCTGTTTCCCGACCTTGGCGGCGCTTGAAGCCGATCCCTTCGCGCCCAATGCGCGGCTAGGGGTATATACGAATTTCGTCAATCTGCTTGACCTTGCAGCCTTGGCGGTGCCGGGGCCGAAGCGCCCGGATGGGCTGCCGGCCGGCATTACGCTGATCGGCCCACGCGGCAGCGATGCGGCGCTGATGGCGCTCGCGCAGGAATTCACGCGCCGTTTGGCAGCAGCAGAGAAGGCCCGCGCCGCATGATCGAAATTGTCGTTGTTGGCGCGCATCTTTCGGGCTTGCCGCTCAATCATGAATTGGTCGCTGAAGGTGGTTTGCTGCGTCGCGCCGTGCTGACCGAGCCCTGCTATCGGCTTTACGCCCTGGCAGGCGGCCCACCGCGTCGGCCTGGCTTGCTGCGTGTGGCACCCGGCACCGGTGCCGCGATGGCGACCGAGGTTTGGGCCCTGCCTGATGATGGCTTTGGCCGCTTTGTCTCACGCATTCCTGCCCCGCTTGGCATCGGCACGCTGCTTTTGGCCGATGGCTCTCGGCCCAAGGGTTTTCTGGTGGAACCGGAAGGCTTGCAGGGCGCGGAAGACATTACCCGTTTTGGTGGCTGGCGCGCCTTTATGGCCGGCATCGCAACCCCCGCTTGAGGCTTCAACAAAAGGAGAATTCATGATGCAACGTCGTCATCTTTTGGGTGCCATTGCGCTGGCGCCCCTCGCCGCCCCTTCCATTGCACGTGCACAAGCTGCGCGCACGGTGAAGATGGGGTCGCTCCGGCTGATCCATTCCATGACACCGCATTTCTATCAGCGCTTCGCGCCGGCGGAGCTGACCATTGAAATCATCACCTTCGACAGCCCGACCGATGGCAAGAATGCGGTGGTGACGCGCAGCGTTGATTTCGGCGGTTTTGGTATTGCTGCCGGCACGCTTGGCGCCGCGGCGGGTGAACCCGTTGTGGTGGTGGGCGCCTTCTGCAATCGCGGCATGGGCGTGATTGCCAAGGCGGGTTCTGGCATTCGTGACATTGCAGGGCTGCGCGGCAAGCGCGTTGGCATTTGGCCGGGCTCGACTCAGGAAGTGTTCATCCTGGAGCGGCTCCGCCAGAACGGCATGACGGTGCGCGATGTCACCAGCGTGCGCGTGCCCTTTGGTGAAATGCACGCCATGCTCTCCCGCGGCGATATTGATGCCTATGTGGGCGCGGAACCCGCGCCTGGGCTTTCGCTTTCCTCGGGCGTCGGGCAATTGGTGGAATTCCCCTATGGCACCGCCATGGGTGGCCTGAACATGATTTTCGCGACATCTGAGGCGGTGATCGCGCAAGACCCTGCCCTGGTCAGGACCATGCTCGGCATTCATCGCCGCGCCAGTGAGCACATGATGGCCAATAAGGCAGAGGTGGCGGAGGCGACCGTGCGCATTCTGGGCGCGCAGCGTGCCGCCGTGGACCGTGCGCTGGCCGAGAATAATGTCGAATATACCTGGAAGCTTGACGATACGGTGATGACGCAATCCCGCGCCTATGCGCAGCAAATGCTGGAAATGCGCCAAATCCGCGCCCTGCCGAATTTCGACAAATTCCTCAACCCGCGCTTTTCCAACGAAGTCGCAATGTCCTGAAGGTTTGATTGATGAGCGCGAGTGTAGCCGCCGAAAGCACGGCGAAAGGCAAGAAGTCGCGGCGCGGGGGGATTATCGGGCCGCGGCTCAAGGGGTTTATGCTCGCGCTTGTGGTGCCGCTTATCCTGCTATTGGGTTGGCATTTGGCGGTGAAGGCGGGGATGACACGGCTTATCCCCTCCCCCGCCGATGTTGCCGAATATATGGTGGATTTCGCGGTTGGCGGCATTTGGGATGATGCGTTCTCCGCCACACTCCATATCCATTTGTTTGCGTCCATGCAGCGCGTCTATGGCGGTTTCGCGCTGGCCGCGCTGGTGGCGGTGCCGCTTGGATTGCTGATTGGGCGCAATGAACAGGTGCGGGCACTGCTCGATCCCTTCCTGCAATTGATGCGCCCCATTCCGGTGACGGCCTGGCTGCCGCTTTCCATGATCCTGTTCGGGCTTGGGCCGCGTTCGGCTTTCTTCCTGGTCTTCCTCGGTGCCTTTTACCCCATTCTGCTGAATACAGTGTTTGGCGTGCGCAGTGTGGAAAAGCGGTTGTTTGAAGCGGCTTCCATGCTGGGCTGTTCCGGCACAGCGCAATTCTTTCGCGTGGTGCTGCCGGCCTCACTCCCTTCCATCTTCACGGGGCTGAGGCTCGGCCTTGGGCTTGCCTGGTTCGTGATTGTGGTCGGCGAGATGACCGGCGTGCCGCAAGGGCTCGGCGCCGTGATCATGGATGGCCGCACCTTGTCACGCACCGAATTAGTGATTTGCGGCATGATCGTAATCGGAATTGCCGGCTTCATTTCCGACTGCGTCATTGTTGCCATCATGAACCGTCTGCTGCGCTGGAGCCCTTCGCACCATGCCTGAACTGCCCATTCTTGATCTCCGCCATGTCGGCAAGGTCTATGAGCTGAATGACCAGCGCATCGAAGCCTTGAGCGATGCCAATCTTCTTATTGAGAAAGGCGAATTCGTTTGCTTGATCGGCGCTTCGGGCTGCGGCAAATCCACCTTGCTCCGCATTGTTGCGGGGTTTGAACCACCAAGCGCCGGTGAGGCGCTGATGTGGGACAAGCCGATTACTGGCCCCGCGCCGGATCGTGGCATGGTGTTTCAGGATTACGGGCTGTTTCCCTGGCTTCCCGTGCGGCAGAATATCGGCTTCGGCCCGGCCTCGCGCGGCTTGCCCAAAGCGGAGCTTCGCATCCTGGTGGATCGCTTTGTGGATATGGTGGGGCTTTCGCGTTTCGCCGATGCCTATCCGCATCAACTCTCAGGCGGGATGAAGCAGCGCGTCGCGATTGCCCGTGTTCTCGCCAATGATGCCGAAATGGTGCTGATGGATGAGCCCTTCGGCGCCCTTGATGCCATGACGCGGGAACGCTTGCAGGATGAATTGCTCGATATCTGGCAGCGCACGAAGCTGACGGTGCTGTTTGTCACGCATTCGATTGAGGAGGCGATTTTTCTTGCCGATCGTGTGGTGGTGATGGAACCAGGGCCGGGGCGCATTGCGAGTGAACATCGCATCGAATTGCCAAGGCCGCGCGATGTATCCTCACCGGAATTCAATGTGGTTCGGCGTGATCTCTCAGCACGGCTGCATAGCCATCATGGGAAGAAAGCAGCGTGACCAACCCTGTTGAGCGGCTGCGCTACACTGCGCCTGCCGATCGCCCGCGCCACAGCCTCCCTGGTGGGCAGAAGCTGATCCTGTGGCCTGTGGTCAATATCGAGAATTGGCTGATCGAAAACCCGATGCCGCGCCAGGTGCTGGTGGCGCCGACCGCTGCCGTGCTGCAGCCCGATCTGCCGAATTGGGCCTGGCATGAATATGGGATGCGTGTGGGCTTTTGGCGTTTTCTGGAAATGTTTGAAAACTATGGCATGCGCCCGACACTTTCCATCAATGGCAGCGTGATTGGCGCCTATCCGCGCGTGGCCGCCGCGGCGCGCGATGCGGGGTGGGAATTCATGGGCCATGGCTGGGTGCAGGTGCCCACGCACAAAATGCCGGATCAACGGGAAGCGATCAGCCGCACGGTCAAGACCATTGCAGATTTCACGGGCCGCGCCTGCCATGGCTGGCTCGGGCCGGGGCTCACCGAAACACTGGAAACGCCTGATTTGCTCGCTGAGGCCGGCATCAACTGGCTTGGTGATTTCGTGGTGGATGACCTGCCCGCGCGTGTCGCGACCGCGCATGGGGAGCTGCTCTCCCTGCCCTATTCGGTTGAATTGAACGACATTCCCGTGGTGATGATCCAGCACCATGATGAGGCGGAATTGCCCCGCCGCGCGCGGCTGCACGCCAAGCGCTTGATTGCGGAGGCTGAGAGCGCTTCGGGCGTGAAGATCATGTGCATCGCGATCCACCCCTATATCTCGGCCGTGCCGCATAGGATTGACGCGCTGGCAGCGCTTTTTGCCGAATTGGCCGCTGATCCGCGCGTTATTGCAATGCAGGGCGATGAGATTGCCGCCTGGTATCGCGGAAGTGGTGATGGGGCGTGAGGGGTTGAACCAACTCACGCCAAATATGTCTTTTTAGCCATCGCCAGTTCAGGTTAGCCTTACCCCAATGGGCGTCTACGCGTCTCTGGCCGGTGAGAACGGGGTTGCTTTTCCCCCCGGCTGAAGGCGGCAAGGTCCGCGCAGGGGCAACAAAAACCGGAGGCAGCAGTGGCGAAACTCAATGTGAATGGCCGCGTCATAGATATCCAGGTGGAAGCGGATACGCCGCTGCTTTGGGTATTGCGCGAACAGCTTGGCCTGACGGGCACGAAATATGGCTGCGGGGTTGCGCAATGCGGGTCCTGCACGGTGCATGTGGATGGTGCTGCGGTGCGCGCCTGTTCCATGCCGGTTTCCGCCTTCAACGAAAACCAAAAGATCGTGACGATTGAAGGGCTTTCGCCGGATAGCAGCCACCCCATCCAGCAGGCCTGGCTTGCCCTTGATGTGCCGCAATGCGGCTTCTGCCAGCCCGGCATGATCATGGCGGCCAGCGCCTTGCTCGCGACCAATCCGAAGCCGACGGAAGCGCAGATTCGTGAGGAAATGACGAATATCTGCCGTTGCGGCACCTATAATCGTGTTCTTGCCGGCATCCAGCGCGCCGCTGGCATCGGCACAAGCGGCTGAAGGGGAGAAGCATCATGAATGCCATCACAAACGCCTCCCGCCGTGGCCTGCTGGCGACGGTTTCCTCGGCTCTTGGTGCCTTCACCTTCGGCTTTCATGCGCCGCTGATGAAATCCGCTGCCGCGCAAGGCAGTGCTGGCGTGCCCGAGATCAATGTCTGGGTCGTGGTGCGGCCTGATGACACGGTGGTCATCCGTATTGCGCGTTCGGAAATGGGACAAGGCACGCTGACGGGCCTCGCGCAATTGGTTGCCGAGGAATTGGAATGCAATTGGTCAAAAGTCACCACGGAATATCCGACACCGGGCCAGAACCTGGCGCGCAATCGCGCCTGGGGGAATATGTCCACCGGTGGCAGCCGCGGCATTCGCGACAGCCATGATTATGTGCGCAAGGGTGGCGCGGCAGCGCGGATGATGCTGGTGCAGGCGGCGGCCAACGCATGGGGCGTGCCGGTTGGTGAATGCAGCGCGGCCAATAGCAGGATTATCCATGGCCCAAGCGGGCGCAGCACCAGCTTCGGCGCAGTGGCGGAAGCGGCGGCGCGCCTGACCCCGCCCACCGATATTCCCCTGAAGGACCCGAGAAATTGGAAGATTGCCGGCAAATCCATCGCGCGGCTGGATACGGCGGAAAAGCTGAATGGTAGCCAGGTCTATGGCATGGATTTGCGCCTGCCCGGCATGCTGAATGCAGCAATCCATGCCTGCCCGGTTTTTGGCGGCAAGATCGGCGCCATTGACAGCAAGGCGGCGGAAGCCATGCCCGGCGTCAAGCATGTGCTGCGCGTGGGTGACAATGCCGTGGCGGTAGTCGCTGATACCTGGTGGCGCGCCAAGAAAGCGCTGGATGCGGTAAAGATCACTTGGGATGAGGGGCAGCATGCCAGCGCATCCTCCGCTGCCTTTGCCGAGGTCATCAAGGCAGGTCTGGATGCGCCTGAAGCGGCGGTCGGCAATCGCAATGGCGATGCGCGGGCAGCGCTGGCGGCGCGGGCCAAGCGCATTGAAGCGGTTTATGGCTACCCGCATCAGAACCATGCCTGCATGGAGACGATGAACGCGACCGCGCTTTGGACGCCAGAGCGTTGCGAGGTTTGGACGCCAACACAGAATGGTGAAGCGGCACTCGCTGCAACTGCTGAAGCCGCCGGCCTGCCGCCGGCGCGGTGTGAGGTGCATAAGATCCACCTTGGCGGCGGCTTTGGGCGGCGCGGCGCGGTGCATGATTGGGTGCGTCAGGCGGTTGCGATTGCCAAGCAGGTTCCGGGTACGCCGATCAAAATGATCTGGTCGCGCGAGGAAGATATGCTGCAAGGCCGCTTCCACCCGGTGACCATGTGCAAGTTGCAAGGTGGCTTGGATGCGCAGGGTAATCTGGTTGGCCTGCATATACGGATTTCCGGCCAATCCATCGTCGCCGGCATTTTCCCGCAAAACATCCGTGATGGGCGCGACCCGGTGGCGTTTCAGGGGCTGAATGCCAGCGGTGGGGAAGCGGATATCGGCTATACCATCCCGAACCTGCTGATTGATCACGCCATGCGCAACCCGCATGTACCGCCTGGCTTCTGGCGTGGAGTGAACCTGAACCAAAACGCGATTTATCTTGAATGCTTCATGGATGAATTGGCCCTTGCGGCGGGCAAGGACCCCTTGGCGTTTCGACGCGCGCTGATGGCCAATCATCCGCGCCATTTGGCTGTCCTGAACGCGGTGGCGGAACGCGTGGGTTGGGGTAGCACTGCCGCGCCGGTGAACGGCCAGCAAGTGTTCCGGGGCCTCGCTCAGACCCATGGCTTTGGCAGCTATGTCGCGGCCTGCGCTGAAGTTTCCGTCAGCGATAAGGGAGGGCTCAAAATCCATCGCATTGTTGCGGCCACGGATTGCGGCCATGCGGTCAACCCACAGCAGATCGAAATGCAGGTGGAAGGATCCTTTGTCTATGGGCTGTCAGCCGCGCTGCATAGCGAATGCACCGTGAAGAATGGCAGTATCGAGCAGGCGAATTTCGATACCTACCAGGTGCTGCGCATGGATGAGATGCCGAAGGTTGAGACCATCATCCTGCAATCGGGTGGCTTCTGGGGCGGTGTTGGCGAACCCACCATCGCTGTCGCTGCGCCGGCAGTGCTGAATGCGATCTTTGCCGCGACCGGCAAGCGGGTGCGGCATTTGCCGGTGAAGCATGCTGACCTCAAGCGAGCGTGAGGAGAGCGCGGTTACTGGCAAGCCTGCTGCTGACCGTGGCAATGCCCGCCATGGCCAGCGCGCAGGCACCAATGGTGGCAAGTGATGCGGTGGTTCAATCGCTGACAGGCAGCGCGGGTGATACAGCCCGTGGGCGTGCGATTGTCGCTGATCGGCAGAAGGGTTTTTGCCTGCTTTGCCATAGCGGGCCATTCCCTGAAGAACCCCTGCAAGGCAATCTGGCGCCGAGCCTTGAAGGTGCCGGCAGTCGCTGGAATGAAGGGCAGTTACGGCTACGGCTGATGGACAATAAGCGCGTCAATCCGGAGAGCATCATGCCTGCCTATCATCGGATCGAGGGCCTTAATCGTGTTGGGGCCAATTGGCGTGAGAGGCCGATATTGAGCGCGGCGGAGATCGAGGATGTGCTCGCCTTTCTCATGGGGCTGAAGGCGGAGAAGGCGCCATGAAAATCACACGGCGCGTTTTGCTGGCGGCACCAGGTGCGCTGTTATTGCCAGCGCCAACGCGTGCGGATCGGCAAAGCCTTTCTGAAGCCTTGCGGCAATTCACGGGCGGTCAGCCGATGCGCGAAGGGCGTGTGCGACTTGATGTCTCGCCGCTCGTGGAAAACGGCAATGCCGTGCCGATTTCGGTGGCGGTGGAAACATCCATGACTGCGGCGGATCATGTGCGCCGGATTGGCGTTTTCAATGAACGCAATCCGCAGCCCAATGTGATCATCGCGCAATTCGGGCCGCGATCCGGGCGGGCTTACCTCGCGACCCATATTCGCCTCGCGACCACTCAGGATTTGGTGGCGGTGGCGGAAATGAGTGATGGCAGTTTATGGGCGCAGCGCGTCATGGTGGTTGTCACCCTGGCCGCCTGCGTGGAGGGGTAAGCCATGGCACGCGTGTTGCTACGGGTCCCGACATCGGCGGAGAAAGGCGCGGTGATTGAAATGCGTGCTTTGATCCAGCATGTCATGGAAACCGGCTATCGCCCAAATGCCGAAGGTGTCTTGCAGCCACGCGATATCATCTGGAATTTCACCTGCCGCTATGATGGGGAGGTTGTTTTCAACGCGACCCTATCGCCGGCCATCGCGGCCAATCCCTTCATCGCCTTCACCACCATCGCGACGCAATCCGGCCCGATCAGCTTTACCTGGGAAGGCGATAACGGCTTCGCGCAGACTGAGACGCGCCACATTACCGTGACATGAAGCGCATCATTGCCGCGCTGCTGGCCTGTTGTTCAGTGGCGGTGGCTGAGGAAAGGCGTTCAGGGCTTTTCGATATGCGCCCTGAAGCCCAGGCGATGCAGCGTGATGACAGCATGAATCCAGGCATGTTGTGGGTGCTGGATGGGGAAGCGCTGTGGGGCCGCAAACCCAACCCTGCAGCGCAATCCTGCGCCGATTGCCATGGTGATGCGGCAAGCAGCATGCGCGGTGTCGCAGCGCGGTATCCTGCCTTTGACGCAGCGCAGGGTGCGGCGATTGATCTGGCCGGGCGCATCATCCAATGCCGCGAAACACGGCAAGGCAGCGCGCCCTTGGCGCGTGAAGGCCAGGAACTTCTAGCGCTGACCAGTTATGTCGCGCATCAATCGCGCGGCCTGCCGATTGCGCCGCCGGATGATGCCGGCATGCGCGCCGCGCGCGCCCAGGGGCAGAGCATTTACATGACGCAGCTCGGGCAGCTCGATCTGTCTTGTGCGCAATGCCATGATGACAATGCTGGCCGCAGGCTTGCCGGCAGCGTCATTCCGCAAGGCCATCCGACAGGCTATCCGATCTATCGTCTGGAATGGCAGGGTGTCGGTTCGCTGCAACGGCGCCTGCGCGGTTGCATGGTGGGTGTGCGCGCCGAGCCCTTTGCTTATGGATCGGCGGCATTCATCGCCATTGAGGCCTTTTTGATGGAAAGGGCGCGCGGGATGGAAGTTGAAACACCCGGGATCAGGCCGTGAAACACTGTTGCGTCATCGTTTACAGCAGAAATCCGCGCAACAACCCAAACATCCCCGTGCAGAACAGAATGGTCAAAGCCACCTGCCGGTAAAGCTGTTCATTGCCAATGCCCTGAAAGGCGCGCCCGCCTACCCAGGCGCCCAGCACCATGACCGGTAGTAAAATCGCGGCCCGGATCAGCGCCGTCACCCCGGCAACGCCTGAGGCCATGACAATCGCAATCAGCAAAAATTGCGTCAGGAAATAATAGGTGACGATATTGGCGCGGTTCACCTGCGGCGGGTCATTGCCGGAGAGCAGATAAAGCAGCACCGGCGGGCCGCCGACACTTGTGGTCGCCATCATGGCACCTGAAATGGCGCCAACCAGAATGGTGGCCGGCTGGCTTCTGCGTCCCTTGTAGCGCCAGCCACTCCACATGATCACCACAAAGAAAACGATCACCGCGGAGACCGATGTGATGATCGCATTCTTGTCCACATTCGTAAGCAGCCAGACACCAAGCGGCATGGCGGCGCAGGCCGCGATGCTCATCGGCGTCAGCAGCTTCCAATCGGCCTGATGGCGTACCTGCGGAAATAATTGGAAGGAGACGATCAATTCAATCGCCACCACCGTCACCACCATATCGGCCGAGCCGAACAGCATGGCGAAGATCGGCGCCATCAGCATTGCGGACCCGAAACCCGCAAAGCCGCGCATCAGCCCCGCGACGAACGTCACGCCAAGCGCGGTCCAGATATTGATGCCATCAAAAATCAGCGCGAGATGCGCTGCGATATCGGGCACAGGATCAGGCTTGCATCATTGCGGTTGGATGCCAATGCGCTTCGCGAGCGCGCCATACATCTCTCGCTCGCGGCGGACACGTTCGGCGAAAACACTGCCGCCTTCAAAGGCCGGCACAATGCCGGCCGGGGCCATGGCGCTGGCGACTTCGGGCATGGCGGTGGCTTGCCTTAGCGCCTCAGTCAGTCGCGCCACTGCGGCAGGTGGCATGGAAGCGGGGGCGGCGACGCCAAACCAAGGAATGGCGAGCGCGCGTTCCAGCCCGATCTCGGCCAGCGTCGGCACATTGGGCAGTGATGGATTTCGGTTCTCGCCAATCGTCGCAATGCCAATGAGCTTGCCATCATTCACCGCCGGCACAGCAACCGAATCAAACAACAACTGCACGCGTCCGGCCAGCGCATCGGTGAGGGATGGCGCGGAACCACGATAGGGCACATGTTCCAGCCTGATGCCGGTGACATCGCCGAAAAGTTCTCCGGTCAATTGCGTGATGGTACCAGGCCCGGCGGAGCCGAAACGCAATTGCCCAGGATTGGCCTTGCCATAGGCGATCAGCCCGGCTGCGTCGCGGAAGGGCAAGGATGGATGAGACGCAATAACACTATAGCCAAGCGTGATGCGCGCGACGGGGATAAAGGCCGTTGCGGGATCATAGGGCAGTTGCGCCATGACATGCGGGCTGATGGTCAGCACCGCGGTTGGAAAAATCAGCACCGTATGGCCATCGCGCGATTGCGCGACTGCTTGCGCGCCAATGCTGCCCCCTGCCCCGGCGCGATTTTCGATCACCACGGGCTGGCCCAGAATGCGCGAAAGCGGTTCCATCAACGGCCGCGTTGAAACATCCGAAGGCCCGCCGGGCGGATAGGGCACGAGCAAGGTCACTGGCCGCGTCGGCCAATCCGCCGCGCGTGCAAGGTAGGGCAGGCTGAGCGCGGTTGCGGTCAAGGCGCCAAGCCCGCGCCGAGTAATGTTTTGCATGTGTATGACGCCCCCTGGTGATTGTTTTTATTGATGGGGAGAGGTTACCCCAAGCAGAGGAAAACCCAAAGGTGGCGGTGACTTGCGGAAGCATGGGGGTGGCGCGCCCTGGTGGATTCGAACCACCGACCCACAGCTTAGAAGGCTGTTGCTCTATCCAACTGAGCTAAGGGCGCCCTGAAAACGCAACGTCAATGCGACCAATTCTCATGCCGGCCGAATTTGAAATTATCGGCATAGACTTTCGGCTTGATGGCACCCGCGGCCTTGGCTGGCGCTTCGGCTTCATAACGCAGGCCCTGCACCTCGGCATAGGCAATCGCCTGATCGCGGGTATCGAACTGCAGCGTCACCTGCTTTGCCGTATCGGCCGAGCCATACCAGCCCACCAATTGATCAGCACGCTGCGCTTCGCTCGGCACGAAACTCAGCACCCACCCTGCCTTTGCGGCGCGGCCGGATTGCATGGCGGATTTCGCCGGCTGGTAGATGCGCGCAAAACCTTTGGCTTCGGACATTGGCTTACCTCTTCCTCTGACGCCTCTTGTCCAACATTCGGCGGCGAATCTCAAGCGAAAGCGGTGGCTTTCCCTGGCCTACGAACTGCCCCTAAGCTTGTGGCGCCCACGCCCAACCAAGGAACCCCGCCATGCTGCCCTGCCAACGCGATGCCTTCGATATCCCGCGGGATGTCTGCTACCTCAACGCGGCCTCCTGGAGCCCCCTGCCCCGCGCCGTTCAGGCCGCCGGGCATGACGGGGTGGAGCGTAAGGCACGCCCCTGGGAGGTGGACCCTGGCCTTGCCCGCGCTCAGCACGAAAGAACCCGCGCTGCCGCCGCAGCCCTGATTGGCGCGGCGCCTGAGGATGTGGCGCTGATCCCCTCGGTCTCCTATGGCGTGGCCGTGGCGGGCAAGATTTTTGCGCCCCCCGCTGGCACGCGGGTTTTGCTGGTGGAAGACGACCATTCCTCCCCCGTCCTGGAATGGATGACGCGCGCCGCGGCCCAGGGTTTTGTGGTGGAGGTGGTGCGCCGCCCCGCCAATGGTGATTGGACCTCTTCCGTGCTGGAAGCCATCGCGCGGCCCGGTGCGGCGCCGGTTTCGCTCGCCTCAATCTCCTCCGTGCATTGGGCCGATGGTGGGGCGATTGATATCGCGGCCATCGGGCCTGCCTTGCGCGCCATAGGTGCGACGCTATTGGTGGATGCGACACATGGTGCCGGCGTAACACTGATTGATGTCGCAACCCTCGATCCCGATTTTTTGATTTTCCCGACCTACAAATGGGTGCTCGGGCCTTATGGCCGCGCCTTCATGTATATCGCCAAGCGTCGGCAGGAAGGCGTGCCATTGGAGCAAACGGGTTTTGGCCGCCGCGCCATCGCATCCGAAGCTGCACCCTATTTGAAGGACACGAGCTTTGCCCCCACCGCGCGCCGGTTTGATATGGGGGAGCGCGATCATTTCATCTCCCTCGAAATGGCGGCCGTGGGCATGGAGATGATGGCTGAATGGGGCCCGGCTGCCATCAGCGAAAGGCTTGGCGTGCTGACAGATCGGTTGGCTGACGGCCTGGCAGCGCAAGGTGCGGCGCTCACCGAAAAGCGCTTTCGCGTGCCGCATATTTTGAGCCTCGCCTTTCCGGATAGCATGCCGGAGGGGCTGATTGAAAAACTGGCGGCTTCAGGCGCGCATGTCGCACCCCGGCTTGGGCGCCTGCGCATCAGCCCGCATGTCTATAATGATGAGGCTGATATTGACCGCTTTCTGGAGATTTGGAGCAGCATTTGAGCGGCTGATTCACCGCTTCGGTGATGCCGCCTACGCGGATCAGACGCTACGCAATAACATAATCGGCAGGATCAAGATTTTCCGTCATGCGCCGGTAATCCACGAGCCGGAAGGGTGAATTGGTCACCACCCTGCCCGCCTTGTTCTTGTACCAACTGCCGACCCCCGGATGCGTCCAGACCATGCGGGCATGGGTCGCGTCCAGGAAATCATTATAGGCCGCACAGCGATCTTCGCGGATTTCGATGCTGCGCGCACCGCTCTCCACCAATTCACGAATGGCCTGCATGATGTAACGCACCTGGCATTCCGAATGGAACATGGCGCTGCCGCCATGCGCGAGATTCGTGCCTGGCCCATAGAGCATAAAGAAATTCGGAAAGCGTGGCACGGTAATGCCAAGGAAGGCGCGCGGGTCATCATCGCCCCAAAGTGTACGCACCGAGACACCGTCGCGACCAAAAACATCCAAAGATCCAAGCGCCTTGACGCCATCAAAACCTGTTGCCATGATGATGACATCGGCGGGATGGTGGCGGCCATCCTTGGTCTCCACACCATCCTTCACAATGCGCGCGATGGGTGTAGTGACAAGTTCCACATGCGGTGCGGTCAACATCTTGTACCAGCCATTATCGCGCAGCATGCGCTTGCCATAGGGCGGATAAGGCGGCACCACCTTTTCCAGCAAATCGGTGCGATTGCCGATCTGCGTCTTGATATAGCCGATAATATCCTCGCGCAGTTTTTGGTTTGTCGCATTGAGCGATTGCGCGGGCTGGTCCCAATTCGGATCCTTATGGAGCGACGCATGCATGCCATCAGCGGATGCCCATAAAAGCTGGAAGCGATACCATTTGGCATAAAAGGGAATATGCTTAAGCGCGGTTTTCTTCGCCTCCGTCACCACCGCGTGGTAATTGGCGTTATAGACTGCCCAATGCGCCTGGCGCTGGAAAATCGTGAAATGGCCAAGCTTAGGCGCAATGGAAGGCCCGGCCTGCATGCCGGATGCGCCGGTGCCGATCATCGCCACACGCTTGCCATCCAACGCAATGCTGTGATCCCAGCGCGCGGTATGAAAAAGCGGGCCGTCAAACTCCTCAACGCCCGGAATGGGTGGAATGACCGGGCGACTGATCGTGCCAACGGCGCCGATCAGCGCTTCAAACTCATGGGTTTCTTCGCGGCCATCGGCATGGCGAGTGGTCACGCGCCAGAGCGCCGCCGCTTCATCATAATGCGCGGCGGTGACACTGGTATTCAGGTGCACATGCCGCCGCAGCCCGTATTTGTCGGTGATGCCTTCCAAATACTGCCAAAGCTGATCGCGCTTGGAGAAATGCTCCGGCCAATCGTGATTGGGTTCGAAGGACAGGGAATAGAAATGATTGGGCGTATCCACGCCGCAGCCAGGATAGTCGTTTTCATACCAGGTGCCGCCGACCGCATCATTCTTCTCAAAAATCGTGAAGGGCAGCCCGGCTTCCTGCAGCTTGATCGCCATCAGCAGGCCGGAAACACCCGCGCCGATAATGCCAGTGCGGAAGGACGCGCGGCGCGCTGCCGGCACATCTCGGCGCCACTGCACGGTCTTCGGGTCCGGCGCATCCACCACGGTTTCTTCGCGGATCAGCGGTAGGTATTCCGCCGGCACCTCTGCCCCAACGCCAACAGAAAGCATCCGGTGCAGCAGGTGCTCGGGTGGTTCCGCAGGCAATGCGCGCCCGCTTTGCGCATAATCCAACAAGACGTCGCGCAGCCGGGCGCGGAGTTCAGCGCGCAATTCATCCGGCGCCGCTTCATGGAAATTCCAGGGCCCCTTGATATGGGGTGCGAAGCGGTCAAGCCATTCCGCTTCGCCCGAAAGATGCACCAGCACCATCAACAAGGGCGCGATATCGCCACCCGCCAGGGCTTCATCCAGCAGGGCAGGGTTGGAGAGGAAGGTTTTGGGATCAGGGATCATGGCGCCTAGCTGATCACGCCGTCCCCCGAAATGCAAAAGGGCCCCACATATCCTGCGGGGCCCCTTCCCTATCCGACCTGAAGCAGATCAGACGGAGTAGTACATCTCAAACTCAACCGGGTGCGGAGTGTGTTCAAACTTGTACACATCCGTCCACTTGAGCTCGATATAGCTTTCGATCTGATCCTTGGAGAAGACATCGCCAGCGAGCAGGAAGTCGTGATCCGCTTCCAGCGCCTGCAGCGCTTCACGCAAGGAACCGCACACGGTCGGAATGCCCTTCAGCTCTTCCGGCGGCAGGTCATAGAGATCCTTATCCATCGGGTCGCCCGGATGGATCTTGTTCTTGATGCCATCAATGCCGGCCATCAGCATGGCAGCGAAGGCAAGGTAGGGATTCGCACCCGGATCCGGGAAGCGGACTTCAACGCGCTTCGCCTTCGGGCTGGTCGCGTAAGGAATGCGGCAGGAAGCCGAACGGTTGCGCGCGGAATAGGCGAGCAACACGGGCGCCTCAAAACCCGGGATCAACCGCTTGTAGGAATTGGTCAGCGGGTTGGTGAAGGCATTCAGCGCCTTGGCGTGCTTGATGATGCCGCCAATGTAGTACAGCGCCGTTTCCGACAGATCGGCATAGCCATTGCCGGCGAATACCGGCTTGCCAGCCTTCCAGATGGACTGGTGCACATGCATGCCCGAACCATTATCGCCATAGATCGGCTTCGGCATGAAGGTCGCGGTCTTGCCGTAGCTATGGGCGACATTGTGCACGCAGTATTTGTAGATCTGCATGAAATCCGCCTGCTTCACCAGCGGGCCGAACTTCGTGCCGAGCTCATGCTGGGACTGCGCCACTTCATGGTGATGCTTTTCGATCGGCAAGCCCATCTCCCCCATGGTGGAGAGCATCTCGGCGCGCAGATCCTGTTCGCTATCCACCGGCGGCACCGGGAAATAGCCACCCTTCACCACCGGGCGATGGCCCATATTCCCTTCAGGGAAATCCTTCATATTGGCGCCAGGGCCTTCAACGCTATCCAGCGAGAAATGGCCGAAATTGCCGCCCGTGCCGAACTTCACATTGTCGAACACGAAAAATTCCGCTTCCGGACCGAAGAAGGCGGTATCGCCAATCCCGGTGGATTTCAGGAATTCTTCCGCCTTCTTTGCGGTAGAGCGCGGGTCGCGGTTGTAGCGCTGGCCGGTGGAGGGTTCATAAATGTCGCAGAACAGGATGATCTGCGGCTTGGCCGAGAAGGGATCCATCACCGCCGTCGTCGCGTCCGGCATCAGGATCATGTCGGATTCATTGATCGCCTTCCAACCTGCGATCGAAGAGCCATCAAACATGATCCCCTCTTCGAAGACTTCCGGCTCAATGGTCGAAACATGCTGGGCGGTATGCTGCCACTTGCCGCGCGGATCCGTGAAACGGAAATCCACATATTCGACGCTGTGTTCCTTGATCATCTCCATAACCTTGGAGACGGCATTGCCACCCGCGGCGGCTGCTGGCTTCTTGGCCATACTTTGCGATCCTATTCCCTGCTAGCGAACCCCGAAAGAAA
>VGDM01000021.1 GCA_016869715.1 Alphaproteobacteria bacterium
AGCGCTTTGTGGATGCCACCATGCAGGGTTGGACGCAGTATTTGCGCGGGCAGGATGTGGCGGCGGCCAATGCGCTCATCATGCGCGACAATCAGGAAATGACGCAGGAGAAGATTGATTACGCCGTCCGCGCCCTGAATGAACGCGGCATTGTCTTCTCCGGCGATGCGGAACGCCTTGGCATTGGCGCCATGACGGATGCGCGCTGGGAAGCCTTCTATACCGCCATGCGCGATGCGGAAGTGATGCCGCCTGGGCTTGATGTGAAGCGCGCCTATTCGCTGCGCTTCGTCAATAGGCGGGTCGGCTTGGCTTGAGCCCTCGGCGCCCGCTGCTTTCGCTCACTGGGGTTTCCAAGCGCTACGCGACGGGAACCCTTGCATTGGATGGCATTGATCTGACAATCATGCCAGGCGATTTCATCGCTCTTCTGGGGCCTTCGGGCTGCGGCAAATCCACGCTGCTGCGCCTGATTGCGGGGCTGACGTCGCCAAGCGCTGGTACCATGGAATGGCCCATGGCCACGCATGACGCCACTGGTGAGGTTGAGCGTGATATCGGCTTTGTGTTCCAGGAACCCACGCTGATGCCCTGGGCCAATGTGATACGCAATGTCGCGCTGCCGCTTGAATTGGCCGGCAAGAAACGACGCGAAGCCGAAGAACGCGCCGCCGAATGGATCGCCCGCGTTGATTTGAAGGGGTTTGAGAAAGCCTATCCCCGCGCCTTGTCTGGCGGCATGCGCATGCGTGTTTCCATCGCGCGCGCCTTGGTAACCCGCCCGCGCATTCTGTTGATGGATGAACCCTTCGCGGCGCTCGATGAAATCACGCGCTTTCGGTTGAACAATGATCTGGTGCAGCTTTGGGCGCAGGAACGTTTTACGGTGATTTTCGTGACCCATTCGGTGTTTGAAAGCGTCTATCTGGCGGAGCGCATTATGGTGATGGCCCCGCGCCCGGGCCGGATTGCGGAGGAAGTCGCCATCACCGCGCCGGCGGAACGGGGCGAGGAATTCCGCACCTCCCCCGAATATGCCGCGCAATGCCGCACCGTATCCCTGGCGCTTTCTTCTGCCATGGGAGGTGCCCATGAGTGAGAGCACTAAAGCCACACCCGCCGCTGGCAGTTTTTTGGAAGGCACCTGGCTGCGCATTCTGGCGCCCACCCTGCTCGCGCTGCTGTTCCTGGGCGGCTGGGAGATGATGGTGCGGGTGCGTGAAATCCCGCCCTACATCCTGCCAGGGCCGATTGCGATTTGGCAGACGCTGCTGCGCGATTGGGGATCGCTTTCCGTTTCCCTACTGATCACACTGAAAATCACCTTCATGGCGCTATCGGTGGCGGCGATTTTGGGGCTGGTGCTGGCCATTCTTTTTGCGCAGTCGCGCATCATTGAATTGTCGCTGTTTCCCTTCGCGGTCATCCTGCAAGTCACTCCTATTGTGGCGATTGCGCCGCTGATCATCATTTGGGTGGATGACATCGCGATATCCTTGCTGATCTGTGCCTGGATCGTTGCCTTCTTTCCGATCCTGTCAAATACGACAGTTGGGTTGAATTCGGCGGATCATAATTTGAAGGATCTGTTCAAGCTTTATCGAGCATCGCGTTGGCAGGTGCTGACGCGGCTATTGCTGCCCTCCGCCCTGCCTTACTTCCTGGCAGGCTTGCGGATTTCCGGTGGCCTTGCGCTCATTGGCGCCATTGTCGCGGAATTTGTCGCGGGTACTGGTGGCAGTGCTTCGGGCTTGGCCTATCGCATTCTGGAAGCAGGGTATCAGCTGCAAATCCCGCGCATGTTCGCGGCCCTTGTGCTGGTGTCCACTACTGGGATTGCGATTTTCCTTTCACTCAGCCTGCTCACGCATCTGCTGCTGCGCCATTGGCATGAAAGTGCGATGGGTCGGGGGGATCGGCGATGAGCGCCGCCATGGCGAAGACCCGCGCTGCCTTGGCCGGCGCAGGCAGTGATTTCTGGTTACGTGATGCGCGCGCCCCGGCGGCGGTACTGGAAGGCGCGGCCGCTCTGCCCCTCGACCGTGATGGCATTGCGCGGTTTGACCTTCGGGTTGAGCAGGGGCGCATTGCCGCCATCGCGCCGTTGGGCTCTACCCCCGATGGGGTTTCCCTGGATGGTGGGCAGATCTGGCCCGGCATGCTGGATGCGCATACGCATTTGGATAAGGGCCATATCTGGCAGCGCGCGGCCAATCCGGATGGCACTTTCTTCGGAGCGCTCACCACCGTGATGGCGGATCGCGATGTGAATTGGTCTGAAGCCGACATGCGCGCGCGCGCTGAATTTGCGTTGCGTGCGGCTTACGCCCATGGCACGGTTGCGGTGCGCACGCATTTGGATAGCTACATGCCCCATGCGCCCAAGGCCTGGCGCATGTTCCGCCAGCTGCGCGATGATTGGGCAGGCCGCATCACTTTGCAGGCTTCCTCCATCGCGCCGCTTGATCGGTTTGCGGGGGATGAGGGCGCGCAGCTTGCCGATATTGTCGCGGAATCCGGTGGCGTCCTGGGCATGGTGACGCGGCTTTCCGGTGGCGTTCATGATGACATTTCGCCTGACTTCCAACCCATGCTAGACCATTTCTTCGCTCTTGCCGAAGCGCGCGGGCTCGATCTTGATTTGCATGTGGATGAGAGCGGGGAGACTGGCGCGCGTGCCTTGCGCGAAATTGCGCTGACCGCGATGCGGCGCTGCTTCAAAGGGCGTATCCAATGCGGCCATTGCTGTTCCCTCTCACGCCAGACAGATGAATTCGCGCTGGAAACCATCAAGGCCTGCGCCGATGCCGGTGTTGCCATTGTGGTGCTGCCCATGTGCAATATGTATTTGCAGGACCGCGAGCCAGGACGGACACCGCGCTGGCGGGGTGTGACGCTGGTGCATGAAATGCAGTCGGCGGGTGTTTCTGTCTCCCTCGCCTCCGATAATACGCGCGATCCTTTCTATGCCTATGGTGATCTCGACATGGTGGAGGTGATGCGCGAAGCGACCCGCATCCTGCATCTGGATCACCCCTATGGTGATTGGCCGCTTTCTGTCGGTGCGCGGCCAGCGGCGGTGATGGGGCTGCAAGGGGCGGGCATGATCTGTACGGGCGCCCCGGCTGATCTTATCCTGTTTCGCGCGCGCCACATGACTGAATGGCTATCACGCCCGCAAGTGGATCGGATTGTGCTGCGCAATGGCGAAGTGCTGGATGCGGAAGTGCCGGATTGGCGCGAATTGGATCACCTTTTCGAGTAGTTTTTTGATCGCATTTTCCGAGTCGCCAAGTGAGTTCACTTGGCTTGAAAATGCTCTACCACCGGCCAAGCCGCGCCTTCACCTTTGCCAAAAATGCCGCGCGTTCCGGCGCGGTGCGCTGATCCATTCGTGTCAGCATCAGCCATTCCACGCTGCACCCGCGAGCGCATAACCGCCTGAGGCCGCGATTGATCAGCTTCTTGTCCGGCCAGCCAATCAACCACAAAAACCACAAGGGCGAACCATAGGTTGTCACTACACCGATGCGCGTGATGTTCGTCAGCAGCGCTTCTATCGCTCCATCGCCGAGCCTGAAGGCAACCCCAGGCGCCCAGATGCGATCAAACCAGCCCTTCAGCATGGCGGGCAGCCCGTACCACCAAGTGGGATAGATGAGCAGCAAAGCCTCTGCCCTTTGCAGGGAAGCGACATGATCCGCGATATCCTGTGAATGCAGCGACAGATCCAGATAATTGCGATGCTCGGAATCGCTTAGCGCCGCGTTGAAGCCTTCCGTGTAAAGATCACGGCATTCCACTTCATGCCCGGCGGCTTCCAGCATTTGCCGTGCCGCATCGCGCAAAGCCGCCGAAAAACTCTCCGCTCGCGGATGGCAATGAATCAACAACACCCGCATCGCACTGGCCTAATCCAACTTTTCCTCAATTTCGGGCGCATCCGGGTCGCCATACATGTAATGCGTGCGCGGGCGATCGGGCGACCATTCCGGATCATCCCAGGCGAGCATCTTGCCGGGATTGAGCAGACCCAATGGATCGGCTTCCTTCTTGAAGGCCAATTGCCGCGCATCCACGCGCTTCATGCCGCCTTCTTCCAATGAGAACGCATGCGGGTTGAAGACCGGGCAGCCATTGGCTTCATGAATGCGAATAATCTCGGCCAAGCGTTCCTCGCTGGTATAGCGGACCAATTGCAGGCCGAAGCAGGTGACATGCCCGCCGAAACGCACGAATTCCAGATGCATCGGCACTTCATCACCGAGCAGCGCTTCCATTTTTTCCACCAACGCCATGTGGCCCGGCGGCGGAAACAGCGTTTGCAGATAGGTGATGCCGCGATCAAGTTTCAGCGCCTGCAGCGTAGTGTGGTTCCAGGAATGTTCGTAAAGCGGCACCACCGCTTCTTCCGTAGGGCAGCGATAGAATTCCGCCTGCGTCGCGCCGTGCTTGGCCTTCAGGGCTTCAAAAGCTTCCAGGAAGGGCGCCGCGATCATCAGCAGCGCAACACTCATGCCCGCTGGAATACGGCCCTCGAAATGTCGGAAATATTGCTGCGGCGCGGGCGCGGCAACCACTGTCGCAAGCTTTTTCACAATGCCATCGGCCAAAGTCACAGCCTCCGCAAAGCGGGCTGCTTCCACGAAGCTTGGGAAGGCCATCATCACATCCACCCAATCATGCGCGGGGGCGAGGGGCATTTCCACCTCAGTAATGATGCCATTGGTGCCATAGGCGTGATTGGCTTTTTCAATCTCCGCGCCGCGCAATTCCAGAATGCGCGGCGTTTCTTCCATGGTCACCACACGCAGGCCAAGAACATTGCCAGGCTCCCGAAATGACCCCCACATACAGGAACCCGCACCTGCCGAACCGCCAGCCACAAAACCACCAATGGTCGCTGTGCGCTTGGTAGAAGGATGAAAGCGCAATTCACCGCCCACTTGCAGGCGCGTTTGTTCATCAAGCTGGATCAACCTGGCGCCGGCCTGCGCACGCATCATGCCGGGCTTCGCCCAAAGCAGCTTATCGAGCGCCGAGACATCCAGCACCACGCCGCCAAAAAGCGGCATGGCCTGGCCGTAATTGCCCGTACCGGCACCACGCGGTGTCACCGGAATGCGCCGCGCATGGCAGGCAGCAAGGATGCGCACCACATCAGCCTCATCCCGTGCTTCGGCCACCACATCCGCGCTTACGCCATTCAATTGGCGCTTCAGCACGGGGCTGTACCAGAAGAAATCACGGCTGCGTTGGCGCACCAGCGCAGCATCCGTCACCCAGCGAATATCAGGCAGCGCGGCCATCAGGTCGGCAATATCGTGCTTCATGGGGCATCACTTTCTGGTTCATCAAAACTTTTCATCTTGCCGGGGTTGAACAGGCCCAGCGGATCAACGCGGCGCTTGAAACCAAGCTGATCGCCTGGCACGCGGCGATAGCCAGAACCTTCTTCGATGGTGAAGAAATGCGGATTGGCAATGCCCGCACCGGCGGCTTCAAAGCCAGCGATGATCTCGGCAAGCCGCGCATCGTCTCTCCAGCGAATAACCGGTAGGGCTGTCATGGTGGTGCGTCCGCCAAAGCGCACGCATTCCGTGTGCATCCAAACCTCATCCGGGAAGGCTGCGCGCACTTTTTCAACCGACTCCAAAGTGCCTTCGAAGGGAAAGCGGCATTGCAGATAGGTGACACCGCGATCCCGCTTCAACACCTGAAGTGTCGTGTGGTTCCAGCAATATTCATAGAAGGGACTTGCCTCAGGATCGCGTTCCGCTGCCACCGTATCCTGATCTGCCACAATCCGCCCACCATGTTCGCGCACCATATCGCGCAAGGCAACAAGGCCGGAAGGTGCGACCATCACCAGCGCCAATGCATGATCGGCGGGCACCACATCCGCGATTGCACGGAAGAAGGGCGGCAGGCGTGCATCAAACACGGCACACATTTTCTTCGGGATGCCATCAGCAAACGCCAGCGCCAGCGCAAACCGCCCTGCCGTCGCGAAATCCGAAAACATCACCGCGATATCCCGCCAATCCTGCGCCGGCGTGAGCGGCAGGCGCACGCGCGTAATGACGCCCGTGGTGCCATAGGTGCGATTGACCGGATTCGCCTCATCACCTTCCAGATCGAGCAGTGCGGGCGGGTCTTGCAGCGTCGCCACACGCACACCCAGCAGATTGCCGCGTTCGCGCATGGTGCCATGGGTGATTCCACCAACACCGGCACCGCCGCCAGCGACAAAACCCGCAATGGTCGCGGTGCGTTTGGTGCTGGGCCAAAGCCGTAGCTCCCAGCCGCGTTCGCGCGCCCAGAGGTCAAGATCAATCATGCGCGCACCGGCTTCGGCTTCCAGTACGCCATCCTTCAGCGCAATCGGCGCTGTCATGGCGGTAGTGTCCAGCACGGCACCGCCATTTAGCGGCACGCATTGGCCGTAATTTCCCGTCGCACCACCACGCACCGTAATCGGCACGCCATGGCGGCGCGCGGCATTCAGGATGCGCATTACCTCATCTTCATTCTGCGGGCGCAGCCAGATATCCGCGCGCTTGCCATCCAATTGGCGCTTCAGGATGGGGCTATACCAATAAAAGTCGCGGCTTTTCTGGCGCAGCAGTGCGGCATCGGTGGATTGTTCAAGGCCACCCAATTCGGCGGTGAAGGCAGCGATATCAGGCATCGGGATCGGGCTCCTGCTCCAGCCAGTTCGCAATATCCATGCCAGCCACCTGCTGCCAAAGTGCCGCCATGCGCTGCGCCGCGTGATCCAACAGCGCCTCCCCAATTTCCACCGTGGCGGCCGAGGCATTGCCGACCGCGCCCGCCCCGCCAAGATCCTGCGCCTGCCAGGCCGGCGGCGCACCGGCATCGGGCGCCATGCTTGGAGTGGCTGTGGAAACACCCTGCCAGCGGCTGACGAAATTCCGCGCCTTCTCCATGCGCACCAGATCAGGCTGAAGCGCCAGCATCACCGCCGTTTCATCGCGCCCGGCATGAATGCCAAAGCGCGCTTCCACCGGATCGCGCAAGGCTTCCGGCTTGCCCATGCGCGCCCACATGGCATTCACCACGAAAAGCCCGTGCTCAATGCGCAAGCGCCGCGCCGCGATATCAAGTGCTGAGACATTACCGCCATGGCTGTTCAAAAACACCAGCCGCTTCACACCGGCACGCGCGACCGAAGCACCGATATCACAGATCAGCGCAAGCAATGTCTCCGCGCTGGTGGTGATGGTGCCCGGAAAGCGCAAATGCTCCACCGAAAGCGCCACCGCCTGGGTTGGCAGCACCAGCACCGGCAAATGATCCGGAATGACTTTCAGCGTGCGCGCGACAATGCCCTGATTGATTGCAGTATCCACCGCCACCGGCAAATGTGGCCCATGCTGTTCAATGGCACCAACGGGCAAAACCGCAACCGTATTGGCGGGAAGGGCGCGGAACTCCGGCCAGGTGAGGTCCTGCCAATAACGGCTGGTAAGGGGCATGGGGGGAGACTCCGCCTTTGCTTGTTGCAAGGCTGGTATCGCGGACCCCCATCAGAGTCCAGGGTGTTTGGGTGGCCTCAGGGTCGGCCCAAAATTTCCTGATTATGCTGGCCGATGCGCGGCGCCGGACGACGAGACAATGGCCGGCTACGATTGAAGGAAATCGGCAAACCAACCACGCGCGGGCCGCCTTGCGGAAGGGCTTGCATCATGTCCATGGCAGCGAATTGCGGGCTTGCCGCGAGCTCCGCAATGTCATTCACCGGGCCGCTTGGCACGCCCTCAGCCTCCAACGCGGCCAGCCAATGATCGCGCGGCTGCAGACGCAGCGCATCCGCAATCAAAGGCAAAAGTACCGCTTTGTTGCGCACGCGCGCGGGGCCGGTCGCGAAGCGCGCATCGCTCGCCCATTCCGGATGGCCGAGCACCTTCGCGCACCGCGCCCAAAGCCGATCATTCCCTGCCGCGAGGCATAGAGGCCGATCGGCGGTGTCAAACACCTGATAGGGCACAATCACCGCGCCACCCGTGCCGTGGCGCTTTGGGATATCGCCACTCGCCAGGTGATTATTCAAATGGCCTTCCACCCAATGCACGGCGGACTCGAACAGTGACGTATCCACCAGGCAGCCCTTGCCAGTGCGGTCCCGCTGGCGCAAAGCCGCCAAGGCACCAATCACACAAAACATACCCGTCGCCTTGTCATTGATCGAAGCGCCGCAAAACGTCGGCGGGTCTTCTGGCCGGCCCGTAACAGACATCATGGCGCCATAGGCTTGCAGCAGCGGATCAAAACCGGGTTTTAACCGCATCGGCCCTTCGTGGCCAAAAGCCCAGATGGAGCAAAAGACCAGCCGAGGATGGCGCTTGAGCATCGCTTCCGGCCCGATGCCGATTTCATCCACCACGCCAGGGCGCAGATTCTGAATCAGTACATCCGCCGTTTCCACAAGCTTGTGCAACGCTTCAACATCTTCGGGCTTTTTCAGATCAAGCGTGATGGAACGCTTGTTGCGATTCTGCCCGTGGAAATAGAGCGAGGTTTCACCATCCGGCCCGAAGGGAGGTCCCCAGGCGCGCGCATCATCGCCGCCATCGGGCTTTTCCACCTTGATCACATCCGCACCCATATCGGCCATGATGACGCCGGCGAGGGGGCCTGCCAAAGCCTGACCCACTTCAATCACGCGCATGCCGTGCAGCGGCAATTCCATTATTGTCTCCCCCGGTTTCTGAGCATTTTCAGGCCAAATGGCTTCATTTGGCGACTCGGAACATGCGATCAAACAAAAGTCCAGAGCGTGTCCCGTGAACGGATGTGAACGGGATGCGCCTTAAAGCATGGGTTCCAGCGGCGGGCGGCCACGCATGAAATCCGATGCCTTTTCAGCAATCATCATTGTGGTGGCGTAGGTATTGGCCGAGGTCATGTTCGGCATCACGGAAGCATCCACCACGCGTAAGCCTTCCAGCCCATGCACGCGCAACCTGTCATCCACCACAGCGGTTGGGTCCGTATTCGGCCCCATGCGCGCGGTGCCGATCAAATGATAGGTGGTTGACCCATTGCGCCTTGCGAAATCCATCAGCTCATCATCGGAATCGATATGCGGGCCGGGCAGGGCTTCCGCTTCCAGGAAGGGGCTGAGTTCTGGCGTATTGAGCAAGCGCCGGATCAGCCGAATTCCCCCCAGATGCACGCGCCGATCCATGGGATCAGACAAATAATTCGGCTGGATTTCGGGATCATCAAATACATCGGCCGTCTTCGCGCGCACCCAGCCGATACTTTCCGGCCGATGCTGCCAGGCGCCGGCGGTCACGCCCGGATAATCATCCAGCACATAGACCTTGCCTTCCGCATAAGACCCCGGCGTGAAGACACATTGCAGATCGGGTTGATCCAGCCCTTCAAAGGATTTCCAGAAAACATAGACATGCGATGGCACGGTGGCGAGGATGGAAGGCCGCCCCATCGCCCATCGCGCCACCTGCCCGGCAAGCTTCACACCACGCGCCAATTCATTCAGTGTGGTGACACCTGGCCTGGCGCGCATCACGACGCGCGTTGCATAATGGTCGCGGAAATTCTCGCCCACACCACGCAATTCATGCAGCACCGGCACGCTAAGCTTTTGTAATAGCCAGCCAGGACCAATGCCGGATACCTGCAACAATCGCGCGGTATTCGCGGTGCCGGCCGAGATGATCACTTCCCGCCGCGCACGTACTTCACGCGGTGTGCCGCCGCGCCGGTTCAAATAGCGCACGCCAATCGCGCGCTTGCCCTCCAGAATAATCCCGCAGGCCCGCGCATTCGTGCGCACATCAAGCGTCTTGCGTGCCATGGCAGGATACAGAAAGCCGCGCGCGGCCGAGATGCGTCGCCCGCGATGAATGGTACGCTGAAAATACCCAACCCCAGCCTGATTGCCATTATTATAATCCGGGTTGCGCGGAATGCCGGCAGCGACACAGCCGGCGATAAAGGCTTCCGATACGGGATTGAACAAATCCATATCGGTGACAGGCACGCCACCATCGCGCCCGCGGCGTTCCTCACCAAAGCCGAGGCGTTTCTCGCTCCGCTTGTAATAGGGCAGGCAATCCGCATAGCCCCAACCGCGATTGCCGCGCTGCCCCCAGCTATCCTGATCCCCCGGCTGACCACGATTATAGATCATGCCATTGATCGAAGAACCGCCACCCAGCGTGCGGCCTTGGACGGTTTTCACGCGACGCCCGGCGGTATTCTCGGTGGGCTCAGTGCTGAATTGCCAGGTGATGTCGGGATTCACCAAAGCCTTGATAAATCCTGCAGGAATATGAATGAAGGGGTTGGTATCGGGCGGGCCGGCTTCCAGTACGCAAACGGTGGTTTCCGGGTCTTCCGTTAGCCGCGCTGCAAGAATGGACCCCGCCGCCCCTGCACCCACAATCACGTAATCGAAGGTATCGGCATCCGCTTCAGCCATGGTTGCTTCCTCATGCGTTTCGGCCCGAAGCCTAGCAAGGATTGGTTGGGATGCCAGCCCAAGACAGGCGCGCCATTTTGCCCCATGATGCCGCGAAAGCCTTGGGGAACAGACAGCCATGACCAACCCAGTCGCATTTGCCGCACCGCCTCGCCGTGCCGGCTGGCTTGAACGCCCCGATGCGCGCATCCGCTATGAGGTGACGGGCGAAGGCCCCACCATTGTCTTCGCGCATGGGCTGGGTGGCAATCTCATGTCCTGGTGGCAGCAGGTCGCGCATTTCGCGCCGCGCTATACGTGTGTTGCCTTTTCCCATCGCGGTTTTTTCCCTTCTAGCGCGCCGACGGCAGGGCCAGATCCCGCTGCCTATGCCGCTGATCTCGCGGCCCTGGTGGATGAGCTCGGCCTTGGCGATATTCGCATCATTTGCCAATCCATGGGCGGCTGGACCGGCATTGAATATGCGCTGCTGCGCCCGGGGCGCGTGAAGGCTTTGGTGCTGGGGGCCACCACCGGTACGCTCGACCCGCGCCAGATGCGCGAACCAGAGCGATCACGCCTAAAGACCTGGCAGGAAGAAAGCGCGGCAGCGCGCGCAGCGGGGCTAAAGCGCCATATCAACCCGGCGGCCGGCGCGCGCATGGCAGCGGAACAGCCGATGCTGTATCACCTCTATAACCACGTCTATGGCCTGACCCAGGGCTTTGATCGTGAAGCGGTGCGCGCGCGGCTGCAGGCTGGGCGCAACCGCGCCCCGGAGTCCTTCGCTGCCGCGCAATGCCCGCTGCTGTTCATCCCGAGTGAGGAAGATATCGTGCTGCCGCCCTTCGCCGCGCGCGCCATGGCCAGCGCCATTCCTGGCGCGCGTTACGCCGTGCTGCATAAGGCTGGCCATTCCGGCCATTTTGAGCGCGCGAGCGCCTTCAACGCTTTGGTGGATGCTTTCTTTGAGGAGATTGGCGCATGAATGCCATGACACTTTCGATTTGTGTGGATGATTACCCGCATACCATGGCGCTGCATCGCGGCGAGACCGCGAGTGCCTCGCTTAGCCTTGCGATGCAGGTGGTAAAGCCCATCAGCAAGGCTTTCGCGCCCATGGTGCGCGAAGGGCGTTTTGACATCAGCGAAATGGCGATTGCAACTTTTCTGATGGCGAAAGCCGCCGGCCGAGATTTGGTGCTGCTGCCTTTAGTCGTCGCGGAACGCTTTCAGGAAACCGCGATGTTCTGCCGCGCGGGGAGGGGTATTGAAGCCCCCGCCGATTTGGCCGGCAAGCGGATTGGCGTGCGCGCTTATAGCCAAACCACCGGCATGTGGATCAGGGGCGTTTTGCAGGAAAGTTTTGGGCTATGCGCGGATGCGATGCGGTGGGTGACGTTTGAAGACGCGCATGAACCAAGCTTCCGCGACCCGCCCTGGGTACAGCGCGCACGTGCTGACGAAACCTTGAACCGTATATTCGAAAGCGGTGCGTTGGATGCTGCCATCATGGGCTTCGAATTACCCGCTGGTGATGATGTGCGCACCGTCTTCCCGGACCCTCCCGCAGCGGGTGCGGCGTTTCAAGCGCGTTATGGCTTCAAGCCCGTCAATCATCTTGTGGTGATCAAGGGCGCCCATGCGCGTGATGCCGCGCTGGTGGCTGAAGTGCTGCGCCAATTCAACGCGGCTGGTACCGCGCCCCGCAGCCGCGCCGCGCTGAACCCAGCGCTGGAATTGGCATCATGTTGGTGCGCCGATCAGGGGCTGATGGCGCGCCCGCTCAGCCTTGACGAAATCTGGGCGGGCCTGCCGGTAGCGGTGGCGTGATGGCTTAAGCGACCTTGGCGCCGCGTACCAAGTGCCCAGGCAGCGCGCCGGTTGCTTCCCCTTCGCGATAAACGGGCGTGCCTGCAACGATAGTGGCGACATAGCCTTGCGCCTTTTGGATCAGCCGCTTGCCGCCGGCGGGCAGATCGTAATGCATTTTGGGCATCTCCAGCGCCAGTCGGCCGAAATCAATCACATTGATATCGGCCTTCTTGCCCGGCGCCAGAATGCCACGATCCTTAAGGCCGAGCGCATGCGCATTATCGCGCGAAATGCGCTTCACTACGAATTCCAGCGGCAGGCGCGGCCCGCGCGCACGATCCCGCGCCCAATGCACCAGCATATGCGTCATGCAGGACGCATCGCAGATATAACCAACATGCGCGCCACCATCGCCAAGCCCCATCAGCGTATGCGGATGCGTCACCATATTGCGGATCGCGGTCAAATCTCCATCCGCGTAGTTTAGGATGGGCCGGTTCAGAATGGCGCGGCCATCCTTTTCCATCATCATGTCAAAGCAAAGTGCCGCCGGGTCCATACCACGCGCCGCCGCCATCGCCGCCACTGATTTTTCGGGCGGAGGCTCATAATCAGGCGGATCGCCAAGCGCAAAAATCTTTTCCCAATTATTCAGCCGCACGCGTAGTGCCGGGTCTTCCGTGGGTTCGGCCAGGATGCGCGCGCGCAAGGCTGTGTCGCGCAGCGCAGCGATGCGCTTTTCAAACGGTAGATGCGCAATCGCCTGATAGGAAGCGCGCATCAGGAAGGGGTGCTGCGAAAGCTCAAAGCCGAACATCAAGCCAACGGGCCGACCCATTACCTGACCATACATGGGCACACCGGCCTCATGCGCGGCTTCCACCTTATCCAGCAGCCAGCGCCACAGACCTGGCTTGGATTCCCGTTGCAAGATGGAGAATGTCATTGGTCGGCCCGATGCCGCAGCGATGCGTTGCAGGCGCGCAAATTCATCTTCAGGATCGTCAAAATCCGAAATCACCTGCATCCAGCCCGAACCTTGCGCGCGAATGGCGCGCGCGATGGTCTCTAACTCGGCCTCTGGCGTGCCGAGGGTTGGGATATGCCGACCATCCAAGGTGCGATGCGCAATGGCGCGCGATGTCGAAAAGCCAAGCGCGCCGGCAGCAAGTCCCTCAGCGGTCAGTCGCGCCATCTCAGCGCATTGTTCGGGTGTCGCCACCGCATGCGCCTCGGCCGTTTCGCCCATCACATGCACGCGCAAGGGCGCATGCGTCACCATGGCGGCGACATCCATGTCATAGGGCCGCGCATCAAGCGCATCCATGTATTCGGGGAAGCTTTCCCAATTCCAGGGCAGGCCTTCGGTCAGCACAACCTCCGGCAAATCCTCCACACCCTCCATCAGCTTCACCAGCATGTCGCGCCGATCCGGCCTGCAGGGCGCGAAACCCACGCCGCAATTGCCAAGCAGCGCCGTGGTCACGCCATTGATGGAAGAAGACAGCAGCCGGCTGCTCCAGGTGGCTTGGGCATCGTAATGCGTATGGATATCCACAAAGCCCGGCGTAACGATTAGCCCCTTCGCGTCAATCTCCTCCGGCGCGCGGGCGGAGATTTTGCCTATTTCCAGGATGCGCCCATCGCAAATGGCGATATCGGCTTCATAGGGTGGCGCACCTGTGCCATCCACCAGCGTGCCACCACGAATGATCAGGCTTGCGTCGCGTGCCATGGGGGTTTCCTTTAGGTTTTCAGGATGATTTTGCCAAGATGCGCATTGGCCTTCATATGCGCGAGCGCTTCGACCGCTTCATCAAGCGCAAAGACGCGGTCAATCGGCAAATTGAATACGCCTTCATCCACGCCATTGCGCAAATCGCGCTTTGCCACGCGTTCTTCTTCGCGGATTTCGGCGACACTGCGCGTACGATGCGTGACCCCGATATAGGCAATGCGGCGCGTGGCGTGTAGATCAAAGTCGAAATCGCTACGCGCCCCGCCAAGCCGCCCGACATTCACAATGCGGCCCAGAATGGCGGTGGCGCGCATGGCGGCATTGATGGTCCCGCCCGAGACCTGGTCAATCACCAATTGCACACCGCGCCCTTCGGTCAGCGCCAGCACCTGATCCGCCCAATCGGCGTCATTGGTGTTCACCGCGTGATCCGCACCGAAGTCTTTGAGCCGTGCCCGCCGTTCGGCATTGGTGGAGGTGCCAATCACCAGCCCCGCGCCCATATATTTCGCGATCTGCATGCCCATTAGCCCAACGCCGCTGGAGGCACCCAGGATCAGCACTGCGTCACCCTTGGCCAAACGGCCATTGGAAATGAGCGCATCATGCATGGTGGAAAGCGCCACCGGCAACGTCGCGGCCTTTTCCCAGGACATGTTGCGGTCCGGCACCGGTTGCACGCGACCCATATCGGCAATGGCATATTCCGCATAGCCACCGGAACCGGCGCACATCACGCGATCACCTGGCTTGATGCCAGCAACGCCGGCGCCCACTGCGGCAACCTCACCAGCGAATTCCAGCCCCAGAATGGTGCCGGCACCCCCCATGCGGCCATGCGCATGCCCAGCCGCAACGCCAAGATCAGCGCGGTTGAGACCCGCTGCGCGCACCCGCACCAATACCTGCTCTGGTCCCGGCACCGGGCGCGGTGCCTGCTGCACTTTGACGCCCTCAGCAGTCACCACCGCGGCCTTCATGGTTTCGGTCATGCTACTATCCCCTTGCACCTGTCAGGCCCTGAATACGGATGATGCCATCGGGCACCGGTTGCAGTCCTTGTATCGCGGCGCCCACGCCATGCAAGACGCGTGGATGCCACAGATAGATATAAGGCCGATCCGCCAGATAGATCCGCGCCGCTGCCTCATAAGCCGCGGCACGCGCTGCCGGATCAACACTCTGACGCGCCGCGTTCAAAGCCGTGTCCAGCGCCGGATTGCAATAGCGCCCACCATTCAAAGCCTGGCCACAAGCGTTGAAGTTATACAGATTCTGGTCCAGATCGACACGGCCTGACCATTGGATGATCAGCGATTCAAACTCGCCGGCCGTCCATTGGCGGAGCAAGGTAGCGGTTTCGATGACTTGCAATTCAATATCAATGCCAGCTTCCCGCGCCATGGCTTGGATAACTTCGGATGCTTGCAGGTAATCTGTGGTGTTTGGCACGGAAAGCTTCATCCGCACGCGATCATGCCCGGCTTCACGCAGTAGCGCACGCGCCCGCGCCACACCGCGCGGCGGAATCGGCTGGCTATTGGCATAAAAGGCATGGCCCGGCGGGACTGATTGATTGCCCGGAAGCCAAAGCCCCTCAAAAGCCACATTCACCAGCGCTTGCCTGTCAATGGCGCGTTCCAGGGCTTCGCGCACCCGCGCATCCCGCCCCAAGGGCGTATTGGCTGCCGGCCCATGCGCGACATTGATCGCGATGTAGAAGGAAGCGAGTGACGGCGCTTCCACCAACCTTGTGCGCCGATCCGCGCGAATGTCCGCCACATCGGAAGGGCTGATGCGTTCCACCACATCCAAGGCGCCAGCACGCAAATTCGCCATGCGGATCGTGGCATCAGTGATTGGGCGATAAGTCACGCGCTGCGCATGCATGGCAGCCGCATTCCAATATTCATTGAAGCGTTCTAGTTCGATCCTGTCCTGGGCCACACGGCGCGTGAGGCGAAAGGGGCCGGCGCAGGCTGGTTCGCGCTGAAAATCAGCACCCAATACCTGCGCCTGGCGCGGTGAAACCAGCATCCCGGCACGGTCCGTCAGCGCCGCCAGCAAGGGGGCAAAGGGCTCGGATAGCCGGATGGTGACCTCCATCGGGCCGGTCGCCGCCACTTCGCGCACCGGGCCCAATTCCGCCTTGCGTGTGGATGCCGCGGTTTCGATATGCCGACGCAAGCCAATCGCCGCCGCTTCGCCATCCAGCGCCGCGGCATCATGAAAGCGCACACCGGGCCTGAGCGTCAGCACCAGCGCGCGGCCCTGATCTTCCCAGCGCCAGGCGGTGGCCAGCTGCGGGACGATGTTCAGCTTTTCATCAATATCCACCAGCTTGTCGCACATGGCGGCAAAAACCTGCCGCGCCGCGACACTGCGCGACAATGTGGGGTCCAGGACATCGGGGTCTGAAGCAATGCCAATACGCAAATGCTGCGCGCTGGCGGGCAGGGAAAGCAGGCCCATCAGGGCAAGGGCGAAAAGGCGGATCACGGCGTGGGCTCCGGCGTTATTTGCCCTATCTCACCGCCTTCGGCGCCTTGGTGCAACGGTCAGCGCGGCAAGCCCGGATTCAACCGCCACATGGCGAAATTGAGCGCCCCGGCAAAGCTCACCCAGGCCAGATAGGGCACCATCAGCAATGCCGCGCGGACATCAATCGGCCAGAAGACGATGATGCAGGCGAGGATGGAAAGCCACAGCAGGCAAAGCTCGGCAAAGGCCAAATCCATCCGCCGCATACCAAAAAATATGCCTGACCAGGCGGCATTCAGCACCAATTGCAGCGCATAAAGCCCAAGCGCTAGCTCGCCGCCGGCAAAGCCCACGGCTTCCCAAATCAGCCAGCCGGCAATCGCGATCATCAGGAACAGCACCGCCCAGGCTGGGGCGAAAAGCCAATTGGGCGGGCACCAGCTTGGCTTTTTCAGCGCATCATACCAGGGGCCCGGGGTGAAGATAGCACCCGACATGGCCGCGGCGAAGCAGGCGCCCAGAAAGCCCAAAAAGCCGTAAATCGAGGACCATTCCATACCCTCTTATAGAACAAGGTTGCAGCTTGCAGAGGGGTAATGGCATGCTTTCAGTGGAAACCGGGGGGACAGCCGCCATGGCGCAGCACGAATCGGATTATGTCATTCTGGGTGGGGGTTCGGCCGGCTGCGTGCTGGCGACGCGGCTTTCGGAAGACCCCGGCACGAGTGTTACAATGCTGGAAGCCGGCCCCTGGGATCGCAACCCCTGGATCCACATCCCCATGGGCTTTGCGCGGCTTTATGTAACGAAGAAATTTGATTGGAACTACCAGACCGAAGCGGAAGGGGAGCTTGGCGGTCGCAGCGTCTATTGGCCGCGCGGGCGCGTGATTGGTGGCTCGGGCAGCGTCAATGGCCTGGTATTTCTGCGCGGCAGCCCGCTCGATTATGATCGCTGGTCGCAATCCGGCGCGCGCGGCTGGTCTTATGAAGACTGCCTGCCCTATTTCAAGCGGCTTGAGAATTTCGCAGGCCCGGACAGTGAATTTCGCGGCAAGGATGGCCCGATGTGGATTGGGGAGGTGCCTGAACCCTCAACCGGTTGTCGCGCCTTTGTGGAAGCCTGCGTCAAGCTTGGTTTTACGCGCAATCGTGACAATAACGGTGATTGGTATGAAGGCGTTGCGCCCAATCAATTGAATGTGCATCGCGGGCGGCGCTGGAGCCCGGCGGTGGCCTATCTGCGCCCTGCCTTGAAGCGGCCCAATCTGCGCGTGGAAACCGAACGCCTGGGCCAGCGCATCCTGATCGAAAATGGCCGCGCCATTGGTGTGGTGGTGCGCGGCCCGGCGGGTGAGGAAACCTATCGCGCGCGGCGGGAGGTGCTTTTGTCATCCGGCGCCATCGAAAGCCCGAAAATGTTGATGCTGTCTGGTATTGGTGAGGCGAACGCGCTGCGGGAGATGGGCATTCAGGTGCAGGTGAATGCACCGGAAGTGGGCAAGAATCTGCAGGATCATTTCATGGTGCGCTTTGCCTATCGCGCCAAGCCTTGCGGCACCTTGAATGAGATCCTGGCCAACCCCATTCGCGCTGCTGGGCTTGGGCTGGATTGGGCACTGCGCCGTAAGGGCCAGATGGCGGTGGGCGCTTCGGAAGCGAGCCTTTTTGCGCGTGTGCTGCCGGGATCGGAAGAACCCGAAGTGCAATTCCAATTCGTCAATTTCAGCCTGGGCGGCAATCAGGGCGCTTCGGCGAATGCACTTGCGAAGCATCCTGGCTTCACCTTCAATTTCTGCGTCTGCCGGCCGGATAGCCGCGGAGATTTGACGCTGCGTTCGCCGAATGTGGCCGACAAGCCAGTGATCCGCGCGAATTACCTGACCGCGCCTTCCGATATCCGCATCATGCTGGAATCAGCCAAGCTTGGGCGGCGCATCGCGGCGACCGAGCCCTTCGCCGGCCTGATCGAAAGCGAACAATTCCCCGGCCCCAGCACGGATTCCGAGGATGAAATGCTGGATTATATCCGCAGTGCCGGCACGACCGTTTATCACCCTTGCGGCACCAATCGCATGGGCGCGGATCAACGTTCCGTCGTGGATGAGGAATTGCGTGTGCGTGGCGTGCAGGGCTTGCGCGTGGTGGATGCTTCGGTCTTTCCGCTGGTGCCATCCTCAAACATTCATCCGGCAGTGCTGATGCTGGCGGAGCGCGCATCCGACCTTATCCGCCGCGCGGCATAAAAGGGAGCATGATGACCCAATTCTATCCTGGTCGCCGGGCGCTGCTGTCGGCGATGTTGGCAACCCCATTCCTTTCGCTTTCGGTTCAGGCACAGGGTGGCGATTGGCCTAATCGCCCCGTACGCGTGGTGGTGCCCTGGCCACCTGGTGGCGGTGCCGATACCACGGCGCGCATGATTTTCCCGAAGCTCGCGCAAAAGCTCGACCAACCCTTTGTGATTGAAAATCGTCCCAGCGCTTCCGGCAGCATTGGTGCCGCGGAAGTCGCGCGCGCCGTGCCTGATGGCTACACAATCCTGCATGATGCAACACCGCTTGCGATCAATCCCTTCCTGATCAGAGTTTCCTTTGATGCGCTGGCCGATCTCAAAGCGGTCTTCCTGCCCATGCAGGTACCGATGCTGCTGGTGATGCACCCAAGCCAACCCCCGAAATCCTTGGCCGAGGTGATCGCACTCGCCAAGGCGCGGCCAGGGTCGCTCGATTGGGCGTCATCGGGCAATGGATCGGCGCAGCATTTGGCCCTGGAACTCTTCACGCGTGCGGCAGGCATTACGGTGAACCATGTGCCCTACCGCGGCGGCGGGCCGGCCATGACAGATGTGGTGGCCGGCCAGGTCGGCTATTTCTTTGGTAATTCGAATGTGTCGCTGCCCATCGTGCAAGGCGGGCGCGTGCGCGCCGTGGCGCATACCGGGCGCGGGCGCATCGCGGCCTTCCCGGACCTGCCCGCCATTGGCGATACGCTTACGGGTTATGAGGCGTATGAATGGAACTGCATCCTGGCGCCCACCCGCACGCCCTCCGCCATCATCGAAAAACTGAATGCGGCCTTGAATGAGGTAGCGCAGGACCCGGAAGTCGTCGCGCGCTACACCCAGCTTGCCATGGTGGTGCAGCCCAATTCCGCGGCTCAGGCCGAAGCCTTTCTGCGGAGCGAGACGGAGAAATTCGGCCGCGTGATCCGGGAAGCGAATATCAAGCTGGAATAGCGGGGCTCTTCACCCCGCCAGGAATTTCTCCGCCGCGCTGGCAAGCACCTGGCAGCCCAGCGCCAAATCCTCATCCTTTGTGTCTTCCGCCCAATGATGGCTAATGCCGCCAATGGAAGGCACGAAGATCATGGAAGCGGGCATCAGCCGCGCGATATATTGCGCGTCATGCCCTGCGCCTGAGGGCATTTGCTGCCACAAGCCCGGCGCATGGGCTTCCGCCGCCTGTTCCAGCGCCTTCATCATGGCCGGGTCGCAAATGGCGGGCGTTGCGCGGCTCATTTGCGTGAGAGTCGCAGGGCATTTCTCCCGCCGATTGCTTTCCTGCACCAAGGCGCGCAGCCCTGCTTCCATGCGTTCCAGCACGGGGACGGAGACATCACGGAATTGAAACAACACGTCTGCGCTGCCGGGAATGATGGAAGGCGCGCCGGGGTCAAGGCTGATGCGCCCGGTGGTCCAGGTGCTGCGCGGGCCACAAATGCGCGGAAATTCCTCATCAATCGCGGCGAGCAACCGCACGGCGGAAAGCCCGGCATCCTTGCGTTCCGCCATGGTGGTGCCGCCAGCATGGTCTTGCTGACCTTGGAACTGAATACGCCATTGCCATATGGCAACAATCCCGGTCACCACACCCACACGCAGCCCGGCACTTTCCAACTGCTTGCCTTGTTCGATATGCATTTCATAGAAACCCTTATGCCGTCCGGGTTCCAATTGCAGGCGCGGCTTGCCGGCAAGCCGCGCCGCTGCCAGCGCATCACGCAGCGGCGAGCCATCATTGCGGCTGCGGCTGCGGTCAATTTCTTCTTCAGTCAATTCACCAATGATGGAGCGGCTGCCAAGAAATCCGCCTTCGAAATGCCCTTCCTCATCCGCGAATGCCGCGACATCCACGGGCAGGCCAGCGCGCGCCAAGGCAACGCCGGCCATCACACCCAGCGCACCATCCAGCCAGCCGGCGTAATTCTGGCTTTCAATATGGCTACCCACCAGCAAATGCGGCCCGGGCCCCTTGTGTCGGCCATAGACATTGCCGATCCCATCAATGCTGGCTTCAAGCCCACCTTCACGCAGTTTTTCGATCAGCCAATGGCGGCTTTCCATATCCTGCGGGGAAAAAGTCGGGCGATGCACGCCGGTCTTATAGGCGCCGATTTTGCGCAGATCATGAAGATCGGCAAGGAAACGCTCAGCATTGATTTGCACCATGGCGGGAACCCCTGGCTGACGAATCTTACTTTTGCTTAATACCAAAAAATTCTTAGCAAGAAAATCGCTCGGAAACCACTCCCGTTAACTGTTCGACAACCAGAAGTGGGCTTTTCTTAAGCGCGTCACAACAAGCGTGACTCTGAGGAGCGAAAAATCCATGCCTACCAACCGTCGCATTAAAACACCCGAACCCGCTTTCACCTGCGTTGCGCTGCTGGAAACAAGCGCCGGCGCTGAACTCCATATGCGTGACGGGCAGGGCAGGCTGCTCCGTCTGCCGCTCCGTGATGCCGATCATGGCAGCCATTTGGCGATGCTGGCGGCCTTCAGCAGCCCAGCATATGCCCGCAGGCAACGTGGCCGCCACCACTAAAAAAGCCCTACAGGGTCAGCCCACCATCCACCACAATGGTCTGCCCGGTCACCATGGCAGCACCTGCCAGCAGAAACACCACCACTTCTGCCAAATCCGAAGTCGTACAACGCCGCTTCAGCAAGGCTTTTTCAATGCTGCCGCGGCGCTGTTCTTCAGTCCATTCAATCATCCAGGTGGAATCCACTGCACCTGGCGCCACTGCATTCACGCGCACTTCCGGCGCCAGACCGCGCGCCAGATTCTTGGTCAGGCTCACCACACCGGCCTTGGTCGCGCCATAGGCCATGGAAGAACCGGCGTGATTAAGGCCAGCGATAGACGCCACACTCACCACCGCGCCACCGGCAACGCGCAGTGCGGGTGCCGCTGCCTTGGTGCAGCGAAACACGCCGAGCAGATTAACCTGCAGCACCGTATCCCATAATTCTTCTGTCAGCCGGTCAAATTCATTGGGTGCAATCGTAGTTTTCGTCCCCGGCGTCCCGGCATTATTCACTAAATAATCTAAACGGCCGAGGTCAGCGACTGCCTGATCAACCATGCGTTTGCAATCCGTCGCATCGCCAACATTGCCGGGGGCCGCAATCACGCCGCGCCCCATGCCGCGCAGCCGCGCCACTTCAGTCGCGCCACGCTCATCCCCCATCAAATGATTGATCGCGACCTTGCAGCCATTGGCTGCAAGCATTTCGACAGTCGCGAGGCCAATGCCGGAAGCACCCCCCGTCACCAGCGCGGTCTTGCCTTTCAGATCATAGCTTGCGGTCATTGGTCACGCTCCATTCCTTCTCGCTCGGGGGGCAACGCAATAGGCGGCTATGCGCCCCTGTCATGGTCTCAGCCATGGCGCTTCCCTTCCCTTGCTTTCTGGGTTTAGCCTGCCTGTGTGAGCCCGCGCCGACAAGCGGGCGGGAGGAAACAGATGCAGAAATGGCTTTCGGCGCTAGCGGCGCTTCTCTGGGCTTGGGCTGTGCCTGCTACGGCGCAAATCTCAATGGTGGTGAATTTCTCCGCCGGCGGACCATCGGATATCGTCGCCCGGCTGATGCAGAATGATATGGCGGCCGCTCTCGGCCAGCCTACGGTGGTGCGTAATGTGGTGGGCGCGGGCGGCACCATCGGTACGGCGGAAGTGGCGCGGGCGCGGCCCGATGGGCAGACGATTCTGCTCTCCCCCATCGGCCCCATCGCCATCCAGCCACATTTTCGCGGCAACCTGACCTATAGGCTCGAAAACTTCGCCGCGATTTGCCAAGTGGCTGATAGCCCCGTGATCATGTTGACGCAAAAGAATTCGGGGCTGCGCCGCGTGGCCGATGTGATTGCGCGTGCGCGGGCCGAAAATGGCGGCATGCCCTTTGCCTCTACCGGGGCGGGCAGTATTCCGCACATCTCCATGGTGGCGCTGATGCGCGCGGCGAATATCCAAATGAACCATGTGCCGTTTCGTGGTTCGGGTGAGGTGATGCTGGCGTTCCAACAGGGGCAATTGCAGCTTTTCACCGACCAGACCTTATTGATCCGCCAATATGATCTGCACCCGATTGCCTTCCTGACCGCGGCACGCAATCCGAACTTCCCCGATGTGCCCACCATGCGCGAAGAAGGCCATGACCTGGTCTATACGATTTGGAGCGGGCTTTACGCTCCCGCCGGCACACCAGAACCCGTCATGGCGCGGCTCGAAGCCGCCTGTGAAAGGGCAGTGAAGGCCGAGGGCTTCATTGAAGGCATGAAGCGCGTGGCCCAGCCGATCTTGTATCGCAATCGTGCCGAATTCGCCGCTTTCTCGCGCTCCGAGAGCGAAAAATTCCGCAGCCTGATTGAAGCAACCGGGCTCCGTTCCGCCGAATAAGGCCCCGAGCACCGGGGCGGGCCGGTTGCGCCGGGGGCGGCTTCGCGCTACCGCCCCCGCGTGCTGGCTCAACCACCTCCTTTGCGGCTGGATGATTATGATTTCATCTTGCCTGAACATTTGATCGCGCAGGCGCCCATCCGCCCGCGTGATGCTGCGCGCATGCTTGTGGTGCGCCCGGATGGCGTGGAAGATCGCGGCGTGCGCGATCTGCCCGCATTGCTTGGCGCCGGCGATGTCATGGTGGTGAATGATACGCGCGTGATCCCCGCGCGGCTGCATGCGCGGCGCGGTCAGGCGCGGGTTGAAATTATGCTGAACCGGCATGAGAAAGCGGGCATTTGGCATGCGCTGATCCGCAATGCCCGCCGCCTCAAGCCCGGCGATGAGATCGTGATTGAAGGTGCGGAGGATTGCACCGCGCGCGTGTTGGATGATCCAGAAGGCGGCGCCGCGCGGCTTGATTTCGGCCCGGATCAGGCGCGGCTCGCGGCTGCTTTGGAAAAGGCCGGTGAGGTTCCCCTGCCGCCCTATATCAGCCGCCCCGAAGGCCCAACCACTGAAGATACCAGCGATTACCAAACGATTTTCGCGCGTCGGCCTGGTGCTGTCGCCGCCCCCACGGCAAGTCTGCATTTCACCGAGGCGCTGCTGCACGCACTCGATGCGCGCGGTGTTGCGCGCGTGACCGTCACGCTCCATGTCGGCGCCGGCACCTTTCTGCCGGTGCGCACCGATGATGCGCGGGCGCACAAATTGCACGAAGAATGGGGTGAGATCACCCCAGAGGCCGCCGTACACCTGAACGCCGTGCGCGCGGCGGGCGGGCGTATTATCGCCATCGGCACCACCGCCTTGCGCTTACTGGAAAGCGCGGTACGCCCGGATGGCAGCATTGCGCCCTTTCGTGGTCTCACGAATTTGTATTTGTTGCCAAGCCATGAATTCCGCAGCGCCGATGCGTTGATGACGAATTTCCACCTGCCGCGTAGTACGCTTTTCATGCTGGTTTGCGCCTTTGCCGGTGATCAGCTTATGCGCGCGGCCTATAACCATGCCATCGCGCAACAATATCGCTTCTATTCCTACGGCGATTCATCCCTGCTGCTTCGCGCGGGTGTTGTTGCATGACACTTTCCTGGCAGCATGAAGGCCAAGATGGCGCGGCGCGGGCGGGTGTTTTGCACACCGCGCACGGCACGGTGCCCACACCCGTCTTCATGCCTGTTGGCACTGCCGGTACGGTCAAGGCCATGACCGCGGATGCGGTGCGCGCCACAGGTGCGCGCATGGTGCTGGGCAATACCTATCATTTGATGCTTCGGCCTGGCGCAGAACGTATCGCGTGGCTGGGCGGCCTGCATCGCTTCATGGATTGGCACGGGCCAATCCTGACGGATTCTGGCGGCTTCCAAGTCATGTCGCTGGCGGGTTTGCGTGAGATGGATGCGGATGGCGTTACTTTCCAAAGCCATGTGGATGGATCACGCCATCGCCTGACGCCGGAACGCAGTGTGGAAATCCAGCATCTGCTCGGCGCTGATGTCACCATGTGTTTTGATGAATGCACGCCCTTTCCTGCGACGCATGAACAGGCCGCGACATCCATGCGGCTTTCCATGCGCTGGGCGGCGCGCAGCCGCACAGCCTTTGTGCCGCGTGCGGGGCATGGCCTGTTCGGCATTGTCCAGGGCAGTGTTTTCGCTGATCTCCGCGCTGAAAGTGTCGCCGCACTCACCGATATCGGCTTTGAAGGCTATGCGGTGGGCGGGCTTGCGGTGGGTGAGGGGCAGGAAGCCATGTTCACCACTTTGGAATGCACCACGCCGCTACTACCGACCGAGATGCCACGTTATCTGATGGGTGTTGGCACGCCTTCCGATCTGATCGGCGCGGTGCGCCGCGGCATAGACATGTTCGATTGTGTAATGCCAACGCGCTCCGGCCGCACCGGGCGCGCCTATACGCGGGGCGGCGTGATCAATATCCGCAATGCCCGCCATGCCGAGGATAATCGCCCGCTCGATCCCGGCTGCACCTGCCCCGCTTGTCGCAACCATTCGCGTGCCTATCTGCATCATCTATTCAAGGCGAATGAGATGCTGGGGCCCATGCTGTTGACGTGGCACAATATCCAATTCTACCAGGATCTGATGGCGGAACTTCGCGCCGGCATCCTGGTGGGCGATCTCGCCGGCACTGCCGCGCGCATTGAAGCCGGCTGGCAGGCGGAAAAGGAAAATGCAGTATGAGCGATCTTTCACATCTGACCCAGCTCGGCCAGGCCGCCCAGCAACCACAAAGCCCGGAACAGGCGGTGCTTGAACGTGTCGGCAATCCACATGCCGGCCTGCGATATTGCATCCGCTTTACGGCGCCGGAATTCACCTCACTCTGTCCACTCACGGGACAGCCAGATTTTGCGCATCTGGTGATTGATTACGTGCCGGATGCCTGGATTGTGGAAAGCAAATCGCTCAAACTTTATCTTGCATCCTTCCGTAATCATGGCGCTTTCCATGAAGCCTGCACGCTTGATATTGCGCAGCGTCTGGTGGGCTTGCTCACGCCACATTGGCTTCGCATCGGTGGCTATTGGTATCCGCGCGGCGGCATCCCCATTGATGTCTTCTGGCAAAGCGGCGCGCCGCCGGAAGCGGTCTGGATTCCGGCGCAGGAAGTGCAGCCCTATCGTGGGCGCGGCTGACGCCATCAGGGCAGAGGCTGAGCGCCTCGGCTTCCATGCCATCGGCTTCGCCCCGGCGCGGCTGGGGCCAGAGGCGCGCGAAAGGCTCCAGGAATTCCTCGCGGCCGGTATGCATGGCGGCATGGGCTGGATGGAATCCCGCGCCGAACAACGCGCCGACCCGCGCGCATTATGGCCAGAAGCACGCAGTGTGATTGCGCTCGGCCTTTCTTATGCGCCTGAAACAGATCCTCTGGAAAGCCTGGCTTGGCAGGACCGCGCTACAATCAGCGTTTATGCCCGCAATCGCGATTATCATGATGTGGTCAAGAAACGCCTGAAGGCTTTGGCGCATTGGATGGTGACGCGTTTCGCCAATGCCGGCGTCAAGGTTTTCGTCGATACCGCGCCGGTGATGGAAAAACCCCTGGCGCAACAAGCGGGTTTGGGCTGGCAGGGCAAGCATACCAATCTTGTTTCCCACACCCATGGGTCCTGGTTGTTCCTCGGTGAGATTTACACCACTCTAGATCTCTGCCCCGATACGCCTGAAGTGGATCATTGTGGCAGCTGCACGCGTTGCCTGGATATCTGCCCAACCAAGGCATTCCCCGCGCCCTATCGCCTGGATGCGCGGCGCTGCATTTCCTACCTGACCATTGAACATCACGGCCCGATCCCGGAGGAATTTCGCAAACCGATGGGCAATCGCATCTATGGCTGTGATGATTGCCTCGCGGTTTGTCCCTGGAACAAATTCGCGGCTGTGCATGAGGAGCCCGCTTTTGCGCCACGCGCGGCGCTCACTGCGCCAAAATTGGCTGAACTCGCGATACTGGATGATGCCGCCTTCCGCGCCATGTTTTCCGGCAGTCCCATCAAGCGCATCGGGCGGAATCGCTTCATCCGCAATGTGCTGATCGCGATTGGCAATTCTGCCGATCCCAGCTTACATGGCGCCGCGCGCGCACTTTGCACCGATGCCGATCCAGTGGTGGCAGAAGCCGCAGCCTGGGCCGCCGCGCAATTGGAACACACCGCATGATGCAGGAAAAAGCGCTCGTCCTTTTCAGCGGCGGGCAGGATTCTGCGACCTGCCTCGCCTGGGCCTTGGATCGTTTCGCAGAGGTCGAGACCATCGGCTTCGATTACGGCCAACGCCACCGGATCGAACTTGATATTCGCGATGCGTTTCGCGCGGCGCTTCTGCAAGCGCGCCCGGAATGGCAGGCGAAACTCGGCCCCGATCATCTGATCCGCCTTGATGCGCTTGGCCAGGTTTCCGATACCGCGCTCACCTCAGAAGCCACCATCGCCTTCAACGCCGATGGCCTGCCCAATACATTCGTGCCGGGTCGGAACATGATTTTCCTGAGCTTCGCCGCCACCATCGCCTATCGTCGCGGCATCAAACATATCGTGGGCGGCATGTGTGAGACGGATTACTCTGGCTATCCCGATTGCCGTGATGACACGATCAAGGCGCTGCAAGTGGCGCTCAACCTTGGCATGGATCGGCGCTTTGTCCTGCAAATGCCGCTGATGTGGCTAGACAAGGCCGCGACCTGGCGGCTGGCGGAAAACCTGGGTGGCACGCCTTTGGTCACGGCGATCCTGGAACACACGCATAGCTGCTATTTGGGCGATCGCAGCCAGCGCCACCCTTGGGGCTATGGCTGCGGCACCTGCCCGGCCTGCGACTTGCGCGCCAAGGGCTGGGCGGCCTATGCAGCGCCGAAAACCCGATGAACCTCTCCCCCCGCCTTCAAGGCTTTGCCTTCCTGATCGGCTTCGCGCTCTGCATTCCCGCTGCCAATTGGATGATCGGGAAACCCGGCATCTTCTGTGTGCCGAATGGCTCCTGCCTCATTCCTGTAGTGCCCGGCATCATGGCGCCATCGGGCGTGCTGATGATTGGCTTGGCGCTTGTGCTCAGGGATTTGATGCAGCGCCGCCTTGGCCTTACCTGGGCCTTTGTCGCCATCGCGGCGGGCGTTGTGCTTTCGGCTTTATTGGCTCCGCCGGCTTTGGTGCTGGCCTCAGCGGCGGCTTTCCTGCTGAGTGAATTCGCCGACTTGGCGATCTATACGCCGTTGCAAAAGCGCGGCCTGGTGCTGGCGGTGGCGGCAAGCGGCGCGATTGGTCTTGTGGTGGATAGCGTGGTGTTTTTGCTTCTCGCCTTTGGCAGCTTGGATTTCCTGGCCGGCCAAATCATCGGCAAGGCCTGGATGGTATTGCTGGCCTTGCCCTTCATTCATTGGCTGCGCCGGCATGATGCACGGCGCGGGATTCAGCCAGCCTGATCAATCGGGGCGGATATTGAATTCGCGCACCACCGCGCCCCATTTCGCCACTTCGCCATCCAGGAATCGCGCTAGCCCCGCAGGGTCAGAGAGCACCAGGCGCGCCTGCTGAGTTTGCGTCATTTGCGTGCGGATGCGTTCTTCCGAAAGCGTCTCCCGCAGCGCGTTATTCATGCGCGTCACCAGTTCCGCCGAGGTCCCGGCGGACGCGAAAACGCCCCACCATGCTTCAGCCTGCAAGCCGGGAAAGCCGCTTTCTTCCACCGTCGGCAAATCACTCAGCGCGGGCAGGCGTGCGGGACCAAATTGCGCCACTGCGCGGAAAGTGCCGGCAGCGATTTGACCCGCCACGAGCGCGGCGGAGCCGATCATCATATCCACCGTGCCCGCCATGGTGTCATTCACCGCAAGCCCACCGCTGCGATAGGGAATATGCGTGAGCCGCGTGCCGCTGCGTGCCTGGAACTGGATCATGGCGAGATGACCGATGGTGCCATTGCCGGTGGACCCAAAGGAAACGCCATCCGGCCGCGCCTTTGCCGCCGCCACCACATCGGCCAAAGACCGAAACGGCTTATCCGCGCGGCAGGCAATGACATAAGGCGCACCGCCAATCAGCATGACCGGGTCAAGATCACGCGTCAGGTTGAAGGGTAGATTGGCGAGCAGCGCCGGCATGGTTGCGTGGCTATCAAACGTCAATAACCAAGTCTGCCCATCGGGCCGCGCCTTGGCGACAATGTCTGTCCCGATGGACCCCGCCGCGCCAGGACGGTTTTCCACCACAATCGATGCGCCAAGCCTTTGCATCAACCCTGGCGAAACCAGCCGCGCCACCGCATCCGTGGACCCACCCGGCCCGAAGGGCACGACAATACGAATGGCATTGCCCTGCGCTTGGGCCGGCAGAATGCTGGCCGCAGCCAAACCACCCAATGCAGCACGACGTGTAAACTTCATGATCCCGTCTCCATTTTTTGTTTGTGCCTATTCCATCAAATCCAGCACGGAAGGATGAAACATTTCTCCGGCTCCATCTGCCGTGCCGCCAACCCATCTTCCAACGCATAGCGGATCATGGCGGCTGTCTCGTCTCGGTTGCGCTTAAAGCCATAAGGCCAGGGATTGCCACCAAAGATCGCGCTTTGCACTTCCGCCTCTGCCGCAATCCAGGGCAGCGATACGCGCAGCACATTCACCAGCGACAATTCCGCAAGCGACGCTGCCTTGGAAGCGCTGAAGGCGCGGAACAATTCCACCGGCAACCAAGGGTGGTGTTCCGCCACATCCTTGCGCACCGCTAGGCAATGCATGATCGGGAAAAAGCCCGAAGCGCGGAACCAGTTTTCTTCTTCCCGCCGATAATCCGGGAAAAGCCGTGCAACTGGCGCGTTGCCCGTGTTGAAACAGGCGGGTGGGCGCGGCGCGATGAGCGCATCAATCCGCCCGGTAGCCAAGGCTTCTTCCAGCGATTCCCCCATCGGCTTCACCTTGAAGCCATCAGGCAGCGTAATCGCGACACGTTCGCCACCGGTGCGCCAGGAAATGCCCTTCGTATCCACGGCGTAATGATCGCACAAAATGCCGCGCACCCAAAGCGCTGCGGTTTGCTGATATTCCGGCAGGCCGATCGCTCGCCCTGCCAAATCAGCCGCACTATTGATGCCGCGATCCGTGCGGATATAGATCGCCGAATGCCGAAAGGCGCGCGAAAGAAATACCGGCACGCCAATATAGGGCGCATCACCGCGCGCACTGGTGACAATATAGCTGCCCATGGAAAGTTCGGAGACATCAAAGGCACGATCCCGCAGCGCGGACGAAAAATATCCTCAGGTTCACCAGGCAGGAAAGTGATGTCAGCGCCCGGCACCTTGAAACGCCCTTCTATCAAGGGGCGTGTACGATCGGTTGCGGTGCAGGCAAGGCTCAGGGAAATCATGGCAGGATCAATTCGCCTTCATGCCGGAAATGCGAATGCCTTCCGCCTGGCGCGAGACATCCTCGCGCAAGAATGCGCCAAAGGCAGCTGCGGTCATTGGGTTCACCTCAGCGCCCGCCCGCAATTGCGCTTCACGCGTTGCTGGCAGAGACATCACACGATTGATTTCCGCATTCAGCCTTTCGATGATCGGTGCTGGGGTTTGCGCTGGCGCCATCACGCCAAGCCAGATGCTGGCTTCATAGCCGGGCAGGGCTTTCGCCACGGTCGGCGCGTCCGGCAAAAGCGGGCTGCGCCGAGGCCCAGTGGTGGCCAGTGCGCAATCTCCCCATAGGCCGCCCGTGCCGCATTCGGTTCACCCATTTCGTCAAAGGCTATGGTGGGTTCCGCCATCGCCTGACCGACCTCCCGTTTTCGAGGACATCGGGTCAAAGGCCGCGCCACACAAGCGTGTGATGCGCAAAAACTGGGCCGGGCAGCACCTTATTGCCCGCCCGGCAGCCTTAAGCGCCCATTTCCTGGGCAGCGCCCCCTTCACAGCGCAGGGACGCGCTTGTGCCAATCCGTCACGCGCTGATAGGCATCAGCCACCGCCAGCACCCGCGCCTCGGCAAAGGGGCGCGCGGCCAATTGCAGGCCAATCGGCAGGCGGCGATCATCAAAGCCACACGGTACGCTGATGGTCGGCAGGCCCAAATAATTGAAGGGCCGCGTATTGGCCGAAACCGCCATGAAGCGTGACCAATTCGCCGCATCGGCATCAATATCCGTCTCAGCCAGGGTGGGCACACGGGTGCGCAGCGCCGGGGTCGCGACAATCTGGTGCCCAGCCATGGCCTCGGCGCAGAATTGGCGCAGCAGCGGGCCACGGCGCGACAGCGCTTCAATGTAGAGATGCGCCGGGATCGGGAAGCCACCATATAACCGGGACGACAGATGAATGGAATAATCCGCAGCCCTTTCGCGCATCCATTCGGCATGAATCGCCGCTGCCTCTGACCGGCTGACCAGCGCGGTATAGGCCGCAATGGCGCGGAGTGATGGGCAAGACAGCCGCGTGATTTTCGCCCCGCGATCGCGCATGGCATCAAGCGCGGCATCAAACGCCTTCACCACCACTTCATCGGCGCCATCGAAGAAATATTCCTGCGGCACGGCCACGGAAATGCCGCGCAAATCGCCGGTGAGCGCTGCCTCATAATCCGGCACGGCTTCGCGCGCGCTGGTGGCATCGCGCGGATCATGGCCGGAAATCACCCGCATGAAGCGCGCCGCATCGCGCGCTGTCTGCACCAAAGGCCCTACATTATCAGCAGAAAATGACAGGGGCATCACGCCCGCCCGCGAAACCCGCGTTTGCGTGCCCTTGATCCCCGTGACACCGCAAATCGTCGCCGGCAGGCGGATGGAACCGCCCGTATCTGACCCAAGCGCGCCATAGAAAAACCGTGCCGCAACGCCCGCGCCAGAGCCTGAGGATGATCCGCCCGTGCAATAGCCATGCTGCCAAGGATTATGGCAATGGCCGAAATGCGCATTATGCCCGGTCGGGTTCTGGGCAAATTCCGCCATATTCAGCGTGCCCATATCAATCGCGCCCGCAGCATCCAGCCTTTCCAGCACGGTCGCGGTGACTTTGGGGGCGAAATCGCGCCGGATTTTTGATCCGCAGGTCGAGTCCTTCCCCGCGCGATAATACATATCCTTATGCATCATCGGCACACCGCCAAGCGGGCCGAGCGCCTTGCCCGCCTTGCGCGCGGCATCCATCACCGCCGCCTGCTCCAAGGCGCTATCGCGATCAAGCCTGATCACGGAATTCACCTTGCCATCATGCGCAGCAATGCGTGCCAGACAGCTTTCCGTGAGCGCAGTCGCCGTCACCTCACCACGCGCCACCGCATCGGCAGCTTCCGTCATGGAAAGTTCATGCAGCGCGCTCATGCATCCTTCTCCTGCTCGGCGCGGAGAGCCGCTTCAAAGCTGGAAGGTTCGTCTTCAAAAACCAGCGTCTCGCGCAAAGCCGCCAATTCCTTGAGCAGGCCAATGTGATCGGCCAGGCCAAGCCGCGCTGCCTCATTCGGGCATTCAACGCCACTCCATAGGCGGATGGCTTCCATGCTGGGGGGGATGGGATCGGGTTTCATGCCTGTACCTCCTGCGGTCGCGCATGCTGCGACGGGAGAGAAGTCTTTGCAAATACGCTGCCACAGTGGCAGGCTGCGCCCCAGCAAGCATGAGGATCGCCGCATGAAAATCGTGGATATCAGGGCATTCCCAACCTCCTTCCCGTTGCCGCCCAATTCCGGGCCGCGGCTTGGGATTGGCCAGGCGGTGAAGCGCGATGCGGTGATGGTGAAGGTCATCACCGAAGATGGCATTGTCGGCTGGGGCGAAAGCCATCACGGCCGGGCGCATACCGCCATCGCGAAATTGCTAGAAACCACGCTCAAGCAATTGGTGCTCGGTATGGATGCCTTTGACACCACCGGCATTTGGGCGCGCATCTACAAATATCAGTTGGCAAGCCATGGCATGGGCGCCGCCACGGCCATGGCCATGTCGGGGCTCGACATGGCGCTATGGGATGCCAAGGGGAAGGCGCTCAATCTGCCGCTATACAAACTGCTTGGCGGTTCTGCGCGCCCGGTGCCGGCCTATGCCGGTGGCGTGGCACTTGGTTATCAGCCGCCAGCGCAGCTGCTTGATGAAGCAGCACCTCATATGGACGCAGGCTATAAGGCGGTGAAGCTTCGCGTGGGCGACACCGTGCGCGATGACATTGCGCGCATGGAAGCGGTGCGCGATGCCTTTGGCCATGAGCTTGAAATCCTGACCGATGCGAATATCGGCTATAATATCGCGCAAGTGCGGCAGGTAATGCCTGAGATGGACCGGCTGAATATCGGCTGGTTGGAAGAACCCTTTCCCGCGCATGATCACCGTTCCTATGCCGAGGCACATGGCTTCGGCAGCACGCCCTTGGCGGCCGGCGAGAATCACTTCACCCGCTTCGAATTCACCCGCGTCTTGGAAGATGATGTGATCCGCATCTGGCAGCCTGATCTCTCCAAATGCGGCGGCGTGACCGAGACCATGCGCATCGGCGCCATGGCATCGGGCTTCAAGATCCCGATCCACCCGCATTCATCCATGACCGGCGTCAATCAGGCAGCGTCCATCCATCTGCTCGCCGCGATTGATAATGGCGGTTATTTCGAAGCCGATGTCTCGCGCGCCAATAAGTTCCGCGATGAATTGGGCAGTGAGCCCTGGCGCATCGGAAAGGATGGCTGCGTGCGCCCGCTGGAAGCACCCGGCATTGGCGTAGAAGTGGATGAGGCTTTTCTAAAAGCGCACCCTGCCATCGAAGGCCCAGGCTACGTCTGACCCGGCGCGGTTTCCCGCGCCGGGATCAAGTCAAATGTAATGTTCCTTCAACGGCGCATAGCCGTTGAAGCCCTGCGACGCGTAAGTCGTCACATAAGCCCCGGTTGCCAGCAGCTCCACCCGATCACCGCAGGCCAACTTCAGCGGCATGCGGTAATTAGATTTTTCATAGAGCGTATCTGTGCTGTCGCAGGTCGGCCCGGCGATAGTCACAGGCCCATCCTCAGTGCCGTCATGCGGCGTGCGGATGTCATAGCGAATGGCTTCGCCCTCGGTTTCCGCGAGGCCACCGAAGCGCCCGATATCCAGATAGACCCAGCGCACCGGATCGCTGCCGCCCTTGCGGGAAACCAGCACCACTTCGCTCGAAACCAGGCCAGCATCGCCCACAATGAAACGCCCAGGCTCCACCACCATCTCGGGCAGGTCATTGCCGAAATGCTTGGTCATGGCGCCCATGATGGCCATGCCGAAATCATCAATGCCCGGCACTTCCGCGCGGTAACGCACCGGATAGCCGCCGCCCAGATTGACCATGCGGAGCTTCACGCCCGCTTCCTTCAAATCCGTGAACAGCATCGCAACCCGCGCGATGGCAACTTCATAGGTGGCGGTCTTGGTCTGCTGGCTGCCGACATGGAAGGAAATGCCATATGGGTCGAGCCCCATATCGCCGGCCTTCAGTATCAGGTCGCGCGCCATTTCCAATTCGCAGCCGAATTTTCGCGAAAGCGGCCATTCGGCGCCTTCATTCTGCACCAGGATGCGGCAATAAACCTGCGCGCCGGGCGCGTAGCGCGCCAGCTTTTCCAATTCCTCGATGCTGTCGAAGGCGAACATGGAAACACCAACCTTATGGGCAGCCGCAATCGCGGATGCCTTCTTGATGGTATTGCCATAGGAAATCGCTTCCGGGCGCGCGCCGGCATTCAGGCACGCCTGAACTTCTTCAAAAGAAGCGGCATCAAAGCTCGATCCCAGCTTCACCAACCGCTCCAGGATCGGCGCGGCGGGATTGGCCTTCACGGCATAATAAATGCGCGTCAGCGGCAGTGCCGCGTGCATGGCGCGGTACTTTTCCTCTACACGATCCACATCCACCACAAGGCATGGCGTGGCCGGCGCGTTGTCGCGCAAAAAGCGTGCGATTTTCGGTGTCATCGCAGCACCCTCCAGGCTCCAAAGGGGCCGCCCATAAAGGCGACGGCCCAAGGTTAACGAAACGGTCGAACGAACCAGCGACCAGTAAATTGCGGCCTGAGGGATACTCAGACGGGGTTGCCAGAACGCTTGACGTCGTTGCGTAAACCCTTTGGCCGGATGGGCCGGGGGCCAGAGGCACGTACGTACTGCGTCTGGCGCGCTTCTATGCCCTCGGCCCGCGGAATGCAAGTGAAATGCGCCCCCATGCCCGGTTTTTTTCCTTAAATCCCCCGGGGGCGCCCGGAATCATGCCCGAAACCCTGACGAGGGCCGGGTAATTCCGCCTGCAAGGCAACGCTTTGGCAGGAAGCTTACCGGGCAGGCCCGCGCGAATCCGCCCCGCGCCCCAACCAGCGCAGCACGGCAAACCCCGCCAGCATGATGAAAGCGACATGGCCAAAGGCGATGCCCCAGGCGGCCACACCCTCTCCGCCCGCCCAATCCAGCAGCACCCCCGCCAGCAACGGCCCGACAAACCCGCCCGCATAGCCCAACATGCTATGCAGCCCCATGGTCGCGCCGCGCAGCGCCGGGTCCGCCGCCTGCACCGTCCCCGCCGTCAGCGCCGAGCTATCCAGATAGATCGCCGCATTCCACAAAAACACCAAAAGCAGCACCACAAAGGGCGAGGCCCCACAGCCAAACCCCGCCACCAGCGACAACGCAGCGCCCGAGAGCATGGCAATCGCCACAATCCTGTCCCGCCCGAGGCTCTCGGCCAGGCGGTTCCCGACGAGTGAACTCGCAATACCGACCAACCCGGCAAGGGTGAACAATACAGTGGGGCCGGGCAGCCAGGCCGGCGGCGCCTGGATCAGGAAGCTCGTGGTCAGGAAGGCGACCGCCCAGGCGCGCAGCACGGCCATTTCCAGCGTATGCACCGAATAGCCCGCAATCCAGGCCATGGCGCGGCGATTGGCGAAAACCGGGCGGAAATCCAGCAACCCGCGCGGCGCGGCGCTTTTGGGTGGTGGTGCATCGGGCAGGATCAGCATGGCAATGGCAAAGGCGCCAGTGGCTGCCAGCCCCGCCGCCAGAAAAGCAAAACCCGGCCCCACCAGCGCATTGCAAAGCCCGGCCAGCGCAAAGGAAGATGCCCCGGCAATGCCCACCCCCGCCGCATGCCAGGAAACAGCGCGCGATTGCGCCACACCAGTCAGCGGATCAGCAATGGCTTTAAGCCCGGGCATATAGGCCCCCGCCCAGCCAATCCCGGCGAGTGCGCGAAAGAACAGCCCGCCCCAAAAGCCATCGGCGAAAAACGCAAAGCCCAGATGCGCCACCGCCGTGGCGCCCGTGCCGATCAGATAAATCCGCCTGGCCGGCACGCGATCCGTGAGCGAAAGCAGCACCGGCACCGCCGGCACATAGGCCGCGAATAAAACCCCAATCAGCCAGCCCGCTTCGGTGGCGGAAAGTGACCAGCGCGCCATCATCTCCGGCAAAAGCGCGGGCAGGGTGAAGGCACCCATTTGGGTCAGGATTTGCGCCGTGACCATGGCCACCACGAAACCCCGGCTGCCGGGGGACAGGGTCATGCGGGGATTAGGCCGCAATTCGCCCGCTTCGGATAGCCCGGCTTGATCCCTTACGCGCCGCGCCCGATGTTATGGTGCGTGATTAAGGGATGGACGCAATGCGCATGGTCGAAACCCCGGAAGCGCTCCGCGCGCTGATCGGGCAGGAATTGGGGGTCAGTGATTGGCTGGAAGTGACACAGGAACTGATTGATCGCTTTGCCGAGGTCACTAGCGATCATCAATGGATTCATGTGGATGTGGAACGCGCCAAGCGCGAGATGCCCGGCGGCAAGACCATCGCGCATGGCTATCTGCTGCTGTCGCTGCTGCCCAAGCTTGGTGCTGGTATCTACAAGCTTTCCTGGCCTACGCGGTCCATCAATTATGGCAGCGACAAGGTGCGCATCGTCAATCCGGTCAAGGCCGGCGCGCGCGTCAGGCTGCGTCAAAGCCTAGTTGCGGTGGACGATGGCGCGCCGGGCGCGCATCGCATCACCGTGCGCCAGACGCTGGAAATCGAAAATGAGGCAAAGCCCGCCATGATCGCGGATACCATCCGCATGTCTTTCACCTAAAACGCAAAGGAACACGCAATGAAACTCACCTGGTTCGGCCATTCCGCTTTTCGGCTGGAATTCGGCAAGTCGGTTGTGATGATTGACCCCTTCCTCACCGGCAATCCCGCCTTTGGCGGCGATGCGGAAGCAGCCAGCGCGGGTGCGACCCATGTGCTGCTCACCCATGGCCATGCCGATCACATCGGCGATACCGCCGCCATCTGCAAACGCACTGGCGCAAGGCTTGTCACCAACTATGAACTCGCCATGTGGCTCGGCAAACAGGGTGTCGCGGCGTTTGATCCCATGAACACCGGTGGCACCACGGATCAGGGCGAGTTTACCGTCACGCTGACCCAGGCTTTCCATTCCTCGGTTGAGGTGGATGCCAATGGCGTTTTCCATTGCCTCGGCCTGCCAAACGGCATTGTGGTGACGCCGAAGGACAAGCACGAGCCGACCGTCTATCATATGGGTGATACGGATATCTTCTCCGACATGGCGCTGATTGATGAGCTTTACGCGCCGACGGTCGCTTTGGTGCCGGTGGGGGATCGCTTCACCATGGGACCGCGCGCTGCGGCGCTTTCGGTGAAGCGGTATCTGCGCAATGTCACCACTGCTATTCCGTGCCATTACGCGACTTTCGGCATGTTGCTGCCGGATGCCTCGGGCTTTCAGGCGGAGATGGTTGGCGCCAAGGCCAAGGTGCTGGTGCCGGAAAAGGGCAAGGGGCTTAGCCTGTAAGCGCGCGACCTGGGCGGGCACCGTGATCCGGATCAAGGCGCCTGCCCAGGTAAACTGTCAGAAAGGTTACTGGTTAGAACTCTTGTTTTAATGGAAGGAAATCCTCATGCCATGTGACCGGCGCTGGCTTCTTTTGGGGTTACTCGGGCTTGGCGCTTGCGCTGCCACGCCCAGGGAAACGGCGTTCTTGCCGGAATTTCGCGGCTTTGTTTCAGTTGACCCTGTGCGCCATTCGATTGAGCAGGCCGCGTATATGCTCACCCATCGAAACCGGCTCATTGGTCAGCCGTGGGAAACCGCCCGCCTGGTACAGGCTTTGGAATTCCTCGCCGTGGAAGTGCCGAATGGGCCGGGCTGGAATGTTATGCTCCCCATGTCGCAACTGACCCTGCCGGCTGCGCGAGCCGAATGGCGTCAGGCCTTCGGCATCAGGCCGGACGCACGCGCGCAGGAGGTGATTGATAGCCTGACGGAACTCCGCACGGCCTTTGCCGAACAGCGGCCAGCCGCTGCACCTGCCGCCTTGCGCGCGCCGCTTTTCACCCCGGGTGGGCGGGAAGCGCTCACTCTCTTCGCTGATCCACCCGCCCTGCCGCGCACCACCCGCGCCTTGATTGATGCACGCCGGGAATTGGTCTCGCAGAGTGTTGAGCGGCGTTCGGGGCTTCCCTTTGTTATTCGCTAAATGGAGGCGCCCGCCGTACCAGACAAGGATACAAATATAACTGGCGACGTAAGATTCATTGGAAGGATATCGAAATGAGTCACGACAGGGGCATTTTTTTTCGCGAGGCTGATTAGCTTGGGCGCCTGCTCTGGCTCGCCTGGGACAGCCCGGCTGCCGGAATTCAACAGCTTCATCACGGCGGATGCTGTGCGCCATTCCATCGAACAGTGCGCCGATATGCTGACCAATTCGCGCCGCTTGACTGGTCAGCCTTGGGGAACCGCGCGCCTGACCCAGGGTTTGGAATTTCTCTCGGTTGAATTGCCGAATGGGCCGCGCTGGAACGTCATGCTGCCCCCGCCGCGCAGGACATGACCCAGCGCAGAGCATCGCGCGGGAATCCCTTGTCAGCGGAAGAGCGCGCGAAGAACGCCACCAAATCACGCGTGCGGGCGAAGGGCGAGCATCCGCTGCTGATCATCAAGCGGATTTTTGGTTTCACTCAAGTCC
>VGDM01000022.1 GCA_016869715.1 Alphaproteobacteria bacterium
GGCCCAAACTGTCATCAATCAATGGCTCCACCAATATAACCATGTCCGGCCCCACCACGCCCTCGGAATGCGGCCGCCGGCACCCGAAACATGCTTAGTAAACCCACAAATCACTGGTACATAAAAAAGGGGCTGGACATCTGTCAAAGCGTGCCCGCGCGACGATTTTCGGGTGCCAGAGCTGTTCCAGGCCGGCGGCGTGTCGACCGGTTGTGTCCCAATCCTGGCCTGCAATGGTTTCCCGCGGCGCATCCGTCGCCAGAACCTCGATCTCTAGCCGGGCGAAAAAGGCCGGTAGCGGTTCATTGCCGACGCCAAAGCCAAGTGCGCGCCGGTTAGGCTAAAGAAGCCCGGCCCGGCGCAATGCAGCAATGATCCAGACAAATTCCCAGGTCTTGCGATGCATATGGGCCGGGTCAATCGCTAGGGCGCCACAAATTTTTGCGTGCAATTCCTCACCGAACTGCGCTTCGGTACAAAGCTGAGAGGTGGGCACGGCCAAGCTTGGCGGGCGGAACATGACCGGGATGGCGGGATTGGCCGATGGCGCCAGCAGAAATAAGGGCGCCGTCCAAGGCCTCAGGGAGGATCGAAGGGCGCCAAATTCGGGTGTTTCTATCAAGTATTGACGCAGGCTTTCAAAGTCTGGCTCACGGCGAAGAGATGCAACTTCCTCATCATCGCACGGTTCACGGTCCAGAAAAAGGCGACTGGCCTAGATCACTCCTTCCCGCGGGAGCAGCCGGCCTGAATCAGCCTTGGCAGGACGCAAAACGCCCGAAGCCTTTGCCAAAATAGCCTTCACCTGCATCGAGAAATCTTCCAATGTTACTCTCCGGACCCTGACGAATGCAAGTCATCCTGCGCAGCCGCGCCTTTAGGACCGGCGGCGCCCCCCTCACAACCCACACGCCGCATCCAAAAACGCCCCGCCTAGGGTGCCCGGCGCAGCTTCCCGGAACCCGCTCCGCCGCGGGCGTTCCGCATGCACCGGCTGCTGCGCGTTGCGCCGTGCGAACCAGGCACCTTCCAGCAGTCGCCATTGCCGTTCCCCGCAGCGATACTCACCAATAAAGCGCACCGAAAGCGCCCGCCCGCCTGTTTCCGGAATGGGAATGGATTCGCGCGAATTGAGCATGATCCAGGCCCGCCGCACAGGGCCGGCAATATTCAATTCGCGTTCCTGCACATAGCCGCTTTCGAACATTTCATTATTGAAGCCAATGGAACGCCAGCCCACCAGGCCGGGGCCGGGCGGCTCGGGAATCCGCTGCGGCGCGGGTTCCGGCGCCTGTTGAGCGCAACCCGCCAATCCCACCAACAACACCGCCGCCGCCAACCACCGCCCCATAGAAAATCCCCTTATCTCATATTCACCATAATGGTCTTCTTGTGAGTGAAATGTTCCAGCATGGCTTCCAAGGACGCTTCCTTGCCAAGGCCGGACTGTTTCACGCCACCATAGGAAAGATTGGCCTGCACCACCAGGTTTTGGTTGATCTGCACCAGTCCCGCTTCCAGCCGATGCGCCAGATCAAGCCCCACCTTCAGATTATTGGTCCATAGGCTGGCGGCCAGGCCGTAATCGGAATCATTCGCCTCGGCCAACACCGCTTCCGGATCATCAAAGGGCTGGATCACCGTCACGGGGCCAAAGATTTCTTCCTGCACCAGCCGGCTCTCGCGCGTCAGGCCCGTGAAGATCACCGGCTGCAGGAACAGGCCCTTCTTCAGCGCGGGGTCTTCCGGCATGCGGCTGCAGACATGCGCGGTGGCGCCGGCGGTCGCCGCGCCCTCAGCGATAAAACCCTTCACCTTGTCGAATTGGCCCTGGCTGATGATGGTGCCGATATCGGTCTTTTCATCCAAGGGGTCGCCCATTACCATGCCATTCACCGCATCCTTCATGGCGGTGACGAAGCGATCAAAGATCGGGCGTTCGACATAAATGCGCGATGCCGCGGTGCAGCTTTGCCCTTGACGCGTGAAACGCATAGAGGTCAGCGCGCCCGAGACCGTCTTATCAAAATCGCAATCGGCAAAGACGATCATCGGGCTTTTGCCACCCAATTCCAGCGTGACCGGGATCAGCTTCTCGGCCGCCGCGCGATAGATAATCTTGCCGGTTTCAACCGACCCGGTGAAGGTGACTTTCTTCACGAGCGGATGCGCCACCAGCGGCGCGCCGCATTCTGGGCCGAAGCCGCTCACCATATTGAAGACATCTGGCGGCAGCACGCGGTTCATGATTTCGCAAATGCGGAGCACCGCAAGCGGCGCTTCTTCCGCGCTTTTCACCACCACGGCATTGCCCGCCACCAGCGCCGGCGCGACCTTCAGCGCCATCAGCAGCATCGGCACATTCCAGGGAATGATGGCACCCACCACGCCAAGCGGCTCACGCACCGTCACAGAAAGCACATTTGGGGCGAAGGGCACGCTTTCGCCCTTCAATTCACTGCCAAGGCCACCAAAGAATTCGAATACATCGGCGACAACATTCGCTTCCACACGGCTTTCCGTGCGCAAAGCCTTGCCGGTTTCAAGCGCAATCAGCCGGCCCAGCTCATCCACATGTTCCTGCAGCAGGGCTGCGCATTGATGCACCAGCGCGCCGCGCTTGCGTGCCGGCATCTTGGCCCATTCCTTCTGCGCCTTGGCGGCATTGGTCACCGCGGCATCCACATCCGCCGCATCGCCTTCCGCCGCGCGCGCCACTTCAATGCCCGTCGCTGGGTTCACCACGGCGAAGGTCTTGCCGCTGCGCGCCGGGACATAGGCACCACCGATGAAATGGAGGCCGGACAGCGCCTTGGCCAGGGCGAAGGGGTCTGCCGAAGGGGTGGCCGGGGTAGGGTGCGGGCGATCCAGCATGGGGGGTGTCCTTTCTCAATTTGGCCAAGCCATAGCGCCTGGGCACCGCTTAGGGAACGGGGTCTTGGCGCCCCGGGCGGACCGGTGTAGCCACCCGCCCGAAACAGCTGCAACCGGAAGCTCACACCATGGCCACCATTGCCGATATCATCGCCCGCGAAGTGCTGGATTCACGCGGCAACCCAACCGTGGAGGCCGAGGTGGTGCTGGATACCGGCGCCCGCGGCCATACCATTGTGCCATCCGGCGCTTCCACCGGCGCGCATGAGTCAGTGGAACTCCGCGATGGCGACAAGGCCCGCTATGGCGGTAAGGGCGTGCTGAAGGCGGTGGCGAGTGTCGAGGGCGAGATTTTTGATGCCATTTCCGGCCTCGATCCGCTCGATCAGATCAAGATAGATGAGATGATGATCGAATTGGACGGCACGCCGAATAAGGCGCGGCTTGGGGCCAATGCGATGCTCGCGGTGTCGCTGGCGGTGGCCAAGGCGGCGGCGGCGGATTTGAATATTCCGCTTTATCGTCATGTCGGTGGTGTTTTCGCGCGGACCCTGCCAGTGCCCATGATGAATATCGTCAATGGCGGCAAGCATGCCGATAACCCGATTGATATTCAGGAATTCATGATCATGCCGGTCGCTGCCGGGACGATTGCGGATGCGGTGCGCATTGGCTCAGAAGTTTTCATGGCGCTCAAGAAGGCGCTGCATGATGCCGGGCATTCGACCAATGTTGGTGATGAGGGTGGCTTCGCCCCCAATTTGAAAAGTGCCGATGAGGCTTTGGCCTTCATCACCAAGGCCTGTGAAGCGGCCGGCCATCGCCCTGGTGAGGGTGTGGTCTTCGCGCTTGATTGCGCCGCGACCGAGTTTTTCCATGACGGCGTCTATGCCCTGGAAGGTGAGGGCAAGAAGCTCGACCCCGCGGGTATGGTGGAATACCTGGCCGCGCTCACGGCGAAATGGCCGATTGTCTCAATTGAAGATGGTTGTTCGGAAGATGATTGGGCGGGCTGGAAGCTGCTGACGAACAGGATTGGCGCAAAGGTGCAGCTGGTGGGCGATGATCTTTTCGTTACCAACCCGGAACGCCTGCGCCAGGGGATCGAGAAAGCCACCGCCAATGCCATTCTCGTGAAGGTGAACCAGATCGGCACGCTTACTGAAACGCTGGAAGCGGTTGAGATGGCCCATCGCGCCGGCTATCGCGCTGTGATGAGCCATCGTTCGGGTGAGACCGAGGATGCGACCATCGCCGATCTGGCCGTTGCCACCAATTGCGGGCAGATCAAGACCGGGTCGCTGTCGCGGTCTGATCGGCTTGCGAAGTACAATCAGCTGATCCGCATTGAACAAGGGCTTGGTCCGGCGGCGCGTTATGCCGGGCGGGGCGTGCTGAAGCGTTAATCGCTCCGGCGGCCTGCCAAATAGGCCGCGACATGGCGATGATAATGGCCAAGCTGACGCGGCTGGCCTTGGACGGAACGCGCTGCCCAGAGATTCATCGCGCGCCAGCGCCATAGGATGCGCGCGACCTCCGGCGTGGCGGCGCCAAAGTTGCCAGGATCGTCGCGCAGCATCGCCAAGGCCTCGGCGTAATCGGCATCAAAGCTATTGGCGCGCGTGTCGGTCAGCTGGCCTTCGCGGAGCTGGTAGCGATAGGCAAGCGCCGCCGAAACCGGCGCCCTTCCCCCAGCCCCGGCCAGGCCCTGCAAATCCGCCCAGACATCGTCAATCAGCCGAAAGGGGCGAAAGGGCTCGGCGTTTGCGCGCGGGCGCACCACATGAAGTGAGGCGAAGACCTCTCGCCATTCATGCCAACCAAGGCTGGCAGTCCCCGGGGGCGGCACGCGGCGGAGTGCAGCGCCATCCGGGGTGCGGATGATGCTGGGGATCACGGCAGCGCCATGCGCACGCGCCAGGGCGAGCGTTGCCGCCAGGCCATCCGCCGGGCCTTCATAGCCATCATCAGCATCCAGCATGGTGATGAACTCGCCCTTGGCCAAAGCCAGCGCACGGTTGCGCGTGGCTGGCGCACCGGAGGCAATCGGCCCGATCGGGGCAAAAACCAGCCTGGGGTCGTCGGGCAGGCATGCGCGGTAATCCGTGCCGTCATCGGAGGCGATAATTACCTCAACCGCCGCGCCTTCAGCACGCGCAAGGACCGAGGCGACGGCAGCGCTAATTTCCGCGCGCAGCCCATGGGCGGCCATCAGGATGCTGATTTCGGGCGCGGGGTGCATGCTGGTTCCGGCTTGGGGTTAGGATGCTTTGTCGTGGCGTTGATCTGGCGGCGCCGGGATGATGAATGTCAAGAAAGGCGAAATTTCGCGCGAATTCGTTGGGCTTTACCATTTCTCTCTGGACAAGGGCACCAAGAATGGATTCTTTAGACATCACTTCAAGTCATGGGGTTATCGCGCTTATGGCGCTGCTTTCCATCTTCAAGCGCATCCTGAAAGGGGTGCTGGTGCCGGCCATGTTCCTCGCGGTGTCGGGCTATTTCGCCTGGCATGCTGTGCATGGTGAACGCGGGCTGTTGGCGCGCGACAAGCGCCAGGGGGATATCGTGGCGGCGCGGGCGGCGCTGCAACAAGCCGAGGCCGAGCGCGATGCGATGGAACGACGCGTGACCGGCTTGCGCGGAGACCGGCTGGACCGAGATCAGCTTGAAGAACGCGCCCGGTCGCTGCTGAATATGGTCGGGCGGGATGAGGTGATTGTTCCCTACGGGCCGGAACGCCGGCTTTACTGACCGGCGGGCGCTGCGCCCGGTTTTGCTGATTTTTCAAGCCCTAGGGAACCCGGCTTAGCGCGCCGGGGGTGATGCCGTGACCGCCTCTGTATGGCGAAACAAACACTTAACTGCATTACAGTTAACTGTATTATTGCATTGCAAAAACACGGTTTTTTCATCTTTCATGGCTTGAAATTGGCATTTGTTCGGCGCTAATGGTGCCAGGAAGCTAAGCGCAGAAGGAATTCCCATGCCCCAGGCCACAGAAGCCGCCACCAAGCGGCGCGGCAAAGCCAAAGCACCGTCCCTGTCACGCGATGAAATGCTGCGCGCCTATCGCGACATGCTGCTGATCCGCCGTTTTGAGGAAAAGGCCGGCCAACTCTACGGCATGGGGCTGATTGGCGGCTTCTGCCATCTTTACATCGGCCAGGAAGCGGTGGTGGTCGGCATGCAAATGTGCCTGAAGGCAGGTGATCAGGTGATTACCTCCTACCGCGACCACGGGCATATGCTGTCTTCCGGCATGGAAGCCCGCGGCGTGATGGCGGAACTCACCGGGCGCATTGGCGGCTATTCCAAGGGCAAGGGCGGGTCCATGCATATGTTCAGCCGGGAGAAGGGCTTCTTCGGTGGGCATGGGATTGTCGGTGCGCAGGTCTCGCTCGGCAATGGCCTCGCCTTCGCGAATTGGTATCGGCAGGATGGGCGGGTCGCGGTGACCTATTTCGGCGAAGGCGCGTCCAACCAGGGCCAGGTGTTTGAAAGCCTGAACCTGGCGGCGCTGTTCAAGCTGCCCTGCATTTTCATTATCGAGAACAACAAATACGGCATGGGCACGAGTGTGGAGCGTGCCTCTGCCTCGCGCGATTTGTCGCAGAATGGCGCGGCCTGGGGCATTCCGGGTGAGCAGGTGAATGGCATGGATCTGGGTCCCGTGCGCGAAGCGGGCGAACGCGCAGTAGCGCATTGCCGCGCCGGCAAGGGGCCGTATCTACTGGAGATGAAAACCTATCGCTATCGCGGCCATTCCATGTCCGACCCTGCCAAGTATCGCACGCGCGAAGAAGTGCAGAAAATGCGCGAAACGTCGGATTGTATCGAGACCGCGCGCAAGGTGCTGCTGGATGATTTCGGCGTCACCGAAGCCGACCTGAAGGTGATTGATGATGAGGTGAAGGCGATTGTCCAAGACAGCGCCGATTTCGCGCAGGAAAGCCCGGAACCGCCGGAAACCGAATTGATGACCGATATTCTGGTGGAGGCTAACTGAGATGGGCGCCGTAATCCTGATGCCCGCGCTTTCGCCCACCATGACAGAAGGCAAGCTGGCCCGGTGGCTTAAGAAAGCCGGCGACAAGGTGAAATCCGGTGAGGTGATTGCCGAGATTGAAACCGATAAGGCGACTATGGAAGTGGAAGCGGTTGATGAGGGGGTATTGACCTCCATCCTAGTGCCCGAGGGCACGGAAAATGTTGCGGTGAATACGGCGATTGCGGAATTGGATGGTGGCGCGGGCAGCGCGCAAGCCGCGCCTGCGCCAGTCGCCGCCGCAGCGCCCGCGGCCCCGGCATCCGTGCCCGCCGCGCCGCGTGCCGCCACGCCCGAGAAGGATTGGGGCCCCGCCAAGGTCATCACCGTTCGCGAAGCTTTGCGCGATGCCATGGCGGCGGAAATGCGCGCCGATGCGGATGTCTTCCTGATTGGTGAGGAAGTGGCGCAATACCAAGGCGCCTATAAGATCAGCCAAGGCTTGCTGGAAGAATTCGGCCCGCGTCGCGTGATGGATATGCCTATTACTGAACATGGCTTTACCGGCATGGCGGTCGGCGCGGCTTTTACCGGTCTGAAGCCCATTGTGGAATTCATGACCTTCAACTTCTCCATGCAGGCGATTGACCAAATCATCAATTCCGCCGCCAAGACCTTGTATATGTCAGGCGGGCAATTAGGCTGCCCCATTGTTTTCCGTGGGCCGAATGGCGCGGCTTCGCGCGTTGCGGCACAGCACTCGCAATGCTATGCTTCTTGGTATGCGCATTGCCCGGGTTTGAAGGTTATTGCGCCCTGGTCGGCGGCCGATGCGAAAGGGTTGCTGCGCGCGGCCATTCGCGACCCCAATCCAGTAATCGTGCTGGAAAATGAAATCCTCTATGGGCAGAGCTTTGAATGCCCGACAGCGGATGATTTCGTGCTGGATATCGGCAAGGCGAAGGTGGAACGCGCAGGCAGTGATGTCACCATCGTTGCTTTCTCCATCATGGTTGGCATGGCGATGCAGGCGGCGGAAAAGCTCGCGGAACAGGGCATCAGTGCAGAGGTGATCAATCTTCGCTCCATCCGGCCCTTGGATACGGAAACCATCGCGGCCTCTGTGCACAAGACCAATCGCCTGGTGACCTTGGAAGAAGGCTGGCCCTTCGCCGGCATCGGCGCAGAGGTTGCCATGCAAATCATGGAAACCGCCTTTGATCATCTGGATGCGCCGCCGGTGCGGGTCACGGGTGTGGACGTGCCCATGCCTTATGCGGCCAATCTGGAAAGACTCGCGCTGCCGCGCCTGGAACAGGTGTTGGAAGCAGCGCGTAGCGTCACCTACCGGCGGTAAGGGGAAAGATCATGGCAACGAATATCCTCATGCCCGCCTTGTCGCCGACCATGACTGAAGGCAATCTGGCGCGTTGGCTGAAGCAGGAAGGTGACCGGATCAAGGCCGGCGATGTGATTGCGGAAATCGAAACCGATAAGGCGACGATGGAAGTAGAAGCAGTGGATGAGGGCATTTTGGGCCGCATCCTGGTGCCCGCTGGCACGCAAGCCGTGAAGGTGAATGATGTGATCGCCGTGCTGGTGGAAGCGGGCGAAGCCGTGCCTGCCGTGGGCGCTGCACCGAAAGCGGCACCCGCAGCTGCACCGGTAGCCGGGCCGGTTTCGGCAGCGCCTGCCGCCACTGCGCCAGCGCCCGCACCAGCATCGGGTGATCGCGTTTTCGCGAGCCCGCTCGCGCGCCGCATGGCCGCCCAAGCTGGTATGGATATCAGCAAGATCGCAGGCTCCGGCCCCAATGGGCGGATTGTGAAGGCGGATGTGGATGCGGCGCTGTCGCGTGCTCCTGCGCCCGCCGCTGCACCGGCTGCCGCGCCCGCGTCTGTTGCGGCGCCACGTCCCGCCGCGCCGGCGGCGATTACTGCGCCGCATACTGCCATTCCGAATAGCAGCATGCGCAAGGTGATTGCGCGCCGACTTTCGGAATCCAAGGCGACGATTCCGCATTTCTATGTTAGCACCGATGTGGAAATTGATGCACTGCTGAAAATCCGCGTTGATTTGAATGCGCGGAGCCCCAAGGATGGTCCGGGCGCTTATAGGCTTTCGGTGAATGATATGGTGATCAAGGCAACAGCGGTGACTTTGCGCCGCTTCCCCAATGTAAATGCCATGTGGACCGAAGATGCCATTCTGCAATTGCACGATGTGGATATCTCGGTCGCGGTCTCCATTCCCGATGGGCTGATCACGCCCATTGTAAAGGGCGCCGATATCAAGGGCCTGGCCGCCATCAGCAATGAAATGAAGGGCCTCGCTGCGCGCGCCAAATCCGGCAAGCTAACGCCCGAGGAATTTCAGGGCGGTGGGTTTTCCATCTCCAATATGGGGATGTATGGCGTGAAGGATTTCGCCGCCATCATCAACCCGCCGCAGTCTGGGATTCTGGCGGTCTCCGCCGGCGAACAGCGCCCGGTGGTGAAGAATGGTGCACTTGCCATCGGAACGGTGATGACACTGACGCTTTCTGTGGATCATCGCGTGATTGATGGCGCTTTGGCGGCGGAGTTCCTGCAAGCGCTGAAGCGCAATATTGAGGACCCGCTGAGCCTGATACTCTGATGGGTGCTGGCTTCGCGCTGCGCGATGCGACACCGGCCGATGTGCCGGTGGTGCTGTATTTCGTGCGTGCCTTGGCCGAGTATGAAAAGCTGCTGCATGAGGCCAAGGGGACCAAGGCTGATTTCGCCGCCGCCCTTTTTGGCGCAACGCCGCGCGCTGCGGCCATCATCGCAGAAGCGGATGATAAAGCGGTTGGGCTTTGCATCTGGTATCGCACCTTCTCCACCTTCACTGCGCGGCACGGCATTTGGGTGGAGGATATTTTTGTCGAGCCCGCCTATCGAGGACAGGGCATTGCGCGCGCCATCTTCCGGCGCCTTGCGCAACAGGTGAAGAATGAAGGCGGCGCTAGGCTGGAATGGAATGTACTGGATTGGAATGAGCCCGCGATTGGCACCTATCGCGCCATGGGTGCGCGCGGGCTGGATCAATGGACCATGCAACGTGTTGACGGCGCGGCGCTTGATCGCCTGGCCGAATAGAGGAAGGAGCCTGCGCAATGGCTGAGGCATTTGATCTGGTGGTGGTTGGTGGCGGCCCTGGCGGCTATGTCGCGGCCATTCGCGCGAGCCAGCTGAAGATGAAAGTCGCGCTGGTGGAGCGCGAGAATCTGGGCGGCATTTGTCTGAATTGGGGCTGCATCCCAACCAAGGCGCTGCTGCGCGCTTCGGAAATCAATCACCTGCTGCATAGCCTGGATGCCTATGGCTTTGCAGCGGACAATATCCGGTTTGATTTCGCGAAAGTGGTGAAGCGCTCGCGCGGTGTGGCGGGGCAGCTTTCGGGTGGCGTGAAGCATTTGCTACGCAAGAACAAGGTCACTGTATTTGATGGCCATGGCAAGCTGGCCGGCGGTGGCAAGTTGGCGGTGACAAAGGATGGCAAGACAGTGGCGGAATTGGTGGCGAAGCACATCATTCTGGCAACGGGTGCGCGGGCACTCATGCTGCCGGGGATTGAACCGGATGGCAAGCTGATCTGGTCCTATCGCGAAGCCATGACTGCGCCCGCCTTGCCAAAACGGTTGATCGTGATCGGTTCTGGTGCCATCGGGTCTGAATTTGCGTCCTTCTATCGCAATATGGGGTCCGAAGTGACCTTGATTGAAGCGATGGATCGCATTCTGCCGGTCGAGGACGCAGAAGTTTCTGCCTTTGTGCATAGGGCTTTTGAAAAACAGGGCATGAAGGTGCTGGTCGGCGCCAAGCTGCAAGGCGTGCGCAAGGAAGGCGATGCGATTGCCGCGATTGTGGAAGCCGGCGGCAAGGTCACTGAATTTAAGGCAGATCGATTGATCAGCGCTGTTGGCATTGTCGGTAATGTTGAAGACCTCGGGCTTGAAGGCACGAAAATTCAGGGGGACCGGACCCATATCGTGACGGATGCTTTTGGCCGCACCGGAGAGCCTGGCGTCTATGCCATTGGCGATCTGACCGGCCCGCCCTGGTTGGCGCATAAGGCATCTCATGAAGGGATCATTTGCGTCGAAGCCATTGCCGGGCTGCATCCGCATGCCATGGATACGTTGAACATCCCCGGGTGTACCTATTGCCGGCCCCAGGTGGCGTCGGTCGGGCTGACGGAAGCCGCGGCCAAGGCACGCGGGCATGAGGTGAAGGTCGGGCGCTTCCCCTTCATCGGCAATGGCAAGGCGATTGCGATGGGTGAGCCGGAAGGCTTTGTGAAGACAGTATTTGATGCCAAGACCGGCGCCCTACTCGGCGCCCATATGGTGGGGCCGGAGGTGACGGAAATGATCCAAGGCTACGGCCTTGCCCGCACGTTGGAGACAACCGAGGCCGAATTAATGCATACGGTCTTCCCCCACCCCACGGTTTCGGAGGCCATGCATGAAAGCGTGCTTGATGCTTACGGCCGGGTGATCCACATATAGCGCCTGGTCCGCGTAGGTCGTCTGACCGAAGCGGTGAATTAGCCGCTCAAATCAAGTCTTGCCATGCCCCTGACTCGCATCGAAATCGACCATCGCGCCGCCAAGACGGGTTCCGAAAGGCATCCGGAAAAGGCGCATCGTCCGGACAATCCGATCCAGCGCAAGCCCGCCTGGATACGGGTAAAGGCGCCGACGCATCCGGTTTATCTGGAAACCCGCGCCCTGATGCGGGAGAAGAAGCTGGTTACGGTGTGCGAGGAAGCGGCCTGCCCGAATATCGGCGAATGCTGGTCTCAGCGCCACGCCACCATGATGATCATGGGTGAGACCTGCACGCGCGCCTGTTCCTTTTGCAATGTCGCAACGGGTATTCCAAAGCCTTTGGATACGGATGAACCGCGTCGTGTGGCGGAAGCCGTGGCTTCGCTCGGCCTGCGCCATGTGGTGATCACCAGCGTAGATCGAGATGATCTGGCTGATGGCGGTGCCGCGCATTTCGCCGAGACCATTCGCGCCATTCGCGCCGCCGCACCTGGCACAACGATTGAGGTGCTGACACCGGATTTTCTGCGCAAGGATAGCGCTCTGGAAGTGGTGGTGACGGCGCGACCTGACGTGTTCAATCACAATCTGGAAACCGTGCCGGCGCTTTATCCCTCCATTCGGCCTGGAGCCCGGTATTATCATTCTCTGCGCTTATTGGATCGCGTGAAGCAGCTTGATCCTTCCATCTTCACCAAATCCGGCATCATGGTGGGGCTTGGCGAAAAGCGTATTGAAGTGCTGCAAGTGATGGATGATCTGCGGAGCGCCGCGGTGGATTTTTTAACCATTGGCCAATATCTGCAGCCATCGGTGAAGCATGCGGCGGTGGATCGCTTCGTCACCCCCGACGAGTTTGAGGATTACGCCAAGGCCGCGCGCGGCAAGGGTTTTCTGCTGGTATCAGCAATGCCTTTGACGCGTTCTTCCTATCATGCGGATCGCGACTTCGCGGTGCTGAGCGCGGCGCGCAACGCGCAATTGGCCGCACAAGCTTGACATGCCGACCCATGCGGAAAAGAAGGTGCTCTGTTATTCGGAGGAGCAGCTTTTCGACATGGTCGCCGATGTAGCGCGCTATCCGGAATTTCTGCCCTGGTGTACTGCCGCGCGAGTCCTCAGCCGCGATGAACAGGTGTTGGTGGCGGATTTGACCATCGGCTTTCGCATGTTTCGCGAAACTTTTCGTTCGCGCGTGGGTCTGAACAAGCCTGGCCATATTCATGTGACGTATGAAAGGGGGCCCTTCCATCATTTGAACAATCACTGGCGCTTCACGCCGGTGACGGGCGGGACAGAGGTCGATTTCTTCGTTGATTTCGAATTTCGTAACCGCATTCTGCAGGTGGCGATTGGTGTTGTCTTCAATGAAGCAGTGCGGCTAATGGTGCGTGCCTTTGAGAGGCGCGCGATGCATCTTTACGGGCGGCCGGGCGCGGCTGGCATTGGCAAGCCAGCCTCGGCCTAATCGCTTCCTATTGCAACTTGATGTTGCGCGCCTGGATGATGTTGCGCCATTTTGCGTTTTCCGCCGCGAAATAGGCTGGCCATTCCACCGTGCTGCCAACAGTAGGCACCACGGCAAGCGCGCTCAGGCGTTCGCGCGTATCGGGCGCTTCCATCGCGCCCTTTGTCAGTGCGTGCATGCGCGCGACGATATCGGCAGGCACGCCGTTTGGCGCTTGCAGGGCGATGTGTTCAACCACCTCCACGCCCGGAAAGCCCTGTTCGGCGAAGGTCGGGATTTCGGGTGTGAGGGCGCTTTTTTCCTTTGTCGCCACGGCCAGGGCGCGCAAGGAACCGGAACGGATATGCGGTAGAATGCCTGATGCCGCCTGGAAAACCATCGGCGTTTCATTGGCAAGCACCGCCTGTACCGCTGGCGCACCACCGCGATAACCGACATCCTGAATGGTCAGCTTCGCTTCCTGCAAGAACAGCTCGGTCGCGAGATGCGTCGAAGACCCCGTGCCGGAATTGGCATAGGTCAAGTTGCTGTTGGGCCGGCGCGCGATTTCGACATATTCCGCAAGGGTGCGCGCGGGGAAGCTTGGGTGCACCACCATGATGATCGGCATGGAAGCGATCAGCCCAATACCCACAAAATCCTTTTCATTATCGTAAGGCAGTGGCATCAGATGCGGCGCCATGGCATAGGTGCTGACGGTGCTAACCAGCATGGTATAGCCATCTGGCCGCGCGCGGGCGACGCTATTGAAGCCGATCGTGCCATTGGCGCCGGTGCGATTATCCACCACGAAACTGCGGCCCGTATCAGTGGAAAGCTTCTGCGCCAGAATGCGCGCCACGGCATCGGTCGAACCACCCGCAGCCCATGGCACCACCAGCGTGACAGGGCGGCTTGGCCAGGCATCCTGCGCGCGGGCCATGACGGGCAGCAGCGCGGGGGCAGCGAGCAGGGTAAGCTGACGGCGAGAAATCATGGCATCCTGCTTAGTGTTTCTTGCGCCAGTAATAGGATTGACCGGCTGGGCATGGCAAGCGGTTTTTCAGCTTCGTCGGTTTTTCTTGCTTTCCGGTGCCTGGCTGGAGAAGACTGCTCACTCCCCAAGGGCAGTAAACAGCTTATGGGTAACTTTTGACCGATGATGATCTGAGGCAATTGCAGCCGGCGGATGAGGTGATGTTCCCTTCGCCTATCCCGACACAGGTGGTATCATCTGACGAATTCTGGCCAATGCCGCAAACCGAAAAAAGTGGTCGAAGCGCGCATAAAGGAAATAGCCGATGAGATCGGCGCCAAGCAAGGCTTGGGCCGGCGGCGCTTTCTGCAAACCGCATCCGGCATGGCGGCGGCCTTCCTTGCGATGAATAAAGTCCATGGCCCGCTTTATGCCATCAGCCGTGCCGAGGCGCAGTAGCCTGAAGCGGCGGCGGCGCGCGCGGCGGTGCTGAAAGACCAGTTCATCATGCATGTGCATACGCATTTCCTGCGCCCCGATACGCGCATCATGACCTTTTTCAATGCGCGCCGGGCTGTCGGGCGTGCAGCATGGAATCCCGATCTGGTCGGCAAGTAACAGACTATTCAGGATTTACTGGAAGCGAGCTGGTTTAGGGAAATATTTCTTGCTTCGGATACAAAGGTCGTGCTGATCAGCAGCGCGCCTTCCAAAGAACCAATTGACTGGTTCCTGATCAATGACATTTAGTGCGATGCACGCAAACGTGCGAATGATGCATCGGGCACCAAACGCGTACTCTCCCACGCCATTTTCACCCCCGGTAAGCCAGGTTGGATGGATGAGGTCGAGCGTTCCATCGAACAGCTCAAGCCCGATAGCTTCAAGGGCTATACGATTGGCGACAATACCAACAAGTATGTGGCCATCCACCCATGGCGGATGGATGATGAATTGCTGCTCTATCCTTTCTATGAAAGACTGCTGAAGGCAGGCATCAGTATTGTCTGCGTACATAAGGGGCTTTTCCCGCAGCAAGTGACGCAGCAGTTCCCGCATCTGCTGCCCTTTTCCGGCGTGGATGATACCGGCAAGGCGGCAAAGGATTGGCCGCAGATCAATTTCGTCATCTACCATTCCGCTTATCGCTGGACGGGCGGCCGTGGTGCCGGCATGGGCGTTGAGCGATTTGCGCGCACGGGCCGCGTGGATTGGACCACGGGTCTATCGGAGATCCCGGCAAAATATGGTGTCACCAATGTCTATGGTGATCTCGGCCCGATTTTTGCGCAGATGACGGTGATTGAGTCCAGGCTTTGCGCCGCGCCGATGGGCACGCTTATTCGCGGCCACGGCGCGGATCATGTGGTGTGGGGCACTGATGTGATTTGGACAGGTTCTCTACAATGGCAAATTGAGGCCTTGCGGCGGCTTGAGATTCCAGAAGACATGCAGCGCTGCCACGGTTTCGCGCCACTCGGCCCCGCAGATGGGCCGGTGAAGACTGCGATCTTCGGCGGCACATTGGGGAAAATGCATCGCTATGATGAGCGTCGTGCCGGGCTTGAAGGCGATGGTGTGGCGCGCGTGAAGGAGCGATACGCGGCGACCGGTGGCAATCGCAGCAACAAGGCCTATGGCTATGTGCTGGCGGGATAGGCCCTTGCGCTGACGCTGACTTTGCCCTTTCCTTACTGCTAGAAAAAGCGCTCGCGTGTTTATGGCGTGAACCGAATCCGGGGAAGGAGGAAGCAGGAAGGATGATGCAGCGTCGCACGTTATTGGCAACCTTGGGCGGGCTTGCTGCGGCACCCGCCCTGGCGCAGCCACAAGCTTGGCCCAGCCGCCCGATCCGCCTGATTATTCCCTATCCGCCCGGTGGTGCGACCGATACCTTGGCGCGACCCTTTGCAGAACGAATGCGTGCCCGGCTTGGTCAGCCTGTGGTGATTGAAAATCGCGGCGGTGCGGCCACGACCATCGGCATGGAAGCCGCCGCGCGCGCCACGCCCGATGGCTATACGCTTGTGATGAATGCTGACAATATCGCGTACTTTCCGCTGCTCTATCGCCGCCTGCCCTATGATTTGTTTCGCGATTTTGTGGCTGTTTCCAATATCGCCTCAACCGGCTTGGTGCTGGCCATCAATCCGCGCTTGCCGGCGACTGACTTGCAGGAATTTGTCGCACTTCTGAGGCGCGAGCCTGATCGTTATGCCTTCGCCAACCCAAGCCTCGGCGCGCCGCATCATCTGGGGTATGAGCTTTTCGCGCGCGAAGCTGGCGTGACAATGTTGCAGGTAGAATATCGCGGTGGCGGCCCTGCGCTGAATGACGTTCTGGCTGGCCATGCGCATCTTGGCGTGTTTTCGCTGGGTGCTGTCAGCCAGCACTTTCAGGCGGGTACACTCCGCCCCCTCGCCATTCTTTCGGCCAAGCGTTCTGCGATTGCACCTGATGTGCCAACAACGGCAGAGGCGGGCCTACCGCGCGTGCTTTCCGCAATCAATTTCATGCTGTTCGCGCCAGCCGCGACGCCGCCCGAGGCGATCGTCACCCTGAATGCCGCTTGTCTGGCGGTTATGGAAAAACCTGCCTTGCGCGAACAACTGACGCGTGCTGGCTTTGAAGTCATGACCAGCACACCCGATGAAGCCCTGGGAATCTTGCGTGCGGAACGTGACCGTTGGGCACCGATTCTTGCGGGACTTAATCTCAATCTCGATTGAAGGGGCTTTTTATGTCTGTTCTTGATATCAAGGGCGATGCGCGACGCGTTTTGGATGCGGTGAAGTCCGGCGGTGTGGCGGTATTTCCAACCGATGTTGGCTATGCCGGTACGGGCGGATGCGAGGCAGCGCTGACGCAGTTTTTTCTGGCCAAGGGTCGCGGCGCGCACAAGCGCAACGCCATGCTGGGCAGCTTGGCCGTACATGATGAAGTGCATGACATGCCGGCGCGCGGCAAGGAAATGATCCGTGCCCTGGTGCTGGATTATGATTTGCCAATCTCGGCCATCGGGCCTTACCGCGCGGACCATCCGCTGTTGCGCCGACTGGGTGACGCGGCGTTGTCGGCCAGCACGGAAGGTGGCACGCTGGCAATATTGATGAATGTCGGCGCGCTTGAGGCGGAACTGGCGCGGCTTGCCCTGGCGGAAGGTCAGCCGCTATTTGGTTCCTCAGCCAATCTCACTGGCACTGGCACGAAATTTCGTGCCGAGGATGTGCAGTCGGAAATTCGCGGTTGTGCCGATGTGGTGATTGATTACGGCTTGCAGAAATACCATCGCTATCGCCGGTCTTCCACCATGATTGATTTCACCACCATGGAAGTTGTGCGCATCGGCAGTTGTTATGAGTTGATCCAGGATGTGCTGCGTCGGCATTTCAAGGTTGAATCGCCACCCGATCCGGGTCTTGATGCCTTGCCTTCAGGCCATGTTCGCGAAGCGCAGCGCAAATATGCGTGACGCATGACGGACGGGGGGGGAGGGGTGAACCCGTGCCCAATGGTTTTACTCGGCAGCGCGCAGCGCCTTTTGGCTGCGTAGTTTTACGATACCGGGAAGGGCATTCCCCTTCCACAGCGCTTCCAGTAGCGCCCTGGCTTCCTGCGCACCAATCGCATGCGCGGTTAGTTCCAGAAATTTATCGGACAGATCAGCATCCGAAAGCGGCACATCCGGATCACCCTTGCGCGTGTGCTGATGCCGATTCAGCACACGCCCATCACGCAGTTTGATTTCCACCTTGGCCGAGCGCTTGGATGGGAAGGCCGCGGCGCATTCCGTATCAAGCGCGACACTCACTTTCGGCATCAGCGCGCGGATCGCCGGATCGGTCAGGCGGTCTGGCTCGAACGCTGCCAGGCGCACACCGCCATGCAGCAGCATGGTCGCGACGGTGAATTGCGTGGAAAAGCGACAATCCTGTTCGGTCGCGGCGGTTGGGCGATCACAGACATCCTTGGTCGCCTTATAGCCGCCGACACGCACGCCAAGCACATCGCCTGCGCTGAAGCCGGCTTCGCGCTGCAAATCGCGCACGGCATCAAGCGCTGCAAAAATATGCCCGCAGCAGCCATGATTCTTGAAGGTCATATCCGTGATGGCATAGGGCTTGCCGATATTGGCGAGTGACTTTTCCCATTTGCCGGTATCTTCACTTGTGGCGGCGGCAAAGCCCGCCGGGCCATGCAGCACATCCAGCGCGCCGGTCATGCCACGCGCGGCAACCATCGCCGCCATGGCGCCAGCTTCCGCTGCATGGCCTGGATGCAGGGGCTTGGACATGCTCTCACCCCGGAAGGCTTGCTGCAGGCCGCTTGCCATGGTGGCGCAGGTTGCAATAGCGTGAGCGATGCGTTCCGCATCGCAATTCAGTGCCACCGCTACCGCCGCCGCCGCACCGAAAGTACCGACTGTGCCGGTAGTATGCCAGAAATCGTAGTGAGAAGGCTGCACGGCAACACCGATGCGGCAGGAAACCTCATAGCCCGCAATCATTGCACGCAGCAGCAAATCCATATCCGCGCCGCGTGATTGCGCTGCTGCCAGCGCCGAAGCAATGGTCGGACAGCCCGGATGATAGACAGCGTAACGATAGATATCATCAAATTCCACGGTATGGGATGCCGTGCCATTCAACAGCGCCGCGTGGCGCAGCGGCACCTGACGGCCGCTTACGTAGCACACAGCACCTCCGCCACCGCGCGTTTCATCTTCAAGCGCGGCTGACATTAGCGTCGCGGGCGCGCGCGATGCGCCGGGAAGTAGGGCGGAGAACCAATCTACCAAAGCGCGACGCGCGTGATGCGCAACTTCCGCATCGACTGGACGGCTCCGCCAGGCAGCAGCGTGATCCGCCAGAATCAGCAGGGGGTTTTCCATATTGGGCATTGCTACGCGTTGCCGCGCAGCACCTCCTTATTGATGACAACATCGGGGTCGAGCTGACCCTTGAAATGGCTGATGATGCTCTCCGCGCAGGAAAGCCCCATGCGGTGCATGCCCTGTTCTGTCGCCGCGGCAGAATGCGGGGAAACCACGACGTTCGGCAGATCAAGCAGCGGCAGGCGCGTGGTGACGGGTTCTTCCCAAAACACATCTAGCCCGGCAGTCGCCAGATGCCCGGTTTTCAGCGCAGCAGTGAGTGCCGCTTCATCCACCAGCGTGCCGCGCGCGGTATTGATATAGGTGCCCCCTGGCTTCATGGCGGCGAGGAAATTGCCATTCACCATGCCGCGCGTGTCGTCATTGCTGGGGCAATGGGTGGTGACGATATCGGCTTCCGCCAAGCCTTCATGCAGCACCTTCGCCGGGCGGAACCCTGCGCCCTTGATGGTATTTTGCGGGATATAGGGGTCATGCACCAGCACCTCCATCCCGAAGGCTGCGCAAAGCCGCGCGACGCGCCCGCCGATGCGCCCAAAGCCGATGATTAGCACCTTGCGCCCAGATAGATCCCAAGTTTTCAGCGAAGGCTTGGAACCCCAATTCAGCGCGCGCAGATTCTTATCATAATCCAGCGTGCGCCGAGAGGCGGACAGCATCAGCATCATCGTGTGTTCGGCAACCGACAGCGCGTTCGCATCCGGTGTTACCGTTAGCGGAATGCCACGTTCGGTCAATGCCTTCACATCAACGGCGTCATAGCCAACGCCATGGCGCGCACAGATTGAAAGCATTGGTGCATTGGCCAGAAAATCGCGATTGATCGGTGTCGCGCGGACGATGATGGCTTCTGCAGTTTGCATCGGCTCCCGCAGGGCATCCGCATTCACCTCGGTCAACATCGTGACCTTGAAGTCAGGTTCTGCATGCAGCCTTGCCATGGCATCGGGGTGCAGCGGTCGCAGGCAAACGATGTGGGGCATGGTGTTTCCTATTCTACCTTGGCGCCAGAAATGTGCACCAATTCGGCCCATTTCGGAATCTCGGAAGCGATAAAGGCACGAAATTCCTCAGGGGTCGAACCGACAGGCTCGCTGCCTTGCTGAGCGAGTTTTGTGCGCATCTCATCGGTGCGCATCACGGCACGGATTTCAGTTGCGATGCGATTGACGATGGGGGCTGGTGTATTGGCCGGCGCCATATAACCGTTCCAGAGTGCCACTTCGAATCCGGGCAGGGTTTCCGCAATGGTTGGCACATCGGGCAGCAGCGCGGAACGCCGCGCGGTGGTGACGGCGATGGCGCGCAGTCGCCCGGCCTGCACATGCGCAATCACTTCCACCAAAGGCGCTGCCATGGCCTGGATTTTCCCGCCGATCAGATCCGTCACCGCCGGCGTGCCACCGCGATAGGAAACATGTGTGACATCAATGCCGGTGCGTGCGGCGATCAGCGCGGCAGAGAGGTGCTGCGATGTGCCCGACCCCGCATTGCCGAAATTGAGCACACGCGGCTTCGCCTTGGCTTCCGCCACCAGCCCAGTGAAATCGCGCGCAGGCACATCCGGGTGAACAACCAGCAAATTCGGAACAAAGGTGGTTTGGCTGATCGGCGCGAAATCACGCTGCGCATCAAAAGGCATATTGCGATAAAGCGCACCATTCGTGGCATGCGTGGAGCTTGTAGCCATCACCAGCGTATAGCCATCAGGCGCGGCACGCGCGACAGCCTCACTGCCGATAATTCCAGCGGCACCCGGGCGGCTTTCGATCACGACAGGTTGGCCAAGCCGGGGCGAAATCGCCTCAGCGACCAGGCGCGCGGTGATATCCGTGCTGCCGCCGGGCGCGAAGGGAACAATCACGCGAATGGGGCGGTCTGGACTCCATTGCGCCTGGGCCAGCGCGGGGCTTGCCGCGATTGCTGCGAGCCCCACCAGTATTTGTCGTCTTTGCATTGTTTCCTCCATTGAATGCCGCCGGTCTTCGCCGGCTGGCGCGGTCATGTCACAATTGATGATGCGCGGCCGGCCCCATCACCGCTTCGCGCATGCGCGCTTGCAATAGCGCACCTTCGCGTGGCGGCAGCACCAAGGGCTTACCGGTGGCGTCAATTTTCGCGACCGCGAAGAAGGGGCCTTGGCCGGCATGGATCGCCTCATGCAGCGCGGGCACCTCATCCGGCTTGGTCAGGAACATCGTGTTTGTGATGCCGGCACCCTTCGCCATCATCACCAGATCAACGCCATGGCGTGTTGCGGTTTCCTGCATGCCGGTTTCACCATAATGCTCATTATCTTGCACCACGATGGAAAGATTGGCGGGCTTTTGCACCGCAATCGTAGCCAGCGCGCCAATACCCATCAGCATTTCGCCATCGCCGGTAATCACCAGCACCTTGCGCTTGGGCTGCGCCAAGGCAAGGCCAAGCCCAATCATGGCCGCACCACCCATGCCGCCCCAAAGCGGCAGGTTTTCTGCGCAATCACCAATCGCGGTAATATCCCAGGCCGGCGCACCGAGCCCGGCAATCACCAGCATTTTGCCACGATCCGTAAGTAGCGCGCGGGTCAATTCGCGGCGGTCAAGTTTTCCTGAAGCGGCGAGCATTTTTCAGTCCTTCCCGAAGGTCTTGGCGCCGAGCACGCGCTGGCCAATCAGGGTTGCGGTGGGGCGGAAGGTATTGAAGGCGAGGCGAATGGTCGCATTCACCGTGGGCGCGATATCTTCCGGCGTATCGGCGCGGCGCACCAGCGTGCCCATCGCTTCCAATACGGTTTGCGTCGCATTGCCCATCGGCACCTGCGCCGGATTGAATTCACCGAAATCGCCGCGCATCGTCACTAGCATGGGCAGCGGGCAGCGATGCATGATGGAAAGCGAGAGCATATTGATGCAATTGCCAACGCCGGAGGATTGCATCAGCAGCACGCCTTTCGCACCGCCAAGCCAGGCGCCCTGCAAAAGCGCGATGCCCTCTTCTTCAGTGGTCAGCGTCACCACCTTCATTTCATTATCCGCGAGGCAGCGGCCGATCAGCCGGGAATGCCCGGCATCCGGCACCAGGGCCACTTGCGTGATGTTGTGGGTCTTGAGCAGGGAATAGATCTGATCCGGCCAATCGACGGCGGCGTCGGGCGCCTTGTCTTTTGAATTTTCGTCCATGGTTTCCCGTTCCTTGATGGGCCCAACATCCTGCGCCCGAGCCCTCATGGCAAGACAGGCGGGGCCTGGATGTTCTATGAAAACCGCATGATCCGCATCACCCCCGCCATCAGCATTGCCGCGAGTGAACTTAAGGAGGCGTTTTTGCGCGCCTCGGGCCCTGGTGGGCAGAATGTGAATAAGCTGGAAACCGCGGTACAGCTGCGCTTCGCAGCCATGGCGTCACCAAATCTGCCCGATGCCGTGAAGCAAAGGCTGGTGGCGCTCGCGGGGCGGCGGATGACTCAGGATGGCGAATTGATCATCACGGCGGAACGCCACCGCATGCGGGAAGCCAATCGCGAAGACGTGCGCCAGAAGCTGGTGCTGCTGTTGCGCAAGGCGGCCTTACCGCCACCACCACCCCGCAAGGCCACCAAACCACCCGCCGGTTCAAAAGCGCGGCGACTCGAATGGAAAACACGGCGCGGCGCGGTGAAGCGGCTGCGCGGCGGGCCGCTTGAGGTTTGAAGCCAGGAACGACGGCACAAAAAAAGCGGCGTCCTATCGGCCACCGCCTTTATGGGAACGCAAAAAATCAGGCCTTCGCCTTACGCTTGCCCTTCTTCACGCCGTTCAGCGCAGCGCCCTTCAGCGACGGGCTCGCCTTGAAGCGCACAGTGGCACCAGCCTTGATCTGCACTTTTTCGCCGGTCTTGGGGTTCAAGCCGGTACGTTTCGGGGTTTCGCGCACAGCAAAAGCACCGAAATCAGGAATGGTGAAACGGCCAGAACTGACGATTTCGGCCTTGATCGCGTCAATGATATCGGCGGCAAGCTTGCCCGCCGCAACGGCCGACATGTCGCCAGATTTGGCGATGACGTCAGTGAGAAACTTCTTCGACATGGTTCGATTCTCCCTTGAACATGAACGGGCATAGCCGAGGATTCGCGACTTGTCAGCAGGTGCAAAGTATTTTTTTGCGTCCTTGACAAGAAAATTCCACAGCGCCAGCCAAATGATTCGCAAAACCCGGCCCTGGCACCGCAAAAAACCCTGAATTTGGCACGAAATCTGGCGGCTGATCAGTTGATGGAAGCACCCGATGCCTTGACAATGGGCGACCATTTCGCGGTTTCGGCACGCATGAAACCAGCCAATTCTTCGGGCGTGCTGGGGGCCGCTTCCAGCCCATGGCGCGCCAGATGCGCGACAATTTCACGGTCACGCAGCGATTCGACCAGCGCTTCATTGACCCTTGTCACAATCGGGCGCGCCAGATTGCGCGGGCCCATCAGCGCATACCAATTGGCCACTTCATAGCCCGGCAAGGGTCCGGCTTCGGCGATGGTGGGCGTACCGGGCAAAAGTCGGCTGCGCTGCGGGAGCGGCACGGCAAGGGCACGCAGCTTGCCCGCTTCAATCTGCGGCAACACGGTTGCAGCGGTGGCCACCGAGAAATCCACCTTCCCCGAGATCAGATCAGTGATCAATTGCCCGCCACCGCGATAGGGCACATGCACCGTGCTGATCTTTGCCATGGAATCCAGCAAGGCGCCGCCCAAATGCCCCGCGCTGCCAACGCCGGATGATCCATAGGTCAATTGATCCGGCCTTGCGCGCGCCGCGGCGATCAATTCCGGCAGGCTGCGCCAGGGGCGATCCATCGGCACTACCAGGATATTGGTGACCTCAACGGACCGCGAAATTGGCGTCAGGTCGGTCATGACATCAAAGGGCAGTTTTGCCAGGATGGGGTTCAATACCAGGGATGCGATGGTGCCCATCATCAGCGTATAGCCATCGGATGGTGCATTCACCGTGGCTTCCGATGCCAGATTCCCGCCCGCACCTGGGCGATTCTCCACAATGATCGGCTGGCCCAAAAGCGCTTGTAACTTATTGGTCAGCGTTCGCGTGGTGATATCCGTCCCGCCGCCGGGGGCGAAACCAACCAGGATGCGAATTGGGCGTTGCGGATTCCACGGGCCCTGCGCGGCAAGCGGTGCAGCTGCCAGTGAGCCGGGCGCGGCCAACAGGCTACGGCGGTGCAACATGCGCTTCTTTCCTCTCCCGGCCAGCCGCTTTGACGCTTGCGCAAAACATGATGATCTTCCGTCCGCTTTATAGCCGGCCAAGCAGTGCCGCGCCAGTAAGGAGGAAGCCATTGCGGGAAAAACATTACGCGTCGTCCGATTCTTGCTGCGGGGTTGGCCCGGCTTGCCGCGCCCAGCTTGGCGCGCGCCAGCACCTATCCTGATCGGCCCATCAGGCTGGTGATTCCCTTTGGTGGCGGCGGGCAGACGGATATCGTTTCCCGCGTCACGGCTGAGGCGTTGCAGCAGCGGCTTGGTCAGCCGGTGCTTTCCGATAATCGCCCCGGTGGTGCCGGCAACCTGGCTGCCGAAATGGTCGCCCGCGCGCCGGGTGATGGCTACACAGTGCTGGTCGCCACCATGGGTACGAATAGCGGGCTGAATGCGCTTTTGTATAAATCCGTGGGCTATGATGCGCTGCGCGATTTGACGCCGGTTGGCATGTTCTGCACCACGTCAAACCTGCTGGTGGCGCATAATTCCATCCCCGGGCGGGACTTCAATGAAGTGGTGGCCTGGATCTCGCCAATCCCGGTAAATTTACCTTCGCCTCGGCGGGCGTTGGCGCCATTACGCATCTGATCATGGAAGATATAGGGGCAAGGCTTGGGCTGGATATGGTGCATGTGCCCTATCGCCAGACCACCAATGCCATGACGGATCTGATCGCCGGGCGTGTGCATGCGCGCTGCCTTAGCCTGCCGGAAGGCGAGCCACTCCGCCAGACGCAACGCGTGCGCCCCGTGGCTGTCACCACCGTTGAACCGCGCCCTGAATGGCCGGGCGTGCCCACCATAGGCCAGACCATTCCGGTTTTTGAGGGCTCAAGCTATTTCGGCCTGGCCGTGCCTGCCCAAACCCCGCGTGAGATTGTGGTCCGGCTGAATGCCGCGCTGCGCGAGGCGCTGGCGGATGACAAAATGCGGGCCGCCTACAAGCGCGTGGGCGCTGACCCGGCCGAGCCGGCCTCGGCCGCGGATTTCGCGACGCGTGCCAAGCGCGATGGCGAACGCTGGGCGCCGCTGATCCGCCGGCTCAATCTGGTCGCCGAATAAAGGGGCTACACGCACCGCATTGCTGCGCTACACTATATGCGTGAATATCCTGGCACCCCTCCAGCCGCGACTGGATATTGAAGTCGCCTTCGACCTGATCTGCCCCTGGTGCTACCTGGGCGTCAGGCGGCTGCGCCGTGCCTTGCGGGCGAGGCCGGATTTCATCCCGGAACTGGTCTGGCGGCCCTTTCTGCTCAATCCAGATATTCCGCCGGGCGGTGTTTCCCGTGCGGAATTCGTCGCGCGCAAATTCGGCGGCGAGGATCGCGCGCGGCGCCTGCAAAATGCGCTGACGGAGCTTGGCCGGTCAGAAGGGATCAGCTTTCGCTTTGACCTATTGGGGCGCGTGCCGTCCAGCGTCACCGCACATCGCCTGGTGCGCCATGCGGTGCGCGAAGGCCTGGGCGAGATGATGGTGGAAGCACTGTTTTATGCCTATTTCGCCGATGGCGTGGATATTGGCGATCCCGGCCGCCTGGCGACAATAGCCGCGCGCATTGGCCTTGACCCTCATGCGGCGTTAGCCTTCCTCAGATCGAGCGAGGACGCTGAGGCGGTGCATACCGAAAACCTTCGCGCCCATCGCCTCGGCATCAATGGCGTGCCTTGTTTCATCATTGCCGGGCAACAGGCCATCGCCGGGGCGCAGGAGCCAGAGGTGCTGGAAAGACTGCTGGATGTGGCGCTTCAGCAATATCACCACAGCGGGGGCGATGGACGCTAGAGCGTGTTGCGTTCACATGTGTTCATACCACCCGCTTTACCTCGTTGTTTTTCGAGCATCTGCACACGTTCAGACGATTCCACCTAAACACGATCTGCTTGTCTTATGTCTGTCCCGCTGATTGGGCGAGAAAGGAACCGCCGAGAGGAGGTTCTGGCTTCCCTTCAGCGGTGAGGGACGGATCGTCGATCTGCTGGCCGTTTGACGGGCCGAGTTAGAGTTTGATCTCCGTCGTCTTTTCCCTCAGGCCTGAACGGATACCAGGGGTTTAGCCCCGGATGACAAGCATAGGCAGGGCAAAAGATGACAGAATTGCACATCGGGATTGATATCTCGAAAGACCATCTCGACGTGCATCGCCTCCCAGGCGATGAGCGCCGGCGTTTCGATAATTCCAAAGCTGGCCACAAGGCCCTGATCCTCTGGATCGGGGAGACCCCAGCGCGGGTAATCTATGAGCCCACGGGGCGTTATCATCGCGCCCTGGAGAAGGCGCTAGCCGCAGCGGGGATGCCAATCGCCAAGGTCAATCCGCGCTAGGCCAGACACTTCGCAGAGGCCACCGGCAACCTCGCCAAAACCGATGCGCTTGACGCGGCAATGCTCACCCGTATGGGGGCGGCTCTATCGCTGGAGGCGCGGCCCGTACCGAGCGCCATCATCAATGATCTCAGAGATTTGCGCACGGCGCGCAACGCCCTGATCAAGGATCAGGTCGCGCCCCAAACCCGGGCCAAAGCCATCACGCCGCCCCTTCTCAAGCGCCAAAACGCCGCCCGCTTGAACCAAATTGAGGCGCAAAAAGAGGCTGTCGATGCAGCAACCAACGCGCTGATCCAGGGTGACCCTGATCTGGCCCAGCGCTTCGCTATTCTGTGCTCCATCCCAGGCATCGCCGAGGTCAGCGCCGCCATGCTCCTCATTGAGATGCCAGAGCTCAGCAGCCTCGATGAAAAGCAGGCGGCAGCCTTGGCGGGCTTGGCCCCCATCGCCCGGCAATCGGGCAATTGGAAAGGAAAGTCCTTCATCCGAGGCGGGCGCCAGCAGGTCCGGCAGGGGCTTTACATGCCAGCCCTGGTCGCCATCCGCTTCAATGCCGATCTCAAGGCAAAATACGAACAACTCATCAAGGCGGGGAAAGCCCCAAAACAGGCCATCACCGCCTTCATGCGAAAGCTCATCATCCTCGCCAACGCGCCACTCAAAAAAGGCAGAAAATGGCAAACGCGGGTGGCTTGACCATCACGGATACTCGAAGGCTTGCGCCGCCGGGGCGGGGCGTTTATGGGACGATCAGTTGGAGAGGGCGCATAGCTCAGGGGTATGAGCGCCTGCTTGACACGCAGGAGGTCCGTGGTTCGATCCCACGTGCGCCCACCATTCCCTTTCAAAACCGCATACGATATCGGGCAACCAGCGAATTGGCCCCTTCATAAACGCCATTGAAGGTGCCGAAGATGCCGCTGCGATGCATGTAGCGGATGGCGATTTCGCGATCCGGTCGGCTGGGAAGGGCGGAGGTAAGCTCCGGCCAGAAGAAATTCAGGACATGCGATTGGTTTTTTTCCGGTAGCGCATTCGTGCCACGTTCGACCTGCAGCAGGCGCGTGACGTAACTCGGCCCCATCGAAAGCCCGAAAGTGGTGCAGACGTCATTGGTCCCAGGGGAAGCCATCATAGCGCAGGTAGGCAGCGGCCCAGAATTCGCCGCCTTCCGTATCGCCAAAGCGATAGGCCCCGCCCAATTCCGCATCCAGCATGAAGAAGCGCCAGAAGCGGGCCAGACGATAGCTGCCTGCGCCACCGAGCAGCGTGTCATCGCCCCAGGAGCCAGTCCAAGGCGCCACGGCAATATCGCGCAGCTTGCCATCCGCCACGGAAGACCCGGCGAAGATCATGCCAGCCCAGGGACGTGCATCGGCCATCCCCCGAGCGCGGTCAGCCACGGAAATGCCATTCGGCGCCGCGGATTGCGCCAAGGCAGCGGGCGCAAGGCCGAATAACACCAAAACCAACAGGAGATTGCGCAAAGCTTGATGGAAGGCGAGCATCAACCGCTCGATGAAAAGGATGAAAGCTGTGGTCTAGAGGAAAGGCGGCGGATGGCAAGCGCGCACAAGAAAACGCATTCCGTTACAATGAAATGCGGGGCCTTGTCGCAACCAGATCGTCGCGCCAGACGACCATGGTGGCAATCTTTCGTCCATCTTTTCCACGCAAAATCATGGGCTGGGCCATGCTGGCGCTTGGCGTGCTCGGCCTTGTACTGCCCTTTCTGCAAGGCTTTCTGTTCCTGGCCTATGGCGTTTTCACGCTGCGGGACCAGCATATCTGGGCCGCGCGGCGCTCGGCTTGGGCGGCGGGGCGCTGGCCTGAAATGATGGGCAAGCTGGAAGCCATGGAACTGCGGATGCTGATGCGCATGCGCCATTTTGCCACGCGGCTCAGGCTGCGCAGTTAGGCCGTGCTCTGGCCATCCAGGCAGGGTCGGCGTAAGGGCCTGCCATGCATCGTCTTTGGCTGATCACCGGCGCCGTGGCCGGGCTCATCGCGGTTGGGCTTTCCGCCTGGGCAGCGCATGGGCTGCCCGCCCGATTGGACCCGACGCGTATGGCAGCCGTGCAGAACGCGCTGACGATGCAGGGCTGGCATGCGCTTGCCCTGTTAATCGCCGGGCTGATGGCCGAAAGGGGCCGCCGCCTTGCCCATTTCGCCGCCTCGGCCTTACTGGCCGGCATGATCCTGTTTTGTGGCGCGGTCTGGCTCAGCGCGCTGATGGGCCAATCGCTCGGTCCCATCGCGCCTTCGGGTGGGATGCTGCTGTTGCTGGGCTGGGCCTTGCTGGCGCTCGCGGCGGCGCGGCGGTGATACGCGCTGCGTACCTCGCCGCCGATGGGCTTGAGGCGGAACTGGCCGAAGAACTCCGCCTGTCCAGCCGGCGCCTGACTGGCTGGCATGGTCGCCTGGCGCTTTCGCCTGACCCGCCCGCGCCGGCGATCTGGGCCTTGGATATCTGGACCGATCCGCGCGAATTGCGCGCCCCTTCAGTCAAGGCCGCCGCAGACGCGGTGCGCGCCATGCAGCGCAATTGGTCCCATCTGCCGCTATTGCATCACCGCCGCCGCACGCTGATTGCCGAACGCCTGCCGCCCGTAAAGGCGCGCCCCTTGGTCTTCCCGGAACCCGCGCCCACCGCCCCCTTGGGTGCCTGGATACTGCTGGCGCCGGATCGGCTGCTCGCCAGCCCGAGCAAGACCAGCCTCTTTGTCAATGGCGAACCGCGCTTCGTGGAAGACAAATCCGGCCCGCCGTCGCGCGCCTATTTGAAATTATGGGAAGGGCTGACGCGGCTTGGCCGCCATCCCGGTCCCGGAGACCGCTGCCCTGACCGTGGCGCATCCCCCGGCGGTTGGACCTGGGTGATTGCGCGGCTCGGCGCCACGGTGACGGCGCTGGATAAGGCGCCGCTTGACCCGGCCACTGGTCCCCTCCCCGGCGTTAATTTCCGCCCAGAAAGCGTTTTTGCCCTGGACCCCCGGCAAGAGTCGCCGGTCACCTGGCAGTTCAGCGACGTGATCTCTTACCCGGCGCGGCTTTTGGGCCTGGTGCGGTGCTGGATTGAGGCGAAAAAGGCCGACAATATCTTTTGCACCATCAAATTTCAGGGCGAAACCGACCACGCCATCTAGAATTTCAGCAAATTCACGGCTCTATTCTTTTTCATACTGCGCATAACAAGCATGAAGTGCCCTTCACGCGCCTCGCCCCCTGAATTTTTCGGGATCGCGCGCCGAAGCTGGCACGGCTTCTGTAATGGACCAAATGTACCAAAACGGTGCCGTCGGCCAAAGCGCCGACGCCAACCAAAACGGGGTTGCGACGATGTTGGTGGTTTCGGAAAAGTCTTCGACAGCTGCTCAAGAGATCCGGGTCCGCCGCATGCAGAGCACGCAAGATGCGGCTCGGCTTGACGTCGCAGGGGGGCGAAAAGAATTCGCACCCATGCTGCAAGAATTGCGGCAAAGCCCGGCAAGAACTGCCGGTCCGGGGACACCCACGGGCAATACGCTCGCTGCCATGCTCCAGCGGATCGATAGGGACAAGACGGTCGCATCTCTCCGCTGGAGCTGAGGGCTTCTGCGAAACGCGCCTATGAGGTGCCCGAACGCGCCAAGGCCTGAAGCTTCCGCTGTTCGCTGGCCTGATCCTATAACGGGGCATGTCGCAAGCTGAGACAGCCCAATTCGGCGCTACCGCCATTATCATGCGCGTGCTGCGGGCTTCCGCTTCCGACCGCATTGCCCTGACCAGCGCAGGCTGCGCCTTCTACGCCATGCTGGCACTGTTTCCCGGCATTTTCCTGCTGATTTCGCTCTATGGCATGGTGTTCGACGCGGCGACGGTGGAACCGCAGCTTCAAGTACTGCGCGAATTGGTCCCCGAAGACACCTTTGAGATGATCGCGACCCGCGTGCATGATTTGGTTGAAGCGCCGCGCCCGCGCCTGGAATTGAGCGCGATTTTGAGCGCCGCCATCGCGATTTGGAGTGCGTCCGCCGGCACGCGCGCGACCATCGGCGCGTTGAATATGGCGCATCATGTGGAAGAAACACGGCCCTTCTTTCGTTACCACGCGCTGGCCATTGGGCTGACTTTGGCGGCGACGATTGCGGCGGTGATTGCGATAGCGGCGCTGGTTGCCTTGCCCGGCATTCTGGCGCTGTTTGGACTGCCGGCGCTGCGTGCCCTGTCATTGCGTGGGCTTTCGCTGCTGACGCTTTTGCTGCTGGTGGGGCTTTCGCTGATGGCGGTGTATCGGTTGGGTCCAGCATCGCGGCGGTTGCCGATTCGGCGCATCCTGCCAGGTGTGATCATGGCCACCCTGGTCTGGGCCTTGGTGTCGGCGGCCTTCAGCCTTTATGTCTCCGACTTCGCAACTTACGACGCCATGTATGGGCCACTTGGTGCCACGGTTGGCCTGCTTATGTGGTTCTATGTCAGCGTATATGTCGTGCTGCTGGGCGCTGAATTGAATGTGGCGCTCGCAAGCCGCGCCGGCATGTGGTGACAGTAACGCAGCGCCGGGCCAGAGTCGCGCCGGAGGCCCCGCATGACCCAAACCACCATCAGCGCGATCACCATTCACTGCGTGGATGCGCCAATTGACCCGCCGCTGCGCAATAGCCTGAATGTCATTCCCCGCGCGCCCTTGGTGATTGCGGATGTCACGACCAATGATGGCGACACCGGCACGGCCTATGTCTTTCCCTATACGCGCGCTGCATTGGGGCCGACGGCGTCACTCGCGCGTTCGATTGGGGAAGGGCTGATCGGGCGGCCCTTGGCGCCAACTTCGCTCTGGCGCGAATTGCATGACGGGTTTCGCATTCTGGGCAGTGAAGGCCTGGTGCAGATTGCGCTTTCGCTTATGGATATGGCGCTCTGGGATGCGCTTGCCCGCCGCGCTGGCCTGCCGCTTTACGCCATGCTGGGCGCCGAGACACGGCCTATGCCGATATACGCCTCGCTCCGTGGTTGGGGGCCGGCGATGCTCGCGGAAGAAGCCGGCCAGGCGGCGGCGCGGCTCGGCGCGCGGGCGGTGAAATTCAAGCTCGGCCATCCACGGCTGGAAGATGACCTGGCGACGGTGCGCGCAGTGCGCGGCGTGGTCGGCGATGATGTCGCGATTTTCGTGGATTACAATCAGGCGCTAACGCTGCCGGAAGCAGAACAGCGCGGGCGTGCGTTGCAGGCGCTTGATGTGCGCTGGCTGGAAGAACCGTTGCCGGTGCAGGATGATGCGGGGATGGCGGCCCTTGCCGCGCGGCTCGAAATCCCCATCCAGGGCGGGGAGAACTGGTGGGGCCCCGCCGGCATGCAGCGCGCCTTGGCCGCTGGAGCCTGTGATTTCTGCATGCCGGATGCGATGAAGATTGGTGGTGTCACCGGCTGGCTGCGCGCGGCTGCCATGGCGGCGGCGCATCGTATGCCGATGTCATCGCATATCTTTGTCGAAGTCAGCGCACATTTGCTGCAAGCGACACCGACCGCGCATTATCTGGAACATCTGGATATCGCCGCCCCCCTTCTGCGCGAGCCCTTGGTGGTGCGGGATGGCATGGCGCTGGTGCCCAATGCCCCTGGGCTTGGGCTTGACTGGGATCAGGCGGCGCTGCGTCATTTCCAGGTTGATGGGTGATCCCACGCTGAAAGGCCCTTCCATGCGCGCAGCCTTTATTGATGCCAATGCTTCCCTTGCCGCAGTGATGCGAAAGCTCCATCGCGCCGATGATCTGCCGATGGCCATTCATGAAACGCCCGATATCCGCCCGGATTATCTGCCCGGCGTGCTGCAGGGTGTGCAGATCATGATCAATGACCATACGCATTGCCCGCTGGCGGTGATCAAGCGCTGCCCGGATTTGAAAGACATCGTCTTCCTTGGCACCGGTGCGCGTTCCTACATGAACCCCGAGGAATTGGATGCCGAATGCGGCGTGAAGGTGCATATCATCAAGGGCTATGGCAATACCGCGGTGGCGGAGATGGCCTTCGCGCTGATGTGGGGCGCGGCGCGGGGCTTGGGCAATATGCATCACGCCATCATGGGCGGCGGCTGGCCGCGCACCGATGGCATGCAGCTTACCGGCAAGACGATTGGGCTGATTGGCTTTGGCGGCATTGCCGCGGAAATGGCGCGGCTTTGTCAGGGTATTGGCATGCGCGTGCTGGCCTGGAATCGCAGTCCCAAATCCGTACATGGCATTGAATTTATCGATCTGGACAGGCTTTTGGCGGAAAGCCATGTCGTCAGCCTGCATCTTTTGCTGAATGATGAAACGCGTGGTTTTTTGTCGCGCTCGCATATCGCCAGCATGCGCCAAGGCGCGCTGCTGATCAATACGGCGCGCGGCGCCGTGTTGGATGAGGATGCGCTGGTGGAGGCACTCGCTTCCAGCCATTTGGGCGGCGCGGGTTTGGACGTATTTGTTACCGAGCCGCTGCCGGCAGGCCATGCGCTGACGAAACTGTCCAATGTGACGCTTTCGACCCATTCCGCCTTCCGCACACCGGAAGCGACGGATAATCTGATCGAAGCGTCACTGGAACATTGCCGACGGATTTTGCGGCAAGGTGGATGAACAGAGCCTCGTTATGTTGGCCCAGAGCCTCTAGAGCAGATCACGTTTAGATGGAAAATCTGAGCATGTGAAGATGCACGAAAAACAACGATCTAGAGCGGCTGCGTGAACCCATGTGAACGCAACATGCCCTAACGCCCGCCGAAGGCGCGCGAGCGCCCGAATGGGCGCCGCCGCGTATGCTGCGAAGCAAAGCGCGCGGAGGTGCGCGCCGGCGGCTCCGCGCCTGATCTGCGAAGGTGGCATCACCGAAGCGATGAATCAGTCGCGCACATTCAAGGCAAGCGTGATCCGTGTAACGGATCACGCTTGCGGGCGGATCGCTTGCGATCCGCGACACCAGAGTTCAAGCCGCCTGCGCCAAGGTTGGCGCACTGTCAGCAACGGTCGTCCGATGCAGATCGCGCGGCTTGTCGGCCGGGTAGCGCCGCGCGCGATGCATGGTCACGCGGTTGTCCCACATCACCAGATCATGCGCGCGCCAAATATGCGCATGGACGAATTCGCGCTGGGTTGCGTGTTCCGTCAGGTCACGCAGCATGGCGCGCGCTTCGGGCACCGGCATGCCATGGATCTGTCCGGCATGGGCTGAAAGAAATAGCGAAAGCCGCCCGGTCTTGGGATGGCGGCGCACCAGGCGCTGCGGTACTGGCGCCCATCTTTGGCGTTCTTCTTCCGTGAAATCGGTGAAGCCCAGAACCCCGCGCGAGAAGATCTGGCTGTGATCCGTGATCATCTCTCGAATTTCCGATTTCATAGCTGTGTCAAGCGCATCCCAGGCAGCGCGCATATCGGCGAATTCCGTATTACCGCCGTCGCCGGGGATCACACGTGCCGAGAGCAGGGAATATTTCGCGGGCGTCGCCTTGAAGGATGAATCGCTGTGCCAGAGCATATTGCCCAGGCTGAACAGGCGCCGCCGATCATCGCGCGCCAGCACATTGGAATTCTTGTCGAGGTTGGAGATGTCATTCACCTCCATCGAAAGGCGCCGATCAGCGGCCTTGGCGATATCGCCGGTGGCCGTTTCCAGCGGGCCGAAATGGCGGCTGAAGGCCAATTGCTTTTCGTCATTGATGTCCTGGCCGTGGAAGACCAGCACGCCAAACTTATCCATGCCGGCATCAATGGCGGCGGCATCGGCAGCGCTGACGGGGTTTTTAAGATCAATGCCGGCAACCACGCCGACAAAATCGGGCCGCGCCGGATTGGCGGGGGTAATCGTGACATTCATGGATCCTCTCCATCGTAGTGCTGGAGCGTTTTCGAGCCAAGTGAACTCACTTGGCGGCTCGGAAAACGCGACCAAACGATTAGAACGATTATAGCGCGGAAATCGCCGCTTTGAAGCGGTTTGTGCGGCACGACCTGTCCATGCCAAGAAGCAACCATGTCCGATGCCGCTAAACGCCCCCGCCGCCCCGCCGGCACGCCGCCCAATGCGGCGCGGCTCAGGGAAGCGGCGCTTGCCCATCTGGCGCGCTTTGCCGCGACCGAGGCGGGGCTCCGGCGCGTCTTGGAACGCCGTGTGGCGCGCTGGGTCCGCGCTGCCGAGGCTGAGGGCCTGCCGCGGGAAGCGATTGCCCAAGCGACCGCCGCGCTAACCGCGGAGATCGCCAGCATCGCGCAAAGCCTGGTCGCGGCTGGTGCAGTGAATGATGCCGCCTTTGCCGAAAGCCGCGCCCGGCGGCTGGCGCGATCCGGCCATTCCCGCCGCGCCATCGCCGCGCACCTTGCCGCCAAGGGGATCGAGAGCGAGACCGCCGCCGCTGCCCTGCCGGAAGGCGAGGAGGCTGAGCTTCTGGCCGCCATCGCCTTTTGCCGCCGTCGCCGGATTGGCCCCTTTGCGCGTAAGGCCCCTGATGCGACGGCGCGCTTGAAAGCGCTGGCAGCCCTCGCGCGCGGTGGCTTTGCCCAAGCGGTTGCGCGCCGCGCCCTAGCGAAGGAGCCCGATCAGGCCGAGGAAATGCTTCTGGCAGGCCGGCGCGGATGAGTGATCGGGCGGAAGGCAAGGGGCCAGTGGTCTTCACCCGGCATGGCGTGGCGCATGGCATCCGGACAGCCCTGCCTTTGGTGATCGTTACTTTTCCGTTTGGGTTGGTGGTCGGTGTCATTTCCGATCAGAAGGGGCTGTCCTGGCTTGAAACTGTGCTGATGGCAGCGCTGCTCTCTGCCGGTTCGTCACAATTATTAGCGCTGGAGCTTTGGTACGACCCGGCGCCGATTTTGGCCGCCACAATTGCCGCGATTGTGGTGAATATCCGCATGGCGCCGATGAGTGCGGCGCTGGCGCCTTGGCTCGATAAGCTGCGTGGTGTGCAGCTTTGGGGCAGCCTGGCCTTCATGGTGGATCATGCCTTCGCGCTTTCCGCCGCCGAGCAGCGGCGCGGCGGGCGCGATGCCGGATTTCTGCTCGGCATTGGTGTGACGCTTTGGTGCTTTTGGAATATCTCGGTCGGGCTTAGGCATATGATAGGATCGGCGGTGCGGTTTCCGGCAGGGCATCCGCTGTATTTCGCTGCCATCGCGACTTTTGTGGTAATCCTTGTACCGCTATGGCGTGGTGTGCGGCGTGATTAATGGCCTTGGTTGCTGGCGGGCGTTTTGGCGGTGTTGGCCTGGAAGGCAGGGCTTGGCCAGCCCTGGCCGCTGCTGATCGATGCATTTGCTGGCGCGGTGCTGGGCGCTTGGTTTGAGCTGCGCCGCGAATGACGCTGCGCCCCGATGTGCTGCTTGCCATTATTGGCATGGCGCTGGCGACTTACCTCTGCCGCGCAGGCGGCTATGCGCTGTTTCGGGCGCTCCGCCCGCCGCGTTATATGGAAGTGGTCTTGCAGCATCTGCCGGGGCCGATTTTCATGGCCTATGCCATGCCGGTTCTCGCAGTACATGGCTGGAAGGGTTGGGTGGCGACAGTGGAGGTGGTGACGGTGCAGTATTTTGCGCGCCGCTTGGCGGCGGCGATCCTGGTCGGTGTTGGTGCCCTGGCGGGGCTTAGTCCGCTGGAAGCCTGGTATCTTGCGCGCTGAGGCAACACTTTCCCGCATCGGCGCACCAGGACTTCTGGTGCTGGTCATTATCGCCATCGGCACGTTGATTGTGCCCTTGGATACATCCGTGAATATCGCCTTTCCGGCGATTACGGCGCGGTTTGATCTTGGGCGCACCGGTATTCAATGGGTGGTGATTTGCTATGTGCTGACCTATGGCAGCCTGATGCTGGGCATTGGCCGGCTTGGCGATATTTTCGGCTATTTGCGCGTGTATCGCCTGGGGTTGGCCTGGAGCATCCTGGCCTTCATCCTCTGCGCCACCGCTGAAAACTACGCCTGGCTTTTGGCGGCGCGTGTTCTGCAAGGGATTGGCGCGGCGTTGGTGATTGGGTGCGGGCCGGCGCTGGCCACCAGCCATTTTACCGAGGATTTGCGCCCGCGCATTCTGGGCTTTTACGCCTTTGGCTTTGCTGCCGGTGGTGGCTTGGGGCCGTTAATTGGTGGCGTGCTGGTGGAACATTTCGGCTGGTCCGCAGTTTATTGGTATCGCGCACCACTCGCAGCCTTTGCGCTGGCCTTGAGCGTATTCCTGCGCGCCCCACCACGCGCGGCAGAGCGCGAGAATTTTGATTTGATCGGCGCGGCGCTGATCACGAGCATGATGTGCTGCCTGCTGCTGGGCATTAATCGTGCGCCGGATCTCGCGGCGGGCAATCCCTCATCCTTGGCGCTGGCCTTTGGATTTTTAGTGCTGGGCTGGTGGTATGGCAGGCATGCGGGGCGCATCGCACGGCCGGTGATTGCGCTGAAATATTTTCGCGATGCGGATTTCCTGTTTGCCTGTGTTGCCACCGCTGTCGTGAATTTTTCCTGTTTCGCGGTATTGCTGTTCATTCCCTATCTGGTGCTGCACGGCCTCGGCCTGCTGGCGGGTTGGGGAGGCTTGGTTCTGGCGATTGGGCATTTGGCGGCGATGGCGGCATCTCCCTTCGCCGGGTTTCTGCTGTCGCGCATCAGCGCGGCGCGGCTGGCATTGATTGGTTCGGTGGTGGCTGCGCTTGGGCTTTGGCTGATTGGCGCCATTGGCGAGTCAGGCGGCGCGCTTTTCCTGATTGTGGCCGCGCTGGCCTTGCAAGGCATTGGGCTTGGCCTGTTTCAGGTGAGTGTGACCGATCTATTGCTGGAACGCATGCCGCGTGAGGATCGCGGTGTGGCGGGCAGCCTTTCACAGGTATCGCGCACGCTTGGTGTGGTCACCGCCGCGTCCCTGCTGAGCACGGTTTTTGCCGCGCTTGAGGTTGCGGGCGTGGCGCGTGGGCTCGCGGGCATGGAGGCATTTCGCGCGGCCTTTGGCAGTATTTTTATGTTCGGCGCGGCGCTGGTGGCGGCGCAAGTCGTCGTAGGGTTTTTGGTCAACCGACGCGGGTATCGCTGAAGTTCACGCATCGGATACAGAAGACGCTGGTCTGACCCACAAGACCGGCAACCATAGTGGCCAAGAAACTGTAAGCACAACTAACTGGCCCCGGCCCTACCGGGCCGGGGTATTCATTCACGGGGTCAGGTAAGCCCTGCCCCCTGCCGTCACCCGCCGCGCTTCACCTGCTTCGCCCGCGCCAGACCCTCACGCAGCACCGGCAGGCA
>VGDM01000023.1 GCA_016869715.1 Alphaproteobacteria bacterium
GTCCAGAACGGTTTGTCGCGGGACTTGTTGTCACGGCGCTTTAAAGGCTTAGTGATGCCGATTCGGAAAGCCTTAATCTGATCTATAAGAACAATATCCTAATTGTCCTTTGGATGCTCGTAGCGTTTTAAAGGAAGGAGGGACTAATTTTGGGATTACCAAGCAACGAAAAGCGCTGGATCGTTCTGAGCGACGATGGGCGTTTCATCACGTTGGGGCGCGCCTCGGACCCCTCCGAGGCAGAGATTCAGGCAGCGGAGGGCGCGCTTAGGTCGCAACGCGTGGCCGGCTGGTTGGCAATTATGGATGGCAACCCTTACAATAAGCTCCCTCCAGCGCTTCTAGAGGTCCGAGCTTTGGCTAAGCCTATAGGGGCGTTTTCCGAAGCAAGCGCAAAGCTGCTAAGCCGTTTGATTCAAAAAGTGCACTCATAACTTGAACCGAAAGCTACCAAGACGCCACGCAAGTGCTACGACTCGCCATATTGATCCTGCTGACCGTGCTACTTGCGGCCTGCGCCGTGGCGCCGCCAGCGCCCAAGGAACCACCGCTTTCCTACCCGCCACTCGCGCGTGAGAGAATGCTCCGCATCGCCATTGCGGAATGGGAAGAATGGGGGCGGCAAGTGTCAGACCGGCCTCCAGGCCCGGCGCAGGAATCAGACCCTGCCGGCTTTCCGCGTCTGCAAGCCTATTGGCAGGTGGTGCCGGAAGGCCGCGCCATCATCACGCGCAATCGCGCGCTTTTCCGCGCGGGGTATGAAGGGCAATGGCAGCAGGATGCCTGGTCAGCTGCCTTCATTTCCTTCGTGATGCAGAAGGCTGGAATTGATGCGCGGGAATTCACGCCTTCTGCCGCGCATGGCACCAGCATTGATGGCATGATCGCCGATGCGCGGGAATTTCCGCGCGAGGCGCCCTTCATCCCGCATCGCGTACAGGAACGCGTTGCCGCGCCGGGGGATTTGCTCTGCGCCGATCGGTCGCGCTGGCCGCTCGCCCATTGGCGCGAACGCGCCGCAGATCAGGGACGGTTTCGGCCCATGCATTGCGATATTGTCATCCGCAACCATCACGGCAGGGTGGAAGCCATTGGCGGGAATATCCAGGATGCCGTGACTATGGCGCGCTTCCCGACCGACCGGCGCGGCATTTTGCTGCCCGCCTCCCCTGGCGCGCCGCAATGGTTCGCCATATTCGAAAATCGCCTGGGGCGACTGCCGCCCTGGAACGCCTTGCCCAACCCGGAGGCTTCCCGCCCGTGACTGATCTCTTTTCCCCCCTTACGCTGCGTGGCGTTACTTTCGCCAATCGCATCGGCGTCGCACCCATGTGCCAGTATTCCTGCCATGATGATGGCATCCCGACCGAATGGCATTTGGTGCATCTGGGTTCTCGAGCTGCCGGCGGTGCCGGCATGGTCATGGTGGAAGCCACCGCCGTGGTGCCAGAAGGGCGCATCAGCCCAGGCGATGTCGGCATCTGGTCTGACGCGCATTTGGCAGGCCATACGCAATTGGCATCAGCACTTGCCGCGCTTGGCACCGTGCCGGCCATTCAATTGGCCCATGCCGGGCGCAAGGCAGCGCGCAAGCAGGCCTGGCTGCCTGGCCCCGTCGAGCCTGCCTGGGAAACCCTTGGTCCCTCGGCTGAGGCCTTTGGCGATTTCATCCCGCCGCGTGCCATGTCGGAAGCGGATATCGCGGCCACCATCGAAGCCTTTGTTGCTGCAACCAAGCGTTCCATCAAGGCCGGCTATCGGCTGATCGAATTGCATGCCGCGCATGGTTATTTGCTGCATCAATTCCTGAGCCCGCTCACCAATAAGCGCAATGACCGTTGGGGCGGGGATTTTGAAGGCCGCGCGCGCCTGCCGCTTGAAATCGCCGCCGCCATGCGTGCTGCCATGCCCGCCGATGCCGTGCTGGGCGTGCGGGTTTCGCATACGGATTGGGTGGATGGCGGCTGGACCACGGAAGAAACCGTGGAGCTGTCGCGCCGCTTCAAGGCGATTGGCGTGGATTTCATGGATGTATCGTCCGGCGGCAATGACCCGCGCCAGCAAATCCCGCTTGGGCCTGGTTATCAGGTGCCAGGTGCGGCGGCGGTGAAAAAAGGTGCCGCCATCATCACTGCCGCGGTCGGGCTAATCACGGAAGCCAAGCAGGCGCAGGCCATTCTGGATGAAGGCCATGCGGATTGGATCTATCTGGCGCGGGTGCTGCTGCGCGACCCGTATTGGCCGCTGCACGCGGCGGCTGAGCTTGGCGGCACCGAAGCCGTGCCGACGCCGCCGCAATATGATCGCGGCTGGAATGTCCTAGGCAAGACGAAAATGGCCATGGCCATTTCCAACCCCATGACGCGCTTGGGATGAGCGCTCGGTTTTCTTTCGACAATAGCTATGCCCGCCTGCCGGAGCGTTTTTACATCCGGCAGGAACCGATTGCGGTTGCGGCACCCAGGCTGGTGTTCTTCAACGCGCCGCTTGCGGAAGCGCTTGGTTTGGATGCGGCAGCGCTTGCGGGTGCCGAGGGTGCGGCCATTTTCGCCGGCAATCTGGTCCCCGATGGTGCTGATCCCTTGGCCATGGCCTATGCCGGCCATCAATTCGGCGGTTTCAGCCCGCGCTTGGGTGATGGTCGGGCGCTGTTAATTGGTGAGGTGATTGGTCGCGACGGGCAACGGCGCGATATCCATCTGAAGGGCAGCGGGCGTACGCCTTTTTCGCGCGGTGGTGATGGCCGCGCCGTGCTGGGGCCGATGCTGCGCGAAGCGATCATCAGCGAAGCCATGGCAGCGCTTGGCGTGCCGACCACGCGCGCGCTGGCGGTGACGATGACAGGCGAAGCGGTGCTGCGCGAAAAGCTGCAACCCGGCGCGGTGCTCACGCGCGTGGCGGCGAGCCATATTCGCGTTGGCAGCTTTCAGTATTTCGCCGCACAGGACGATGAGGAAGCGTTGAGGCTGCTCGCGGATTTTGCCATTGCGCGGCATGATCCGGCAGCAGCTGAGGCAGAAAATCCCTATGCTGCGCTGCTTTCTGGCGTGATTGCGCGGCAGGCGTGCCTGATCGCACAATGGCTGAATATCGGCTTCATCCATGGCGTGATGAATACTGATAATATGACCATCAGCGGTGAGACGATTGATTACGGCCCCTGCGCCTTCATGGATGCCTATGATCCCGGCACAGTGTTGAGTTCGATTGATCATGGCGGGCGTTATGCCTATGCCAATCAGCCGCGCATGGCGCAGTGGAATCTCGCGCGGCTCGCGGAAACATTGCTGTCGCTTTTGGCGGAACAGGAAGAAGCGGCGCTGGAGATTGCGCGGGCAGCGCTCAGTGAATTCGCGCCGGCTTTTGAGGCCGCCTATTATGATGGCTTTGCGCGGAAAATCGGCATTGCGGCACGCTCGGCAGACGACGCGGCACTTATCGAGGATTTGCTCCGCCGCATGGCGGAACAGGGTGCTGATTTCACCCTGACTTTCCGTGCCTTGGCGGCGGCGGCCGAAGGCAACGCAGATGCCGCGCGGGTGCAATTTGGTGATCCTGCGGCGTTTGATGCCTGGGCTGAGGGTTGGCGGGCGCGGCTGACGCACGAACCGGCACCTGCGCAACTGTTGCGCGCCAGCAACCCCGCCTTCATCCCGCGCAATCATTTGGTTGAGGCCGCAATCCGCGCCGCCGAAGACCGCGACGACTTCCGCCCCTTCGAGGCGCTGATGGCCGTCCTGGCGCGGCCCTGTGAGGATCAGCCGGAAAACACTCAGTACGGCACCCCGCCCAAGCCGGAAGAACGCGTGTTGGCGACCTTCTGTGGCACCTGAGCCTGTTGCCTTTCAGGGGAAAAGGGACCAAAAAAGCTGGAAACTCCCTCTCATTCAAAGGGCCAAGTCATGTTCATCGAAACCGAAGCCACCCCAAACCCCGCCACGCTGAAGTTCCTGCCAGGCCGGGATGTGATGGGCGGGTACGGCACGGCGGATTTCACGACTGCCGAGGAAGCCGCAGGCCGCTCCCCCCTCGCTGAGCGACTGTTTGGCCTGGGCGACGTCGCGCGCGTGTTTTTTGGCACAGATTTCGTGACCGTCACCAAGGCGCTAGATGCCGATTGGCAGATGCTTCGCCCGCAGGTGCTGGGCGCCATCATGGAACATTACCTGGCCGGCATGCCCATTCTGGAAGGCGCTGCGGCCGAAGAACATGCCGAGGATTTTGAGGCTGCGGATCAGGAAATCGTCGCGCAAATCAAGGAATTGCTGGATACGCGCGTGCGCCCGGCGGTGGCGAGCGATGGTGGCGATATCGTATTTCGCGGCTTTCGCGATGGTATTGTCCGGCTGCGCATGCAGGGTGCCTGTTCCGGCTGCCCATCTTCCCGCGCCACGCTGAAGCATGGCGTGGAAAACATGCTGCGCCATTACGTGCCGGAAGTGGTGGCGGTGGAGCAGGTGGAAGCCTGACGCTGTAGAGCGCCCTCTGTTTTCACTGCCCTGACGGAGCCAAACCATGTCCGAAACTGCCGCGCCCCTTGATGATCGGGCGCTTGATCAGCTTTTTCGCGCCGCGCGCACCCAGAACAAGTGGCAGGACCGGCCCGTGCCGGACGCCAAGCTGCATGAGCTGTATGATCTGCTGAAATGGGGCCCGACTTCGGCCAATTCCTCACCGGCGCGCTTTGTCTTTGTGCGCACGCCGGAAGGCAAAGCGAAGCTCAAGGAAGCGCTTTCGGCGGGGAATACGGAAAAGACCATGACCGCGCCGGTCACCGCGATTGTCTGCTATGACAGCTACTTTTACGACAAGCTCGGCCAGCTTTTCCCGCATGCGGATGCCAAGCCCTGGTTCACCTCCAGCCCGGAATTTGCGGAAAAGACCGCGTTTCGCAATGGCTCGCTCCAGGGCGCCTATCTTATGCTGGCGGCGCGGGCCGTGGGCCTCGATTTCGGCGCCATGAGCGGCTTTGACAATGCCAAGGTGGATGAGCTGTTCCTGTTTGGCACCGGCTGGAAGTCCAATTTCCTGGTCAATCTGGGCTATGGCGACCCCGCCGGCCTGTTCCCGCGCAGCCCGCGGCTTTCCTTTGATGAGGCGGCGCGGCTGGAGTAGTCAGCGCTCCGCCCGCCGGGTTTGACCCCGGCGGGTTCTGGACTAAACAGGTAGTTAAACCAGCAATTTGAGAGACTGCCTTGAACAAGCCGCTGCCCAATTCCTTCCGCCAGGGGCCCGACGCCCGCGGCCGCTTCGGCCCTTATGGCGGGCGTTTCGTCGCCGAAACCCTGATGCCACTGATCCTTGAGGTCGAAAAGGCCTATGAGGAAGCGAAGCGTGACCCGGCCTTCATGAATGAATGGCGCCGACTGCTGACGCATTATGTCGGCCGGCCGAGCCCGCTTTGGTTTGCCGAACGCCTGACGCAGAAGCTTGGCGGGGCTAAAATCTACTTCAAGCGCGATGAGCTGAACCATACCGGCGCGCATAAGATCAATGCCGTGCTGGGGCAGATCATGCTTGCGAAGCGCATGGGCAAAACGCGCATCATCGCGGAAACCGGCGCCGGGCAGCATGGTGTTGCGACCGCGACAGCCTGCGCGCTGTTCAACCTGCCGTGCACTGTCTTTATGGGCGCCACTGACGTTGAACGCCAGCAACCGAACGTGTTCCGCATGAAGCTATTGGGGGCAGAAGTTGTGCCCGTGACTTCAGGCGCTGCGACGCTCAAGGATGCGATGAATGAGGGGTTGCGTGATTGGGTCGCCAATGTGCGCGATACCTATTACTGCATTGGCACGGTGGCCGGCCCGCATCCCTTCCCGATGATGGTGCGGGATTTCCAATCCGTCATTGGCACGGAAGCGCGGGAACAGATGCTCGCTGCCGAAGGGCGTTTGCCGGATTTGCTGGTGGCGGCGATTGGAGGCGGTTCCAATGCCATGGGGCTCTTCTACCCCTTCCTGGATGACGCAAGTGTTGCCATGCATGGCGTGGAAGCCGCCGGTAAGGGCGTGGATACGGAAGAACACGCGGCGTCGCTCACCAGAGGCCGGCCGGGCGTGCTGCATGGCAATCGCACCTATTTGTTGCAGGATGAATTCGGCCAAATCCTGGAAGCGCATTCCATCAGCGCCGGCCTGGATTATCCCGGCGTTGGCCCCGAACACGCCTGGCTGCATGACATCAAGCGCGTGGAATACATGAGTGCAACGGATGATGAGGCGCTATCGGCCTTCCAGCTATGCTCCAAAACGGAAGGTATCATCCCGGCCTTGGAACCCGCGCATGCATTAGCGCATCTCATCAAGATAGCGCCAAGCATGCCGAAGGACAAGCTAATCATCATGAATATGTGCGGCCGTGGCGATAAGGATATCTTCACCGTGGCGCGCGTCCTTGGCGTTTCGATGTGAGTTTCATGAGCCAATCTTCTCGCATCACCGCGTGCTTTGCAGCCCTTCGCGCCGAAGGACGCGGCGCCTTGATCCCCTTCCTGGAAGCCTTCGATCCTGACCGCGCGACGGCCATGGAAATCCTGCGCGGTTTTCCGGGTGCAGGTGCCGATCTGATCGAAATCGGCTGCCCCTTCACCGACCCGATGGCCGATGGCCCGACGATTCAGCGCGCCGGTCAACGCGGCTTGAAGGCCGGCGCGACATTGGCTGGCACGCTGCACATGGTGCGTGAATTTCGTGCGGGCGATGCCGCAACGCCGATGATTCTGATGGGTTATTATAACCCCATCCTGTCCTATGGCGCCAATTTCTGCGGTGATGCGGCGGCAGCGGGTGTGGATGGCCTGATCATTGTGGATTTGCCGCCCGAAGAAGCGGATGAGATCGAACCCCAGGCAAGTGCTGCCGGGCTTGATATGATCCGTCTGATCGCCCCCACCACGGATGAGGCGCGGCTGCCCAAGGTTTTGGCGGCGACATCAGGCTTCGTCTATTACGTTTCCATCACCGGCATCACCGGCACGCGCAGCGCCAGCGGCGCTGAATTGGCCGAGGCGATTCCGCGTATTCGCAAACACACCAATTTGCCAATCGCGGTTGGGTTTGGTGTCCGCACGCCGGAACAGGCTGCCGAAGCTGCACGCATCGCCGATGGCGCGGTGGTGGCCTCTGCACTCATCGATGTGCTGGCCGGTGATCTGGACGCCGAAGGCCGCGCCAAGCCTGGCACGGCGCAAAAGGTGCTGCATCAGGTCGCGGCGCTGGCTGCTGCAGTGCGCAAGGTGAAGAAAGGCGCCTGAAGGCGTCGCCGATGTTTGCAAGAGGAAGCGTGAGATGACCTCCCCCATTGGTCCCCTTTCCGGTCTGCATGTGCTTGATCTGACGCGCGTGCTCGCCGGCCCCACCTGTACGCAAATGCTGGGTGATCTTGGCGCTGAAGTGATCAAGATTGAACGGCCCGAAGCGGGTGATGATACGCGCGGCTTTGCGCCCCCCTTCGTGCCGAATACGAAGGAAAGTGCTTATTTCGTCGGCGTCAATCGCAACAAGAAATCCGTCACACTCGATATCGCGAAGCCCGAAGGCCAGGCAATTATCCTGAAGTTGCTGGAGCATTGCGATATCCTGGTAGAGAACTTCAAGGTCGGCGCCTTGGCGAAATATGGCCTGGGGTATGAGCAATTGGCGAAGACGCATCCGCGGCTGATCTATTGCTCGATCACCGGCTTCGGCCAGACCGGGCCTTATGCGCCGCGCCCCGGCTATGATGCGCTGATCCAGGCCATGGGTGGCGTGATGTCGCTAACTGGTGAGCCGAATGGCTCACCGCAAAAGGTTGGCGTGCCAGTCGCCGATCTTTTCGCGGGGCTGTATGGCTGTATTGGCATTCTGGCGGCGGTGAACCATCGCAACAATACCGGGCAGGGCCAGCAGATTGATATCGGCATGCTGGACACACATGTAGCCTGGCTCGCCAATCAGGGTATGAATTATCTAGCGACGGGCGAAAACCCGCCACGCCTTGGCAATCAACACCCCAATATCGCGCCCTATCAGGAATTCCCGACCAAGGATGGTTACATTATTCTCGCGGTTGGGAATGACCCGACCTTTGAGCGTTTCTGCAAAGCCTTTGGTCAGCAAGCGCTGCTGGCTGATCCGCGCTTCGCGACCAACCCGATCCGCGTGCAAAATCGCCAATTGGTGACAGAAACGCTGACGCCGGTGATGAACTCCAAAACCACGGCTGAATGGATTGAGGCTTTGGAAGCGCTCAAGATCGGCTGTGGCCCCATCAATACGCTGGAACAGGTTTTCGCCGATCCCCATGTGCAGGCGCGAGAGATGGTGGTGGAAATGGCACATGGCAGTGGTGAGACGGTGAAGGTGATTTCCAATCCGGTGAAGCTTTCGGCAACGCCGCCAAGCTATCGCAGCGCGCCGCCGGTGCTTGGTGAACACACGCAAAATGTGCTGACTGATGTGTTGAAGATAAGTGCTGCGGATATCGCGGCGCTCAAGGAAAAGGGCATCGTGTGACACCGCTTCCAGCCGAAGCGCGTGCCGGGGCGCTCAGCTGGCTTTCGCCGGTGGGCTTCTTCACGCTGCGCTGGCTGGAATGGGGGCCGATCACAGGCGCACCGGTAGTATGCGTGCATGGGCTCACGCGTTCGGGGCGGGATTTCGATGCGCTGGCGCGCGCACTCGCGGCTTCGGGGCGGCGGGTTTTCTGCCCTGATCTGCCAGGGCGCGGCGCTTCGGATTGGCTGCCTAATCCTCCGCTGTATCAGCCGCCGATCTATTCCCAGGCGCTTTCGCATCTGCTGGCGCGGATTGATGGGCCGGTGGATTGGGTCGGCACCTCGCTTGGCGGTATTTGTGGCATGGGCATTGCTGCCACTCCAGGCAATGCGATCCGGCGCATGGTGTTGAATGATATCGGCGCCATCATCCCCGCCACCGCGCTGGCGCGCATTCGCGACTATATCAATCGCTCCGCGCCAGACTTTGCCGATATGGTCGCGCTTGAGGCGTATTTGCGCAATGTGCATGCGCCCTTCGGCAAGCTGAGCGATGCCGAATGGCGGCATTTGGCGGAAACTTCTGCCCGTCGTGATGCGGAAGGCACCCTCAGGCTGCATTATGATCCGGCGATCACGCAGGCTCTCAGCGCGGATGAGATCGCCGATATTGATCTGACGCCCTTCTGGTCCGCCATCACTATCCCTGTGCTGATCCTGCGCGGTGCCACCAGCGATATTCTGCCGGCGGATGTCGCGGTGGAGATGGCGCGCAAGCCGAAGGCGCGGCTCCTTGAAATAACCGATGCCGGCCATGCACCCGCCCTGATGGCTGCGGATCAGATCAGCGCCATACGGGATTTTCTGGATACGCCATGAGACAATAGACCTTGCTACTCGCAAGGAAGGGTCAGGGCGCTGTGTAACGATACCTGAAGATCCGATTTTTCTTCCCAGAGGCACCAGAAATTGCAGAGCCTTCCATGTTATTCGCTCTGGGAAAACCATGCAATTCTACCTCGCTGGCGTTATCGGTTCCTTACTTCTTCGCACCGCCTGCACCGAACAGGCACCACCGCCCGTCATGTCGCCAGCTTCAGTTGTAACTCGGTCTGATATCCAAAAAGTTGCTTATATGACTTTGGATGCGGCGACCATTGTGGCCGCGGCCATTTTTTTGATTTTCCAGGATCGCGAAACTTGCCACGCGATTTCGAAAAGGCAGTGGATGCAGCCATTGGTCACCTGACCAGATATCCCAAGTCTGTTCAGGATGAAGCTCTCGGTGCCGCTGAGCTAAGCCCAAAAGAACGCCCCCCCTCGAATAACGCGGCCCGTTGTCGCTATGTCCGGCAGGAACTTGAACGGGCCGTTCGATACGAGAGCGGGGAATTGGAAAGAGCCCTTCAACTGCTTTAAACTCATCTTTATAGTTCCAACCAGCCATAGGAATATGGAGAGTAGCATGGAACAAACTGCCCCAGTCGGCCCTGGTCGAAGTTCTCAAGCGCTTCCATATTGAGCCGATGCAAGAGTTTCTCAAAAGCATGCGTAATCCGTGAATATATAAATACTCTTATGCCTTATGACGCTGTTTATTGAAGTCGCAGGCAAGCTTCACGTACGGCTACATGAAATTACCGGGTCCAGCCATGCAGCGGCACAGATAGGACAGGATCAGATCAGCGCGATACGGGATTTTCTGAATACACCATGAACGACGAAGCGCCTCCACCGCATAGGCATGGCGTTCTTGGTGTAGTGGTAGCCATTTGGGACGGGCTTTACAGTTTCGTCTTTCGTGTCGTGCCTTTGTTGTTGGCTGCGGCCTTTGTGCTGTTGCTGCTGCGCGAAATACACCGCGCGGTTATCGAAAAAGGTGCCCATTCAGGTGCCAACCAGGCTTGCCGAAGCGGGGCTTTCGCCAGACGTCGTCGCACTACGCCTGCTTGATCAGATGGTGCTGGCGCAAAATACCGTCACCGCCGAAAGACTTGGTCAGCAGCGTCTGCAACTCGCCGGCGATCAGCCAGATTTCAATGTGCCTATCGCGGGGCTTTCGCTGCGCGCATTTGCTGCGTTGTTGCTGAGCATTTTTGGTACACCAAGCCGGCGCATCACAGGTGAGATTGTGCTGTAAAAGGAGCAATTGAAGCTCCGCCTACGGTTGGCGGGACATGGGCTGATTGCCGATATTGATGGCGTGCCGGCCGATGCGGTGGATCCATTGCTGGCGCGTGCCGCGCCGGAGATTTGGCGTGTGATTCAGCTGCGGCTTTACGCGTGGCATATAGCGCAGAACGAACCCGACTAGGCCATTGTGCGAGACAAGCTGCGCGCCCTGCTGCGCAGCGCGGGCGGCGGTGCCGCCACCAAAACTACCGCGCGCGGCCTGATGGGGCGAAGCTATTTGCGCGAAGGCCGCGCGCGCGATGCCTTCGACATCGCTGACACCGTGATCAATGCCAATCCTGAACAAGGCGCGGTCTGGTATCTGCGCAGCCTGGCGCAATTCCGCCTGGGTCGCGTGGAAGCCGCGCTTTAGGATAATCGCCGCACCCAGCAACTCGACGCAAGCGCCATCTGGGTGCATGTCGCCCTTGCCGAGGTTTATGTGCAAGCCGGGCGTTTGGAAGAGGCGCTCAGTGAAATCCGCAAGACGCTTGTGATGCAACCGCGCGACCCTTGGGCGCTCTTCCATGAAGGCACTGGGCTCTTGGCGATGAATCGCACGCGCGAAGCCATGCTCGCGACACGGCGCGGGTTGGATCAGGACCCGAATAGCGCTGATCTACGGCATTTGCTCGGGCGCGTTTGGCTCAAGCTCGGCAATCACGCGGAAGCGGCCAATGCCTTTGAACAAGCCATGCGCCTTGCGCCTGCCATGGCGGAACCCGTGCTTGATTTTGCTGAATTGCAGATAAACGCACGCAAAACCGCTGAAGCGCGTAATGCCTTGACCGCGCTTTTGGCGTGTGAGGACCTGCCCGCAGTCCAGCGCGCGCGGGCTGAGGCGCTGATGGCGCGCTGAAAACTACAGTCGGGAGTTCTCAGCCAAAAATGATGTGATCGTGGTCGGCGCGAGGTCATCGGGCGCTACCTTGGCAGCGCGGCTTTCTGAGGACTCACATCGCCGCGTGTTGTTGTTGGAGGCTGGGCGCGATTGGCTTGCAGCCGATGCACCCGCTGCCCTGCGCAGCCCCAATATCGTACCCTTCATGCATGACCCCGTACATCAGTCCGCCTGGCAATGGCCGGGACTGATGGCGCGACGCACGCGCACGCAGGCACTAAAATTCTAGTGGCGCGGCAAGGCGCTGGGCGGTTCTTCCACGGGCAATGCACAGATCGCCCTTTGTGGCGTGCCCGCCGCCTTCGATGCCCGGGCCGATGCTGTGTGTGAAGGCTGGTCGGCCAATGATGTAGCCCTCATGTTCACTTGAAACAGGCGCTATTTAGAGCATGTTGCGTTCACATGGGTTCACGCAACCCGCTCTAGATCATTGTTTTTCGAGCATCTTCAGACGTTCAGATGATTCCATCTGAACGTGATCTACTCTAGATGCCCTGCTGCTGCGCGGCACAAAAGACTTCCTCGATCTGCAAATGGCAGAAAACAAGAGCCAAAAAAAGAGTGGGGGGTTTGGGGGGCGAGTTCTCTATCCCCCCATTTCAGCGCGCTGCTTTTGACAGTTTGGCAAGCATCGCCCCCCAGGCCGCGAGGAAACGCGCAGGCGTATCGGGGGCCGCATTCCAGGGCAGCGAAACGCGAATGGCGCAGGCTGCGTCCGCGCCATGGCCCATCGCCGCCAGCACATGGGATTGCCGCACCTTGCCCGACGAACAGGCGGCACCGGCGGAAACCGCAACGCCCGCCAAATCCAGCGCAATCACCTGGGTTTCCGCCGCCACAGCTGGCAGAATCAGGTTGGTCGTATTGGGCAGGCGCGGCGCGGCGCGACCGGCGATAACCACCTCCGGCGCCAATCCCTTCACGCCAGTTTCAATCGTATCGCGCAGCGCGGCCAGGCCTTCCGGCAAAGGGCAGGCGATGGCGGCAGCGAAGCCGGCGATGGCGGGCAGTGCCTCGGTCCCGCCGCGCCGGCCGGATTCCTGCCCGCCCCCGGTCAAAAGCGGTGCGGGGTCCAAACCGGGGCGGAGCAGCAGCGCCCCCACCCCCTTGGGACCGCCAAGCTTATGGGCGGAAAGCGCCACGGCATCGGCGGGGCCGAGCGCGAAGGGCAAGCGCCCCGGCATTTGCACCGCGTCCAGATGCAGCAAGGCGCCATGTGCCCTGCAGAGTTCCGCGATGGCCTCAACGGGATGCAGCACGCCGGTTTCATTATTGGCCGCCATAACAGCGACCAGGGCCGGGCCGCCCGCCCCGAGCGCTGCTTCCAGCGCTGCAAGGTCCAGGGTGCCATCAGCCAACACCGGGATCACTTCGGCATCCGGTCCCGCTGCGGCCAGCACGGCCGGGTGCTCGGTCGCGCCCACCAGCACGCGCCGCCCGGCAGCAAGGCCGCGTAAGGCCAAGGCATTCGCCTCAGTCCCGCCCGAGGTGAACACCACATCCCGCCCGCGCGCCCCGAATCGCGCTGCAATCGCTTCCCGCGCTTCTTCCAAAATGCGCTGCGCGGCGCGGCCTTCGGCATGGACCGAGGATGGATTGCCCGGCAAAGCCACCGCCTCTGCCATCGCGGCGATGGCTTCGGGGCGCATCGGCTCGGTCGCATTGGAGTCCAGGTAAAGGCGAGGCATGGCGAGTCAGCCTGGGGGCTGAGGGGCAGCGGCGCGGCCCAAAACCCGCCCGGCCAGCACATCGGCCAGCGTCACACCCGCCAGGAAAAGCCTGATCTGCTCGCTCAATTCCGCCCAAAGGTCATGGGTGTCGCAGCGCTGGCCTGCCAGGCAGCCTGGGTTCCCTTCCTCGCATCGGGTGGCCGAAATCGGTTCTTCCACCGCATCTATGATGGCAGCGATGGTGATGTGCTCGGGCGTTGGAAGCAGCCGATAGCCGCCACCAGGCCCGCGGGCCGATTCCACCAGCCCAGCGCGGCGCAGCCGGCCAAAGAGTTGTTCTAGATAGGCCGCCGAGAGGTGCTGGGCAGCGGCGATATCGGCGATGGAAGCCGGCTGCGGCTCCAGCGGGTCGGCCTGCCTAGCCTCCCGCAGCGCCATTTCGGCCAGCGCCATGACAGCATAGCGACCACGCGTTGAGAGCCTCATGTGTCAGCCCAACCTGACACCAAGAGAGGGGGCCAAAAAAAATCGCGACTCCCAGCATGAAAACATTAGGAATTTCCGGTCCTGATTGGTATATAGAAGGTTCCTCTGAGGGACGGGAAACACCTCTGAGGCATCGGGGTGGCGGCTTCGGCGGCACCTCGGCGATAGGATACCGCGGCGCTCCCGTGGCAAGTATAGCTAGGTTTGCTGATCTTGGCGGTCAAGATTTCCGCGGTCGGTGAGTGAGTGAGGACAGCGTATTCTGATCGTGGGTTTTGGTTTCCCGGAAATGCGGCGCCGGTGCCGCTGGGATCGCATCGCTCATCCCCCATGGGCAATGATGCGTGAACCCCGCACTGGCCAAGAATGGAATGGACAGAAGAAGACCATGCCAGAAGTGATGTTTGCCGGGCCTGATGGCCGGCTTGAAGGACGCTATCACCATTCCAAGCGCCCGAATGCCCCCACAGCGCTTTTGTTGCACCCGCATCCGCTCCATGGCGGCACCATGAACAACCGCGTCATTCATGCGCTGTATCAGCGAATGCAGGCGCTTGGTTTCTCCGTGCTGCGCTTCAATATGCGCGGCGTGGGGCGCAGCCAGGGCCGGTATGATGGCGGCATTGGCGAAATTTCTGACGCCTGCGCGGGGCTGGATTTTCTGCAAACGGTCAACCCCAACGCGTCTTCGCAATGGGTACTGGGCTATTCTTTCGGCGCTTATGTCGGCATGCAGGTGCTGATGCGCCGGCCGGAAATGGGCGGCTTTGTTTCCATCAGTGCGCCGGCTTCGCATTATGATTTTGGCTTCCTTGCTCCCTGCCCCTGTGGCGGGCTGATCCTGCATGGCGCCGATGATGAATTGGTGCCGGAAATTTCCGTGAAGAAGCTTGTGGAAAAGTTGAACACGCAGAAGGGCGTCAGCATTGATTATCGCGTCATGGCCGGGGCTGGTCATGTCTTCACGCCGGAACAGACCGAAAAGGTTGTGAGTGCGGCGGAAGATCACGTGATGGGTATTCTGAACCGCAATCGCATGGCGTTGGCCGCCGACTGAGATTGGCGCCGCGCCTCATGAAAAGGCCGTCTGGGCATTGCTCGGTGGCCTTTTTCATGGGCGGCGTTTGTGCTTGGATCGCGTCGATAAGCGGGAGGTCAACATGAAGCTTTCACGTCGCGCGCTGATCGCCAGCGCCCTTGCCACCCCAGCCATTGCCCGCGCGCAGGGCGGTTGGCGGCCGGATCGGCAGATCACCATGATTGTCGCCTTTGCCGCGGGAGGCGGCACGGATGTCGCCGCACGCACCATTGCGCGCTTCATGGAAGCCGATCTTGGGCAATCCGTCGTGGTCTTGAACCGCCCTGGCGCGGGTGGTGAAATTGGTTTTACCGAATTGGCGCGTGCCAGGCCCGATGGCTATACGATTGGCTTCATCAATACGCCGACTATTGTCACCATCCCGATCGAAAGGCGCGCGCGTTTCTCGCTCGATGATTTTTCGTTGATCGGGAATATCGTGGATGATCCGGGCGGCATGTGGGTGCTGCCGGATAGCCCGTATAAGACCCTGGCTGATCTGCTCACGGCGGCGCGCGCCAATCCCGGCACGATTGGCTATGGCACCACCGGCATAGGTTCAGATGATCATTTGGCGATGCTGGCCTTGGAGCGCGCTTCGGGCACGAAGTTCCTGCATATTCCCTTCGCGGGATCGTCTCTGGTGAAGCAGAATGTGTTTTCGCGCACCATTCCGCTCGCGGTGATGAACGTCGCCGAAGGGCTAAATGATTTGCGCCAGGGCACGCTGCATCCGCTCGCGCAAATGGGCGAAACCCGATGGGATCGCGCCCCTAATATCCCCACCTTAAGGGAAATGGGGTTTGATGTGGTGGAAGGGTCCATGCGCGGCATGGCCGCGCCTGGTGGCATGCCGAACGAAATCATCACGCGGCTGGCGGATTCAGTGAAAAAGACCGTGGATAACCAGGAATTCCAGAAGCTTGCCGATCAGCAATTCTTGCCGCTGCGCTTCCTGGCCCCCGATGCCTATCGGGTGGAGCTTGTTGGGCTACGGACGCGCTATCAGGCGCTCTGGAATCTGCATCCCTGGCGGGAGTGATGGCGGGATGGCAACTCCTTCAGGATTTCCGAATGATGTGCTGCTAAGCCCGTCTGAGCATTTGGGCGTGGCGCCATGACAAAAACACCCGGCCAGCCAATCCAAGTGCTGAGCCTGGCTTACGTCATTCGCCCTGGACTTGAGCAATTACTTCTTCGAAACCTCGTTGTCAATTTGGTCACCCTATGGTTCTATCGCTTCTGGGCCAAGACACGTTAGCGGTGCCACATCTGGTCAAACATTTCGCTGCTGGGCGACCCAGTAGAATACACCGGTACTGGTGCAGAAATGTTTAAGGGTTTTCTGATCGCACTGGTATTCCGGGCGCCCCTGTTCATCCTGTTTAATCTTTGGCAGTGGGCTGTTTCGGGTAGTGCCGTTGCTTTATTCATTGAGCAAATCGTCTACTTTGCGACACTTTATTTTTTTTTATCGTTGCAGCGCGGTTTTACGCCTGGCGCTACCGACTTTCCCGTACGCGATGGCGCGGTGTACCCTTGGCCTTGGATGCCCGTTTTATCGATTATGTGAAGGTTCACTTCACGCAACACGGGCTCGCCCTGCTTACGTTGTTTCTCCTTTGGCCACGCGCTTCGCTTATGGTTGATGCGCGGCTAATGTCCAGGATGTGCGTTGGGAATATGTATTTCGATTACAAGGTCGAATGGCGCCCCGCCTTTTGGTCATAGATTACTTTTCTGTTTGGCATATTTCTGACGATTGGGATTATTCTTGGCAGACTGGCTGCCACGATGCCCCAGGTTTTCGGGGATTTTGGTTTGCCAAGTGTTTCACTTTGGTGGGCTTTCTTTACTGTACTGTTCACGGCAGCTTTTTATGCTGCTTATCGTGTCAAGTTGCTGCGGCAGACGATTGGGGGTCTAAGTTTGGGTAATGTGTTTTTTGCATCTGAGGCACGGGCGGCCCCCATCATAACCTTTATCGTTCTTGGTATTGCAACATTGCTGGCGATCGGCACGCTCGGCACCTTAATGGTGATCGGGTCAGGTAGCTTATTCGTTGTTTTTGTGATGCCAATCGTCTTTTTGTTTGCGTTTGCCATCATTCGAGATGCCTGGATGGCACAGTGGATTATTGACCATGTTGTAACTTCTGTAACCATCACGAATCCATCCTCGCTCAACGACATTGCAAGTGTCGCCCAAGACAGCATAACGCGAGGTGAAGGGCTCGCCGATTCTTTCGATGTTGGAATTGCGCGAGAAAGTTTCTTGGCAGATAAATCTGAGCGAGGGCGAGACTTCACAAGTTACTGGGCTCGCTCCGAGCGACGGCCTTATTGTCGTGCTTGATGATGGTTCGCAGCGTCAATATCGCATATCGGACATAACATTCTTGGTGGCTCCCCATCCAGATGGGGCGCGCGGCTTGATCATGCCTATCACGGGAAGCACCCTTCGCCTCGCCTTCGCGCAGGTCTCCTTCATGGAGGCCCTTCGCCAACATCCCAGGTTCGGCCTTGGCATACGTCGCGGTCGGGAGCTAGAACGACGTCAAATATTCTATTGGATAATGGGCGTTGCCGCGAGCCTCATCTTCATTGTTCTCGTTGTCACACCCATTTCTGCAGAACGTATCGCGACGGCCATTCCGCCCAGCTATGAGCGCCGCCTGGGCACTGCTGTGGCATAGCAAGTGGTAAGCAACCTGTCTTCGTCCCGAGCGGGCGCCATTTGCAGTAACCCATCCGCCCGCGAGGCCCTTGATCGCTTTATTGCACGTGTTAAGGCGGTAGCAAATGCCCCGCATCCCATCGTGATCCGCGTATCGGAAGCGTCTGCGGTAAACGCCTTTGCCGTCCCTGGGGGCCAAATCATCCTCCTTTCCGGGCTTATCGCCTCCACCGAAGCACCAGAAGAGCTTACTGGCATCGTCGCGCATGAAATTGCCCATTTCGTTCGGCGTGACCCTGCGCGCGGCATGATACGAAGCATGGCCGTGGGGGCTGTAGCGGGTTTGGTTTTTGGCGATGCACTCACCTTTTCAACGCTTGGGGTTTTGGCCGCCTCACTGCTGCGAACCTCCTATTCTCGCGATGTGGAAACCAAGACCAATATGCTTGCTTTCGAGATTTTGGCGGCCGCGAACATGGATACAAAGGGCTTCGCCACGTTTTTCGAACGCCCGCAGAAAGAAGAGGGTGAACATTCAAAGGGTGTTACAGCCCATCTTTCAACCCATCCGCCTTCCGAGCAACGCACAGCCTTGGCGCCCGCCGCATCCAAGCCAGGCCTTTCGAAGCCAGCACTTTCAAGTAAAGCCTGGCGGGACATCAAGCGCGATTGCGGGTCGAGGGACGCAACCAGCACGAGATTGCCGTGATTTTGTAATAACGAGCTCAATAGCCGCAATCGTCCATCGCCACACCGGCCAATACCCTGCCACCATGGCCGATATAGACATCATGGCCCAGCTTGACCCAAGCCTTAAGCCGTTCGGCGAAAAACGCGCTGTCGCGCTGCCGCGTCGCGTCATAATATTCTGGAATCACTCGCCCGCTCGGAAAATACACCCAATCAAAGCAGCGCGCCGATAATCCGCCCGCCCGTCAGCGGGTGCGGCACGCCGGTGGTGCCGGGGAAGCTCAGCGGCAGGCCGCGTGCCACTCGGGCCGCCAGCACGCCGAAAGCCTGGGCTTCCAGCGCATCGCCATCCCAGCCCGCGACCTCAACGGGGCGCACCGGTTCTTCCAAAGCGCCGCCGAGTGCCTTCATCAGCGCTGGGTTGCGCCGCCCGCCGCCGGCGACCAGCCATTGCAGCGGCGGTTCAGGGAAGTGCCGCCCGGCAGCAGCCACGCAGACGGCACAGAAGGCGACCAGGGTCGCCGCGCCATCGGCGGCGGAAAGGCTGCCCGCGCCCGCTTCCCGCAGCGCACGGTCAAAATCCAGCCGATCGAGCGATTTCGGCGGCGGCGCGGCCAGATAAGGATGCGCCATCAACCGCCCCAGCACCGCGCCATCCGCGTGGCCGGCCAAAGCGAGCTTGCCTGCCGCATCATAATCCTTGCCGGTATGTTGCCGCGCCCAATCATCCAAAGGCCCATTGGCCGGGCCGGTATCGAAGGCGAGCATCTCCCCCTCTGGCCCCAGCCAGGTCACATTGCCAACGCCGCCAAGGTTCAGAATGGCCAGCGGCTTCGGCAAGGGCGCGGCCAGGGCGCGATGAAACACCGGCACCAAGGGCGCGCCCTGGCCGCCGGCAGCGACATCGGCGCTGCGGAAATCGTAAGCGACACTCATGCCCGTTCGGCGCGCCAGCATCGCGGCATCGCCGATCTGCCAGGTAAAGGGGGTGCCGCTGCGTCCAGGTGCGGCGGGGCTATGCAGGATGGTTTGGCCGTGAAAGCCGATCAGGTCCGCCGGCAGGCCAATGGCTTCCACCGCTTCGGCGTGGCGTTCGGTCAGGCGGCGTGTGGCATCCAGCAATTCCGGGTCATTGGGCGTCAGGTTTTCGGCGCGGTCCAACAGGGACCGCAGCGCGCGGCGCAGCGCAGGGTCATAGGGCAGGGTCTGGCGCGGGCCGAAGCGCGCAATCGCCTCCCCATCCGTTTCCAGATAGGCAGCATCCACGCCATCCAGTGACGTGCCACTCATAAGGCCGATGGTTCTCAGCATGATGGGGACGTGCTACCCCCGCGCGCCTGTCGATGGAAGTCCCCGGCAGAGATCAGGTTTCGAGAAACGGAATAGCATTATGAACAGCGCGCGAAGCGATTTCCTGCATGTGGCGCGGGAACGCGGCTATATCCACCAGACCACGGAAGAAGGCGCCTTTCTGGCGCGGCTGCAGGCTGGGCCGCTCGCCGGCTATATCGGCTTTGATGCGACCGCCGATAGCCTGCATGTCGGGTCCCTGATGCAGATCATGCTGCTGCGCCTGATGCAGCAGACCGGTAATCGCCCCGTGGTGCTGATGGGCGGTGGCACGACGAAAGTGGGCGATCCTTCCTTCCGGACTGAGGCGCGGCCCTTGCTTTCGGATACGCAGATTGAAACCAATAAGACCGGCATTCGCAAGGTATTCGATGCCTTTCTGACCTTCGGCGACGGCCCGACCGATGCCATCATGCTCGACAACGCAGAATGGCTGGACAGGCTGCTGTATATTCCCTTTCTGCGCGATGTGGGCAGGCATTTCAGTGTCAATCGCATGCTGACGATGGAAAGCGTGAAGCAAAGGCTGGAACGCGATCAGCCGCTGAGCTTTCTTGAATTCAATTACATGCTTTTGCAGGCCTATGACTTCCTGGAATTGCGCCGGCGCCATGGTGTGGTGCTGCAAATGGGCGGGTCTGATCAATGGGGCAATATCGTCATGGGCACTGATCTGATCCGGCGCATGGATCAGGCGGAAGCCTTTGGCCTGACAACGCCGCTGATCACCACGGCATCCGGGGCGAAGATGGGCAAGACGGCGCAGGGCGCCGTGTGGCTCAATGCTGATCGTGTTTCGCCGTATGATTACTGGCAATTCTGGCGCAATACGGAAGATGCCGATGTGGCGCGCTTCATGGGGCTGTTCACCGCATTGCCGATGACTGACATCGCCCGCCACGCCGCGCTGCAAGGCGCTGAGGTGAATGAGGCAAAGAAGGTGCTCGCCACCGAAGCCTGCGCGCTGCTGCATGGCCGCGCGGCGGCGGAAGCGGCAGCCGAGACAGCGCGCAAGGCGTTTCAGGAAGGGCTGAATGCGACGAGCCTGCCGACGGTGGTCTCGGTGCTGCCCTCACCGATCATTGACGTGCTGGTGGAACACAAGCTGGTCCCAAGCAAAGGTGAGGCGCGACGCCTGATCGCCAATGGCGGCATTTACGCCAATAACCAGCCCGTCACTGCGATTGATATCATACTAAAGAGTGACAATCTGCAAGACGGCGTCATCAAGCTTTCGATTGGCAAGAAGCGCCATGTCCTGCTGAAGCCGGCCTGACCTTACCCGGCTTTACTCCACAACTCCGGCTGCAATTCTTCCTTGCGGTTCGGAAACAGCATGGCGGAGGCGAGGGTTAGGCAAGCAACCCCACCAAGCACCAGCATGGAAAGTGCCAGCGATCCTGCCGCTTCGTGCAAAAAGCCGATCAGGGGTGAGGCAATCGCCGCGCCCAAAAAGCCAACTGTGAAGCGAATGGAATAAAGCTTCGCGCGCAAGGCGGGGGCGATATAACGCGCGGTCATTGTCTCATTCACTGTGACCTGCCCGAAGATGCAGGCCGCAACCAGCCCTGCCACGGGCAGCACCACCCAGCCATCCAGGAAAGCGAGTGCAAACAAGCCCGGCACCACCAGCACTGCCAGCGGCATGAACACGGTTTTGAGCGTATGCCGGTCAATCATGCGGCCCACGCTGAATTGCGCGACACCGCCGCAAATGGTGGCCAGGAAGGACAGCAGCCCCACAATCGGCAGTAATTCCGGGCTGCCGGCCAGGCGTTCTTGCATCAGCTTCGGGATCAGGAGCGTATAGGCGTTGAACACCAGGCCCGAGACAGTTGCGATGGCCAGCAAAATAACCACAGCGCGGCGCACCAGCGCGGAGGGGATCTCGGGGAATGGCGTGCCGCCGGCCTGGATGCGCGCCGAATCAAAGGGCGGTTCGCGCCAGTAGAAGAAGCCTGCGATGATGCAGGCGATGCCGGGGATGATGAAGGCCCAGCGCCAGCCCCCTTGGGCGGCGATCAAGGCCGTGATTACCGGCGCGGTTGCCACACCCAGATTGCCGAAAACGCCATTGATGCCCATGGCGCGGCCCACTTTCTCGCCAGCCGCTTCCACCAAAATCGCGGTGCCAATCGGGTGATAAATCGCCACAAAGGCCCCCATGGCGCCAAGCGTGATGGCAAGCATCATGGGCGAAGGCGCGAAGCCCGCCGCCACCATGAAAGCGCCCGAGCCCATGAAGAAGGCCATCATCAAAAAGCGCCGCCCGAAGCGATCCGCAAGCCAGCCCATCGGCAGGGCGCAAAGCCCGTAAATAACGAACATGGTGGTGCCGAGTGCGAGGATCGGCCCGTAATCCGCGCCAAAAATCACCGCATCCTGCTGCACCATGGCAAGCACGGCGGTTGCCAGGATCAGCAAGCTGTAATGGGTGAAACTATGCGCGGCATTGATCAGAACCACCTGCCGCCGAGCCGCAACCATGCGCCTATCCCCCAAAAATCCGTGGTATCATGCAGGATTGCCAGCGCTTGCGCCACGGGGCGCGCGGCGGCGCAATTGGCGTACCATATCGCGCGGGTGAAAGGCGCCAAGCGCCATGGCGGCCAGGGTAAAACCCGCCATGCCGACCAGGATCATGAGGCCCGCGCGCAGCAAATTATTAAGCCCAGGCAGAACCAAGCTGATGGCGAAAACCGCAGCCGCCATGATCGCACTCGCCAGCACCAGCCGCGGCAGTACGCGCCGGCAGCGCCGGTCCATTACCAAATGCCCGCGCCGCACCAAAAGCCAGGCGAGCAAGCCGCCATTCACCCAGGCCGCGATACTGGTGGCCAAAGCCACCCCGACATGCCCCAGTACATCCATCAGGGAGAGGTTCAGCGCGAGATTGACCGCGACGGACAAAATCCCGATCCGCACCGGGGCAGAGGTATCGCCGCGCGCGAAAAACGCCGGCACAAAAACCTTGACCAACACAAAGGCAGGCAACCCGACGGCATAGGCGACCAGGGCTGAAGCCGAAGCTGCACTCGCCGCCGCATCAAAGGCGCCGCGCTGAAACAAGGCCGCAATGATCGACCCCGCCGCGACTGCCAAGCCCACCGCGCAGGGCAGCGTCAGCAACACCGCCAACTCAATCCCGCGATTAAGCGCACGATGCGCGGCAAGTTTCTCACCCAGGCGCAGATGCCGCGCGAGCAAGGGCAACAGCGCCGTACCCAGCGCCGCACCAATCACGCCGAGCGGCAGCTGCGCCACGCGATCCGCGTAATAAAGGTAGGAAACCGACCCGCTCACCAGGAAGGACGCAATGATCACATCCACCGCGAGATTGATCTGCGTAACCCCGGCGCCGAGCACCCCAGGCACCATGCTGCGCAGTACTTGCAGAATGGGTGGTGTGAGCGCCGGGCGACGGTAAAGGCGCAGCGCCATCCCCGCCTGCCGCGCCGCAACCCAAACCATGGCAAGCTGCACGACACCGGCAGCAAAAACCCCCCAGGCCAGGGCATGGCCAGGTGTGGGCAAATAGGGCGTGAGGCCCACCAGAGCCGCCATCAACAACAGGTTGAAAAACACCGGCGCGGCGGCGGCGGCGGCGAAGCGGTCCAGGCTATTCAGCACGCCGGAAATCAGCGCCGTCAGGCAGATCAGCGGCATGTAAAAAAACGTGATGCGCGTCAGTTCAACGGCGAGCGCGAATTTCCCTGGATTGGCGGTAAAGCCCGGCGCCAGCACGCCGATCACCTGCGGCATGAAAATCAGCGCGATCAGCGTCAGCAGCGATAGCCACAGCATCATGAGCGTGCCCATGCGTTCCGCCATCTCGCGCGCGGCGGCGCGGCCCTCGGCGGCCAGAATACCGGCAAAGGCGGGCAAAAAGGCAGCGTTGAAGGCGCCCTCACCGAACAAACGGCGGAACAGATTGGGCAGCTTGAGTGCCACAAAAAACGCATCCGCGACTAGCCCCGCCCCAAGCCGGGAGGCAATCAGCATGTCCCGGGCGAAGCCGAGGATACGGCTCGCCATGGTCCAGCTTCCGATGGTGAACACGGAACGCAGCATGGAAGAGGGTGTAGGCGCGGGCGGGGCGAAGCGGAAGGGCGCTTGTCCTGAAGGCCCTGTGCGCCTAGGTGATAGGGCGTCACCCAGGCACTGATGCCGAACCTTTCCGCGAGTAACCACCCAAGACCAAGATGATCGATACGAACGACCCGGACACCCCAGAAACGGCGGCGCAAGAACCGGCCCCCGAAGCCCCCGCGATGACCGCCGAGGAACGGCTAGTCATTCTGGCGCAGGAGATGGAGGCTTTGCGCGACAAATGGCTGCGCTCCGAAGCTGAAATGCAGAATTTGCGGGCGCGCACCCAGCGCGAAGTGGCCGATGCGCGGGCCTATGCAACGCAGAAATTCGCGAGCGATGTGGTGGAAGCGGCCGAGAACCTGCGCCGCGGCATCGAAGCCCTGCCGGCGCCTGCAGAGGATGAACCCGATCTGCTGACCAAACTCCGTGCCGGGTTTGAGGGGGTGGAGCGGTCCTTCCTGGGTATCTTGGAACGCAACGGCGTGCAGCGCCACGACCCCAAGGGCCAGGCTTTCGACCCGGAAAAGCACCAGGCGATGGCCCAGCAGTCCGCGCCGGAAGGTGTGGCGCCGGGGACAGTGCTGCATGGCTGGACTTCGGCCTGGACGCTGAATGGCCGGCTGCTGAAGCCCGCCATGGTGGTGGTGGCGAAGGCCGAGGGGTGATGACGCGGGTCTTGCACCCTATGGTTGAAAAAAACCTCTGAACAGCGGCAGCATAGCCTCGTTGCTTAGAACGGGGGGACCTGCCCGATATCCAAATGGCTTATGCGTTCCTCATTTGGCATTCCTGTCGGGTCTAACCTGGGGCGTCGCGACTTTTCCTTGCAGCATGCGGCCGTTGTTTTGCTGGGGCGCACATTCCCACTTGCCGGCAATCAGGCGATTGCGGCAGATGGCAATGCTGCAACTCATGGCAGCCTACACGCGCGCCTGAAGGCGACTTCCCTGATGATCCTAGTGGATGGTCAGCAACGCGGTAGCGGAACCCTGGTTCACGCCGATGGCTTCGCCATTACGGCGGCGCTTGTGATTATTCAAAAAGGCAAGCGCATTGAAGTTGTTGCAACCTCGGCTGAGAGGCTTGGCGCAGAGGTGGTCGCGGTTGATCTGGGTCATGATTCGGCGCTGCTTCGCTTACCCGTACGTGAGGGTGGCTATCCCTTTCTGCCCTTGGCGGAGGAATTACCCGCGCTAGGTACGGACCCGTTTTACCTTGGCACTCCCGTGCCGATACAGAGGCCGGTCTGGCTTCGCGCCATGATTTCTGGCGATGGGATCGCTTTCACGCACTTTCGCGATATTGGTTATATTTCAGTAATGACCTTGGCGGCGAGTATGCTACGTGGCAGCTCAGGTGGTGCTTTTGTTGATGGCAGGCGTGTACTTTTAAGAATTCTCGTTGGCGGCACCATGCAAAATGACGCGCCTGCTGGTTTTCTGTACGCAAGCCCAAGTGTCGCTATCCCCAAACTGCTCACCAGCCGCCAAAACGCGGCCACGCCTCTTTTGGGAATGGTTGTGTCGGAACTTTCGCGACAGCATCCAAATTATCATCGCCTATTTCCGGCAGAGATCGAGGGGCTGTTTGTTGCGACAGTGATACAAAATGCACTAGCGGCACGCGCCGGCGTAAACGAATGGGACTTGGTGATCGAAGCCGAGGGGCAGAGGGTAGCGACAGTCAACGGTTTTTTCGCTGCTACGAAGCAAGAGACCAAATGAGAGCGTTATGATTGGGCTCCTGGAGCCGGGCGCTTCAACCAAGCGCAATGTGACAATCACGCTAGGCCTGATGGAGGCTTCCTGGCGCTAGGAAGGAGGCGCAATGCCAGGGGCTCACAGCAAAGACGTCTCCGCCAATTCAATCGCGCGGCCAAGGTCAACACTGAGAAGGCGTGATACGCCGCGTTCCTGCATGGTCACGCCATAAAGTCTGTGCATGCGCCCCATCGTCAGCGGATGGTGCGTCACGATCAGAAAGCGCGTGCCACTTTCGGCTGCCATGGCATCCAGCAAATCACAAAGCCGTTCCACATTTGCATCATCCAAAGGCGCATCCACTTCGTCCAGTACGCAGACAGGTGCGGGGTGGCAGCGGAAGACAGCAAAGATTAGCGAAAGCGCCGCCAGCGCCTGTTCACCACCCGAAAGCAAGGACAGGGTGGAAAGCTTTTTGCCCGGCGGCTCGGCGTAAATCTCAAGCCCGGCTTCCAGGGGATCATCGGAACCCACCAGGGCCAGATGCGCGCGGCCACCGCCGAATAAACGCGTGAACAGGCTGCGGAATTCATTGTCTACGCGGTCAAATACCTCACGCAAACGCTCACGGCCTTCGCGGTTCAAATGGCCGATGGAACCGCGCAGCTTGGCGATGGCGTTCATCACCTCATCACGGTCATGCGTGATCTGGCCGATGCGTTCTTCGATTTCGGTGATTTCGATCTCGGCGCGCAGATTGACCGGACCCATCTCATCGCGTTCGCGGATCAGGCGTTCCACCTTGCGCCGCGCCTTGTCTTCCGCAACATCAAAAAGTTCTTCGGGCGCGGGCGGCAATTCAGCGCCTTCACCCAGGCGTTCGGCAATGCGCGCGGCAACGGCGGCCGAGGCAGTTTCGGCCGCTTCCGTCGCGGCCTGGGCGCGTACCTGATCCTCACGCGCCAAGCCAAAGGCGGTATCGGCGCCGCGGCGGGATTGGCTGCCTTCGCTCACGCACCGTTCAGCGGCCATCAGCGCAGCAGCGGCGGTGGCATGCGCTTCGCTTGCTTGTTCCAGCAGGCGCGCGGCCTCCGCGCGGCGGAGTGCTGCGGCTTCCGGTGCTGCGGCCAGCGCGTCACGCTCGGCTTCCGCTTCCGCATCACGGCGGCGCAAATCAGCAACTCGCGCGGCTGCATCTCTGGCGCGCGTGGCCCAAAGGCTTGCTTCATTGGCAAGGCTCGCGCGGCGGGCGGCGATGGAACCAGCCTCAGCCGCCAGGGCGCCTTGCGCATCACGCGCGGCAGCCTCGGCAGAGCGTTGTTCTGTCAGATGTGACCGCGCCGCTTCCACGCTTTCACGAAGCTGCGCCAGATCGGTTGCCGCTTCGCGCGCTTGCACGGCAAGGGTACGCGCAGCTTCGGCCTCCGCCAATTCCGCACCGATGCGTTCCAATTGCGGGGCAAGCGCGGCGAGGCGGTTTTCCACCTCTGACGCGTGGTTCAGCAAAGCCGCCTGACGCTGGCGCGATTCCGCCAAAGCGATTTCAGCGCGACGCCGCGCTTCCCGTGCATTCGCCTCCGCATTGCGCGCTTCGCCTTCGGCGTGGGCGGCGGCCTGTTCGGCCTGACGCAGCAGCGCAACATTGGGGCGCGCGGTGAAAAGTGCCTCGGCCTCCAGGCGCGCGGTATCGGCTTCCGCGCGGTCTTCCGCAAGCCGTACAAATTGCGGTTCAAGGGCTGCGATGCGGCTTTCGGCGCGGGCATCGCGCGCGGCCAATTCACCCTCAGCCCGGCGCGCGGCGGATGCAGCCGCTTCGGCAGCGCTGCGGGCATTACGCGCGGCAGTTTCCGCGCTGGCGGCTTCCGCTTCAGTGGCTTCGGCGACAATGCGCGCGGCTTCGGCTCCCGCTGCCGTGACTTCTGCCTGATCCAGCCGCGCTTCGGCAGCGCGCAGCGCATTGCGTTGTGCCAGCCGCACCGCGCCCGGCGTGGGTGCGCCAGCGTGATGTGTATGGCCATCCCAGCGCCAAACCGCGCCTTCTTCCGTCACCAAAGCCTGACCAGGCCGCAGCCCTGCTTGCAGTGCCGTGCCATCCATGCCGCGCGCGAGCAAACCCACTTGCGATAGCGCGCGCGCCAGCGCCGCCGGCGCTTCCACCAGACGCGAAAGCGGTACCGCGCCATCGGGCAAGGCTTGCGCCACAGTAAGCGGCGGCAAATTACGCCAATGCCGCGCCGCGGAAGCATCGGCAGGGCTTTCCAAAGCCTCACCCACGGCAGCGCCGAGCGCCGCTTCTAGGCCAGGCGGCACGCGCACCTGATCGAGAATAGGCTGGGCCGAAGCCGTGCCGCGCGATTCCAGCACCTCCGTCAGCGCTGCCACTTCAGCGGCGATGCGCGCGCGCGCGGCGCCCGCTTCGGCGGATTTGCGGCGCGCTTGCACAAGGGTTTCTGCCGCGGTGCTGCGCGCTGCTTCCGCTTCACGCAACCGCGCCGCGCTGCCGATCAATGTGGCTTCCGCAAGCCGGGCGGAGGACATCGCCGCATCACGCGTAACTTCGGGGATACGTTCCGCAAGCGCAGCATCACGTTCGGCAGATAGCGCGGCGTATTGTGCGACAATGCGCCGATGGCGGTCATCAGCGGCTTGCAGGGCAGCGTCACGGCGCGCGGCTTCGGCGCTTGCTTCCTCGGCATTGCGGCGCGCTTCGGCATGGGCGGCAATGGCCTCAGTACGGTGCGCTTCGGCCTGTTCCAAGGCGTCGCGCGCGGCAGCGGACGCGGCATCCGCTTCAGTAACACTCCGCGTGGCGGCGTGTTTTTCTGTATCTGAAACTGCACGGGCGAGGGCGTTTTCATGATCCGCGCTTAGCGCCGCATGGGCTTCGCGTGCGCGGCGCGAACGAGTTTCTGCCGCGGCCAATTCGGCTTCGACAGCCTGTAATTGCGCAGCACCGGCTGCGGCGGCTTCTGTCGCTTGATTGGCGGCACGTTCCGCGTCACGCACGGCTTCGCCAGCTTCCACAAGCGCCGCAGCGGCAGCATCGCGCCGTGCAGGGAGCGCGGTTTCGCGTTCAATCAGCCCCGCATCTTCTTCCGCGATACGCGCGCGCGCGGCTTCGGCATCCTGCGCCAAAGCCTCGGCATGCGAGAGATCCTGGTGGAGGTCCGCGAGGCGCGCTTTGGCGGCTTCAAGTGCCTCGCGGGCACGGCTTTCTTCCGCTTCCATGCCTTCCGCTTCAACGCGGCGCCTTTCAAGCGCGGTGCGCGCGGCGGCTTCATCGGCGCGTGGCGTGGCAAGGCCCTGTTCGGCTTCATGCAAGGCAATCGCCGCCGCTTCGGCTTCCTGTTCGGCGGCGCTGGTGGCAGTCCGCGCTGCTGCCAGCGCCGTAGCTGCCGCGGTCAGTGCCGCATTAGCGCGCGCGGCGAGCAGGGCGAGCCATTCGCCTTCCGCCTGTCGCACCAAGCCCGAGAGATTGCGATAGCGATTGGCTTGCCGCGCCTGGCGTTGCAGCCCCTGGCGTTGCGCATCCAATTGGCCGAGCAAATCTTCCGCGCGCGACAGGTTGGTTTCCGCCTGACGCAGTTTCAATTCCGCCTCATGGCGGCGCGCACGCAGACCGGTAATGCCGGCGGCTTCTTCCAAAACACCGCGCCGATCATCTGGTTTGGCCTGGATCAGCGCTGCAACGCGGCCCTGGCTGACCAGCGCTGAGGACCTTGCGCCGGAACCGATATCGGCGAACATGGTCTGCACATCACGCGCGCGCAATTCCCTGCCATTGACGCGGAAATTGCTGCCCTCGCCGCGCGAAATCCGGCGTGTCACTTCCAATTCGGCGATATCATTATTGGGTGCTGGCGCCAGCCCTGCGGCATTTTCCAGAAACAGCATCACTTCCGCGACATTGCGGCCGGGGCGTGTTGCGGTGCCGGCAAAAATCACATCATCCATTTCGCCGCCGCGCATCGCCTTGGGCGAGGTTTCCCCCATGGCCCAGCGCAGCGCTTCGACAACATTGGATTTGCCGCAGCCATTGGGCCCAACAATACCAGTCAACCCCGGCAGAACTTCAACTGATGTGGCCTCCGCGAAGGATTTGAAGCCGGCGATCCGAATGCGGGACAGCTTGGCATTATGCGCAGCGCGCGCCTGGTCCTCGCTGCGTGCTGCCTGAGCTTCCACCGTGCTGATTTCAGCTTGGGCTTCGGCCTCTGGCGGGATCACGTCGTCTGTCACCGCGGCACTGCCTCTCGCACTGCGGCTTCGAAGCGTTCAAAGGAAATGGCGCTGGGGAGTTTTTGTGTGCCGATGATGAAGGTCGGCGTGGCGTTGACCTGATGCTCGGTTTCACCCTTTTGGCGCGCTTCCAGAATGGCGCGGGCCAAAGCGTCATCCGCCCAGGCGGCGTTGAAGGCTTCGGTGCTCATGCCGGCCATGGCGGCGATTTTGCCAATCTCCGCCTTGTGATCGACGCCGCGCGCGAAGGCCCAGCGATCCTGCGTCGCGAATAGCGCCGAGATGAAAGGTTCGTACCGATCGGGCGGAAAGCTGCGCGCCACGGCATGGGCGCGGAGCGAGATTTCATCCAGCGGGAAATCGCGGAACACCATGCGCACACGCTCGGTTTCCACCAATTCCCGCCGCACGCGCGGCCAGGTATCGCGGTGAAAGGCGCCGCAATGGCTGCAGGTCAGGGAGAAATATTCGATCGCCGTCACGGGTGCGTCGGCACGGCCCAGGCTGCGTTCATCCAACCCGCCGATAGTGGCCGGGCGTAAGGGTGCGATAGGCTGCGCCGGGGCGGGGGCCGGTGGCGGCGTTGGCGCGGTCGCGACCGGGGCGGGCGGCGCTGCCAGCCAGCGTGAGGCGAGAAAGCCGCCACCCAAAACCACAACAGCCAACCCGCCCAGCAATAAGCGACGATCAGGCATCAATTTCTCTCCTCCGGAGCCGGCGCGCCTTTTTGGGGGGAGGCTGCCGGGCCGATTTGGCCTTGGGAGTGCGACTCGCGCCCCCCCTCAGCCTTGTTTTCGATAGACGCCGCGCGCCAATCTTTCCAGCGCTTCGCGCAAATCGCCTGTGGGTAACCCTTCTAAAGCGGTCGTCACGCGCTTGGGTAGCGCCACGGGCCGGGGCGGCAGGGCGGGCTGGCTGGTTTTTCGGGCGGGCGCCGCCCCCTGCACGAAGCGGAGCCGTTCCACGGCAACCCGCCCCAGCCCGCCATTGATCCGGGCCATGAGTTCCGGCGCCAAATGGCTAAGCTCCAGCGCAATCGGCCCGGAACAGGAAATGGTGAGACTGGCAGAGGTCAAGCGCAGCGGCTGCGTCACGGCGGCCAGGGCCGGGCCGACCAAGGCCGGCCAATCCGCCATGATCTGCGCGGCGGCGGGGCTCTTGCGTTTGAAGGCCGGGCGCGTCAGGGCTGGAATCAGGGCGCCGAGGGGTCTAGGCCCCACAAAGAACCGCCTTTCCTCCTTATCCCGGGACATGCCGTGAAACCCCCTTCCGCCGCTGATCTGCTGCACTGGTATGACAGGCACCGCCGCATCCTGCCATGGCGCGCCCCGCCGGGGGAGCGCGCAGCGCCATATCATGTGTGGCTTTCGGAGATCATGTTGCAACAGACAACCGTGGCAACGGTAGGGCCGCGCTTTTCACGTTTTTTGGCCCGCTTCCCGGATTTGGCCGCTTTGGCGCATGCACCTTGGGGGGATGTGGCGGCGGAATGGGCCGGGCTTGGTTATTACGCCCGGGCGCGGAACCTGCACGCGGCGGCGCAGGAAATCCTGGCTTTGGGCGGCTTTCCTGAAACGCGCGCGGGCCTTACCACCCTGCCTGGCATTGGCCCCTATACTGCCGCCGCCATCGCCGCCATTGCCTTCAATGCGCCCGTGGTGCCGCTGGATGGCAACGTGGAACGCGTCACCGCGCGGGTCTTCGCGGTGGAGGAAGCGCTGCCTGCCGCCAAACCGCGGCTTGATGCGCTGGCGCAGGGTTTTCTGGCCGATCAGGCCGCCCGCAACCGACCTGGTGACTTTACGCAGGCGCTGTTTGATTTGGGAGCGGGGATTTGCACGCCCCGCAAGCCCGCCTGCGCGCTCTGTCCTTGGCGGCGCGCATGTCAGGCACAGAAACGTGGTCTGACAGAGGCCGTGCCGCGCAAGGCCCCGAAGCCTGAGCGTCCAACGCACCATGGCGTGCATTTCCTGCTGCTGGACGCAGAAGGTCAGGTTTGGTTGAGGCGCCGCCCTGCACGCGGGCTTTTGGGCGGTATGTTGGAAATCCCCGGCACGTCCTGGCGAGAGGCGTTTTGGCCAGAGACCGAAGCATTGGCGGAAGCGCCCCTCGTGCTAAACTGGCACCCAGCAGCGGGGGAAGCGCGGCATGTCTTCACGCATTTTGCCCTGACCATGCGGCTTTACCGCGCGCGACTACCGGCGCGAGCCAAGCGGCCTGAGGGGGAGTGGCTGGCACCCGCGGAAGCGGCGCATGCCTTGCCGAGTGTCATGCGGAAATTGCTGGTGCTGGCTGGGCTATCCGCGTGAGGTTTCGCCACGTACCGAGCCCGCGCTTATACTCGGCTTTATCGTGATCGCCGCACCCTTCATCCCCCCCCTTTCCGGAACCGCGCGAAACCGTGCCGGGGCCTTTCGAAATCATTCGCCCGCTGCGCGGCAATATTTTGAGCGGCTTTCTCGCCCGCAGCTATCAGGCGGAATGCATCCTCTTGCATCCTGCTGGGTCGGCGCATGCTCATCATCAATACGCCGGAGCTGGTGCGAGAGATTTTCGTCCTGCGCGACGACATCTACGGTCGCAAATCGCATTTCATGGAACGCGCCTTGGCGCGGTGATTGGTGAGAGCCTTTTCATCAATCATGGTGAAGCCTGGTGCGAAAGACTTGAACCGCTTGCCCCCGCGCTACACCCGGCTGGGCTTCCGCAATTCCATCCGCTTTTTGTTCAAGTCGCCGGCGAATTGGCGGCGGAATGGGAAGCGGCAGCGGGCAGACCTCCACGCGATATCGCGCCTGATCTTGCGATTTCGACCGCGCGGATCGTCATGCTGGCAGTTTTCGGACTCGAAGTTACGCCAGCAGCAGCGCGCGGCTTTGCTTTCTATTGGCGGCGATTTCAATATGGCTGGCATTATCAGCCGGCCGCACCTGCCAGTGCATTGAGTGTAACCATGCTGCATGCCTTGGGCATTTTCGTATTGCTGGCGGCAAGCATGGGTGGCCATGTTGTTGCGCAGCTTTGTCTTGCGATGATCCTGCTACTGCGGATTACAGCACTGCGCTGCCATCTTGCGGTGCCGAGAAAATCGCTTCCCCCATGCCGGGGCTGAGATTTGGCGTCAGGTCGTGATGGCGCTTTTCCCACCATTGACGGTGCTTGCGCTATTGCTGGTCATTCTCTCTTCGGTGGCGGCACGGCGCATGCGCTGGCGCGATATCGCCTATGATATTACGGGGCCGGAGAAGCTCAGCGTCGCGTGGCGGCGGCGCTTTGATGATAAAATGGGCTGAGGGGTTCAGCCGCCGGTGATCTCCGCGCGCAATTCATCCAATACGCATAAGCCGCCGGCCTTGTTTTCCACATGCCAAAACAGCCAGCCATTGCAGGAAGGCACTTCCTGCACTGCCGCGCCCACTTGATGAATGGACCCAGTGGCCTTGCCGCAACGGAGCGTGCCATCGGCCCCAACCTCGGCCCGCCAGCGGCGGCGCGCATCGGTGAGCACACTGCCCGCCGGCACAAGCCCGCGTTCCACCAGCGTGCCAAAGGGGATGCGCGGCTGTTCGCGCCGTGATGGCAGGGCAAGCGCGGCTGATTCCGGCATGGGCTCCACGGCTGCGATCCGGGCACGCGCCCCTTTTGCGTAGCGTTCTTCCCGTTCAACGCCGATGAAACGTCGGCCGAGGCGCTTGGCGACCGCTGCCGTGGTGCCGGAACCCAGGAAGGGGTCCAGCACAACCTCCCCCGGTTGGGTGCAGGACAGGATCACGCGATGCAGCAGCGCCTCTGGCTTTTGCGTCGGGTGTAATTTGTCGCCTTTTTCATCGCGCAGGCGCTCCCCGCCCGTGCAGAGCGGGATGAACCAGTCGCTCCGCATCTGCACATCATCATTCAGCGTCTTCATAGCGGCGTAGTTAAAGCGGTATTTGGATTCCTGCCCATGCGCAGCCCAGATCAGGGTTTCATGCGCATTGGTGAAGCGCCGGCCACGGAAATTCGGCATGGGATTGGCCTTGCGCCAGATCACATCATTCAGGATCCAAAAGCCAAGATCCTGCAACGCCACACCCAGGCGAAACACATTGTGATAGGCGCCCATCACCCAAATCGTGCCATCCTTGCGGAGCACGCGGCGACATTCGGTCAGCCAGGCGCGGGTGAAGGCGTCATAGGCGGCCAGATCGGGAAAGCGGTCCCAGGCGTCATCCACGCCATCAACAATGCTCTCATCCGGGCGGCGCAATTCGCCCTTCAATTGCAGGTTATAGGGCGGGTCAGCAAAAATCGCATGCACGCTGGCCGGCGGCAGGCGGCGCAGCATGGCAATCGAATCCCCGACCAGAACCTGGTCCAAGAGCAGCTCGAGCTGCGTTCCCACCGTGAAATCCCTTGTTGAGCAGCCAAGAATCGCGCGCCGGAGTCGCGCGGTCAAGTCAGTTTCAAAACGGCCTGGTCCACCGGGCCAAATCCGCGCCGATGATGCGGCGATGGGCCAAGCCTTGCCAAAGCCTCCCGATGCGCAGCCGTTGGGTAGCCAGCGTGGCGCGCGAAACCGTAAGCCGGCCAGCGCGGATCGAGCCGGCGCATGGCGCGATCCCTGAGGACCTTGGCAATGATCGAGGCGCCAGCTATGGAAAAACTGAGCGCATCACCGCCGATGACGCAGCGTAGCGGGCAGGGCAAAGGCGGCGGCTGATTGCCATCCACTAGCGCGTGATCGGGTGGCATGGACAGCTTCGACACCGCGCGGCGCATGGCCAGATGCGTGGCGCGCAAGATATTGACCTGCCCGATCTCGGCGGCCGAGGCAGCGCCAACGCCGATTTCAACCAGCCCCTCGGCCTGGGCGGCTCGCAGCGCGGCAAAGGCAGCATTCCGCGCCGCTTCCTTGAGCTTTTTGGAGTCCTGCAACAGCGCCGCAAGGCGTTCCGGTGGCGGGGTCAGGAACACCAGCGCGGCAGCCAATACCGGGCCAGCGAGGGGGCCGCGCCCGGCCTCATCCACGCCCGCGACGCGACCGCCGAGCGCCGCTTCCAGGCTGAAATCGGGCCGCGCCATCAGGCTTTTGCCCGCGGCAGCAAAAGCCAGCCCGCCAGACCCAAAACCAGACTGGCTGCCAATACGGCGAAACCGGCGCGATAGGCGGCTTTGGGCCGCGCCAATTTCTGCATCGGGACGAAACCGATCACGAGGCCCACCAGAAAGGGTAGCAGGGAAGAGCCCAGCACCTGAGCCATATTCACCGTGCTTGCGCCGCGCCCGACCAGATGATCGGGGAAGAGCATGCGCGCCTCCGTCACCAGCAGCACAGGGTAGCTGGAAAACAACACCAGCCCGACCAGCAGGCCAAGCGCCGCAGTAAGGGGAGGCGCTCGCCAGATGGCAAGAATCACCAACATGGCCGCCGAAAGCGCCGCGCCGGCGCTGATCATGGCGCTGCGGCGGAAAAAGCGCCTCTCCAGCGGACCCATCAGCAAAAGCCCGATAGGCATGGCAAGCCCCATCGCGGCCTGGGCCAGTCCGCGTTCATTGGCATTCAGCCCATGCACATCGGCGAAATAAGGCCCGGCCCAAAGCCCGATCACCGTGGCGGCGGCGGCTTAGGCCACCAGATGCAAAGCCAGCACCCTTCGCCCGCCCGCGTGATTTGGTGGCGTTCTTCGCGCGCTCTTCCGCTGACAAGGGATTCCCGCGCGATGCTCTGCGCTGGGTCATGTCCTGCGCGGCGGGGGCAGCAGCCCGGATCGCTTCTT
>VGDM01000024.1 GCA_016869715.1 Alphaproteobacteria bacterium
GGATACGCGGATTGGCGAAGGTGCCGCGCATCATCACCTGATGGTTGCCGCGCCGCGCGCCATAGCTGTTGAAATCCGCCTGACGCACCTGGTGTTCCAGCAGATACTCACCCGCCGGCGACGCCTTCCGGATATTTCCCGCCGGCGAGATATGGTCAGTGGTGATTGAATCCGCGAGCTCCGCCAGAATGCGCGCACCCTTCACATCACCCACCGGCTTCGGATCGGCCGTCATGCCTTCGAAATAGGGCGGGTTCTGCACATAGGTGCTGCCCGAATTCCAGCGATAGGTATCGCTGCCGGCTTCAACGCGAATGGCCTGCCACTGCGTCGGGCCCTTGAAGACATCGCCATAACGCTCCTGGAACATTTCACGCGTCACGGCGGCATGCACCGTGTCGTTCACTTCCTTTTGGGTCGGCCAAATGTCCTTCAGGTAAACCGGCTGGCCATCGCGGCCCGTGCCAATCGGCTCCTTGGTCAAATCCTTGCGGATCGTGCCAGCCAGCGCATAGGCCACCACTAGTGGCGGCGAGGCAAGGTAATTCGCGCGCACATTGGCATGCACGCGGCCTTCGAAGTTGCGGTTGCCCGACAGCACCGAAACGCCGACCAGCTTGTTGTTTTCAATCGCATCCACAATGGCATCTGGCAGCGGGCCGGAGTTGCCGATGCAGGTGGTGCAGCCATAGCCCACCGTCTGGAAGCCAAGCGCATCCAGATGCGGCGTCAGCCCGGCCTTGTTCAAATACTCCGTCACCACCTGGGAACCGGGCGCGAGCGACGTCTTTACCCAAGGCTTCGCCGCCAGGCCCTTTTCCACCGCCTTCTTCGCCACCAAGCCCGCCGCGACCAGCACATAGGGGTTCGAGGTGTTGGTGCAGGAAGTGATGGCGGCAATGACGACATCGCCATGGCCGAGGTCATAATTCGCCCCCTCCACCGGCACGCGCAGATCAGCCTGATCCCCCGGCACGCCCATGGCGCCCGCGGCCAGATCCTTCAGGAAGGCCGGCGCCGCATTGCTGAGCGCCACGCGATCCTGCGGCCGCTTCGGCCCGGCCATGGAAGGTTCCACGGTGCTGAGATCAAGTTCCAGGGTATCGGTGAAGACCGGATCAGGCATGCCTTCCTCACGGAACATGCCCTGCGCCTTCAAATACTCGCGCGTCAGGTTGATGCGATGCTCGTCGCGGCCGGACAGACGCAGGTATTCAAGCGTCGTGTCATCCACCGGGAAGAAGCCGCAAGTCGCGCCATATTCGGGGGCCATATTGCCAATGGTCGCACGATCCGCGAGCGGCAGATGCGCGAGGCCCGGGCCGAAGAATTCAACAAACTTGCCGACGACGCCCTTCTTGCGCAGCATTTGCGTGACCGTCAGCACCAGATCGGTCGCCGTCACCCCTTCCTTCACGGAACCGGTCAGCTTGAAGCCGATCACATCGGGGATCAGCATGGCAATCGGCTGGCCGAGCATGGCGGCTTCCGCCTCAATGCCGCCCACACCCCAGCCCAGCACGCCAAGGCCATTGACCATGGTGGTGTGGCTATCCGTGCCATAGCAGGAATCGGGGAAGGCAAAGACATCGCCGGTATCCGTCGCGGTCCAAACCACCTGCGCCAGATATTCCAGGTTCACCTGATGGCAGATGCCCGTGCCCGGCGGCACAACGCGGAAATTATTGAAGGCTTCCTGACCCCAGCGGAGGAATTCGTAACGCTCACCATTGCGTTCAAATTCGATATCCACATTCTGCTTCAGCGCATTGCCGGTGCCCGAGACATCCACCATCACCGAATGGTCAATCACGAGATCAACCGGCACCAGCGGGTTCACCTTGCGCGGATCGCCACCCAGGCCGAGCAGCGCATCGCGCATGGCGGCAAGGTCCACCACGGCAGGGACGCCAGTGAAATCCTGCAAAAGAATGCGCGCGGGGCGGAAGGGCACTTCCTTGTCGGAACGGCCATCCTTCACCCATTCGGCAATCTTCTTCGCGTCATCCACGGTGTAGGAACGGCCATCTTCGAAGCGCAGCACATTCTCAAGCAGCAACTTGAGGCTATAGGGCAGGCGGGTGATGTCGCCGATGCTCTTCGCTGCCTCGGGCAGGCTAAAATAATGGTAGTTCTTGCCGTCCACGCTGAGCGTGCGGCGGGTCTTCAGGCTGTCTTGCCCGATCATCCGCATGGTTGGTTACCCTTCCTCAAGCGCGCAGGCCTTGCGCGGCCGCGCTGAACGCGGCTTTAAAGCATGGAGTTTGTATGCGGTCCATTAGCGGGGGGCGGATTTGGCGGCGGGGCAACCCATTTTGGATGTGCGGGAGCTTGCCTGCATCCGGGGCGACCGGGAAATCTTCGCTGGGCTGAGTTTCACCGTGCCCGCCGGTGGCGCGCTGCTGCTGACCGGCGCCAATGGCGCGGGAAAATCCAGCCTGCTCCGCGTGATTGCCGGGCTGCTGCCGGCGGCAGGTGGTGAGGTGCTGCTGGAAGGCGCGCCCGCCAGCACCGATCCTGCCGGTCATGCGCTCAGGCTCCGCTACATTTCCAGCCAGGATGCGCTGAAGCCGGCGCTAACAGTGGCCGAAAACCTGGCCTTTTACGCGGCACTTTGGGGGGGCCAAGTCACCCCCGCCCTGGAAGCGCTTGGCCTTGGTGCGCTGGCGTCCCTGCCGGGGCGTGTCTTGTCCACTGGGCAAAGGCGGCGCCTGGCCCTCGCGCGGCTTGGCTTGGCGCCGGTGCGGCTTTGGTTGCTGGATGAACCAAGCCTTGGGCTGGATGTGGCTTCCGTCGCGCGGCTTGGTGATTTGATGGCGCGCCACCGCGCCGGCGGCGGCGCAATTCTTGCCGCGACCCATCTGCCCTTGCCCCTGCCCGATGCGCGGGAGCTGAAACTATGAACGCCAGCGTCTTCGGCGGGTTGCTCGCGGTGCTTGGGCGGGAATGGAAGCTCGCGCTCCGCCACCCTTCCGATACCTTGGCGGCCGTCTTGTTCTTCGTGTTGGTGGCGGCACTTTTCCCCTTTGGCGTCGGCCCGGCACCGGAAACCTTTTCGCGCCTTGCCCCCGGCGCCTTGCTGGCCGCTGCATTGCTCGCCGCGCTCTTGCCGCTTGATCGGCTATTCGGGGCGGAGGCTGAGGATGGCTCGCTTGATCAACTGTTGTTGTCGGGCCTGCCGCGCGGCGTGCTGGCGGCGGCCAAAGCGCTTGGCCATTGGCTGACCACCGGCGTGCCGCTGATTGCGGCGACCCCCATCGCGGCGGCGATGCTCAATCTGCCGGTGGAAGCCTGGGGGGTGGCGATGGCTGCACTTGCCTTGGCCACCGCGCTTTTGTCGCTGCTCGGCACTTTAGGTGCGGCACTGACACTTGGCGCCAGGCGCGGCGGCGTGCTGCTGCCCTTGCTGGTGTTGCCGCTTGCGATTCCAGCGGTGATCTTCGGCGCGGCAGCGATTGAAGCCGCCAGCGCGGGGCTTTCCGCCGCGCCCTTCCTGCTGCTGCTGGGCGCGGGGGTGTCCATTGCAGCGCCGCTCGCGCCACTCGCGGCAGGGGCAGCGCTCCAAAACGACTGAGCATTTTCAAGCCAAGCGGAATCGCTTGGCCGCTCGGAAAATGCGATCAAACGGCTTTTAGGCCGGCGGCATGGCCCAAACTGCGGCCTCATTCCCAGCGGCGTAATAATTATTGGTTATCGCCGCATTGCGATTGACCAGCGGGCGCATGAAAAGCGGGTGCTTCATGCTGCGGATTTCATGTTCCACTTCAAACAGCACGCGGCCATCATTCGGGTCCACCACCTTGATGAAGCGGTATTGATGCGCGCTGTCTTCCCGCGAAATCAGGCCGCGTTCATTGAGCCGATTGTAGATTCCGCCAAAATCCACGAAGGCCAATTGAATATGATGGCCGTCAAAGGCGGGTTGCGGCTTGTCGGTTTCGCGGAAGATCAGGAATTGCTCCCGCGCCACGCGCACATAAAGCGCGCCATCGCGCATCGCGGTGCTGGTGCCGATCATCTGTTCATAAAACCGCGCCATGCCAGGCAGCGTGCCGCGGGCGACATCAAGCTCAACATAGGGCATGCCGAGCGTGATGCGGCCAAGCCTATCCGCATCCGGCGCATGGCAGCGCATGCGATTGCCCCAGGGGCAGGTCACGTCGATATGACCTTCGGCTTCGGTGAAGCTGTATTGCGTGCCTTCCAGCCAGCGCCGCGCACGATCCAAGCGATGCAATAGCTGCGCGCGATCTGGCAGCACCAGGCCCACCGTGCCGCGTAACACCTGCGCCGGGCCGGTCGGCAAATGGAATTGGCTGATGCCGACATTGGCCCACATATTGTCAATGCCCGTCATCAGATATGGGTCACGTGTCAGGCCAAGTGCGCTGATGTAGAACGCCGTCGCCTTCAACTGATCCGGCACTTGCAGATTGACATGCTGCAATTCGACAACATTGCCGAGAGATTCCTCGGTCCGGTCCCAGGGGCAGGCGAGTTTCGGGGTGCCATCCATTGTTTCGCTCCGTTTGCTTGTTTGCGCAGGCTTGGTCCGCCTCAGCGGCGGCTTTCCACCATTGCGCCATAAACCAGGTTCTTGAACAACATCCGCGTATGGCCGCGGCGCGAAGGGCCTTGGGCCATGAACACCGCGACCAGCCCCTCGGCGCGGTCAATGGTGAAGGAAGTGCCCCAGGCGCCAGCCCACATGGCATCGCCCGTGCTGCCGGGCGCGACCCCCAACCCATCCTGCAAGCGCACCCCAAAGCCAAGGCCAAAGCCATAGCCGGGGCCTGTCGAGGCCTCCGGCGTGCCGCCCATGCCCTGGATGTGGTTGGACAGCATGTAATTCACCATGGGCGCGGAAAGGTAGCGCCGGCCACCATAAATGCCGCCATTGGCGACCATTTGCGCAAAGCGGATGTAATCCCCGGCGGTGGAGACCAATCCGGCACCGCCCTTGAAATAGGATCGTCCGGCTTCGTTCTCCATGATCCGATAGGCACGCCACATGCGCGCTTTCAGCGGGTCGCTATCCAGCGCCTCGGCCAGACGGTCGCGCTTTTCAGCCGGCACGAACCAGGCGGTATCCTTCATGCCAAGCGGGCCGGTGATGCGCTGCACGAAGAAGCGATCAAGCGGCATGCCCGCCACGCGTTCCACCAGCAGGCCCAGCACATCTGTTGCAACCGAATAATGGAACATGGTACCAGGTTGATGCGCAAGCGGTATGGTGGCCAGGCGGCGCAGCATCTCATCGCCCGTCATTGGCGCATCGGCGGCAGCGATATTGAGGCTGTTATACATCTCCCGCATGCGGGCTGATGGCGCGCTATCGGCATAGACAAAGCCAGCAGAATGCCGGAGCAAATCCTGAACACGAGGCTGGCGGCTTGGCGCGACATCCTCAGTGGGCTGACCGTCTCGGCGTAATTCAACTTTAAGATTGGCCAATTCGGGCAGGAAATCCGCGATAGGATCGGAAAGCTTCATCTTGCCTTCCTCAACCAGCATCATCGCCGCGACCGAGGTGATGGGCTTGGTCATGGAAGCCTGCAGAAAAATGGAATCGCGGCGCATCGGCTTGGTGCGCGCGGCATCCTGATGGCCATAGACTTCGAAATGCACCATCTACCCACCGCGGGCGATGATGGCGACACAACAAGGATAGGAACCGCGCGCGGCTTCGGCCATGAGCGCCGGTTCAAAGGCTTTCAGGCGCTGGCGTGAGAAGCCGCGGACCAATTCGGGCGGGCGGGGTGGGCGCGGCGGCGCCTCGGTGGCTTGTTGCGCCATGGCTGGGCTGGAAAGGCCCAGGGCGGAGAGGCCAAGCGCAAACGTCGCGCGGCGGGAAGCGGCAGGCTGCATGATCATTTCCTCCTTGGGCGGCCTGGAAAGGCCGCTCTTTTTGAAGGAAAGGCTAGATCAGTTTGCGCAAGGCTGAAAGCGCCTTGCCCTATTCCGCAGCCTTGGGCGCATAGCCAAGGCCGCCTTGGTATTTTTCGGCCGCGTCCGCGGGCAGGAATTCGGCTTCCATTTCGCGGATGCGGTCAAAGCCGGCGAAGCCATGCAGATTGCCCATGGGGTGCTGCTTGAAGCGCGCATCATAGGCGGCTTCGGCCATGGGGCCTGCGGCCTTTAGCGTGGTCGCGAAATCATGGATGGCCATGATGGTGGCGCGCATCGCCGCCCCCGGCAGGATGCAGGCACGAATGCCAATCGCGGCCATTTCTTCCGCTGTGAAGCGGGGCGAAATCCCTGTCATATTATAAAAGACCGGGCCTTTTACCGCCTTGCAGATATGGGCCACTTCTTCCTTGTCCTTCGGGCCTTCCACGAAGGCGAGGTCCGCACCCGCTTCCAAAAACGCATTGGCGCGGGTGATGGCTTCTTCCATGGAACCGCCATGCGCGCCGCGCGCATCGGTGCGCGCGATGATCACAAAATCAGGGTCCAGCGCATCGCGGGTTTTGCAAGCAGCGCGGATTTTCAGCACCGCCTCATCCCGCGCAATCACTTCTCGTCCTGCCACATGGCCGCAGCGCTTGGGCGCCACCTGGTCTTCCAGATGCATGCCCGCCACGCCGGCACGGATATATTCTTCCACCGTGCGCACCACATTGATGGCATTGCCGAAGCCCGTATCGGCATCAGCAATCAGCGGCGCGCGCACGGCACAGGCGATAAGCTTCGCATTCAGCGCCATTTCAGTCAGCGTAATCAGCCCCGCATCCGGCAGGCCCAGCAGGTTCAGCGAGGTGCCATAGCCCGACATGTAAAGTGCCGGAAAACCCGCATGTTCCAGAATGCGGGCCGACATGGCGTTGAAGCAGCCCGGCAGGATCAGCGGTGCGGGTTCGTGCAGAAGCGCGCGCAAGCGTGTGGTGGCGCGGGCGGGGCTGGCTTGACCAAGGCGCATCGGTGTTTTCCTTATTTCAGCGGGAAGCCGAGGGAACGCAGCGCCGCCTTCAGCCCATCCCGTCCACGCAGCGCGCCAATGGTGCCGATGCGCGAAATCACGCGCTGAGACCAATTATCCGCGGCCATCTCATAACGCTTGGAATAATCAGCGAGCTTTTCATCATAGGCCGCGCGGAGCGTTTGTTCCTTGGCGGCGGAATAGGTTTCGTGATGCAGCACCGCTTCCTGCGACAAGCGCGGCTTCACCGCACTTTCCTTGCCGGGCGCGGCGTAGCCCACGCAAAGGCCAAAGACCGGCGCCGCACCTGGCGGTAGGCCGAGCATGGCGGCAACGCGCGGCACATCATTGCGCAGCGCGCCGATATAAACCGTGGCAAGGCCCAAGCTTTCCGCCGCCACCACCGCGTTTTGCGCGGCCAACCCCGCATCAATCGCTGCCACCAGGAAGGTTTCAAGGTAAGGCATGCCGGCCAGCGCGACACCTTCCTGTTCGCCCAGGCGTTCATTGCGCGACACATCGGCGATGAAGACCATGAAGATCGGGCATTGTTCGATATGCTTCTGCCCGCCCGCAATCGCCGCCAGCGCCTTGCGCTTTTCCGGATCGTTTACCGAAACCGCGGACCAGGTCTGCAAATTGGAAGATGTCGCCGCCGATTGTGCCGCTGCCATCAGCATTTCCAGCGTACCGGCGGGCAGCGCATCCGGCCGATAGCCGCGCACGGAACGGTGCGAGAGCAGCAGCGAAATCGTCTCATTCCACGGGCCTGGCTTGGGTTCGGCGCCGGCGCCGTAACGCGCTGTCAGGGCGGCTGGGGCCGGCAATTGCATGCCATCCATTTGGGTATTCCTTTGCGATGATGGGAAAGCCTAGGCCAGAATGGCGCGGTGGGAAATCACCCTGCTTGACGCCACCCCGCCGCCGGGTGGGGTGCAGCCAGCAAAGGCCCGGCACCAAAGAGCTTTTCGCGGTAGCTCCCCGGCGCATAGCCGCGCTTATAACGCCCGCGTTCCTGCAAGGCCGGCACTAAAAGCCGCACCACATCTTCCAGGCATTCCGGCGTGACAGTGCGGGAGAGGTTGAAGCCATCCACATCCACCTGATCCACCCAGGCAATGACTTCCTCGGCCACTTCTTCAACAGACCCAACGATAGGCGGTTGGCGGCTGCCCAGCACCATGCGGTCCATCAGCGCGCGTTTGGTCGCGCGCGGTGCGGCGGCACGCAGAGCTTCCACATTAGAACGAATGGCCTGGCTTTGCCCGGCCTCCGGCAATTCCTCATCCGGGCCAAACCGCGCCAGGTCAATGCCAAGCGAGGCCGAAGCATGCGCCAGCGCACCTTCAATGTTGGCGTGCTGGCGATATTCGGCAAGCTTCGCCTCAGCTTCGGCGCGCGTGCGGCCAATGATCAGCGTGGCGCCAACAAAAACAAGTATCGGGCGCGGTGCGGCGCGGGCGCGCAAATCGGCCACCAGCTTCGCGACATGCGGCTTAGGCCCGCCATTCACGAAGACGCATTCCGCATGGCGCGCGGCAAAACCCCGCCCGCGATCCGAAGCGCCGGCCTGATACAAAACCGGCGTGCGTTGCGGGGATGGTTCCACCAAATGCGGCGCGTCCAGCCGATATTGCCGGCCTTCATGGCGAATGCGCTGCACGCGTGCGGGATCGGCATAGATGCCCGCCGCGCGGTCGCGCTTCACGGCATCAGCGGCCCAGGATTCCTCCCAGAGCCGATAGACGATTTCCATATATTCATCGGCCAGATCGTAGCGATCATCATGCGCCATCTGCCGATCCAGCCCCATGGCGCGCGCGGCACTATCCAGATAGCCGGTCACGATATTCCAACCGATGCGCCCCTCAGTCAGGTGATCCAGCGTCGAAAAACGCCGCGCCAGCAAGGCCGGGCTTTCCCAAGCGAGGTTACACGTCACGCCAAAGCCAAGATTGCGCGTGACGGCCGCCATCGCCGGCACCAGCAGCATGGGATCGAGCAGCGGCACCTGCACGGCATTCCTGATGGCCGCATCGCCATTCCCGCCATGCACATCATAAATCCCCAAGACATCCGCCAGAAACAGCCCATCAAACAGGCCTTCTTCCAGCAACCGCGCCAGCCCCATCCAGTAGTCAAGCGAGAGATAATCAGCCGAGCGATCCCTTGGGTGGCGCCACATGCCCTGCTGGATATGGCCGACACAGGCCATGTCAAAAGCATTGAAGCGAATCTCGCGCGGTGCGGTCACAGCCCAAGCCCCGGTACCAGCAAGCCTTCCAATAGGCGCCTTCGGTCCGGTGGGATGGCCACCGCCTTGCGTGCCATAAGATCAAAACTGACGCCCACCGCTTCCGCCGCCGCGACCGGCGCGCCAGACACGCCATCATGCAGCACATGCGTCCAGGTGGTGGTTTTCTCGCCCAGCGCCCGCAGCCCGCTTCGGATGATCAGCAAATCCCCGATCCGCATCGGCTTCAGATACGCCAAGCGATATTCCAAGGCCGCGCTACCCAGCCCTTCTTCCCGCGCGCCGAGCTCCGCGCCCGGAAAGCGCAGATTGGGCACGCCATCCCAAATGCGGGAGATCACCACATCCGGGCGCATCAGCCCGGCGCGATCACAATCCTCCGCCCGGATGGCGCCGATATAGGCATCGGTCAGGCCCATGGCGGCGGCGGCGCCGGCATCGGGCAGCGGGCGAATGGGATCAAACGGCAGGCCGCGCGGCCCGGCATGGGCGGGCAGCGCCACCGTGAGGCCTGCGAGCTTGCCCTCCAGCCCCGCCGGCAGGGGCAGCACTGCGCCCGAATGCGGGTCTCGCAGTTCAATATCCGAAACCAGCGCGGCGGAGGGCACCCCCGTGCCGCTATTCCTGATTTCCACATAGGCGCGCAGCTGATCGCCGCGCCGCGCCACAACGCCACCGAAAATCGTGAAGGGAGTCCCCGCCGCCATTTCGCGCAAGAAGCGGATATGCTGATCCACCGGCGTGAAAAAGCCGCGATCCGGCGTAATGCCGAGCGCCAGGCCAAGCCAGGCCAGCCCATCCCCCGCGCGGGCAAGGTAATGGCGCACATTCATATGCCCCATCACGTCGCATTCGCCGCTTTGCACGCTGCCCTTGCCGATCACGATCATGGAATCACCCCTGGAACCGCCCGCAGAACACCCTGCCCGGCCTTTTCATGCAACCCAAGATTTGGTCGCATTTTCCGAGCCGCCAGGTGAGTCCACCTGGCTTGAAAATGCTCCACCCCTTGAGCCCGCCGAAACTTCGGCGCAGCATGGTGCAAAGCAAAAGGAAGGAACCGCGCCATGGATGTCGGTATTTTCAACCTCATGGGCTATCGCAATCGCGGCGTGCCCACGGCCGCGATCTATGACCAGACTATCGCCCAGGTGAAGGCCGCGGAAGCCGCCGGCTTCAACATCGCCTGGTTCGCCGAGCATCATTTCTCCAATTACTGCGTCTGCCCATCGCCGCTGATGATGCTGGCGCGGCTGGCGGGCGAGACATCACGGATCAAGCTCGCATCCGGCGTGGTGATTGTGCCGCTTTACCACCCTTCCCGCCTGATTGCCGAAATCGGCATGGTGGATTCGCTGACGCATGGGCGGCTCGTGCTCGGCGTTGGCAGCGGCTACCAGCCTTATGAGTTTGAACGCTTCGACGCATCGCTGCAGGAAGCGCCGCATCGGCTGCTGGAAGTGATGGCCATGATGGAAAAAGCCTTTGGCGGCGAGACCTTTTCCCATGAAGGTGAGTATTATTCCCTGCCGCAAACCCATATCGCGCCCCGCCCCGCCGGCAAGCTGCCGGAGATTTGGGTGGCCGGCGACAACCCCGATTTGCATCGCTACGCGGCGCAACGCGATTGCGTGGTGATGGTAACCCCGCGCCACTTCACCCCTGCCCTTCTGGCCGCCGCGCGCCGGCGCTTTGAAGATATCTGGCGCGCCGCCGGCAAGCCGCCCGAGGCGTTGCGCTTCGGCGCCATGCGCCCCTTCTGCGTGACAGATGACAAGGCCGAAGCCATGGCCTTTTTGGAAAATGCCCGCTGGCAAATCCGCCTGTCCCAAAGCCTGCGCCGCAAGGAACAGGAAATGGATGGCGGCTTGCTGGTGGAGAAAACCTGGGAAGGCGAGCCAAGCCTGGAAGAAATGGGGTCCTTCATGCTGGTGGGCGATGCCGATACCGTCGCTGCCCGCATGGCCGCCGAAATCCGCGCCGCCAGCCCCTGCCATTATCTGCTGCAAATGCAGATTGGCGACCTGCCGCCCGGCATCGCCATGAACACGATCAAGGCGTGGGAGGGTGCGATCCGCCCCCGCCTGGAACGCGAATTCGGCCCGCTGGACCGGATTAGGGTTCCCGTAGCGGCTGCTGCGTGAATTAGGCGCTTGACCCAAAGCCCCGCGATTTGGCACTGATTCGGGCGTGGTGACGCTTACGCCAGTCAGTCGCGGGGATGAGGATACGCTCTGGGCCGTTGTGGCAACCGTGGGGCGCAAAAGCCGCGTGGCCGAGGTTTTCCGCTCCCGCTCCGCCGCACTGAACGACCGAGACTGGCGCGACCAACAAGTGCGCGCCTATGCCGATTGGCTGATCCGCGCCAAACAACCCGTGCCACATTATTCGGTGACACCGATCAAACGAAGCGACCTGCCGCGGAAATGGGTGCCATTGCCGGCGCTGGGGTTTTTGCGGGGGCAGATGGTGTGAGGGGTTTGTGGGGGGCTGCATGGAGGGGCGCTGCCCCTCCAAACCACCCCGCCAAAGGCCGGGGGGCCTTTGGAAACCGGGTTTTTTCGGTGACGCCTTAAGAAGGTCACTGATACTCAGTAAAATTCCGTATCATCATTTCAAAGCTTGTCGGCTTGAGGGCCTTGAATCCTTCTTCATCAACGAAAATGAAGCTGTAACGCTTATCAGCTTGCGCCTTATTGGTGTCCTCACACCACTGCTTCAATCGAGCCATCTTGAGCGGCACGTCCAAATCTTCGAGCCCCTTTGTTTCGACGATATAGATGGCGCCGCTTGTCGTCCGCACAATGAAATCGGCGTAGTAGTTAGAGATATCGCCATCGGCATTCACGTAATCCAACTTGAAATTCATCCCAACATAGTTTTTGGCGAAGGCTTCGACATCAGCGCATCCGTCCAGGCAGCGCGCGAAGTCAAGTTCCAGATTGCTATCACCCACCACGCGATTGAAAACGCTCTTTTTAGGTCGAACGAAGGATTGATCCTTCACGACAAACGGACGAGTGCGGCCTACCTTTATATAGTCCCGAATTTCAGCATTGCCGCGATCTTGCACCGTTAGCGCATTGATTTGCCTCTTGAAGGTTTCGATCAAGGTTCGAGACGCCTCTCTTTCCGAGAGGTTACGAAGCGTCACTAGGCTATCTAGTTCGAGATCATGCCGGTCAAACAAATCTTCGCGGATGAAGCTTTTCACGAATCCAAACAAAACATCATAACCGCTCACGAGGCGAAGGTCCTTCATGATTGCGCGTGTGAAATGCCCAACCACGCCCTGATAATTGACGCCCGCCGTATCCAGTTGCGTGACATGCGTTATATCGCCGGTCACGATGTCCTTGAACACTATCTCCCGACTTTCTTCTTCGCTGAAATCCTTATAGGGAACTTTCGTATGGCCGAATGCCTTTGGCTCAAGGAGCGATAGATTTTTGTATTCGCGGTGGATACGCGCGGAAAGTACCGGGATTTCAATCTCCAGTTTTTCCAAGTCCTTTGTCTTATCTTCCTTGTCAATTTCAACGACCATGGGTGCCTTGGGTGGTGTTCCCGTACCCATGGCGGCTGCTTCAAGCACAATACCTTCGGCCTTCAATTCATTTACAAAGGCCATGAAGGCTTCAGTGCCAACAACGCTGACACGCTCTTCCACCTCATTGCCAGCATACATTTTGCGCAAACCACGCTCAAGCGTTTGCTCTGGTAGGATTTTACTTTCAGCAGAATACTGGCGGAGTCCAACAATGGCGGTGACGTTCTTTACGTCCCAGCCTTCCTTAAGCATCAGCACAGAAACAATTGCTTTGTACTGGCTTTCCCAACTGTCAATCCGATTCGACTGAGCGCGCAGCTTTTCCAATTCTTCCTTATTGGGTCCGGAGGCACTTTCGCTGATATCGCCGCTCTTGTTCGTGTGGATAGTCAGCACCTTCCCGGCTAATTCAGGGTAGGTTTCCCCCAAATAATCGGCAACTTCGTCACAATTCTTGGTGTCATCGGTCATCACGAAAAGGACAGCTTTCTTGCCGAGCTTCTCATGCTGCTTAAACGCCTTGCGCCATTCTTCCACGCCAAGCGCCAAATGATCACGGTAGCGTTCCGAGAATTTGGAGCTTGGGGGCTCATTCAACTTACTTATACTGGCTTCATCGGGCACGACAGGATGCTTGACCACATTCTGGAAAATCGCTTCCACAAGCGGGTAATCCGAAATGGTTTGCAGAAATATCGCGCCATTATTGTGCTTGGGTGTCGCGGTCACGTCCACCTGAAGCGATAGCTTTGTACCCTTGTGAACAAGACGATTGTGGATATCTTCAATCGACTTGAACCATGCCAAGCGATCATCATGGATGTGATGTGCTTCATCGTTGATCACCACCAATTCTTCGATATCCCGTACAATATCACCCAAATCCACCTTGGAATCATTGGTGGCACCCACAGGGCACGGACCGAGGAAATAGTCCATCGAGTCTTCATCATCTGGGCTTGGTGGCAGCGTGTTTCCGCTATAGACACGGTGGATATTGGTGAGGAAGATGTTTCCCACATTGCTGGTGACGCGCGCTTCATCCTGAATATGCAGGGTCAATTGAAAATCATCGCGCCAGTTTTGACCCATATAGCCATTATCGGGCAATACCGGGTCGGCAAAAAAGATTTTCAAGTCATCGAAGTCAGTACGGATACGATCAAGCACAATGATATTGGGCGCAATCACCAAAAAATTTCGCGCGAGGTCAGATTGCGGTTCATATAATTTATGAAAGTAACTCCAAGCCAAAACCAGGCTCATGACCTTGGTTTTGCCGCTACCTGTTGCCATCTTCACGCCAAAGCGCGCCCAAGTCTCATAAATCATTTGAAGATTGAGATCGGCTTGCGCTGCCTTCGCTAGGTCATACTTGCCCCTGACGTTAGCAACATCTTAGAGATAGATGATAGTCTCAACCGCTTCGCGTTGGGCGAAGTAGTATTGAAACCGTGCGGTCGTGCCATCGGCCTGTGGTTGCAAATGTTCAGTCTGAAACCACCATTTCAGTAGTGCCTTGCTTGTCGCGGTGGCGCCTTCATAGTGGCGTGCGCGCCATTCCCTGACTTTTCGCCGCAGATTGGCAACAAGTGGCGGCAGCAATTTATCTGATGTTTTTTCGCGCAATTCTTCATCGGCGGGGAACCAGCGGATTGCCGGGTCCAACAACGCGTGAGGCGATTTGGGGAAATCAGGATGTAGCGCCACTTACTTGCCCCCCACCACCACATCCAATACCTTCATCGTGTCATTGCCGAAGATATCCACAACCTTCACGGCAATTTTGCGCGGTCCGGGCGCGCATTCCTTGGCGACGCTTACGAACTCTAGTTTACGATCCTTTTTTGTCCGAAAGGATTGCCATTCATTTTCAAAAATGAAACCGCCTGTCCAGACATCCTCATATTCGCGAGCTTTCCCTGCGGATGTTCAACACCGGTCAATCCAGCTTGCTCGCCCGCCAACCAGGGGGTGCGTTGCACTCGGACGATTTCTTTTTTGCTGGAAAAATCGAAATCCACACTCCAGTAGTCGATCCAATCATCCCAGCTTTTGGTGAGTGTCACGCGCGTGGTGTTACCTTGCTTGTACTTCGTTATCTTAACAATCTTCCCATTGTCCACGACAACCTTGTTCTTGCCCTTGCCGAGTTGGTCTTCAATGTTTGCCATGTCTTGAGAATAGAAAACTGAGAAATCTGTGAGCTTTACAGAAACGAGATTGCCCTTCACCACCGCCTGGACCTCAATATAGGATACATCATGGAATACGACTTGGCCGCGTTCCACAGCGTGTTTATCAAAAACCTCGCGCGGGATGTGTTTCAGCGCCAAATCTATGCCCTTGCTTTTCGCTCCCTCCTGAACACTTGGGAAAAGGCCCATTTCAAATTCAAAGCCCAGGATATCTACCTTCGTCAGGTGCTTCTGGCGACATTCATTGATTATTTCTTCAACAAACAGCCGCGTCACCGGTAAGTTCACCGGGCCAATCGCAACAAGACGCCCGGCTTTCTTGGCCTGGAAACAAGCAAAACCCGTGATAGCTTCTGCCTTATAGGCATGAATAATCAGGCTCAGAAAAGCCTGTTCCTTATGTTCCAATTGCTTCGCTGTTCTTCCTGTCGTAGGCCGGGATTCACACCGACATAGTATTGTCGCTCATATTTGCCGAGGTTCAAAATCTCAAACGCTCGCCAGCTTTTGTCTAAATTCTTCAACTGACGTTGAACGCCAATAAGACGCTTTCGAGTCGTGTGAATTGCAAATTTACCTAAATCGCTACCGATCCACTTTCGATTTAGCCGCTCAGGCACAGCAAGCGTGGTACCCGATCCAGCGAAAAAATCGGCCACGATGTCACCTTCGTTTGATGACGATTTGATAATTCTCTCGAGTAGTGGTTCTGGTTTCTGTGTTGGATAGCCAACATTTTCGGCGCCAGAGCTAACATGCCTTATGCGCCAGACAGTGTCTGGTATCTTGCCATTCTCATTACCGTAAGCTTGGCGAATAGAGGCGCCGCCTGTGCTGAGACCGCCACCATAGCCGGCCTGCATGACAGCTAATGATGCCTCCTCGTAAGGGACTCTAATCGCGTCAGCGTTAAAAATTGTGTCTTTAGATCGCGAATAACGATAGAGAGAATTATTTTTTATAGGAAAAGCATTTTTCGTTGGTGACATACTTGGAAAATGCCATACTATTTCGTTAATAAAATTTTTTTTGCCAAAAATTTCATCCAAGCAAGTCCGTAGGTAGGCGTTCACCCTTCAATCGCAATGAACATAGATGCTACCATTATCGGCCATGAGGTCGCGCATCAACACTAGGCGTTCATAAATCATACTAATGAAGCTATCAGTCCCACGCCCCCAGGTGTCTCGATAAACGATTTCCTCCAAGACATTAGGCTGCTTGGTAAAAGTATCGTCGCCGATTTCGATATCCATGGAAAAGTCGGCACCGACATCGAAGGGCGGATCAATGTAAATCAGCTTAATCCCGCCCTGTTTTTCTATTTCCTGCCGCAGTGGGCCGTTCTTCAAGGAAGAAAGCACCAACTTATTGTCACCCCAAATCAGTTTATTCGTCCAACCGCGCTGCTGCCGCCCGGTTGTTGGGTTGAACAAGTCGGGCTGGCGCCTCATGATTTTCTCGGCGCGCGGCTCATCTACCTGTTCAATGGTCTGAAACGGCAAAACGACATTACAGATTTCTTTGGTCTTGCCGCTCCAGACCAGTTCTACCTCTCGCTTATCTTCAAATAGCAGAAAACGGTATTCTTCAGGCAGCGGCTTGCCTTGTTCCAACAGACGGGTGATGTTCCGAATTTCATTGTCGCTTAGCCGCGGCGCCATAGGAATCGCCTCTTTCCAAAATTTAATCAACCTAACCGGCCTAGCAGGCGTGATTCAAACCCTCAATTCAGTGAAGCCGAAGGCACAATAACCCCCCTCACCCCCTTCTCACCCCCCAATAGCAAACCCCAAACGCCGCCAGCCCGCCCAGCACCGAAGCCGCCACATAAACCACCGCCAGCCACGGCGCCCTTTCCCACAGCACGCCGGTTTCCAGTGAAAAGGCGGAAAAGGTCGTGAAACCGCCAAGCAGGCCCGTCACCAGCAATAGCCGCGCCTCACCGGAAATACCTAAAGCGCCAAAGGCGCCAATCAGGGCGGAGCCCAAAATATTCACCGCCAGCGTCCCCCAGGGAAAGCCCGTGCCAAACAGCACCACGCCCGCATGGGAAATCGCGTAGCGCAGCACGGAACCTGCGGCACCGCCCAATGCCACCAGCAGCAAGGACAAAGGCGAAAATGCTGTGCCCATCAGCCTCTCCTTTTGCGGCGCAGTTCCGCGAAGCGCGCCAGGCGTTCCGCGATGGCGGCCTCAGCCCCGCGATCGGTCGGGCGATAGAATTGGCGCCGCCCTATCTCCTCGGGGAAGTAATCCTGGCCGGAAAAGCCGCCCTCAGCCTCATGGTCATAGGCATAGCCGGCGCCATAGCCAATTTCCTGCATCAGTTTCGTTGGCGCATTCAATATGTGCTTGGGCGGCATCAGGCTGCCGGTTTCCCGCGCGGCGCGCATCGCCTCATTAAACGCCAAATAGACCGCGTTGGATTTCGGCGCGGTCGCCAAATGCACCACAAGCTGCGCCAGCGCCAATTCGCCTTCGGGTGATCCCATACGTTCAAAGGTCTCCCAGGCGGCGATGGCAAGCGGCAGGGCACGGGGGTCGGCCATGCCGATATCCTCGGCGGCGAAGCGCGTCAGGCGCCGGGCGATGTAGCGCGGGTCCTCACCACCCGTCAGCATGCGCGCAAACCAGTAAAGCGCCGCATCGGGGTCTGATCCGCGCATGGATTTATGCAAGGCGGAGATCAGGTTGTAATGTTCCTCGCGGTCCTTGTCGTAAAGGGCGGCGCGTTTCGCGAGCAAGCTGGAAAGTGCCGGCGGATCAAACGGTGGGGTGGCTTCGGGCAGGGCGAATAATTGCTCGGCCATGTTCAGCCCGTAGCGGCCATCGCCATCCGCCATGGCGCGCAGCGTGGCGCGCGCTTCGGGGGTCAGCGGCAGGGCGCGGGCCATGAGGGCTTCGGCGCGGGTCAGCAGCAATTCAAGCGCGGCGTCGTCCAGGCGCTTCAGCACCAGCACCTGGCAGCGGGACAGAAGGGCGCCGTTGAGCGCGAAGGATGGGTTTTCCGTGGTGGCGCCCACCAGGGTCACGGTGCCGTCTTCCACCACGGGCAGAAAGCCATCCTGTTGCGCGCGGTTGAAGCGGTGGATTTCATCCACGAAAAGCAGCGTGCCCTGGCCGTTGGATTTGCGTGCGCGGGCTTCCTCAAAGGCGCGCTTCAAATCGGCAACTCCGGAGAATACGGCGGAAAGGGCAGAAAACCTCAGCCCCGCCGCCTCGGCGAGCAAGCGTGCAATGGTGGTTTTGCCGACACCAGGCGGCCCCCATAGGATCAGGGAAGCCAGCGACCCGCGCGCCAACATGCGCGAAAGGCTGCCTTCCGGCCCCAGCAGATGATCCTGGCCAACCACCTCGGCCAATGTGGCGGGGCGGAGCCGGTCGGCGAGCGGCCGCGCGGCTTCGGCGGGGGCGGCGGCGGGGTCCGGCGCGCCGAAAAGATCAGGGGTGGCGGGGGCGCGGGCCATGGCGTGTGTCAGCGGATCGCCAGCGCATTGCCGGGGCTGCCAATGCCGCCGCTGTGGTTGAGCGGCGCTGCCGTGAAAAACGCGGTGAAGCGGCCAGCGGTGGCGCTATCCTCGGCCAGGGCTTCGAAATCAAAGAACTCGCCCAGGCACAGGCCAAGCCGAGCGATGGCAAGATGAAGAGCGGGCTTCCAGGGGAAGATCGGCCAGGCTTCGACCGTTGGGTTATCGGCGGCGACAGCGGCAATGCCCTGGTCCCAGAGGAAGCGCCACATACCCTCATTGCCATCCAGGCCAGAATAGTCGCGGGCGCCGGCTTCGCCTTGAATGAGCAGATGGCGCGCATCGGCATCGGGGGCGGCGCGAAAGGCGGCAAGCCAGCCGGTGCGCACCAGCAGGATATCGCCGGGGCGGAGTGCGACACCGTGCGCGCTGAGGCAGGCGGCCAGGTCCTCGGCAGTGGCGCGCTGCCCCCCATGGCGCCCCAAGCGCGCCCGGTACGGGCAAAATGGCGCGCGAGGTCGGCCAACACCGCGCGGCCGGCGACGCCATGCGCCAAGGCCTTGTCTATGCCGTTGCGGCTTTGCGGGCCGTGCACAATGGCAGATAGCGGCGCACAATTGTAGAAACCATGGGTGGCGTCAGCGAAATGCGAAAGCCCATTCCATTGCGTGCTGCCTTGCAGCCAAAAGCCATCAAACTTGTCATCGCGTGTGATGCGGCCGGGGTGTTCTTCACTCACCATCACAGGCTTATGGGCGGCGCGGCGGCGATGGGCGCCTTCGTGGGCGGCGCCGAAGGGCTCGCCCAAAGGAAGGTGTACATTGAAGCGTTGTCCTTGGCGGATTTCATCGCGGGCGGCGGCGACGGCGGCATCCGTGATGCGGTTCAGCTTGCCGATCTGATCATCCGGGCCCCAAACACCCCAGGAAAGCGGCAGGCCGGTGGGGTCGCCGGGGGGGCGGGGGAGGTCGTCATAGCGCGGTGGGGTCTTCATCGGCGTAGTCTAGCGCCAAGTGGCGCCGCGCATCACCCCTTTTGCCTTGACGCGCCCTGCCCGCGCCCGCACATGCGGGGCGAGGATAAGGAATGCTGCCCATGGAACTCCGCCGCCGCACACTGCTTGCCCTCGCTGCCCTGCCCATGCCTGCCCTGGCGCAGGCGCGCAGCATCCGGCTGGTGGTGCCCTTTGCCGCCGGGGGCGCGGCGGATTCGGCGGCGCGCACCTTGGCGCCACGCATGGCGGAACGGCTGGGGGCCACGATTGTGGTGGAAAACCGCACCGGCGCGGGTGGTTCCATTGGTGGCACGGAAGTGGCGCGGGCGGCGCCGGATGGCGCGACGCTGCTCTGGGATGCGTCGTCGCATATCGTGAACCATGCGTTGCTGCGTGGGCTGGCATTTGATTGCGCCACGGCCTTCACGCCGATCAGCATGGCGACCAGCTTCCCGCAGGTGGTTGCCGTGAAGGCGTATTTCCCGGCGCGCGATCTGGCGGCCTTTGTCGCGGCGGCCAAGGCGCGGCCTGGCGCCATCAGCATGGGCACGCAGGGCAATGCCACGGCAGGGCATTTTGGCCTGGTGCAATTCGCTCGTGCTGCCGGCATTGAAGTGATCCACGCCCCCTATCGCGGTGGCGCGGATGCAGCGCGCGACCTGGCGGGCGGCAATCTGGATGGCGTGTTCATCACGGCGCTTTCCGCCGGCCCGGTGGTGGATAGCGGGCGGGCGCGCTTCCTGGCCGTTGCCAGCGCCGCAAGGCTGCCCGCGCGGCCGGAGGTACCGACCATCGCCGAAAGCGGCTTCCCAGGCTTCGATATCAGCGAATGGGTGGGGCTTTTCGCCCCCGCCGGCACCCCGGCCCCGGTGCTGGGGCGGCTGCATGAAGCCCTCGCCGCCAGCCTGGCCGAGCCTGAGGTGCGCGCGCGGCTCGCGCAGCTTGGCGCCGTGCCAGTTGGCAACACGCCAGAGGCCTTCACGCGCTTCGTCACCGAAGGCCGCGCCGCCATGACCGTGCTGGCACGCGAAGCCAATATCCGTGTGGAATAGAACAGCGCTTCTGGCGCTGCTGGCGCTATGCGGCGCCGCCCCGGCGCGCGCAATGGATTCCGATATCATGAGCGTGATCGGCCAGCCCGTGCTGTCTCTCGCGCAGCGCCCGGAAGTGGGCGCGGTGTTGCGCCCCGCGAGTGGCGGTCATCGCAGCGTGATTGCCGAGGCGCTCCGCGAACCCGGCCCCGGCGTTGCCCTACTGGATGGTCAATATCTGCACGGCCATGGCTGCAACCGGGAAGGCTGCCGCGTACGGGGGATTTTCCTCGCCTGGGATTTGAAGGGCGATAGGATGTTCATGCTGGTGACGGAAGAAGGCCGCGTGAGGGCCTCCATCCCGCCCGACCCGCGCGCCTGGCCACGGGAGTTGGCCAGCCCCTTGGCAGGCGTTTCGCCAGCGCTTGCGGAAGCGATCGGCAGCAGGTGAAAAGAAAAAAGGCGGCCCCTAATCACGACCGCCCTTCTGCATGAGAGGGTGATACCCTCAGATTTCCGCGGCTTCTTCCGCCACTTCCGGCTTAGGCCCGCTATCCAGGCCCTTGGCGCCCGGATTGCGATCCACCAATTCAATCACTGCCATATCGGCCGCATCACCATAGCGCATGCCGGCCTTCAGCACGCGGCAATAGCCGCCGGGCCGCGCCTTGTAACGCTCGGCTATTTCGCCAAACAGCTTCGCCACCACGGCTTCATCGCGGATCTGCGAGAGCGCCTGACGGCGAGCATGCAGGCCACCGCGCTTGCCGAGCGTGATCATCCGCTCAACATAGGGGCGCAATTCCTTGGCCTTGGGTAGCGTTGTCGTGATCTGCTCATGCTTGAGTAGAGAGGTCGCCATATTGCGGAACATCGCCGCACGATGGCTTGACGTGATATTGAGCTTCCGCCCAGACAATCCGTGACGCATCTTTCTTACCCTTCAGAACGAGCTGATCAGAACAGCTCATCTGCCCTTTTCGCCAAATCCTCGATGTTTTCAGGCGGCCATTCCGGCACAGTCATGCCAAGGCCAAGACCCATATTCGTGAGGACTTCCTTAATTTCGTTCAACGACTTGCGGCCAAAATTAGGCGTGCGCAGCATTTCCTGTTCGGTCTTCTGCACCAGATCGCCGATATAGACGATGTTGTCGTTCTTCAGGCAATTCGCGCTACGGACAGAGAGCTCAAGCTCATCCACCTTTCGCAGCAGATTCCGGTTGAACGGCAGATCATCCTGCATTTCCGACCCATGTTCGGGGCGCGGTTCGTCGAAATTGATCAAGATTTGTAGCTGTTCCTGAATGATGCGCGCAGCAACACCCACGGCATCTTCCGGCGCCAGCGTGCCATCGGTTTCCACCGACAGGATCAGCTTGTCATAATCCGTGCGCTGGCCAACGCGGGTCGGTTCCACGCGATAGGCAACGCGGCGTACCGGCGAATAGATCGCATCCACCGGAATAAGACCAATCGGCGCATCTTCCGGGCGGTTTTCAGACGCCGGCACATAGCCCTTGCCGGAATCGATAACCAATTCCATCGAAAGCTTCGCGCCGTCATCCAGCGTGCAGATCACCAAATCAGGATTGGCAATTTCGATATCGCCGGTGGTCTGGATCTGCCCCGCGGTGACTTCACCCGGGCCAGTGGCCATCAGCGCCAAACGCTTTTCACCTTCACCCTGATAGCGAAGCGCGAGCTGCTTCACATTCAGAACAATGTCGGTCACGTCTTCGCGCACGCCGGGGATGCTGCTGAATTCATGCAGCACGCCATCAATGCGGATCGCCTTCACCGCCGCACCAAGCAGCGAAGAAAGCAGCACGCGCCGCAGCGCATTGCCAAGCGTCATGCCGAAGCCACGTTCCAGCGGCTCCAGCACCAAGGTGGCGCTGCGCAGCGGGTTGATCGTCGGCTCGATATGCTTCTGCGTTTCGATCAGGGAACGCCAGTTGCGGTCAAGCACGTTCATGTCTCTCCTATCGGGCTGCAGCGGTCAGGCGGGGCGCGCGTATCAGACGCGGCGGCGCTTGCGCGGGCGGCAACCGTTGTGGGGAATGGGGGTCACATCGCGGATGGCGGTCACCTGGAAGCCAACGGCCTGCAAGGCACGCAGCGCGGATTCACGGCCCGAACCAGGGCCGCTCACCATAATATCCAGCAGTTCCATACCATGTTCACGCGCCTTGCGGCCCGCATCTTCAGCGGCAACCTGCGCCGCGTAAGGGGTAGATTTGCGGCTGCCCTTGAAGCCCTGCGCGCCAGCGGATGACCAGGCAATCGCATTGCCCTGTGCATCCGTGATGGTCACGATAGTATTGTTGAAGGTGGACAGCACATGCGCAACACCGGAGGAAATGTTCTTCCGTTCCTTGCGCTTGACCGGGCCACGAGCGGCACCGCCGCGGGGTTCACGAGCCATCTTACTTCGTCACCTTCTTCTTGCCGGCGATCGCGACCGCCTTGCCTTTACGGGTACGCGCATTCGTATGGGTGCGCTGGCCGCGCACCGGCAAGCCCTTGCGATGGCGCAGCCCGCGATAGCACGCAAGATCCATCAGGCGCTTAATGTGCATCGCCTGCTCACGCCGCAAATCGCCTTCCACGCGGTATTCGCGGTCAATCAATTCGCGGATGCGCATAACCTCATCATCGGTCAGCTGATTCACGCGGCGTTCGGCCGGGATGCTCAACTGCTTGCAGATGACCTTCGCGTTCTGCGGGCCAATGCCATAGATATAGCGAAGCGAGACCAGGACTCGCTTATTGGTCGGAATATTCACGCCGGCGATGCGCGCCACAGTGCCTCTCCTGGGGCCCAGCCCCGCGATGCCGCCGCGGTAGCCCATTGGGCCCTGCCGGCGGAGTGTTCCGAACGATTATGCAACGACAAACGGCGGCCGGAGTAGGCCCCCGCCGCTTGAGCAGCGGCATTAGCCCCGGAGCAATTTCCCGTCAAGCCTTTCCTGACAAAATTTCACCGATCTGGCGTGCGACTTCCGCCATGGAAGCCATGCCATCAACGGCCTTCAACTTCCCCTGCCCCGCATAATACGGAAGCAAGGGGGCAGTCTGGCGATAATAGGCTTCGAGCCGTGCTGCCACGGTTTCCGCCTTGTCATCCGCTCGGCGGGAAAATTCAGTCCCACCGCAGCTATCGCACACGCCGGCCTTGGCCGGCTGCTTGAATCTATCATGATAGCCCGCGCCGCATTTGGCACAGCTGTAGCGGCCGGAAATGCGCCCCACAAGGGCCGCATCATCCACCTTCAATTCGATCACATGATCAAGCTTGAGGCCGCTTCCCTTGAGCATGGCGTCCAAGGACGCCGCCTGCGGGGCGGTGCGCGGAAAACCATCCAGGATGAAGCCCTTGGCGCAATCTGGGCGCGCCACGCGCGCCTTTAACATGGCGGTCATCACCTCATCCGGCACCAGCTCACCACGTTCCATGATGCCCCTAGCCCTGAGGCCAATCTCACTGCCCGATTTCACCTCGGCACGAAGCATGTCGCCGGTGGAAATCTGGGCGATGCCGAATTTGTCTTCCAGCATCTTGGCCTGAGTGCCCTTGCCCGCGCCCGGCGGACCAAGAAGGATAAGGTTCATCCGGTTCCCTCGATCAGCGCCCGCGCGGCTGCCCACGGCCGCCAAGACGCGCTTTCTTGATCAAGCCTTCATATTGATGGGCGAAGAGATGCGATTGCACCTGCGCCACCGTATCCATGGTCACCGACACAATGATCAGCAGCGACGTACCGCCGAAATAAAACGGCACGCCATATTGGCTGATCAGGATTTCAGGAATGATGCAGACAAGGCAGAGATAGGCTGCCCCAAGGACCGTAAGGCGCGTCAGCACACGGTCCAAATATTCAGACGTATTCTGCCCCGGCCTGATCCCCGGAATGAAGCCGCCATATTTCTTCAAATTATCCGCCGTTTCGGTCGGATTGAAGACGATGGCGGTATAGAAGAAGGCGAAGAAGATGATCATCGCCATGTACAGGATCATATAGGCGGGGCGCCCATGCATCAGCATGGCGGAGATCGTCTGCAGCCAGCCATCCGACATATCCTGCGAAAACCCAGCGACCGTCGCCGGCAGCAGCAACAGCGATGACGCAAAGATCGGTGGAATGACGCCCGCGGTATTGAGCTTTAGCGGCAGATGCGTTGCCTCACCGCCGAACATACGGTTGCCCACTTGGCGCTTTGGATATTGCACCGAAATGCGGCGCTGCGCGCGTTCAATGAAGACCACAAAGGCAATCACCAGCAGCGCGATAATGAGGAAGGCGATGATGAAAATCGTGGAAAGCGCGCCGGTGCGGCCCAATTCCAGGGTGCTGATCAAGGCTGATGGCAGATTGGCGACAATGCCCGCGAAAATGATTAGGCTGATGCCATTGCCCACACCGCGCGCCGTGATCTGCTCCCCAAGCCACATCAAGAACATGGTACCGCCCACCAGCGTAATCACGCAGGACAGCCGGAAGAAAATCCCTGGATCATAAACCGCGGCACCAAACTGCCCGCGCATGGATTCGAGCCCGATGGCGATGCCATAAGCCTGGAAGACCGCAATCGCGACCGTGAGGTAGCGCGTATATTGATTGAGTTTCTTCCGCCCCGACTCGCCTTCCTTCTTCAGGGCTTCCCAGGCGGGGATCGCAGCGGTCATCAACTGCACAATGATGCTGGCGCTGATATAGGGCATGATGTTGAGCGCAAATACGGTCATGCGCCCAAGCGCACCGCCCGAGAACATGTCGAACATGCCAAGAATACCGCCGCCATGCTGGGCAAGAATCTCGCCCATCACTGCCGCATCAACGCCCGGCACGGGAATATAGGTGCCAATGCGATAGACGATCAAAGCGCCAAGCGTGAACCAGATACGCTTCTTGAGCTCGGTCGCCTTGGAGAGCACGCCGAGGTTCAAATTGGACATCGCCTGTTCCATGGCGGACGCCATGCGCATTCTCCCGAATTTGCCGAGCGCTCTTTAGATTGCGCGCTGCCTTCAAGTCCTATTTGGCGCCGCGCCGGCACAAGACAAGCGCGTTTCGCCTGAATGAAAGCGGCGCCCAAGTGACCCCGCGCGCCGCCAAGAATCAGTCCCGCATCGTGATCAGGCGGCGCGGTACCAACAAGGTTCAGCCAGCCTCAGCCGGTGCTGCCGGCGCAGTGACGGTCACGCTGCCACCCGCGGCTTCCACCGCTGCAATCGCTGCAGCAGAAGCGCCGGAGACGGAAATCTTCACCGCACGCTTGATCTCACCCTTGCCGAGCAGACGCACGCCGATGAACTTGGCGCTGGAACGGACAACGCCGGCCGCACGCAGCGCCGTTTCATCCAGATCCTGCCCTGCCGGCAGCCGGCCCGCTTCAATCGCCGCATCCAGCGCACCAATATTCAGCGTGGCATAGAGCTTGCGGAAGTTATTCACGAAGCCGCGCTTTGGCAGACGCCGATAAATCGGCAGCTGACCGCCTTCAAACCCGTTCAGCGAAACGCCGGTACGCGCCTTCTGGCCCTTCACGCCGCGACCGCCGGTCTTGCCCTTGCCAGAGCCAATCCCACGGCCGATGCGCTTGAATTTGGGACGCGCGCCCGCATTGTCGCGGATTTCATTCAACTTCATCGTTCAATCCTCCACCTTCACCAGGTGGGCGACCTTGCGGATCATGCCGCGCACCGCAGGCGTGTCTTCAAGTTCACGCGTACGATGGCGCTTGTTCAAGCCAAGGCCGATCAGGGTTTCCTTCTGGCCGGACTTGCGCCCGATCGGTGACCCAAGCTGGGTCACCTTCACTATCTTTTTCTCAACCATTCGCGGCCTCCTGCGCCTCAGCGGCGGCTTCCTTCCGCTGGCCGAGAATCTCCGCCACCTTCTTGCCGCGACGCGAAGCAACCGCTCGCGGGCTGGTACAACGCTGCAGCGCCGCGAAAGTAGCCTTCACCATATTGTGCGGATTGGCGGAACCCGTGCACTTGGCGACAACATCGCCCATGCCGAGCGTTTCAAACACAGCCCGCATCGGGCCGCCGGCAATGATGCCGGTACCCGCCGGCGCTGCACGCAGAATAACGCGGCCCGCGCCGAATTCACCCACCACATCATGATGCAGTGTGCGGCCTTCACGCATCGGCACACGGATCATGGTGCGCTTCGCGCGTTCCGTCGCCTTGCGGATCGCTTCCGGCACTTCGCGCGCCTTGCCAGCTCCCCAGCCAACGCGGCCCTTTTCATCGCCAACCACAACCAATGCCGCGAAGCTGAAGCGACGACCACCCTTCACCACCTTCGCCACACGATTGATGGTAACGAGCTTATCCTTCAGCTCATCACCTTCCTGACGTTCCGCGCGCGGTTCCCGCTCACGATCACGGCCACCACGACGACGACGTTCCCCGCCCTCGCCGCCTTCGCCACCGCCTCTTGGTTCACGTGCCATATTGTTCAATCCCTCAGAACGACAGCCCGCCCTCACGGGCGCCGTCCGCGAGCGCCTTGACGCGCCCGTGATAAAGATAAGGTCCGCGATCAAAGACCACCGCCGTAACACCCGCCGCCATGGCGCGTTCGGCAATCAACTTGCCAACCGCCGAAGCAGCCGAGGTATCGGCGCCGGTCTTCAAGGCTTTACGCATGGTCTTTTCCAGCGAAGACGCCGCAGCCACCGTACGGCCGGCGGCATCATCAATGACCTGCGCATAAATATGCTTGCCAGAACGGAACACGGAAAGGCGCGGACGCCCACCCGACTTCATCCGGATCTGATAACGGAGACGACGCTTGCGCCGTTCCTGAAGATCGAGCTTGCTGGCCATTACTTCTTCTTCCCCTCCTTCCGGAGGATCTGCTCATTCTCGTACTTTACGCCTTTGCCCTTATAGGGTTCGGGGCCGCGATAGGCGCGAATTTCAGCGGCAACCTGACCGACCTGGCGCTTGTCAGACCCTTCGACCTTGATCGCCGTGGGGCGTTCGCAGGTGATCTTGATACCAGACGGGATCGGATAACGGATTTCATGGCTGTAGCCGAGGCTCAGCACCAAATCCTTGCCCTGCACCGCAGCGCGATAACCCGTACCGTTGATTTCCATGGATTTCACGAAGCCTGTGGAAACGCCCATCACCATGCTGTTGATCAGGCTACGCGTGGTGCCCCACATGGTGAGCGCGCGGCGATCATCGCGGCGCGGCTTTACTGCCACCTGCTGAGCGCTGATTTCCACATCAACATCATCCGTCAGGTCAAGCTTCAATTCACCAAGCTTGCCCTTCGCCACCAGCGTACGACCAGAAAGCGCAAGCTGCACGCCTGATGGCACCTGAACAGGATATTTTCCGACGCGAGACATTGCCAAACCCTCCGTCAGAATACGCGGCAGAGAACCTCGCCGCCAACATTGGCAGCGCGGGCCTCATTTTCGCTCATCACGCCACGCGGCGTGGAAAGGATGGACATGCCAAGACCATTATAGAATTTGGGGAGTTCAGCGATCTTCGAATAGACCCGACGGCCAGGCTTCGACACACGCGTGATTTCGCGGATCGCGGGTTCGCCTTCGGAATATTTCAATTCGATATCAATGAACTTGATACCAGGGCGCAGTTCTTCCGTGCGCCAGGCACGAATGAAGCCTTCGCGCTTCAGCACATCAAGCACGTTTTCACGCAGCCTGGATGCCGGCGCCTTGCAGCGCGACTGACGCGCGGATTGCGCATTGCGGATGCGGGTGAGCAGATCGCCCAGCGGATCGGACATGGACATGCTGGCCTTCCTTACCAGCTGGCCTTAACGACGCCCGGAATCTGACCCTGATTGGCCAGCTCACGGAACGCGTTACGACAGAGCTTGAATTTGCGGTAATTGCCGCGCGGCCGCCCAGTGAGTTCGCAACGCAAGCGGACGCGATTCTTGGCGCCATTGCGGGGCAATTGCGCAAGTTTCAGCGTCGCTTCGAAGCGGTGTTCCATCGGCAGCTCGCGGTTCATTACCGCAGCCTTCAATGCAGCGCGCTTTGCGGCCTGGTGCTTTGAAAGCCGCTCGCGGCGCTTGTTCTTTTCTACAGACGAGGTCTTTGCCATACCGTCATAACCCTCCGGAACCTGCCGGGCTGACCCGGCGGTTTTCCAAAAAACTCAGTTCTGGAAGGGAAGCTGGAACGCCTTGAGCAGCGCCTTCGCTTCCTTGTCGGTCTTCGCCGTGGTGACGAAAACAATGTCCATGCCGCGCACCGTATCCACCTTGTCATAAATGATTTCGGGGAACACGATCTGCTCCTTCAGGCCAAGGGCATAATTGCCCCGACCATCAAAGCCACGACTGCCGGGAATGCCACGAAAATCGCGCACACGCGGCAGCGCAATGGTCACTAGGCGGTCAAGGAATTCATACATGCGTTCCCTGCGCAAAGTGACCTTGCAGCCGATCGCCTGGCCTTCGCGGATCTTGAAGCCCGCGATCGCCTTCTTCGCCTTCGTCTTCACCGCCTTCTGGCCCGAAATCAGCGTCAGATCAGCCACTGCGGCATCGAGCTTCTTCTGGTCGCCGGCGGCTTCGCCAACGCCCATATTGATCACGATCTTCTCAAGCTTCGGCACTTCCAAAGGATTAGAGTAGCCGAATTCCTCAGAAAGCTGTTTGCGCACCACGGTTTCGTAATGCTGGCGCAGCCGGGGCTGTTCCTTCACGTCGCTCATGCGTCAAGCACCTCGCCGGAGGCGCGCGCCACCCGGACCTTCTTGCCATCTTCCAGCAGCTTGAAGCCAACGCGGGTTGGCTTGCCGGATTTCGGGTCAATCAGCGACAAATTCGAAAGATGAATCGGCGCTTCCTTTCGATTGACCCCGCCGGGATTACCGATGCCGGTCGCCTTCTGGTGACGCTTCACCAGATTGATGCCCTGCACCAGCGCACGATCTTCGGTCGGCATCACGCGTATCACTTCGCCCTGCCGGCCCTTATCACGGCCAGCCAGAACCTGAACGCGGTCGCCCTTCCTGATCCTCTGAGCCATGGCTTACAACACCTCCGGCGCCAGAGAGATGATCTTCATGAACTTCTTCGCGCGAAGTTCACGCACCACCGGGCCAAAGATACGCGTGCCGATCGGTTCATTCTGCTTGTTGATCAGCACGGCCGCATTGCGGTCGAAGCGGATCACGGAACCGTCATTGCGGCGCACCGGGAAGGAAGTCCGCACGATCACCGCGCGTTCCACCGTACCCTTTTTCACCTTACCGCGCGGGATCGCTTCCTTGATGGAAACGACGATCACATCGCCCACACCAGCAGTCTTGCGCTTGGAACCGCCAAGCACCTTGATGCATTGTACTCGACGCGCACCCGAATTGTCGGCAACTTCCAGGTTACTTTCCACTTGAATCACGAATCAGCCTCCCGCCCCCGGCGCCACGGCTTCACCGTTGCGCGCCACCACCAGCCAAGTCTTGCGCTTGGACATCGGCGGACATTCTTCGATCTGCACCACGTCACCTTCCTTGCACAGGTTGGCACCGTCATGCGCCGCATATTTCTTCGACTTGCGGATGAATTTCTTATAGAGCGGATGTATCACGCGACGCTCGACCAAGACCGTCACGGTCTTGTCCATCTTATCGCTGACGACCCGCCCGGTGAGGACGCGCTTCGGCATCGCCGTCGGTCTCCTCTCAGGCTTTGGTTGCGGCGGCGCGGCTGCGCTCACCGATGATGGTCTTCACCCGCGCAATGTCCCGACGGACCTGGCGAATACGGCTTAGAGCTTCAAGCTGCCCGGTTGCGCGTTGGAAGCGCAGATTGAACTGCTCCTTACGCAGATCAAGCAACATTGTGTTCAGCTCATCAGCCGATTTGGCACGAACATCGCCGATCTTGGTCATGGCCATGATCAAGCCTCCAGACCCAGACGGGTCACGAACTTCGTCTTGATCGGAAGTTTCGCAGCACCGAGGGTCAGCGCTTCACGCGCCACGTCGTTGCTCACGCCGTCAATCTCGAACATGATGCGGCCGGGCTTCACCCGGGCCACCCAAAACTCCGGGGCCCCCTTGCCGGAGCCCATGCGGACTTCAGCAGGCTTGGTGGAAACCGGTACATCCGGAAAGATGCGAATCCACACTCGGCCTTGACGCTTCATGGCGCGGGTGATCGCGCGGCGCGCCGCTTCGATCTGTCGCGCGGTCACGCGCTCAGGTTCCAGGGCCTTGAGGCCGAAACCGCCAAAGGACAGGGAGAACCCACCCTTCGCCAGGCCATGGATGCGCCCCTTATGGGCCTTGCGGAATTTGGTGCGCTTAGGTTGCAGCATTGTCCTATACCCTTAGCGCTGCGGCGCCTGTTCGGCGGCGCGCTTGTCTTGCGCCATCGGATCATGCGCCATGATCTCGCCCTTAAAGACCCAAACCTTCACACCGCAAGTGCCATAGGTGGTCTTCGCCGTCGCCGTGCCGTAATCAATATCGGCACGCAGAGTATGCAGCGGCACGCGGCCTTCACGATACCATTCCATGCGCGCGATTTCGGCGCCGCCCAAACGGCCGGAGCAATTGATCCGAATACCGAGCGCACCAAGACGCATCGCGGATTGCACCGCACGCTTCATGGCGCGACGGAATGCCACACGGCGTTCCAGCTGCTGCGCGATACTCTCGGCGACTAGCACGGCATCAATTTCCGGCTTGCGGATTTCAACGATGTTGAGCGCCACTTCGGCACCTGCCATCTTCTGCAAATCCTTGCGCAGCACTTCGATATCCGCGCCCTTCTTGCCGATGACAACACCAGGGCGGGCAGCATGGATTGTCACGCGCGGCTTCTTGGCCGGGCGTTCAATCACCACGCGGCTCACGCCAGCGCCCTTCAGGCGATCACGCAGCTTTTCACGCAGCTTGAAATCTTCATGCAGCATCTTGGAATAATCCGCGGCAGCGAACCACCGGCTATCCCAAGTGCGATTAATGCCAAGCCGAAGCCCGACGGGATTGACTTTCTGGCCCATACTATGCGGCCTCCTGAGCTTCAGCGGCTTCCGCAACAGCCTGTTCGGCCACCACAATCTTCAAATGGCTAAACCATTTTTCGATGGTGGAGGACCGGCCACGGCCACGCGCATGGAAGCGCTTCATCACCGCCGCGCGACCAACTTCTGCACGGGAGACAACAAGGCGATCCACATCCAGGCTGTGGTTGTTTTCGGCATTCGCGATCGCGCTTTCCAGTGTCTTCTTCACCGTGCCAGCAATGCGGCGCTTGCTGAAGGTCAACTGCGCCACGGCATCTTGCGCCTTCTTGCCGCGGATCATCGCGGCAACCAGGTTCAGCTTGCGTGGGCTCACGCGGATGTTGAAGGTGACGGCCTGGGCTTCGGTGTTTGCCACGCCAAGCGGGTATTTTGGCTTGCTCATGCTCCTCAGCCTCGCTTCGTCTTTTTATCCGCCGCATGACTCGTGAAGGTCCGCGTCGGAGAGAATTCACCGAATTTATGGCCCACCATATTTTCGGAAACCTGTACCGGCAAGAACTTCTTGCCGTTATAGACCCCGAAAGTCAGGCCAACAAATTGTGGCAGGATCGTGCTGCGCCGCGACCAGATCTTGATGATCTCATTGCGGGTCGAAGCACGAGCGGCTTCCGCCTTGTTCAGCAGGTAACCGTCAACAAACGGGCCCTTCCATACGCTGCGCGGCATCGCGATCAGCCCTTCGTCGCGTTGCGGCGACGGACGATAAATCCATCGGACCGCTTGTTATTGCGCGTCTTCGCGCCCTTGGTTGGTTTGCCCCACGGCGTCACCGGATGGCGACCACCAGAGGTACGGCCTTCACCACCACCATGCGGGTGGTCAACCGGGTTCATGGTCACGCCGCGGTTATGCGGCTTGCGGCCGAGCCAGCGATTGCGCCCCGCCTTGCCAAGTTCCTGGTTACTATTGTCCGGGTTGGAAACCGCGCCTATGGACGCCATGCATTCCGCACGGATCAGGCGCAATTCACCAGACATTAGCTTCACCTGCGCATAGCCTGCATCCTTGCCGACCAGCTGCGCGAAGGTCCCGGCAGAGCGCGCAATCTTGCCGCCCGCACCCGGCTTCATTTCGATGTTATGGATAATGGTACCAACCGGAATGGCCGCCATCGGCATCGCATTGCCCGGCTTGATGTCCGCGCGTTCCGCCGACATCACCGTGTCACCCACCCTCAGGCGCTGCGGCGCGATGATATAGGCAAGCTCCCCATCCTCATACTTCAGCAGCGCTATGAAGGCCGTGCGGTTCGGGTCATATTCCAAACGCTCAACCGTCGCGGGCACGCCGAACTTGTCTCGGCGCTTGAAGTCCACGATGCGATAGGATTGCTTATGCCCACCGCCGCGGAAGCGCGAGGTGATGCGCCCGTGATTATTGCGACCACCCGAATGCGACTTGCCCAGGGTCAGCCCCTTCACGGGCTTGCCCTTCCACAATTCGGTACGGTCGATCAAAATCGTGCCACGCAGCGAAGGCGTGATCGGATTAAAACTCTTGAGCGTCATGGCTTAAGCGAGCCCCGTCGTGAGGTCGATGCTTTGGCCTTCAGCAAGCCGCACCATCGCCTTTTTCCAATCAGACCGCTGGCCGGGACGGCCGCGGAGACGCTTGGTCTTGCCCTTCACCACAATGGTGTTCACGGCAAGCACCTTGACCCCAAATAGGCTTTCAACCGCCGCCTTGATTTCCGGCTTGGTTGCATCGCCGGCCACCTTGAAGGTGATCTGGCCACGTTCGCTATTCAGGGTCGCCTTTTCGGTCACCAGCGGGGACAGGATGGTCTGATACATCCTTTCCCTGCTGATCACCGGCTTTTTCGGCTTCGCAGCGCTCTCGCTCATGCCAGCCGCTCCTTCAGGGCTTCCACGCCGGCACGCGTTACCGCGAGCACTTCGTGGTTCAAAATGTCATAGACATTGGCGCCAATGGTCGGCAGCACCCGCACCTTGGGAAGGTTGCGTATGCAACGCGCAAAATTCTCATCCGCCGCGGCATCCACCACCAAAACGCTCTTCCAGCCGAGCGCCCTCACCTTCGCGGCAACCGCGCAGGTCTTGGCATCGGCGGCGAGGGCCGCGTTTTCCAACACCACGAGCTTTCCTTCGGCGGCCTTCTGGCTCAGCGCACTGATCAGACCAAGGCGGCGCACCTTCTTGTTCAGGCTATAGCCATGGTCTCGCACCACCGGCCCATGTACCACGCCACCCTTGCGGAATTGCGGCGAACGCAGGGAACCCTGGCGCGCATTGCCAGTACCCTTCTGACGATAGGGCTTCTTGGTCGTGCCAGAGACTTCGCCCATACCCTTCGCCTTGTGGGTGCCGGCGCGGCGCTTGGCCAATTGCCAATGCACCACACGCGCCATGATATCAGCGCGCGGCGTGGCACCGAACAGCGCTTCCGGCAATTCGATCTCACCAGAATTGGTGTTCTCGAGGGTGATGACAGGAGTTTGCATCTTCGCCTCGTTCACGCGATGGCCGCTGGGAAGGGAGCATCAGCATGACGCGGGCGCTTCACCGCATCACGCACCAACACATAGCCACCCTTAGAACCAGGAACAGCGCCCTTGATCAACAACAGACCCTTTTCGGCATCAACGCCCGCCACTTCCAGGTTCTGGGTGGTCACGCGTTCAACGCCAAGATGGCCCGCCATCTTCTTGTTCTTGAAGGTCTTGCCCGGATCCTGGCGGTTACCGGTAGAACCATGCGAACGGTGGCTGACGGAAACCCCGTGCGAGGCTTCAAGCCCCGAGAAGTTCCAGCGCTTCATCGCACCCGCGAAGCCCTTACCCACGGTGACACCGGTCACATCCACCTTCTGCCCGGCAACGAAATGCGCGGAAGACAGCACGGCGCCGGGTTCCAGCACGGCATCAGACGCCACACGGAACTCCACAACCTTGCGCGGCGCTTCCACACCGGCTTTCGCAAAATGCCCCTTATTCGCCTTGGAGACGTTTTTGGGCTTCGCGGTGCCAATGCCAAGCTGAACGGCTTCGTAGCCATCCTTATCGGCGCTGCGCTTTGCGATCACGCGCACATTATCAACATGCAGCAGTGTGACGGGGATGGTCGAACCATCCTCATTGAACAACCGGGACATGCCCAGCTTCTTGGCGATCAGGCCAGTGCGGCCATTTTTCGCGGCCATGATGGTAAACTCCCCCGGCCCTTCAGATCTTGATTTCGACATCCACGCCAGCAGCGAGGTCGAGCTTCATGAGCGCGTCCACCGTTTGCGGCGTGGGGTCAACAATATCAAGAAGACGGCGATGCGTGCGGATTTCGAACTGCTCGCGGCTTTTCTTGTCAACATGCGGCGAACGGTTGACGGTGAAACGCTCAATATGCGTCGGCAGCGGAATCGGGCCCCGCACGCGCGCGCCTGTCCGCTTCGCGGTATTCACGATTTCCCGCGTGCTGCCATCCAGCACGCGGTGATCGAACGCCTTGAGGCGGATGCGGATATTTTGGCTGTCCATCTTCTGGAACCCGATACCCTGTTCTTACGCCGTGATCTTCGCGACAACGCCGGCGCCGACGGTGCGGCCACCTTCACGAATGGCGAAGCGCAAGCCTTCATCCATCGCGATCGGCGCAATCAGCT
>VGDM01000025.1 GCA_016869715.1 Alphaproteobacteria bacterium
GTGCTCAACGCTGAATGGTTTAGCACCACCCGCCAGGCCCAAACTGTCATCAATCAATGGCTCAACCAATATAACCATATCCGGCCCCACCACGCCCTCGGAATGCGGCCGCCGGCACCTGAAACATACTTAGTAAACCCACAAATCACTGGTACATAAAAATGGGGCTGGACAGGTATTGGAGCAGTTGCGCGCAGACATAGCGAAGAATCTTGATCGGTACCGGCGGGAGGATTTTTCTGTCCTTCTCCAAGATTCGGGATTGTACTTCGAAGGACCGCCTGAGTTCTCAATTGAACAAATTGAAGAGATGCTTCTCCCAAAGGAAGTCTCGACCCAATACGAAGCCGAGAATTACGCGATATTTTTCAGGGCACTTAAGAACTTAACGCCTTACCAGATGCGGGATGAGCGTCTTTGGGCCTATCTAACCCACACCCACTTGCTAGGCTATTGTCGCAAGCGCTGGCCGATACCAGCCGATGATCAAGAGGCTGTAAAACACATTGAGGCCCATTTTTTGCGGGCACTGTGCGCAGCATTGGTCGGGATAATGCCGCGTCGCGGTTGTGGTGGATGGCACATCTCTGTTCTGAGGTCCCGGCATTTACCTTGGAAAAGAGTTTAGAGGTATTCCTCTTCATAGCGGATGTCATAGCTAACATCATCGAACGACCGTCCATATCCCAAAATAGTCAGATTTTTGCCACGACCCTTCAAGCGCTCGGGGCGTCCTGCGCGGGCGACAAAGCGCTCTTTGAAAGAGAGCATTTTCGTGACCTAATGATACGAATGAATTCAATCGGCGGCTACAGATTGCTAGATTATATGCCTGAAACACAAGTCAACAAGTTGGTGCATGACCTCACTATCGAAACACAACCCCAGCAGCATAATGAAGCCAAATCAAATTCTTCGTCACTACAGGCGAAAGGGGAGAACAAAGCGTCAAAACTAAAGATGCAGGATCGTGAAAACGGTGGGGCAATAAAGCGCGGACCTCAAGCAGCTTCCGGCGGAAAAGGAACTAAGACAAAGCCGCCGAAAGCCAAAACGAAAAAGTGACGCCCCAAAAAGAAGCAACGCTGATAAAGTAAGGTAAACTCAGTATTGCCCCGCGCGCCGAGGCGGTCCACATGAGGGCCATGTTCCGCCGCGCCTTGCTTGCCGCCCCGCTTTTGCTGCCGCTCCCCGCCCTGGCTCAGCCCCAGGCGGCGGCGCTTTCTGAACGTGACCGGCGCGATATCGCGGCCATAGAGGCCTATTTGAACCGGCTGACCACGCTCCGCGCCCGGTTTCTGCAAATCGCCCATAATGGAGCGTCCGCGCAGGGCTGGGCCTATATCTCCCGCCCCGGGCGGATGCGGTTTGATTATGACCCGCCGGAACCCCTGCTGCTGGTGGCGGATGGCAACCAATTCCTGCTCTATGACCGGGAATTGAAGGCGCCGACCGCTTTGCCTACCAGCGCCACACCCCTTGGGTTGCTGCTGCGCCCGGAAATCCGGCTTTCGGGCGATGCCACCATCAGCCGCGTACAGCGCGATGGCGGGTTTCTGCGCATTACCCTGTTCCGCACCAACGACCCGCGAGAGGGGTCCTTGACCCTGGTTTTCCAGCCAGAACCCCTGGAACTACGCCAATGGGCGGTGTTGGATGGCCAGGGGCGCGAAACCCGGGTGACCTTGACCCAGATTGAAACCGGGCTGGCGCTGAATGCGCGCATGTTCCAGTTCAACCATCCGCAGTTTTTTGAACCTGGCGGGGCGGGGGGAAGGTAAACCGGCGCTTTTTTGCCGCCCCGCCCCCCGCGTGCTACCGCGCGGCGTAATTGGGTGGTCTTGCCCACCCCCGCTTCGAAAGGCTTTGTGATGTCCGAACAATCCGCCGCCCCCCGGCCCGCCACTGGCCCCGGCCAAATAGCGCCCAGCCCCATTACGCTCAATTTGCAATACACCAAGGACCTCTCCTTCGAAGTGCCGGGCGCGCCGCAAATCTTCATCAACCTCCGCGAAGCGCCGAAGGTTGACATTGCGCTGGATGTCCAGGCCCGCCGCCTGCAGGAGGGCCAGGAGAATTTTGAGGTCACTTTGCAAATCCGCTGTGAGGCCAAGATCGGCGGCGATACCCCCGCCTTCATCGCCGAGCTGGTCTATTGCGGCATTTTCACCCTGACCGGCATCGCGCCCGAGATGATGGAACCCGTGCTGCTGGTGGAATGCCCGCGCCTCTTGTTCCCCTTCGCGCGCAACATACTGGCCGAGGTGACGCGCGATGGCGGCTTCCCGCCCGTGATGCTGGCGCCGATTGATTTCGTCGCCCTTTGGCAGAATCGCCGCGCGCAGCAGCAGGCCGCCGCGGCCCCTGCCCAAGGAAATGCCTGAATCTGCGGCTTGGGGGCGAAAAAACGCTCCTCTGGGCGGTTTGAACCCTTGACCCCCGGCCCGCGCATGTCATGTGCGGGCGCATGGATCAGTTGATGCCCGCAACGCCGCGCCGCCAGCGCTTGGCTATTGTGCTGTTCAACCTCGGCGGACCCGATGCGCCGGAAAGCGTGCGGCCATTCCTGGTGAACCTATTCACGGACCCGGCCATTCTGCGCGTGCCCAGTTTTGTGCGCCCCTGGCTTGGCCGGCTGATCGCCTGGCGCCGCACCAAGCCGGCGCAGGAAAACTACGCCGTGCTGGGCGGGCGTTCGCCGTTATTGGAACTGACCGAAGAACAGGCGCGCAGCCTGGAAGTCGCTTTGGCCGATGAACCGGGCACTGAAACCCGCTGCTTCGTTGCCATGCGCTATTGGCACCCAATGAGCGATGAATGCGCCCGCGCCGTGAAGGACTGGGCGCCAGATCGCATTTTGCTGGTGCCGCTTTATCCGCAATTTTCCACCACCACCACGGGATCAAGCCTGGTGGCCTGGCAAGATGCGACACGCAAGATCGGCCTTGATGTGCCGACCACGGCCTTGTGCTGCTGGCATTCGGATCCAGGTTTTGCCGTGGCCACCGCGCGGCTGGTGCGTGAAGCCTATGCCAAGGCGCGCGCGGAATTGCCGCCGGAAGTACCGCTCCGCGTATTATTCTCTGCCCATGGCCTGCCGGAATCGATTGTGAAAGCGGGCGATCCCTATCAATGGCAGGTGGAACAAACCGTCGCCGCCGTGGTCGCTGAATTGGCAATGCCGGAGCTTGACCACATTGTCTGCTACCAGTCGCGCGTGACGCCTCAGGTCTGGATCGGGCCTTCGACAGAGGGCGAGATTGAACGCGCGGCGGAAGAAAGAGTGGCGATTCTGATCTGCCCCATCGCCTTTGTGTCCGAACATTCCGAAACCCTGGTGGAATTGGATGTGGAATACCGGGAAGAGGCCGAGCATCTTGGCATTCCCGGCTATTTCCGCGTGCCGGCGCAAAATAGTGATCCGGCCTTCATCGCATCCTTGGCCGGGCTGGTGCGTGGCGCGCTGCATTCCGGGCGGAGCCTCTGCTCCTTCGATGGCGGGCGGCAATGCCCGAAGCAGCATCGCGATTGCCCGCATGAGAAGCTGCGCGTTGAAAACCTGACCCGCGCCAAAGCCGAGGCATGAAGCGCCCTGCTGCCATCCTTTTTGATTGCGATGGTGTGCTCGCCGATACCGAATGGGTGGTGAATAGCATCGTCGCCGAGGAAATAACCTTGCGTGGCTGGCCCATGACGGCAGCCGAAGCGCGGGAGACGTTTCTGGGGCTCGCGCTGCCCGATATGCTGCCGCGCATTGAAGCGCGTATCGGGCTACTGCCGCCCGATTGGGCGCAGGAAATCTCGACCCTGATAGCGCGGCGCTTGACGGAAGAAACACTCGCCATTCCAGGCGCGGTGGGAGCGGTGCGTGCTTTTGCGGCGGCGGGTGTGGCAGTGGCGGTCGCTTCCAATTCGTCGCGGTTTGAATTGGCGGCGAAGATGCGAAGCCTGGGGTTGGCGCAGATATTCGCCGGGCGGGTGTTTTCCTTTGAGGATGTGCCGCGCCCGAAACCCTGGCCGGATATCTATCTGGCGGCGGCAGCGGCTTGCGGTGCAGCGCCCGAGGATTGCGTCGTGATTGAGGACAGTGTGCCCGGCGTGCGCGCGGGCCGCGCGGCAGGCTGCCGCGTGCTGGGTTTTTGCCATGAAAGCCCGGCTGCGGTGCTGGCGGCGCATGGGGCGGACCCATTCGCGGATATGGCGGCGCTGCCAGGGTTGTTGTTGGACGCTTGAGGCAGTTTCCCCTGGCGTGTTTTTCCGCTTAGACTCCCATCGTTTCGTGGGGAGAGCCACATGGGTTTTAGAACTCGGTTCAGTCTCAAGGGGCGCATCAGTCGTCGAACGTGGTTTATTTTCTATTTTTTGCTTCCCAATGGCATCCTCTTTGCTGCCAACTTTTTGGATACGCGGGTCTTGCCGAAAAACTCAATGCCGGCGGCCGTGGGCAAAGGGTTCGGTGAATTATCGGCGGTCTCCGCTGTGGCGCTTCTGGTGGGGCTTTGGCTAAGGTTGGGGGGGCAGGTGAAGCGCTGGCATGATCAGGACAGAACGGGCTGGTGGGGTTGCTTAACCCGCATTATTCACGATCCCCTGCGCCTGGTTGATTGTCTGCCTCTATTTTCTGCTGAGGCGAATTGCTGACGCGGCTTCGCTCCCGGACTGCCTTTCCGGTTTGTGTTGCGTATCGCACGGTTTGTCGGTTGAGGTTTCGGTGGTTTGCGCTGGGGCATCCGCCCCTTATGTCAACAGGTCAGGCGCAGCAGGCGCTCAAGCGCCATGCGCAGCACAGACCGATCGGGACAAGCGCTTGGCATATGCAGCAGGATGTGGATTTTCCTGCTGACCACCTGCGTTGCAATCTTCACCAGGCGCAGTCGCAATTTATCGAATTGCGCAACATACCAGGAGGATCGCTTCGGCATCAGGCTGCGCAACAACCACAACAACCAGTAAGCGCCGGTATGCAGCATCAGCCGAAAATGATTGGCGGCTGCGCGCATGCAGGAAGTTCGGTCTGCAGCAAGATGGCGCTTCCGGGCCTTGATATGGTTCCCCGCCTGCCCTCTACGGCAGTAGGTACCCTCATACAGTGACCGCGCAGACCCGCCTCTCAGGCTGGTGACGATGTAACGCGTATCAACCCCCTACGGCCCAGCCTCGATACGGACGATAATGCGCTCCACGCGCTTCCAGCTTGCGGCACAATCGTGGAACTCCTTATAGCACCGAAGCTTGTCATCGCTCCGGGCAGCGGCCTGTCGCTGGCGAATGCTGACTTCAAGTGCCTCAACATGGCGCCGTAAGGTCTTTGTTGGCGCAACGCCAAAGATGAAATCCACCCGCGCCGTACAGCAAAAATCCAGCACCTCTGGTGCGCAATAGTGGCTGTCCGCGCGGAGCAGGATATCAACCCGTGGCCAATGGCGGCGGATCTCCTTGACCAGACGCCGCAGAAAGCAACGCAACTCAACACCCGTCGAGCGTTTGGCCGGGCGCAGCATGGCGGCAACGGGCCGGCCCGCCGCATCAAACATGACAATCGGCTGGAAGCCGTAATCATCGTGATAGGCATTAAATAGCCGCAATTGCTGCCGGCCATGCACGGCATCAAACGTGTCATCAATATCAAGCGTGATGCACCGCGGCACCGTGAGAAAACTATCGCAGTAGAGTTCCACCATGGCGCGCAACATGCGGATCAGTGCGCGGGTATCGGGCGTATTCTCAAGTCGGGAGAGCGTAGGCTGCAAACAGAGCGCACCATCATCAGGCAGCCGACCATTGGCCAGTTTGAACACAGGATCGTGGCGCAGGCTATCGGCATCGTTGCCATCCTCATACGCCGCCGCGATCATCAGCAGCCGAAAGCGTAACATCTCAGCAACGCCATGCCAGATGCGTTCCGGCGCGCGCAGGTCCCGCAGGCAGGCGTCCAATCGGCCCGCCACGCCAAGCCACGCCTCAATCTCACGAAGCGCCAGAAGCCCGCCATCAGAGGACATGTCCCCGCCGTCAAAGCGGGCAATCAGCGCCTTGCCAGAAACATGTCACAGGCCGGGGAGAGATGGGGCAGCTTCCGTCACGGTGGATGTGGCCTTTGAACGCGTGAGTCTTGCGATTCAACAGCAAAATCATACGATATTTCGAAAGGATATACCACATCCACCAACTCTTGGTGAATAATGCGGGTTAACTTCGATTCCAAGTTTTATTGTCACTTGGCACCTTACTGGTGGGTTAAGTATCGAAACCTTTTTTATCTTCCAATTCGGTTTCCCATTGCTTCTCAGGTTATTTCTCGGTTTAAGCTCTAATGATCCGAATGCCAATCAATTTATTCTTGCTGGTGTGGTTTTTTGGTCTGTTGATTCTATTTCTGTGGGTCATATTCTTCGTCAACGGCAGCCTTCTTCCCGGCACACGCGGCCCCAATCGCGGCGGCCCTGATCCGTTGGCGCCGAAGGGCGCCGACAAAGATACGGCTTTGGAAACTTTCAGGGAGGCCGTGATCCGCACTGATGTGGCGCAGATGACGTCTCACCAGCCAGATCAAAAAAATCGCGTGGAAATCTGATTTCCCTCACCCAGTGGTTCAGTCACAAAGGCCGCATCAGCTGCAAGACTTGATGGGTTTTCTATTGTCTAGTGCCAGTCTTCCTTATGGTCATGCTGGGTGCGGCGCAACAAATGATCAAACTCGGCGTGGAGACACCCCACAAATCCAGCATAGAGGAATATGCCATGCTGGCGGTGTTCTATGCACTTGGTTTGGTGATGCACTGGATCGGCTTTGCAGGTCTGACCAAGCGTTGGCTCGATCAAGACAAATCCGGCTGGTGGGCAGCTCTCCGTTTTGTCCCGGTAATTTTTTACCCCCTGTTTTTCATTTTCCTTTCGCTGGTTGATTTGAACAGTTGCAGTGGCCTGAATCACCGCTGGATCGGGGGTATTTTCACCCTGATACGTTTGTTGCCTTTTATCACCCTATTCGGAGCCGGCGCCGTAGCTGGATTTCAGCCCTGCACACCTGGCCCGAACCGTTAAGGTCCCGATCCACTCGCACCACTGCCCGCCACGAATATTGCGCTTCCGCCGTCGCCTCAGTAGCTTCAGCGCAAAGATTGAGGAACAAGCCCATGACCCTGGCGCAATGGTTCAGCTTCGATGGCCGCATCAGCCGCAAGACCTGGTGGATTTTCTATTTTCTGATCCCAATTGGCATCAATATAGCCGCCAGCGCGCTTGATGCGCAGCTCTTCGGCGCCAGGAATGCCCCGCCGGACAAGTCGGGCATGGCTGATCTGAATATGGGGGTGTTTTCCATCATCGCCTCCTTAGCCGCGCTTTGGGTGGGCCTTGCTGGGCAAGCCAAGCGCTGGCATGACCGCGACAGATCCGGCTGGTGGGTGCTGGTGAATTTCATCCCGCTGATTGGCTGGCTTTGGGCCTTCATCGTCACGGGCTTTCTGCGCGGCACGCCGGGCTATAATCGCTTCGGGCCTGACCCTCTGGCGCCGGAATTGCCGCCCGTAAGTTACGGCGGCGGCTATCCGCCGCAGGCACCGGGGGGATGGCAGCCGCAAGGGCCTCCGCCGCCACCTTCCGGGGGCTGGGGCGCACCGCCGCCTCCACAGGGCGGGGGCAGCGTGCCGCCCATTCGCCGGGGTTGAACCGCGCGGCGTGATTTCCCTGGCGCGCTTTCCGCGTTAAGGAAGTCGCGTGCCCGATACCTCCCCGCCGCTCGATCGCCCATCGGAAGCCGAGGCCACGCCGGAACAAGCCAAGCGCGGCTTCTCCCCGCTGCTCAGGCGCATTCTGCTGCTGAATGCGCTGCCGCCGGCCTTGCTCGCGGCCTCGCTGCTGTACCTCGACCAATATCAGAACGCGCTGCTTGGTGCGGAGGTTGAGGCCATGCGCACCCAGGCGCGCATCTATGCCGGCGCCATCGCCGAAGCCGCGGTGCGGCCCGAAGGCGAACGCTATGTGCTGCAATTGGAAGCGGCGCGGCCCTTGCTGAGGCGTCTGGTGGACCCTTCGCCCAATACCCAGGCGCGGTTGTTGGACACGGCCGGCCTGCTGGTCGCCGATAGTCGGATTCGTGATGGCGTCGGCGGCGCGGTGATTGCCGAACCCTTGCCACCGCCGGAACCGCGCGGCGCGCTGACCTCAACCGTCGCCGGTGTTTACGAAAAGCTGGTCGGCATGTTCCCCGCGCTGCTGCGCGGGCGCGGCGGGCCTGGGATGGTGGTCGATAGCGCGCCCGATGCGCCGGATTTCGATTGGCAGCCCGATCTTGGCCCCGACCGGCGGGAAGAATTGCGCATGGCGCTGGAGGGCGGCGTCACCCCCTATATCCGCCGCAGCGCCGATGGCCGGCTGCTGGTGAGTGTCGCGGAACCGGCGCGCCGGGGCACGCAAAGTGTCAGCATAGTGCTGCTGACGCGTGAAGCGCGCGAAGTGGATCGCCGGCTCTTTGAAATCCGCGCCTCAGTCCTGCTGCTTTTCGCAACCGCGCTGATCCTCACGGTCGCGCTTTCGCTCTTTCTGGCACGCACCATCGCGACACCCATGCTTGACCTGGCGCGCGCGACTCAACGCATCCGCGAAGGTGAAGGGCGCGCGCAATCCGTCCCCGATACGCTGCTGGAGCGCAATGATGAAATCGGTGTGCTGGCGCGGGATTTGCAGAACTCCGCCCGCGCGCTTTGGGCGCGGATTGACGCCAATGAACGCTTTGCCGGCGATGTCGCGCATGAATTGCGCAATCCACTGACAAGTGTGCGGAGCGCCATTGAAACACTCCGCCGTGTGGAAGACCCGGTTAGTCGTAACAGGCTGCTCGCGATTATTGCCGATGATGCAGTGCGCATGGATCGGCTGATTGGTGACATCAGCGATTCATCACGCGTGGATGCGGAGCTGTCGCGTACCATCTCAACGCCCGTGGATGTCGCGCCCATCCTAGCGGCGCTTTCTGATTTGCACGCCGCCACGCGGAATGATGATGACCCGATGGTGGTGCTGGAAGCCCCCGAAGGCCCCTTGGTGGTGCGCGGCGTGGAAGGACGTATCGTGCAGGTGTTTCGCAACCTGCTTGGCAATGCGCTTTCCTTTAGCCCGCCGCACGGCCTTGTGAAGGTCACCGCGCGCCCTGCCGGCGCCATGCTGGAAGTCGTGGTGGAAGACCAAGGCCCCGGCATTCCCGAACAGAAGCTTGAGGGCATTTTTGAGCGTTTCTATTCTGAGCGCCCGAGCGGAGAGCGCTTCGGCCAGCATTCTGGCCTTGGCCTTTCCATCAGTCGCCAGATCGTGGAGGGCCTGCGCGGGCGCATCTCTGCCGAGAATATACGCGATGCCAGCGGCGCCGTGACCGGTGCGCGCTTTACGGTGTTGCTGCCCATCGCCTGATCCTGCTTCCCAGGCTGCGCTTTCATGTTAGGCTTTAGGCCGCCGAGCCTAATCTGGGAGGATAAGTCATGATCACGCGCAGAAGCATGATGGCGGCAGGGGCAGCGCTTTTGGCCGCGCCGGCGGTGCGGGCGCAGGGCAATTGGCCAGACAAGCCTTTGCGCTTTGTGATTGGCGGCGCAGCGGGCGGGGTTTCCGATATTTTCCTCCGTATGATGGAAAACCGGCTGCGCGAAAAGCTCGGCCAGCCGATGATCATAGATCCGCGCCCGGGGGCGGGCGGCATGGTGAGCGCGGAAGTCACTGCGCGGTCAGCGCCGGATGGCTATACCTATTACGTGAACCACATCGCCTCTCACGGGATTGGCCCCACACTGTATCGGCGGCTTTCCTTCGATCCGCTGAAGGATTTGCCGGCGGTGGCGCGCATTGCGGCGCTGCCCAATGTGCTGATCATCAAGGGTGATAGCCCAATCAAATCGGTGGCGGAATTGGTCGCTTTCTGCAAGGCCAATCCGGCGAGGGCGAATTTTTCCTCGGCTGGGTCGGGGACTTCTTCGCATCTTTCCGGCTTGCTGTTCGGCATGCGCATGGCAATTGAGGTGACACACGTGCCCTATCGCGGCACCGCGCCTTCCATGGCGGCGGTGATGAATGGCGAGACTTTATTTGCAATTGATAACGCGCCGGCATCGCGCCAGCAGGTGCTGGGGGGTTTGCTGAAGGCACTTGGCGTTTCCACCGCGCAGCGTTCCGGAAACATGCCCGAAGTGCCAAGCCTGCAAGAACAGGGCGTGCCGAATTTCGATGTCGCTTCCTGGTATGGGATCGTCGCGCCCGCTGCCGCGCCGGCGGCCATTCGCGAAAGGCTGGGGGCAGAGGTGGTTGCCGCGCTGAGTGATCCTGCCATTGCCCAGCGCGTGCGCGATTACGGCGCGGAGCCATGGCCGCTCGGCCCCGCCGACTACGATGCCTTCATGCGGCGAGAGGTGGAAATCTGGGCCCCGGTGGTGCGCGCTTCTGGGGCGCAAATAGACTGACAAGGCCAGCATATCGCCAAGCGGCTATGGTCACGGCATAAGCGGGCGCCGTGACCAAAGCGCCCATCCTGCCACGACGCATCGCCTTTCTTGCCCTTGCCTTGGCCATCATGGCGGGCCTGTTCTGGCTTGCCTGGGCAACGCTTGCGCCTGGTGGTTGGACACTCGCGGAAATGCTGATTCTGGTCTGCATTGCCGGCACGCTGCCTTGGGCCGCGCTTTCGGCAGGCAATGCGTTGATTGGGCTTGGCCTATTGCTGTTCACGCGCGATCCTGTCGCGGCTGTCCTGCCCGCACTCGCCGCCGCGCGCCCTGGCCTGCCGCAAGCCCGCACCGCCATTGCCATCTGCATTCGCCGCGAAGACATAGCGCTGGTGCTGCCGCCACTCGCGCGCTTGCTGTCGGGCTTGGCGGGGGCCGGCGCGGTGGAGCGCTTTTCGCTTTGGTTCCTGTCAGACACACCCGAAGGTGCTGATGCGGTGGCCGAGGAAGCCGCCTGCCGCGCCTTTGCCGCCACGCAACCCACTGCCACACATTACAGACGCCGCGCGCAGAATACGGGCTTCAAATCCGGCAATGTGATGGAGTTTTTGGACCATCACGCGGCTGGGCATGACTTCATGCTCTGCCTGGATGCGGATTCGGAAATGACGGCGGCTGCCGTGCTGCGCTTGGTTGCCTGCATGGAGGCGGACCCAAAGCTTGCGATCCTACAACAGCTTATTCATGGCAGGCCAACCAAGGCAGGATTTCCGCGGCTGTTTCAATTCGGCATGCGTCACGGCATGCGCGCATGGGCGACTGGGCAAGCCTGGTGGCAGGGCGATGAGGGGCCCTATTGGGGGCATAACGCTGTCATTCGCATTGCCCCCTTTCGTGCGCATGCGCGGTTGGAAACCCTGCCCAATGGGTCGCATATCCTCTCGCACGACCAGGTGGAGGCAACGCGCCTGCATGCCGCCGGCTGGAAAGTGCGCGTACTGCCCGATGATGCCGGCAGCAGCGAAGGCAATCCGCCAAGTTATAGTGATTTCATCACGCGCGATCTGCGTTGGGCGGCAGGGAATATGCAGTATCTCGCGCTGCTGCGGCTTCCTGGCCTGACGCCCATGGCACGCTGGCAATTGATCCAGGCGATTTTGCTATTTTTGAGCGCGCCTTTTTATGTCGCGATACTATTACTTGCGGCCTGGAATGGGCTCACCGGCGGGGGTGATAGCACGCCGATTGCTGCACTTCTCGCGCTGCTATTGGCCGGCTGGTGCTGCCATTATGCTGCAAAGCTTGCCGGCTATGTCGAGGTTTTGCTGAAGTCAGATCTGGCCGCACGCTATGGTGGTCGCACGCAATTCCTGCGCGGCGCTTTGGCAGAAATGGCCTTCACCGCCTTCATGGAACCCGTGCGGTTGATGAGCCAATGCCTGTTTCTATTGGCGATGCCCTTTGGCATGAAGATGGGCTGGGCGCCACAAAATCGCAGCGAACGGGGCATCAGCTTTACGGATGCTTTCAAGCAATTCTGGGCGCCGACACTGGCGGGGATTGCGTTGACCCTGGTTTTTGCGTCGGTATCCTTCACCGCGCTGCTGATCGCGGGGCCAGTGCTGATCAGCCTGCTTGGTGTCATTCCCTTCGCTATGATGACGGCAAATGCGCAGTTTTCCACCTGGTTGATCAGGCAGCGGGTTTGTTCGCTGCCCGAGGAATTACACTGTAACTAATGCGTCGCGAAAATCGCGCAGGGCGCACGGCGCAAAAGGTGCTTGGTGGCGGAACCGGTGAATAGCGCGCGCAGCCCCGTGTGTTCATGAGCACCCATCACCAACATCCCCGCCGGCATGGCGGCGGCTTCCGCCAAAAGCGCTTCCACCGGATGCGTGCCGATCACCGGCAGCGCCTTCGTCGCCACATCGTGGCGCTGCAAATAACCCGCCGCTGTGCCAGCCAGGGCAGCGGCTTCCGCTTCATCATCCGCTACACTCAAGACCTTGGCACCACAGCGCCCAAGACCGAGCAGCGCAAAAAGCTGCACGGCACGCAGCGCGCCCAGTGAGCCATCATAGGCGACCAGCGCAGCAGCGGCGGGATCAAACCGCGCGCCGGGCGGCACCACCGGCAAGGGGCGTGTGCGGTCATGGAGCAGCGCTTCAATGGTGGGGGAAAGGCCATCATCTACCTCCTCTCGCCCCAGGGTCGAATCACGGCCCACCACCAACTTGTCATGACCACCAGCGGCGGCGAGCAATGCCTCGGCAGGTGAGGCTTCCGGAGTTTGCACCGCAACGGGCATCCCATCGGCGGCCTCGCGCAACCCGGCCACAGCGGCTTCCGCGTCTGTCCGTGCCTGACGCAACAAGGCAGCGTCCCGCCGTTCCTTGAAGGCGGCAGCGCCCGGGGGCACGGCCTCATGCGCGCCGGTCAGACCGGGGCGATCCATGAGGATCGCCGCCGTCAGCGCCGCACCGGTATGGCGCGTTAGTGCCAGGGCGTAATCACGCGCGGCGATGGCGCCTTCCGTATCATCCAGGGCCAGAAGAATGCTGCGCAACATGGCGGATGCTCCCTCAAGCAAAGCCAGCGGAAAGGACCCGCCGGAAGATGGGCACCGCCGCCGCCAGATCAGCCAAGGCCACGCATTCACGCGGCGTATGGGCGGTGGCGATGGTGCCTGGCCCCAAAATCACACAGGGCGCGATATCCTGCAATTCGCTGGCATCGGTGCCATAGGGCGCGGTGGTGGCGGGCTTGCCGGTGATACTTTCCGCAAGGCGGATCAGCGGGTGATCCACAGGCAATTCAGGCGGCGTGCCTTCGCGCCTTTCGGTCAGTTCCACACCCGCGCGTACGGCTGCTTCGCGCACCGCGGCTTCAATGCCGCTGACATCTATGTTGCGGCTGCGGCGGAATTTTATCCGCACGCTTGCTTGCACTACCGTGACATTCACCGCCGTGCCGTGATTATCAATCACCAGGTTGAAATCGGAAAAGGGCGGGTCATAGGCAGCGTCATGATAGGCCGGGTCAAAGCGCAGCTTTTCATAGATGGTCTTCATTTCCGTCATGAAGGGAATCAACGCCCAATTCGCATTCAGCCCCTTGCCGGTGGAAGAATGCGCCTGCAGGCCACGCGCAATGACCGTGTATTCGATATGGCTGCGATGCCCGCGCACGGGCGCAAGCGCGGTTGGTTCCGCCACCACAATGCCCTGCAAGCCCAATGATGCGGCCAGCTTTGACTGTGCGGCAATGATGCGCGCCCCTTGCTTGCTGGTTTCCTCATCTGCCGTCAGCAGCAGCGTCGCCGGCACATGGGCGGGCAGGCCACGCGCGGCGATGATGCAGGCGGCGACCGGCCCCTTCATGTCCACACTGCCAAGGCCGTGCAGCACGCCATCGGCGATGCGCGGCGTCCAGGGCGGGTCTGTCCAACCCGTTTCCGGCACCGTATCCATATGGCCGGACAGCGCATAACCACCGCGCGGGCCGCGATGCGCCACAAGCGCGCGCTTCGCAATACCTTGCGCATCCGTGTAATCCAGCCGTTCAATCTCAAACCCCGCCAATTCGGCTTCGATCCGATCCGCGAGTGGCAGGTTGGAGACCGAGGAACGGCTATCAATCGCCACCAGATCGGCGGCCAGGCGAGTTACGGCTTCGGCATCTTGGGTCATGCCCCCAGCATCCCTTGCGGCGCGGCCCGGGGCAAGCGAGGGTAAGGGCATGACAGAAATTGCCTATCTGGACCCTCGCAGCGGGGCCACCTATCCACTTGCCACGCCGCGCTGGTGTGGCGACGGCCAAGCCCCCCTGATGCTGACGCCGCTCCCCGGCATCACCCGCGCCGCGATCCGCACGGAGGATCGTTCGCTCTGGCGCTATGGCGCTGCGCTGCCCTTCCTGCCGGATGACCCGATCACGATGGGGGAAGGCTGTTCTCCCCTGGTGCCGCGCGTGATTGGCGGTGCCTCGGCACTTGTAAAATGCGAATGGTTCATGCCGACCGGGTCCTTCAAGGACCGCGGCGCTTCCGTCATGCTCTCCCTGCTCCGCGCGCAGGGTGTGGCGCATGTGCTGGAAGATTCGTCGGGCAATGGCGGCGCTGCGGTTGCTGCCTATGCTGCTGCCGGCGGGATGCGGGCGAAAATCCTGGTGCCAGCTTCAACCTCCCCCGCCAAGACCGTGCAATCCCGCGCCTCGGGCGCCGAGATTGAATTGGTGCCCGGCAGCCGCCAGGATTGCGCGGATGAGGCGTTGCGCCAGGCCAAGGATATCTTCTACGCGAGCCATAATTGGCACCCCTTCTTCCTGCACGGCACGAAGACGCTTGCCTATGAGCTCTGGGAGGATTTGGGCTTTGTCGCGCCCGATAACGTAATCCTGCCCTGTGGCGCGGGGTCCAATGTGCTCGGCTGCGGCATTGGTTTCGCCGAATTGCAGCGCGCCGGAGAAATCACAAAACTGCCGCGCATTTTCGCCGCCCAGCCGGAAAACTGCGCACCGATTGCGCGCGCCTTCCTGAAGCAGCCGGCGGTGGCGGCGGTGCCGACCATTGCGGAAGGCACCGCCATCGCGCAGCCCATCCGCACCTCGGAAGTCATTTCAGTGTTGCAGGAAAGCCAAGGCGGCGCGGTGATGTTGAGCGAGGCCGAGATTGGCGCTGCCACACTCGATCTGGCGCGTACCGGCATTTATGTGGAACCGACTTGTGCACAAGCAGCGGCGGCCTTCGTGAAATTGCTGGAAGCCGGCACCATTCGCGCCGACGAAACCACTGTGGTGGTGCTGACCGGAACGGGGCTGAAATCCACACCGCGCATCGCTGAACTTTTTGGGGTAGCCATCTGATGGCCGGACCACGCATTGCCCTTTTGGGCTTTTCCATTGAATGCAACCGCTTTGCGCCGGCAGCAACCTTGCGGGATTTTGAAACGCGCTGCCTGATTGCGGGTGATACCATTGTGGCCGATGCACGTTCCGCCGCCCCGGCTGCCTTGGGTGAAATGCCGGGCTTTGTCACCGCCATGGATGCCAGCGGCGCTTGGGGACCCTGCCCCATTCTGCTCGCCATGGCGGAACCCAATGGCCCGGTGGAGCAAAGCGTTTTCGATGGTTTCATGCAGCAATGGCGCGAAGGGCTGACCGCGCTGAAAGGCCGCGTGGATGGCGTTTATTGCGTACTGCATGGCGCGGGCCTCGCCACCGCTGATCTTGACCCGGAAGGCAGTTTGCAGGCGCTGATTCGCCACATATTGGGCGAAGTGCCGCTTGTGTGTTCCTATGATCTGCACGCGAATGTATCAGATCGCATGGTGGCGCTAACGGATGCCTTTGTCGGCTATCGCACCAATCCGCATTTGGATATGCGCGAACGCGGTGCAGAAAGTGCTGTTCTGATGCGTCGGCTTTTGGCCGGTGAGCGTTTCCATCGCGCTTTCCGCCGCTTGCCGATTGTGGCCCCCACCGTTTCCATGCTGACCGCACAAGGTCCCTATGCTGAGGTTATCAACCTCGGCCAGGAATGGGCGGCGCAGGATCAACGCATTGCCAATGTCTCCATCATGGGCGGCTTTGCCTATGGCGATACGCCTTTCAATGGCATGGCAGTGATCATCACCGCGACGGATCAGGCGGCAGCGGAAGCGCTGGTCGATCGGCTGGCGGCGGCCATTTGGGAAAGGCGCGGGCGTTTCATCGCCAATCTGACCAGCCTGGAAGACGCGACGCAAAAGGCGCTGCACAGCCCTGTGCCGCTGGCTTTCGCCGATGTTGCCGATAATCCCGGTGGCGGCGGGCGCGGCAATACTATGTGGATTCTGGAAGCGCTTCATCGCGCCGGCGCGCAGGATTGTCTGGTGGGTGTGATCCATGACCCTGCCTTGGCAGCGGAAGCGCATAAACTTGGCAAGGGCGCGCGTTTCACGGCGCGTTTCAACCGCGATGTCGCCGCTGATGATCCCTTCAGCAAGCCTTTTTGTGCGGCGGCGGAAGTGGTCGCGCTTTCCGATGGGCGAGTGACCGGGCGGCGCGGTATTTTCGCTGGCACTGCGATGACTTTGGGTGCCACGGCAGCGCTGAAGATGGGCGGCATTACGGTCGTGGTGATTTCCATTCGCACGCAATGCGCCGATCCAGCGTTTTTTGAGCATCTCGGCCTGGATGTGGCAAAGGCACGCGCCGTTGTGGTGAAATCGCGCGGGCATTTCCGAGGCGGCTTTGATGAATTCTTCAAGCATGAACAGATTATCGAGGTTGATTGCCCCGGCCTGACCTCGCCCATCCTGACGCGCTTTGATTGGAAGCACATGCCAAGACCTGTTCTGCCGATTGATAAGGAAGCGCGCTGGCCATGAAGCTGGATGATCTGCACACACCCTGCCTGGTGCTGGAACTCGGCATTTTGAAGCGTAATCTGGCGCGCATGGCTGATGCCGTGGCGCGGCATCCCGGCTTGAAGCTGCGCCCGCATATGAAAACCGCGAAAAGCCTGGCGGTGGCGGCTTTGGCCGCGCCGGATCACGGGCCAATCACCGTCAGCACGGTGGCCGAGGCACGGTATTTCGCTGGCGGCAGCTATCGTGATCAGATCTATGCGGTTGGCATCACGCCGCAAAAGCTGGACGCGATTGCGGCGCTAAACGCCCAGGGCAATGACGTGAAGATCATCACCGATGATGCGGATATCGCCAGCGCCATCGCCGCCCATCCCGGTATTTTGCCGACATTGATCGAGGTTGATTGTGGCGAAGGTCGCGGCGGTATCGCGCCAGATTCGGAAAAGCTGACGGAAATCGCCCAAAATCTGGGGGCGAAATGCGCCGGCATCATGACACATGCCGGGCATTCCTATGCGGAACGCAGCGAAGACGGCATGCGCAAAGTGGCGGAGGCCGAGCGCGCCGGTGCGGTGCTGGCGGCCGAGCGTTTGCGCAGCATGGGCATCACGCCGCGCGTTGTCTCGGCCGGGTCTTCGCCCACCGCGCTTTACGGGCAATCCATGGCGGGCATCACGGATATTCGCGCGGGTGTCTACATGTTCGGCGATTTGTTCCAGGGCCAGATCGGTACGCATGGTATGGAAGATATCGCCGTGACGGTGCTTTCCGCCGTCACCTCTCGCAAGCAGGAGCGCAATGCGGTGCTGATTGATGCGGGCGGGATTGCGCTTTCCAAGGATCGCAGCACCCAGACAGCGCCGCGCGATCTCGGCTTTGGCGTCATGCTGGACCGCCACGGCAAGTGGCGTTTTGGGGAGGCGATTTTGGCGCGCACCCATCAGGAACATGGCGAGGTGCGTGGCGCTAGCCCGTTGCCTTTCGCTGAGCTTCCCGTCGGCGCCCTGGTGCGCGTGGCGCCGAACCATACCTGCCTGACTGTCGCCGCGCATGACCGCTATTACGTGGTGGATGGCGGGGATGAGGTGATTGCCGTCTGGGATAGGGTGAATGGCTGGTAGGGTGCCCGCCTTGTCATGGAACTTTCACGTGCTTTAAACATTATTTCCATTATACTGGAATCATGGAAAATGAACACGCCGCCGCGGCCTTCGCCGCCTTGGGCCAGCCGACGCGCCTGGCCCTGATCCAAAACCTACAAAGCGCAGGGCCTGAGGGCCTGGCGGCAGGAGACATCGCCGAGGCACTTGGTGTGCCGCCCTCCACGCTTTCCTTCCATTTGCGTGCGCTGGAAGATGCCGGGCTGATCACGCCGCAGCGCCAAGGGCGCCAGGTGCTTTATGCCAGCGAACCTGCCGCCCTTGCCGCACTGGTGGGGTTTCTGGGTGGGACAACGGCGCCCATCACCGCCCCGCGCGCCATGCGGGTGCTGTTCCTCTGCACGCGCAATTCCGCGCGTTCCATCATGGCGGAAGCCATTCTGAACCGCATCGGTGCTGGGCGCTTCCGCGCCTATTCCGCCGGGTCGGAACCCGCGCCCGATGGGCCGATGCCAGAAGTGCTCGCGCAGCTGCAGGCGCTTGGGCATGATGTGGCGCCGTTGCGGTCCAAATCCTGGGAGGAATTCACCAGCACCGATGCGCCGCGCTTCGATTTCGTTATCGCACTTTGCGATACGCTGGAAGGCCAGCGCTGCCCGGATTTTGGTGACACCATCACCAGCGCGGCCTGGCCCTTGCCGGACCCGGCGAAATTCTCGGGCGCTGGCGCCGAACGCGCGACGCTTTTGAACGAGCTTTACGCGGCGCTGCGGCGCCGGCTTGATATCTTCATCAGCCTTCCCTTTACCACGCTGGATCGCATGGCGTTGCAGGCGCGGGTTGAAGCGCTCGGCAATCCTATGGCGGGGGCACGGGCATGAGGGTTGGCATCAATGGCATGGGCCGCATTGGCAGGCTCGCCTTGCGCGCCGCTTTCGGCGCAGCGGAACGGGGTGAGGATGATCCGCGCCGCGCCAATCGGCTGGATATTGTGCATGTGAACGAGGTGAAGGGCGGCGCGGCAGCCACGGCGCATTTGCTCACTTTTGATAGCGTGCAGGGCCGTTGGCGCGCGCCCATCGCGGCGGAAGGCGCGGATGCTTTGCGCATCGCTGACAAGCGCATCGGCTTCACGGAATACGCGACGCCGGCAGCGATTCCCTGGGGTGATTTCGGCGTTGATTTGGTGCTGGAATGCAGCGGCAAATTCCTGACCGAGGCCACCCTGCGCGGGCATCTGGACCGCGGGGCGAAGCGCGTGATTGTCGCCGCACCGGTCAAGGAAGCCGCAGTCCTTAACACCGTGGTTGGCGTGAATGATGCGCTTTATGATCCCGCGCGCCACCCGATTGTCACCGCCGCATCCTGCACCACCAATTGCCTCGCCCCCGTGGTGAAGGTGGTGCATGAGGCGATTGGAATCAGGCATGGCCAGATCACCACCATCCATGACCCCACCAATACCAATGTGGTGGTGGATGCACCGCATAAGGATTTGCGCCGCGCACGTTCCGCCATGCTATCCTTGCAACCTACTACCACGGGCAGTGCGACGGCCATTGCGCTGATCTATCCGGAATTGAAGGGCAAGTTGAATGGCCATGCGGTGCGGGCGCCAGTGCTGAATGCTTCCCTCACCGATTGCGTGTTTGAATTGCAGCGCGCCACGAGCGCCGAGGAGTTGAACGCGCTGTTCCGCGCGGCTGCCGAAGGCCCGCTGGCCGGTATTCTGGGCTATGAGGAACGGCCCTTGGTTTCGGCCGATTATGCGCGGGATACGCGCAGTTCCATCATTGATGCGCCATCAACCCTGGTGACGGATGGCACCATGGCAAAAATCTACGCCTGGTATGACAATGAAATGGGCTATGCCTGCCGCATGGTGGATCTGGCCTGTATCATGCAAGCGCGCGGCATCTGATATGCGCAACTACGCCATCGTCACTGCCGCCTATTGGGGCTTTACGCTGACCGATGGCGCCTTGCGCATGCTGGTGCTGCTCTATTTCCATAAGCTTGGCTATTCGCCATTCGCGCTGGCGTTTCTGTTCCTGCTGTATGAAGCGGCGGGTATTGGCGCCAATCTGATTGGCGGCTGGCTGGCGACACGCTTTGGCATTGCGCGCATGCTGGCGGTGGGGCTGGCCGCACAAATCGCAGGTTTCTTGATGCTGTCAGCGCTTTCACCAAGCTGGGTGCCGGCCATGGCGCTGGTTTGGGTCCTGGTCGCGCAAGGCATTTGCGGCATTGCGAAGGACATCACCAAAACCGCTTCCAAATCCGCGATCAAACTCACGGCGGGCGATGCCTCGGGCCGGTTGTTCCGCTGGGTCGCCTGGTTCACCGGCAGCAAGAACGCCATGAAGGGTGTCGGGTTTTTCCTGGGCGGTGTGTTGCTGGAAGCGCTTGGCTTTCAGGGCGCGCTTTGGTTGATGGCCGCGCTGCTTGCGATGGTGTTGCTGGGTGTTGTGGCATCCCTGCCGCCGATGATGGGTAAGGCCAAGGCGTCTGCCTCCATGCGCGAATTCATGGCGCGGGATCGCGGCGTCAATCTGCTGGCCGCAGCGCGTGTTTTGCTGTTTGGCGCACGCGATGTCTGGTTTGTCGTGGCGCTGCCCGTGTTTCTCTATTCTTCGGGCTGGGGCTTTGCCGCAGTGGGCGGCTTCCTCGCCATTTGGACGATTGGCTATGGGCTGGTGCAGGCAGCCGCACCTTCCCTGATCCAGCGCAGCGCCGATGGGTTGAGTGCCGAGGTCCCAGCCGCGCGGCTATGGTGCCTTGCCCTTGCGGTGATACCGCCCGCACTGATGGCAGCATTATGGTTGCAGGCGGGCCGTGCCGATCTGGTGCTGGTGGCGGGGCTTTTGGTTTTTGGCTTTGCTTTCGCGGTGAATTCCTCACTGCATTCCTACCTCATCCTGGCCTATGCCGGCTCCAAGAAAGCCGCCGAGGATGTCGGCTTCTACTACGCCGCCAATGCTGCCGGGCGCTTTGCCGGCACGTTGCTTTCGGGCCTGCTCTATCAAATGGCCGGCATTACCGGCGCCTTGGCGGGGGCGGCGGTGATGCTCTCGCTTTGCTGGGCCATCACGCTTGCCCTGCCGGCGAACCGCGCCGCTTGCGCGAAAGCGCACTGAGCGCAAGACTTGGCGCCTGAAGAAAAGGGGGCCGCCATGCTGAAACGTTCCGAATTTCTCGCAGGCTTCGGTGCAAGCCTGTTTGTGCTGACCCAAGGCGCCACGGCGCAGCCCCTGCCGGGCGGCGTGCTGCGCGTTGGCGTCAAACTCAGCCCCACTTCCATGGACCCGCAATTCCGCCTGGCAGGCGAACAGAATCTGCTGCGCGGTTGCCATGCGCGGCTGATTGGCATGACCCCGGATGGCAAACCAACCCCCGCCATCGCGCAATCCTGGCGCGCGGTCGGTGATGGCCGCGCCTGGGAAATCACGCTGAACCCAGCAGCGAAATTCAGCGATGGCCGCCCCATTACGGCGCAGGACGTGGCCTTTTCCATCCGGCGTATTCCGCGCCTGGAAGGCTCCGCCGGCGGCTATCAGATTTTTGTTCGCGCCATCAAAGATATCGAGAGTCTTGATGCGCAGCGCCTGCTGGTCAAAACGGAAGAACCCTACCCCTTCATGGCGGAGGATCTGACGGAAATCGCCATCGTCGCCGCATCACTCGGTGAGGATTTCAAGCCCGCGGATTTCAACGCCGGCAAGGCGCGGCTTTTCTCCGGCCCTTATACGCTGGTGGATTACCGCTTCGGCGAATTCGTCACCATGCGCCGCAACCCGCATTGGTTCGGCGCCAAGCCGGAATTTGAAGAAGTGCAATTCCGCGTCATCCCGAATGATTCCGGGCGCATCGCTGCGCTGCTTTCGGGCGACGTGCAGGCAATAGATGAGGTCTCGATCCCCGACCTTGCACGCCTGCGCAGCAATACGGCGATTGATGTCTCCCAGATCGCGGGCATGCGCGTGATGTATGTGGCGCTTGATATGGACCGCGATATCTCTCCGCATATTCGCGATAATAACGGCCAGGCTATGACCAAGAATCCGCTCAAGGATGTGCGGGTCAGGCTGGCGCTATCGCATGCCATCAATCGCGCGGCGATTGTGGATCGCGTCATGGAAAGCGCGGCGTCCGTCGCATCTGATGTGCTGCCGCCGGGTACGCCGGGAACCTCCCCACGGCTCAAGCCTGTGGCGTTTGAACCGGATCGCGCGCGGCGCCTGCTGGCGGAAGCGGGCTATCCTAACGGGTTTCAAATCACCATCCACGCCACCAATGACCGCTACCCGAATGATGAAAAGGTCGCACAAGCCATCGCACAATTCTGGACGCGCATTGGCGTGAAGACGGAAGTACAAACCATGCCGAATGCAGCCTATTTCCCGGCTGCCGCGCGGCAGACCTTCACAGTGATGGCTGCGCAATATGGCGCGGATAATATCAGCTATGCCTATCGCGCGCTGCTCCATACCTTCAACCGAGATGCCGGGCTTGGCACCGCCAATCGCACGCGCCATTCCAGCCCACGCGCCGATGCGCTGGTGGCAGAGGCGTTGAAGACCATGGATGAAACCAAACGGAATGAGCTTTTCGCCCAAGCGACCGATATCGCGATTGGCGAGGAAGGGATCATGCTGATGATCTACTACCCGGCCTATGTCTATGCCGCGCGCAAGCCGGTTTCAGCCGTGCCCTACTACAATGGCGCCTTCCTGCCACAAGGTTTGATCCGTCGCTGAATTGGCATGAAAACACTTCTCGTCATTCACCATTCCATGACGGATGGCGCACGGCAGATGGCGCAGGCAGCACTTGAAGGCGCCATGGCTGAAGGCATTACCGCCGTTGGTGGCCTGCACGCCACCGAAGCGGTGCCAGAGGATTTGCTGGCCGCCGATGGCTATATTTTCGCCACGCCTGAAAACCTAGCTAGCATGGCCGGCGTGATGAAGGATTTTTTTGATCGCTGCTATTACCCGTTGCTAGATGAAATCCAGGGCCGGCCCTATGCGATCATGATCTGCGCGGGGTCCGATGGCACGGGCGCTGCGCGGCAGATTGCGCGCATCGCCACAGGCTGGCGGCTGAAGCCCATTGCGGAGCCGCTGATTGTCATCACTGGCGCGCAAACGCCGGAAGCCATCGCTGCGCCCAAGATCATCAGGGCAGAAGACCTTTCGCTTTGTGAAGAGCTCGGCGCCGCTTTCGCCGCCGGGCTGGCTGCTGGAATTTTTTAGTGCGTTTCCAGTTCACGTTAGTTCACCGGAAACGCACTTAATCATTGTTGGGTCGCATTTTCCGAGTCGCCAAGTGATCTCACTTGGCTTGAAAATGCTCCAGATCAGCTCTCCGGCTTCAACCCAAGCCGGCGAATCAAGCCACCCCAGCGCGCAATATCGAAAGCGAGCAGCGCACGGAAAGTGTCTGTATCACTCCCCACCACGGTAAAGCCTGCGGTTTCCAAGGCACGGCGCTGATCGGGCACGGCAAGAGCCTTGCCAGTTTCCTCAGCAAGGCGCGCAATACGATCCGCGGGAAAACCCGCCGGCGCGAAAAGCCCGATCCAGGCAACAGCCGGGTCAGAAGGCACGCCCGCTTCCGCCATGGTCGGCACCTCTGGCAGGGCAGGGAAACGCTCTGCGCTCGTCACCGCCAAAGCGCGCACGGAACCATCCCGCACCTGGCCCAGCACACCGCCGGTTGCCGCGAAAAACGCATGGATGCGCCCTGCCACCAAATCCAGCACCGCCTGACCCACGGCGCGATAGGGCACATGCACCGCCTCAAAACCCTGAGACGCCGCCAAATCCTCCATCACCAGATGGGAAAGCGTGCCAGGCCCAGTGGAGGCATAGCTGATCTTACCCGGATTGGCCTTGACATAAGCAACGAACTCGGGCGCGCTACGCGCGGGCGCGGAAGGATGTACCACCAACACAAAGGGCAGCCGCGCCAAAAGGCTGATCGGCGCCAGATCAGTCGCCGGGTCATAGCCAAGCGCCGGGTTCAGAATTTTCGCCGTGCTGCCCGGCCCGCCAATCGTGACGCCAAGCGTATGGCCATCCGTCGCGCGCGCCACCGCTTCCGTGCCGATATGCCCGCCACCGCCGGCACGGTTTTCCACAATCACCGGCTGGCCCAGCACCTGCTGCAAATGCGGCGCAATCGCCCGCGCCGCGAGGTCCGGCGTCGAGCCCCCGGGAAAGGCGCAAATGATCCGCACTGGCCGATCCGGCCAGGCGGCTTGTGCGCGCACCGCCCTTGGGCTGGCAGCCAGCCCAGCGCTAAGCGCCAGAAGGGAGCGGCGATGGAAGCTGTTCATGGGGCAAGTTCCGGTGAAAACGCCGCCAGAATGGCGTGAGGGCGCGCGACCTGCAAGATTATCTTTGGCTTGGCCCCGCTTCGATCAGCGCCAAATTCTGCGCCGCCAGATCGGCAGCAGGACTATCCGGGGCCAATTCCAGCACCCTTTCCCAATCGCGCCGCGCGGCTTCAGCCTCTCCGCGCAATTGGCGCAAAATGCCGCGTTCCAGCAACGCTTCCACATTGCGCGGCGCGAGGCGCAGCGCGGTGGTGATGCTGTCTTCCGCCGAGCGCAGGCTTTCCATCCGGCGCTGCGCGGCGGCGCGCCAAACCCAGGCTTCGGCACGACCAGCGTCCAACACCACAGCGAGGTCGAGATCAGCGAGCGCCCCTGGCACTTGCCCGAGCGCAAGCCGCGCCATGGCGCGTTCCAGCAGCAAATCCGGGTCTTGCGGGGTCAATGCGAGCGCGAGGCTTGCGGCCGCAGCAGCGCGTTGTGCCCTACCCGCAGCGCGCCACGCTTCCGCCGCCTGGCCAAACACCGCCGCACGCGCGGCAAGCCCGGCTTCACTGCGCGCTGCGATACGTTCCAAAGCCCCTGCCGCTGCATCAGCCTCCCCAAGGCTGAGCTGGGCCAGGGCTTCGCATTGCGCGGCCCCTTCGCCGCCGCCCTGCATGTGCCAATCCCGCGCAAAGCCGCGCGCGCCGGCAGGGTCCACCAACAGCGAATCAAGGCAGCGCGCATACTCCGGCGCTTGGGAAAGCCGGGGCGGTTCTGGCGGAATAGGCAAGGCCGCATCCTGCTGCGCTGAGGACAGCACGCCCGAAAGCCACATGCCCCCGGCCGCGCCCAGAACCAGCAGCGCCGAGGCAAAACCGATCAGCTTCATGGGCTTTGGAACCATCGCGCCACATTTAGCGCAGTTTGCACGCTGTGGTAGCATGCCGCCCGGTGAACAGATTTTTAATTATCGCGCGTGGCGGAAAAACCATGGAACAGAAGAAGCTGCTGATTATCGCCGGGCTTGGCTATGCGGGGCAGGCCGTGGCCAAGACCGCTGTCGCCGCTGGCTGGCGGGTGGTGGCTACCTCTCGTCAGCCGGAGGACCTGAAGGCACCGCCTGGGGTTGAGGTAATCCGCTTCGATGACGCTGACCCGGCCTTCGCCGCTGCGACGCATTGGCTGATTACCGCGCCGCCTGATGAAGCCGGGGACCCCGTGCTGCGCCGGCACGGCCCTGCGCTCGCTTCCGGCAATCAGCGCTGGATCGGCTATCTTTCCACCACCGGTGTCTATGGCGATCGCGGTGGCGGCACGGTGGATGAGGCAACCCTACCGGCCCCTGGCCAGCCGCGCGGCCAAAGGCGGCTGGCAGCCGAAGAAGCCTGGCGCGCCGCACGGCCCGCGGGTGCGGCTTTGGATATCTGCCGTGTCGGCGGAATTTACGGACCAGGCCGCGCCCCCTTTGCAGAATTGCGCGCGGGTGTCGCGCGGCGCGTGGTGAAGCCCGGCCACAGCTTCAGCCGCATCCATCGCGATGATATTGCCCACGCGGTGATGGCAGCGATCAGCCACCCACCCGCACCGGGCTGTCGTGTGCTGAATTTCGTGGATGATGAACCCGCCGATAGCGCGGCTGTCATGGAAGAAGCCGCGCGGCTTTTGGGCGTGCCGCCACCGCCGGCCATTCCTTTTGAAGAAGCGTGCGCCAGCATGTCACCCATGGCGCTGTCCTTTTGGTCGGAAAATCGCCGTGTCGCCAATGCCGCAACTAAATTGGCGCTAGGGATTGCGTGGCGATATCCGAGTTATAGGGAAGGCTTGGCGGCGAGTTTAGAATAGCGACTCATGAGGATGGGGCAGCAGTGAAATCGCCGTTCATTCTCTGAAAGGTGGCTGCTTCAAGCTAACCTGAGGTCTGAAAAAATATTCCGAAACGATATTTTCAGGTTTAGTCAGAAGCCTGATAAATTCTCATATTTCTGATACCGAAACAAAAACAGTCGGAGTTGAACGCCGACCGCTAGAGAAAGTTCGCTCATGCACTTTCGCCACGCCAATGAACAAGAAGTAGACGATCGAGTATTTTTGGCGCGTTGGTCTCAATGGTTTGCTGGTCCCGAGTCACAGGGTAGGCTTTCATCCAAAGATGCAGTGCCCCTATTGAATAAAAAAATAAGCCTCGAAACTCTTGTGGCAGCCGGCTGCGGTCACGGGCTAGATGCTTTGTGTAGAAGCATCGTCATGAAACAGTATGAGAATACCATGCAAGCTTCATTGATATTTCTTGATGATAATAAAACCATTCTCAAACCGGTTGTTGCGATCAATCCCTTGAATGAACGCCGCGTCAACGGGGTGCGTCTTACTGATTACGGATTACAACGTCTGCGCGAAGTCGCATAATTATCGCCGCGCGCGATTTTGAGCTGCTGGCCACAAGCCATGAGGAATAAGAGAAATTTTCCAACTTTGAAGAGGGATCAACTTTTCCATTCCTATGGCAATACCTTGAAGTACTGAAAGCCTCTATGGCGGAGTCTGGCTCATGGGGGCGCGCGCAAGCGCCAGCCCGATGGTCTCAAGCGCTACCATCTCATGAGCTGCCGGCGGCTATCGCCACCCATAACCGCCCTCTCTCGCGGGGGAAATTACGAGAGCTTTGTCGCGATCCTGCTGTAGACCTCTTGACTGCCTATTTTTATATCATGGCTCGGCACGGGCAGCGCCGAGATCATGGTAGGGACGCGTGGCGCCATCGTGACCGTATTCAGCGCGCCCTCACCCGATTGAGGGAAGAAAATCTCAGCCAAGGTGCTGCTTTCAACGTATTTGCTGCTGACGACCCGATCAAAGGTCTAGCTGTAGCATTCTTCGCGAAATTGATTTTCTTTTTTCGGAAGCCAGCGGCCGGATATTTCATCCTGGATCAGTGGACAGGGAATTCAATGAACCTCCTTTCTGAATACAAAGTTGTTTCCTTGGACCCATCATGGACGGTATCGCGCAGGACAACAGCAGCCACATATGACAAATATTGCGAATTGATGGTGCATTTAGCAAAGGGACTTTGCGTTCCGCCCGATCAAGCAGAACTACTTCTACATTCCGAAGGTGGGCGCCCCCCGAAGCCCTGGCGACGCCACGTCTTACAGGAGCGGCGATCACAACCAAAGCGCAGCAGAAGGGGATAATAAGCCAACCATTGAAAAAATAGATTGGCCAAGATCGGTCTCCAGCGTCAGCCATATACCATACAGGCAAAGTCGGCCTGAAAGATTCAAGCTTAGTCTCTCGAACTACCATATCACATAGCTTAACCTTCACCCAATCAACCCCGCCACCGCCTCCCCCAACAGCACCAAATCCGCCTCCCGCGACAGGCGATGATCGCCATCCTTGATCAGCGTCACGCGCACATCGCAACCTGTCACCGCTTCCGCAATGCGCAGCGCATGGCGCCAGGGCACATCCGGGTCCTGTTGGCCCTGCAAAATACGCACGGGACATTCAAGCGCAATCGGGCCGCGCAGCAAAAGCTGGTTGCGGCCATCTTCAATCAAGGCGCGCGTGATGGGATAAGGCGCGCCGTAGTCGCTTGGCCGATGCCAGAAACCATCGCGCATGATCACTTTTCGGATTGCGGGCGGAAATTCCGCCCACATCAAATCCTCGGTGAAATCCGGCGCCGGGGCAATGCCGATCAACGCGCAGATCGCCACCTTGCGGCGCGCGGCCAACAGCAGCGCAATCCAACCGCCCATGGATGACCCGATCAGGATTTGCGGCCCTTCGGTCAGCGCCGCAATCACGCAGGCCGCATCATCCGCCCAACGCCCAATCGTGCCATCCTCAAACCGCCCTTCGGATGTGCCATGGCCGGAATAATCAAAGCGCAAAAACGCTTGCCCGCGCGCGGCGCACCAGGCCGCGAGGAATTCCGCCTTACTGCCCGTCATGTCGCTATTGAAGCCGCCCAGAAACACCACGCCGGGCCCGCGCCCAGCCACGCGCCGCCAGGCCAAATGCATGCCATCGCCGCGATCAAGCTGCCCGGTTTCTTCCTTCATGCACGCGGCAATCCACGCGCCGCGAGGGAAGCAAAAAGCGCCCCAATGCCGTAGCGCCAGGGCGGGCATTCATCGGTGCGATCCACCTCATTCACCAAAACCCCAAGCCGGGGCGATGCAATCCGCACCACATCCCCTTCGCGATGCGTGAAGCCCATGCCGGGCGCGCCACGATCCTTGGCCGGCGAGAATGGCGTGCCCAGATACAGCACCGCACCACCCGGATATTGATGATGCGCACCAATCATTTGCAAAACCACATCCGCTGGGTCGCGGCTGATTGCGCCCAACGGCCCGCTTTCCGCCAATTCAAACCCATCACGCCCGGTAATGGTCAGGCCGAGTTCCGCGCGCCGTACATCTTCCAAGGTAAAGCCTGCATCAAACAAGCGGATCATCGGCCCAAGCGCGGCAGAGGCGTTATTGTCCTTGGCACGCCCCAGCAGCAAAGCGCTTCGCCCTTCCACATCCCGCAGATTGACATCATTGGCGAGAGTGGCACCCTGAATGCACCCCTTGGCATTCACCACCATCACCGCTTGCGGTTCAGGGTTGGACCAGGCAGAGACAGGATGCACAGCAATCTTGCTGCCAGTACCAACAGAGGCCATGGCGGGGCATTTGGTAAAAATCTCCGCATCCGGGCCAAGGCCCACTTCAAGATATTGGCTCCACCAGCCCTTTTGCAGCGAGGCGGTTTTGAGACGCATGGCTTCCGCGCTGCCGGGAATGATGGCGGCCAGACCATCGCCAATAATTTTGCGGAATTCAGCGCGCACCGCCTCCGCCGGGCCGGCATCGCCACGGCAGCGTTCTTCCACCACGCCTTCCAGCATGCTGCGGACATAGGTTACACCAGCAGCCTTCACGGTTTGCAGATCAATCGGTGACAGCAGGAAGGGCTTGGCAGGGTCGCGCGCAGCCCAGGCGGCACTGGGCAATATCGCTTCAAGGTCGAGCGTGATGCGCTCTCCATGCCGCAGCATGCCACCAATCGCGTCATCTTCCTCCAGAAAGCGCGATGTCGTCCCAAAGGCTGGTGTGAGATCAAAGGCCGCGCCGCGCGCGAAGCCGATCACGCAGGGGCCTTCGGGCCGCATTATGCGGGCGCAGAAATGCCCCTCGGCGAAATCCACCGGCAAATGGCTGGAGTTGATGTGCATGGCGCCCCCGTTTCTTGCCGGGGCATTTTGCGTGAAGTGGCGCCTTATCGCCAGGGTGCTTGCGCTGCATCAAGAAGCGGCGCTGCGAATTCGGTTTGTCTGCCATCATGCAGGAAATGATCGCCGCGCCCGCCCATGGCATCGGGCACCCATTTCTTTCCGCCGCCGGGGTGCCAGCTGCCCGCGCCCTGATGGCCGCCGCCGCCCCCGCCACCGTGCCGCGCCGAGATGTGATTTTCGCGCCCGAGGCTGAGCCAGAAGCGCTTTACCTTGTCTTGGAAGGTTCCTTCGGCCTTTCCATGCAGGGTGCGTCCGCTTCCCGCGGCCTTTTGGAAAGCATCGGCGGCGGCGAGTGCTTCTTATTGCCAGCGGTGATCATGGGCGGTGCCTGGCCCTTTGGCGCCGAGGCTCTGGCCCCGAGCCGCCTGCTCCGCATCCCGGTTCATGCCTCCCACGCCACCATGGCTAAGGAACCGCGTCTGGCGCGGAGGCCAACCTCACGCAAATGGCGCGGCAATGGCAGGTCCTGGCGGATCAATTGCTCGACACGAAACTCACCAAGACGAGCGAACGCGTGGCGCATTTCCTCACTGGGCGGCTGCTGCCAGGCGGGCGCGTTGCCATGCTGGAACCCCTTGCGGCAATTGCTGCGCGACTCGGCATGACCCCGGAAAGCCTCTCCCGCGTCACGCATGGGCTGGAAGCGGCGGGGCTCGTGCGCCTGCAAGGCAGGCGGGTGGAAGAGCCGGATGCTAAGGCGGTGACCCAGGCGGCGCGGGCTTCCGGCCATAAGAGTAAGCGGTTAGGCTTCCCCGAAATGGAGGATTGCCCATGGCCCGCGTGCCTGATTTGACAGTGGATGATCTGGCGGAAGCCGATCGAGACCTGCTGAAGCGCCCGATTGCCTTGCATAAGGCGTTGACCAATAGCCCTAAGGCAGCACGCGCCTTTTCCGGCCTTGGGCAATTCATCCGCTACGGGTCCCGCCTTGACCCCCGGCTGCGCGAATTGGCCATTCTGCAAGTGGGCTGGCGGGCGCGCTCTCCTTATGAATGGTCGCATCATGTGAAAATCGGTAAGGATTTCGGCGTCAGCGATGCCGATATCCGTGGCCTGATCGCGGAAAGCGCCGGGCAGGATTCAGCGCTTGAACCGCTGGCCAAGCTGGTGCTGCTGGCCGCCCGTGAAGGCGCGGCAGGGCCGGGCGTGACCGAGGCCACCTATAAGGCGCTCGCCGCGCATTTCGACCATGAACTGATGGTGGATTTGGTGGTCACCATTTCCTTTTACTGTGCGGTGGTGCGCGCCCTTTCATCGCTGGCGATTGAGGTTGAGCCGGAATACCAAGCCTATCTGGACCAATATCCACTGCCGGGTTGAGTAAAGCTTTTTACTAAAATACTGATTCAAATAACTTTAATTTACTAGCATGGGCTAGAATGGCCTCGGCCGACGCAGCTTTTTGGCGAAGCAGCGTCTCCGGCCTGCATCCCTGGGTTGCAAATAATTTTCGATTTAAGGGGTTCTTCAGCCCGCGCGTTGACCCTTTGGTTACTGCTCCCGATAAAGAATGCGCCAATTAAAGGAGAGCGGGGGCGATGGAACTCAGGATGGTCAAGGCCGGGGTATTGGACATGGCGGTGGAAATGCACGGCCCCGAAACCGGGCCCGCTGCCATCCTGCTGCATGGCTTTCCTGATGACGTCCGCGCCTGGGATGGCGTGGCGCCCGAGCTTGCCGCCCAGGGCTTCCGCGTACTGGTCCCCTATCTGCGCGGCTATGGCCCGACCCGGTTTCTGGACCCGGCAACCCCGCGTTCCGGCGAACAGGCGGCGCTTGGGGCGGATTTGCTCGCGCTGATGGATGCGCTGGCGATCCCGCAGGCGATCCTGGCCGGGTATGATTGGGGCGGGCGCGCCGCTTGTGTTGTCTCGGCCCTTTGGCCTGAGCGAGTGATCGGCCTGGTTTCCGCAAATGGCTATAATATTCAGAATATTGCTGGGAGTATCCGCCCCGCCGCGCCGGCGCAGGAAGCGCGCCATTGGTATCAATGGTACCTGCAAACAGACAGGGGCGCGGCGGGCCTGGCCCAGAATGGGCATAGCCTTTGTGAGCTGCTGTGGCGCATGTGGTCGCCCAATATGGGCTTCTCTGCCGAAAGCTACGCCAAAACGGCGGCCAGCTTCGACAATCCCGATTTCGTGGCGGTTGCCGTCCATTCCTACCGCCATCGCCACCGCGCCTTAGCCGGGGACCCCGCCTATGCGGCGATTGAAGCCCGCCTGGCCACCGTCCCCATGATCACCGTGCCGAGCCTGGTTTTGCACGGGGCGAAGGATGGCGTGGACCCGCCAGAGAATAGCGCCGGCTGCGCGCAGCACTTCACACGGCTTTTGGCGCGCCGGGTTGTTCCAGCAGCCGGACACTTCCTGCCGCGCGAGTCTCAGGCCGAATTTTTAGCCGCGATTCACCTTTTGGTAAGTACTCATTAAGAAAGGAATGACTAATGATCGTAAAAATCCGTCAAAAACTCAATTTAAGTATTTTTCTTCATCAAGAAATTTACTTTTTTGGACGAATATTGTTCGTGGGACGCAGGGGGCTGAAATTTCCCGTTCCAATCCCCAGCGAGACTCTGTAATTTCTCACCTGTGGGTCAAAAGAAGCGATCAATGCGTGTTCTGCTAGTCGAGGATGATCCTACAACGGCGCGCGGCATTTCGTTTATGCTTCTGTCCAGCCCCATTTTTATGTACCAGTGATTTGTGGGTTTACTAAGTATGTTTCGGGTGCCGGCGGCCGCATTCCGAGGGCGTGGTGGGGCCGGACATGGTTATATTGGTGGAGCCATTGATTGATAACAGTTTGGGCCTGGGGGGTGTGCTAAACCATTCAGCGTTGAGCACCTCTCTGCGAAGTGTTCGGTTAAACCACTCGTTATAGCCGTTCTCCCAGGGTGACCCGGGATAGATCCGGATTGGCTTAAAGCCGACTTTGGTCA